>NZ_CATKIF010000032.1:0-3712 GCF_949752865.1 Burkholderia sp. IT-111MI5 | reverse complement strand
GTTGCCCAGCGTGATGCCCGTCTTGCCGGCATCGTCATAGGTCACCGCCAGCGACGTCAGGTTGCCCTGACCGTCGTCGCCCACCAGGCCCGAATCCTTCAACTGGCCGAGGTTCACCGCGTCGCTGTTGCCCGTCGCGTTCGCGACGTTCGACACCTTCACCGGACCGTTGCCGTTACCCAGCGTCACCGAGTTGTAGTTCGGCGCACCGTTCACGTCGCGGTCGTACGTCACCGCCGCGATCGACTGACCCGTCACCGGATCCACCAGGCCCGAGTCGGAGAGCTGGTTCTTGATGACCGTGATGTTGGTCGTGTTGTCCACGACACGGCCATCGAGGTTCGCCAGCGCATCGCCCACGTTGTGGTAGTCCTGCTTCTGCGATGCGTTCGCCGGATCGGCCAGCGAGTACGTCGGGTTCGTCACGGTGCCGTCCGCGCCGACGGTCGAGCCGCCGCCCAGTGCATCGGCCACGCTCTGCGACACGCCGTGCAGCTGCGAGCCGTTCACCGCGTCCGTGCTGGTTGCGCTCACCGCGCCCGCCTTCACGTTCGTGATCGTCGTGCCGGTCGCACCGCCGCCCAGCGTGATCGCGCCCTTCGACGCGTCGTCGTACGCCACGGCGAGCGGGTTGCCGGGGCCGCCCGAGTTGTTGGCGACGTAGTCCTTCAGCTGGCCATAGTTGACCGCATCCGTGTCCACCGCGCCTTCCGCCACGTTCGACAGCGTCACCGGACCATTGCCGTTACCCAGCGTCACCGAACCGTAGTTCGGCGAACCGTCCGGGTTGCGGTCGTACGTCACCGCAGCGATTGCCTTGCCGTCGCCGCCGATCAGGCCCGAGTCCTTCAACTGGCTCACGTTCACTGCGTCCAGGTCGGCAGTACCTGCCTTCACGTTCGACAACGTCGTGCCGTTCGCGCCGGCCAGCGTGACCTTGTCCTTCGTCGTGCCGTCGTACACCACCGCCAGCGATTCACCCGTCACCGGGTCGATCACGCCGCCGTCTTTCAGCGAGTCCTCCAGCGAGCCGACGCGCGTGTTCGTCGCAAACAGCTGCGAACCGTTCACCGCGTCCTTGCTCGTATCCGACAGCACGCCGTCCGCCACGTTGTGGATCGCCACCGGCGTACCGGCATTGCCCAGCGTGACGCCTGCCTTGGTCGCATCGTCGTACGTCACCGCCAGCGACGTCAGGTTGCCCTGGCCGTCGTCGCCCACCAGGCCGGATTGCTTCAGCTGGCCGAGGTTCAACGCGTCGCTGTCGCCCGTTGCGTCCGCTACGTTCGTCACCTTCACCGGACCATTGCCGTCGCCCAGCGTCACCGAGCCGTAGTTCGGCGTGCCGTCTTGGTTGCGGTCGTACGTCACCGCGGCAATCGCCTTGCCATCGCCGCCGATCAGGCCCGAGTCCTTCAACTGGCTCACGTTCACCGCGTCGAGGTCGGCAGTACCTGCCTTCACGTTCGACAGCGTCGTGCCGTTCGCGCCGGCCAGCGTCACCTGGTCCTTCGCCGTGCCGTCGTACACCACTGCCAGCGATTCACCGGTCACCGGGTCGATCACGCCGCCGTCCTTCAGCGAATCCTCCAGCGAGCCGACGCGCGTGTTCGTCGCGAACAGCTGCGATCCGTTCACCGCGTCCTTGCTCGTCGCCGACAGCACGCCGTCCGCCACGTTGTGGATCGCCACCGGCGTACCGGCATTGCCCAGCGTGACGCCTGCCTTGGTCGCATCGTCGTACGTCACCGCCAGCGACGTCAGGTTGCCCTGACCGTCGTCGCCCACCAGACCGGATTGCTTCAACTGGCCGAGGTTCAGCGCGTCGCTGTCGCCCGTTGCGTCCGCCACGTTCGTCACCTTCACCGGACCATTGCCGTCGCCCAGCGTCACCGAGCCGTAGTTCGGCGAACCGTCCGGGTTGCGGTCGTACGTCACCGCAG
The DNA here is from genome assembly GCF_949752865.1 of Burkholderia sp. IT-111MI5. Lineage (NCBI taxonomy): Bacteria > Pseudomonadati > Pseudomonadota > Betaproteobacteria > Burkholderiales > Burkholderiaceae > Burkholderia > Burkholderia sp. IT-111MI5. The sequence continues at coordinate 1,769 of NZ_CATKIF010000032.1, read as the reverse complement.
CGATTGCCTTGCCGTCGCCGCCGATCAGGCCCGAGTCCTTCAGCTGGCTCACGTTCACCGCGTCCGTATCGGCCACGCCTGCCTTCACGTTCGACAGCGTCGTGCCCGTCGCGCCGCCGCCCAGCGTGACCGTGCCCTTCGACGCGTCGTCGTAGGTCACCGCATTCGCGCCGCCGGTCTGCGCGAGCGCATCGAGCGCATCGCTCACGTTGTGATAGTCGGCACCGCCCACCGAATACGTCGGCTGCGTGATGCTGCCGTCCGAACCGACGGCCGCACCGCCGCCGAGCGCGGTCGTCACGCCCGTCAGCTGGCTGACGTTCACGGCATCGGTCTGCTGCGTGCCGGCCGCCACGTTGATGATCTGGCGTTCCGCGCCCGCGCTGCCGATCGACAGTGCATTCCCGCGGTTGGCCAGCGAGCCGGAACCGAGCGCAATGCCGCCCGTCGCGCCGGCCGCGACGTTCGAATTCGCGCCGAGCGCGATCGCGTTCGCGACGTTGGCCGTCACGTTCGCGCTGGTGCCGACCGCGATCGCGTTCGTCGCACCGACGCGTGCCTTCGCACCGTCGCCGAGCGCGACCGAACTGTCGCCAAGCGCCCACGTATTGTTATTACCGACCGCGACTGCGCGGTCGGCGTTCGCCTGCACGTGCGCGCCCAGTGCGACGGCTTGCGTGCCGTTCGTCTGCGCGTCCGAACCCATCGCGACCGAGTACGCCTGGCCCGCGCCGGTTTGCGCGAAGCTGCCGATCGCGACCGAGTTGTCGGAGCCTGCGACGTTCTGCAGGCCGACCGCCACCGCGTTGCCGCCGCTCGCCACCGACGACGAACCGATCGCGGCCGCCGTCGTCGTATTCGGATCGGCGCCGTTCAGCGACGCGAGGTTGTTGCCCTGCAGGCCTTCAACCGCCACGAGCGGAGCCGAGACGTCCATCAGACCGATCGAACGCGACTTCACGTTGTCGATCGCGGCCTTCGTCTTCTCGTCGAGCGACGTCGAGAACTCGTCGATCGCCTGCTGCGTCTTCGCATCCATCGACGTCGTCAGGTTGTTCATCGCCGCATACAGCTGGCCGCCGTTGACCGCGTCCGTGCTGTCGGAAGCGACGTTGCCGTTCGCCACGTTGACGATGCGGCGCTCGCTACCCACCGACCCGACCGATACCGTATTCGCCTGGTTGGCAACCGAGTTGTAGCCGATCGCGACCGAATCCAGGCCGCTGGCGCGCGCGCCCGTGCCGAGCGCCAGCGCATGGGCGCCCGAGCCGGCCGCGCCTGCGCCGATGGCGACCGCCTGTGCGCCGGTCGCGAGTGCCGGCGTGCCCGTGGTCGAATCCGCGTTGACCTTGACGAATCGCAGGTCGGCGCCGCTCACTTCGTCCTTCAGCTTCGTCAGACCGTCAGTCAGCTGATCGACGTTGACTGCGTCGGTGCCGTCGACGCCCGTTGCCACGTTCTTCAGCGCCACCGGCGTCGATGCGCCCGTACCCCCCAGCGTCACCGAACCGTAGTTCGGCGTGCCGTCTTGGTTGCGGTCGTACGTCACCGCGGCAATCGCCTTGCCGTCGCCGCCGATCAGGCCCGAGTCCTTCAGCTGGCTCACGTTCACTGCGTCCAGATCCGCCACGCCTGCCTTCACGTTCGACAGTGTCGTGCCGTTCGCGCCGGCCAGCGTCGCCTTGTCCTTCGATGCGTCGTCGTACGTCACCGCCAGCGACGTCAGGTTGCCTTGGCCGTCGTCGCCTACCAGACCGGATTGCTTCAGT
>NZ_CATKIF010000031.1:0-3901 GCF_949752865.1 Burkholderia sp. IT-111MI5 | reverse complement strand
ACAAAATGCGAGGCGGCCGGGCAACGGGTAGCGTGCTCCATCATCGCATCCCCTCGGCGTCCGCCGGAGATCAGCCGTCTTCCATCTACCTGCGCCCATCGCGGAACGAAGCCGCGTGATTTGGTACGATCGAAATGTCGTCGGCGATTGCATACGTCGACGTTCACGTTCGAAACCGGGACTTGATGGAGAGGGCGGGGAATGAATATCGGTGACGCGTCGCGCGAATCCGGAGTCAGCGCAAAAATGATCCGGTACTACGAGCAGGTCGGCCTTCTTGCGCCGAGCAAGCGTACCGACGCCGGCTATCGGATCTACGGCGCGGACGAAATCCACATCCTGCGCTTCATCCGTCAGGCGCGACGGCTTGGCTTTCTCGTCGAGGACATCCGCAAGCTGCTGATGCTCTGGCAAGATCGCTCCCGCGCCAGCGCCGAAGTGAAGTCGATCGCCCTCGAGCACGTGGCCGAACTCGACAGGCGCATCGCGGAACTGAGCGACATGCGCGATACGCTGGCCGACCTGGCCGCGCACTGCCATGGTGACGGACGGCCAGAATGCCCGATTTTGGCGCGCCTGGCCGATTCCGTCAGTGAACCAGATTAGTGCGTGCACTCAGGGCTCGAAATGGGTGCCTGACTCAACCTCTATAAAAATCAATGAGTTAGGTTTGGTGGGTGCGCGCCCATTCCGAATTGGAATGCTTTCCATGCAAGTATTTCACTAGCATCTTGGTGCGGCGTCGCTATAATTCGGGAATACCCTATACGGGAAATCCCTGAATCTCGATTCGCCAGGGGTCCCCCTTCCTTGGAGAACATCATGATCGCCTACATCGTCGAAAAGCTGAGCAACTGGTTCGAATCCGCAGAACGTGAGCGCCGTGAGGCTTACCTCGCCACGTCGTCGGATATCGTCCAGCTCGAGCACCGCATCCGCTCGCTCGAAACCAACGGCTACTCGCTGTAATTCGAGTCACCGTCAGGTGCCGCGTGGCACCGACCGATAAGCAAGCCCCGTGTTGACGGGGCTTTGTTTTTTTGTGCGCCGGATCTGGCGAAATCGCTGCCGCGGCGCTATGGTATGGGCCTACTTTTCACCGTGAAGGACACGATCATGCGTTTGCGTCTCGATGTGCGTCGCAGTGCCCGCGCGCGTCTCGTTCTGGGCGCGGCCGTGCTTGTCCATGGCTTCGCGGCCGGTGCCGCGACTTCGTCCAAACCGCTGATTCTCGATACGCAACGCGGTATCCAGGACGGTAAGGGCGGGCTGGTGCTGCAGACAGCGCCGTTGTCTTCCGAGCCGATCGTCGAGCCGGCGGGCATGCGGGCTCCGGCCGGGCAAGCGCCGAACACGTCGGTGCCGCTGTTCGTCGCACCCTATATCAATGTGCCCGGCTGGGGCGTACCGCCGGCCAACCAACCGAGACTCGCACCGAGGCCGCAGCCGTAACGGCCGGTCGCCCGGTCAGTTTCCGCGGTGCTCGATCTGACAACGGGCGCCGCTATCCTGTCCCAGCACCTCGACCAGATAGGGCAGTGCCTCGTTCATGCTCTGCGCAAGCGTATACGGCGGATTCAGGATGAACATCCCGCTGCCGTAGAGGCCCAGTCCATCGGTAGGCGGATTCGATACCGTCAGCGTCAGGTGCAGCCAGTTGTTCGGTTGCAGGCGCTTCAACTGCTCGGGAAAGCGCTGCGATTCCGTCCGCGTGACCTGCGGATACCAGATCGCGTAGCAGCCCGTCGCGAAACGCTTCAGGCATTCCGTCACGCAGCTTACCGTGCGCGCGTAATCCTTCTTGTCCTCGTAGGACGGGTCGATCAGCACGAGTGCGCGTCGCGGCGGCGGCGGCAGCAGCGCCTTGATGCCTTCGAAGCCGTCGCCGGCGAAGATCATCGCGCGTCGCCCGGCGTCGCGGAAGTTGTGGCGCAGCACGTCGATTTCCGTCGTGTGCATTTCGAACAGGCGCATCCGGTCCTGCTCACGCATCGATCGCCATGCGATATACGGGGAACCAGGGTAGAAGCGCAGTTCGCCGTCGTCGTTCAGTGCGCGTACTTCGTCCACATAATCGCCCAGCGCTTCCGGCAGGTTCTTGTCGTTCCATAGCCGGCCGATGCCGGTGTCGAATTCCGCCGTCTTTGCCGCGTAGCCGTCGCGCAGCGAGTACACGCCGGCACCGGCATGCGTGTCGATGTACCAGTACGACTTGTCTTTCTTGTTCAGGTAGCGCAGCAGTTGGACGACGACGGCGTGCTTGAGCACGTCCGCGTGATTGCCTGCGTGAAAACCGTGACGATAACTGAGCATGGCGGGCTGCCTGAAACAGAAGGTGAATCGATGAAAGCGGTCGATCGGGTGCGGCTGTCAGGCCGGGCGCCGATGCGGCCGCGTATTGTACGCGAGTGGCCGTGAGTCGCCTTACTCGTATGCGTCGCCGACGACCTCTTCGATGCGTTGCTTCACATCCGGCGTCAACTTCGCGGCGACGTCGAGCGCGCGCATGTTCTCGCCGATCTGCTCGATTCGCGATGCGCCGGTGATCACCGAGCTCACGCGCGGATTCGCGAGCACCCACGCGATCGCGAGCTGGCCCGTGCTGCAGCCGAGGTCGACCGCGATCCCGCCGAGCCGTTCGACGATGTCGTTGCTGGCCTGATCGGTCAACCGGTCGCGCATCCAGTCGTAACCCTGCAACTGCGCGCGGCTGCCCGGCGGAACACCGTTACGGTACTTGCCGGTGAGCAGGCCCGATGCCAGCGGGCTCCAGGTCGTGAGGCCGAGGCCGTAGTCGTCGTAGAGCCGCGCATATTCCCGTTCGACCCGCGTGCGGTGGAACAGGTTGTACTGGGGTTGCTCGACGACCGGCTTGTGCAGGTGATGCCGTTCGGCGATCTCGCACGCGGCACGGATCTCGTCGGCGCTCCATTCCGACGTGCCCCAGTACAGCGCCTTGCCGCGCACGATCATGTCGCTCATCGCCCAGACGGTTTCCTCGATCGGTGTGTTTGGATCGGGCCGATGGCAATAGACGAGGTCGACATAATCGAGCTGCAGCCGGCGCAGCGAGCCGTCGATCGCGTTCAGCAGGTATTTCCGGTTCAGCGTGTGATACTGGTTCGGTGCTTCCGCGAGCCCCCAGAAGAACTTCGTGGACACGATATAGCTGATGCGCGGCCAGTCGAGCGATTTGAGCGCGTGGCCCATGATTTCCTCGGATTTGCCGCCGGCGTAAACCTCGGCGTTGTCGAAGAAATTGACACCCGCGTCGCGTGCCGCGGCGAGGCATTCCCGCGCGACCCGCTGATCGACCTGATTGCCGTACGTGACCCACGAGCCGAGCGAGAGCGCGCTGATCTGCAGGCCGGAACGGCCTAGCCGTCGATAGTGCATGCGAATCTCCTGCGTGACAGAACCGATCTTAAGCTTAGACGTTTTGCGCGCGAACGGCGGGGCCGATCGTGCACAATGACGGCTGGCCCGCCGGTACGTCGCGCGATGAAAGCGGATGCGGCCGGCGCGTGTTTTATCGATCCGATAACGGGAGGAGACGGACATGGCAGCAGATCTGAATGGCAAGACCGCAGTCGTCACGGGCGCCGCGAGCGGCATCGGCAAGGAAATCGCACTCGAGCTCGCGAAAGCGGGCGCGGCCGTCGCGATCGCCGACCTGAACCAGGACGGCGCGAATGCGGTCGCCGACGAGATCAACAAGGCAGGCGGCAAGGCGATCGGCGTCGCGATGGACGTGACGAACGAGGAAGCCGTGAACAGCGGCATCGACAAGGTTGCCGAAACGTTCGGCTCGGTCGACATCCTCGTGTCGAACGCGGGCATCCAGATCGTGAACCCGATCGAGAACTACGCGTTTTCCGACTGGAAGAAGATGCAGGCGATC
>NZ_CATKIF010000030.1:0-4040 GCF_949752865.1 Burkholderia sp. IT-111MI5 | reverse complement strand
CATCGCCGTTCTTGCCGCTGTCGGTAGGCGGTATGTGGACAACCCGCACGCCAATCCAGTCGAATCTCTGTGCATTGGATGGGTGAGCGTCTTGTTTTCGGCAAGGAGGATCACACCGAATGCCTTGTTTGGCGGGCTTTTTGCCCGAATCGATCGGATGACGTGGAGAATTCGCGGGCGACGCCCCAAGGTTGAATGCGTTGTGGATATCCAGGAGCCAACGAACTCGAAACCCAGTGCGCTCAACCGGTGAGAGCAATCGAACCCGGCGCAGGCATTCGTTTCACCGGAAGGGTTGTGGATATCGAAGCCCCAAAACAACCCGAAATGCTGTGCCGACCAAAGGTGAGCGATTCGATCGAAGACAGTCCGCGGCATCGTCACGATCGATGTGGAGATCCCGCTTCACGGCGACTCGAAACCCTGTGATTTTAAAGGTGAGGGCGCCGGCGCGGTTCCGATGTGGACAACCAACCAGCAAAGTCACTCGAAACGCTGTGCATTCGAGCGGTGAACGTGAGCACGCTCAAGCCAGCCAAGCCGCGTCATTAGAGGCGCTGGCGATCGTCGAGGCCCCCAGCGCGGCGCGCATCGTACCACTCAAGTCTGCTGATCGAGCGCCTGCACGACCGCCTTCTCCCCAAGACTCCCGGCCGGCCCGACCACCGCATAGTTGAGCCCGTTCGCCGACCCATACCGTGCCAGCAACGCACCATCCACACGTTGCCCGGCCGGCAGCAACCGATGTGCCGATTCCGCCGGCCGGAGATAGAAGCTCAGCGTTCGCCCGGCACCGTCCTCATAGAGCACCATCGCAGCCGTGCCTCCACTGTCCGTCGTGAACAACCGTCCGCCGACCGGCCTGAACCCCGCCGCGCTCAAATCCGGCAGCCGTGCCGAAGCCCCGACGCGCCGGGTGAGCCACCCCTGCAAATCGCCCGCACCCGTCGGCCGGTAATCCACCTTCGCCGTCTGATCGACCACCATCATCTTGTAGGCCTCGACCGCATCGCTCATCGGCGCGACAGCCGGCGCCGCGTTCCACCCGCGCGCCTGCCACCCGCCGAACGTCCCCAGCCCGACGCAGAACACGAACGAAGCCGCCATCGCAAACCGCATCCGCGTGCGTTCCGCCCGCCGTGCGCGAATCGACGCCGGATCGAGCGCGGGGTTATCCGCCGGCATCCGCACGCTCTCCAGCGCCGCCCTCAACCGCTGCGCATCCTGCTGCCATTGCTTCACCTGTTCCGCACGCTCCGGATGCAGCGCGAGATAACGCTCGACCGCGGCGCGCGCATCGTCGTCGAGCTGGCCGTCGACATAGGCCTGAAGGTCGTGTTCGTTCGGAGGCGTGTTCATTTCTTCATCAAGCGCAAAGAAGGAGCGGGAAGCTCGCCGTCGCTGAGCTGGCGCAGCGCCTGGCGCGCGCGGGAGAGCCGCGACATCACGGTGCCGATCGGCACGTCGAGCAGGTCGGCGACTTCCTGATAGGTGAAGCCCTCGACCGCGACGAGCAGCAGCAGGCTGCGCTGCTCGTCGGAGAGCCGGCCGAACGCTTCGAGCGTCGCGCGAGCCGCGAATTCGCGTTCGGCGGACGGCCAGTGCGCTTCGTCGTCGTCGCGGATGCGGCCGAGCAGCCACGCGTAGCGCTTCGCGCTGCGTTTGCCGTCGAGAAACTGCCGGTAAAGGATCGTGAAGAGCCAGCTGCGCAGCGACGCGTCGTCGCGGCGGCTCGTCCAGCGCGACAGCGCGCGCTCGAGCGTCGACTGGACGAGATCGTCGGCCGCGTGGACGTCGCGCGCCAGCCAGAGCGCGAAGCGCCGCAGCCTGGGGAGGAGTTCGCGCAACGCTTCGTCGTCGAGGGCGGTGGAGGGCATGGCCGGGCCGGTTGCCGAAAGGGTCGAGATGCCGCGTAGGACGTTGGTCCGCGTCGATTATTCCATCAAGCATAGGAAAAAATTTTTCGTGGAATAAAGCGGTGCGGGTGGCGTCCTACGCGGGTTCGACAATGATCTGACGATCGGGAGTGCATCCATGAAGCAATCTTCCTCTTCTTCTCCGCAGCGCGAGCCCGGGCGCGGATGGTGGCGCTGGGCCGTGATCGGCGGCGCGGTGGCCGGCGTGGCCGTCGCGTTCGGGTATGCCGGCGGGTGGTTCGCGCCGGCGCGTCTGACCCCGCAGCGGCTCGTCGATGCGCTGCAGACCAACAGCGGCATCCATCCGGGCTACCGGCGCAATCACGCGAAGGGCGTGTGCGTGACCGGTTACTTCGAAGGCAACGAGGCCGCGAGCGCGTATTCGGTCGCGCCGTTCTTCAAGGCGGTGCGCACGCCGGTGGTCGGGCGCTTCGCGCTGCCGGGCGGGAATCCGTATGCGCCCGACAGCAGCGTGCCGATCCGCAGCCTCGCGCTGAAGCTCACCGCGCCCGACGGCGAGCAATGGCGGACCGGGATGAACGCGATGCCCGTGTTTCCGGTGGCGACGCCGCAGGTGTTTTATCAGCTGACGGTGGCGACCCGGCCCGATCCGAAGACGGGCAAGCCCGATCCGGCGAAGGCGAAGGCGTTTTTCGGCGCGCATCCGGAGACGGCCGCGTTCCTGCAGTGGGTGAAGGGTGCGAAACCGAGCGCGAGTTACGTCACCGAGAGTTATTACGGGCTGAACGCGTTTTACTTCGTCGACGCGGCGGGCAAGCGGCAGGCGGTGAGGTGGCGCGTCGTGCCGGAGCAGACGGCCGGCGCCGGGGACGTCGCGACGGCCGCGGATCCGAACGTGTTGCAGCAGGACGTGACGCAGCGCATCGCGGCGGGTGCGCAGAAGTGGAAGCTGCTGGTCACCTTGGCGGAGCCCGGCGATCCGGTGGACGACGCGACGAAGGTCTGGCCCGCGCAGCGGACGACGATCGATGCGGGCACGCTCGTGCTCGATCGCGTGGAGGCGCAGGACAGCGGGCCGTGCCGCGACGTGAATTACGACCCGACGGTGCTGCCGCAGGGGATTCAGGTGTCGGGGGATCCGTTGCTGGCGGCGCGCTCGGCGGCTTATGCGGATTCGTATCTGCGGCGGACCAGTGAAGAGGCTGGCGTGGCGGGGGTGGCCAAGTTGAGTTCGGAGGGGCGGTGATGAAGATTTCTACGACGTTTAGTCTGCCGGCGAGGGTGCTGCATTGGGTGATGGCCGCGATGATCGTCGCGATGCTGTTCATCGGGGTGGGGATGGTTTCGTCCGTCTCCGAGCGGCATGCGGTTCTGGTGGCGATTCATAAGCCGCTGGGTGTCGCCGTGCTGGTGCTGGTTTGTGTGCGGATCGTGGTGCGGTTTTTGTCGAAGCCGCCGGCGTTGCCCGAGGATCTGCCTTGGTGGCAGAAGGTTGCCGCGCATGGGTCGCATCTCGTGCTGTATGCGCTGATGATCGCGATGCCGCTGATCGGGTGGGCGATGCTTTCGGCGGGCGGGTATCCGGTGACGCTGGGCGGTGGGGTGCTGTTGCCGGCTCTGGTTTCGGCTGATCCCGTGACGTTTGCGTGGCTCAGGGTCGCGCATCGGGTGTTGGCTTACCTGTTCTTCGCTACGTTCCTCGCGCACTTCGCGGCCGCGCTGTATCACGGGTTGATTCGTAGGGATGGCGTGGTGAGGGCGATGGTGGGGCGGTGAGCGACGGAGGGTTGGGTTCGATACGGCGGGACTGTTCACGGGCGACCGAGGCGACTCCTGCCGTGTCGCTTATATATGACCACCAGGGAGGCTCAGCGGCCCCCGGCACTGCATGTCAAAAATATTTCACAAAGGGGGTTGCGGAGATCGGGGCAGGTGCTTAGAATCTCGCCTCTTTCGCGCTAACGGAAACACGGCGCGGGGGAAGAAGGGAAGCGGTGCTGTTGAGGTCGGTTATAGCGACCCTGGCGCACACGAAATTAAACCGCAGTCGTCGTAACGAAGTAGTTAAAAAAGTTATTGACGAGTTTTAAAAAACGGTTAATAATCTCGCTTCTCTGCTGCTGAAAACGCAGCGCTGCTGAGAAACGCGAAGTTCCTCGCAGG
>NZ_CATKIF010000029.1:0-4366 GCF_949752865.1 Burkholderia sp. IT-111MI5 | reverse complement strand
CAGCCAGATTGCCACTCTTGTCGAGCGTCAGAGCCGCTTCGTGATGCTGGTGAAGGTTGCCAGTAAGGATACGGAAACGGTCATCAACGCATTGATCCGACACGCCGGCAAGCTTCCTCACGAACTATACAAATCACTGACCTGGGATCGAGGCAAGGAGATGGCCGATCACACGCGTTTCACCGTGGCCACCGACATCAAGGTCTATTTTTGTGATCCGCAGAGCCCTTGGCAACGGGGCTCGAACGAGAACACAAATGGGCTCCTCAGACAGTATTTCCCAAAGGGGATCGACCTCTCGGCCTATTCACAGGCCACGCTCAACGCTGTTGCCAAGCGGCTCAATGAGCGTCCTCGGAAGACGCTAGACTTCGATACACCGGCTGAGCGCTTTCATCAATTCGTTGCATCGACGGGTTGAATCCGCAGCCATGAACGGTCGTTCGACACCGTGACTCAAATCGTCCACAATTGCCCTCGCGAGCATCTCAAAGGCGCATACCAACAAAATGGTTCGCCGTCGCCTGATAACCATCTATCGACGACACACTAGATCAAATAGATCAGCCGGGGGATATATGACTATTCAGAGTGCAATTGTCCGGGCGGCGGCATTGGCTGCCGTGCTTTACGCCATGAATCGCCTTAAAGAACGGCGCAATGCCGGCGATATCGTGGCCAAATCGACGAATGTCACGACCGGGCGCGTTGCAGGGATCGTGACAGGGCTGATCATATTCGCCTTGATTGCATACTCTGAACGGCACCTGATAGCGGCGACTTTCGGTTAGCAGCGAAGCGCTACGGGCTTTGACGGAGTGGAAGCAGGATGCTCCTCGACGCTTTGCATTTCCTTTCGAACTGGGCGAAGGTCTGGTCATGGCAGCATGTGCTGACCGCGTCGGGCGGTAATCGGCCATGAGTAGCCACTCGGCACAATGATCTGAATCGCCGACAATCAAGGCGAAAATAGCCACTGCTACACTTGCAAACTCCCAACTGATCTCAATGGCCTCGACATGAGTTGGACGCTTGAACAAGCGATGCAACAGGCCCGCCGCACCCTCTCCTCTTTGGCCGGGGCGGTCGGCATTACCATCATCGATGCGGCAACCCGTGAGTTCGATGTCGGCTGGGTCTTCTACTATCAATCATCGCGTTTCCTTGAGACAGGTGACGTTCGGGATAGCCTGGCGGGAAATGCACCATTGTTTGTCAGCCGGGACGATGGCCGGGCCATTTCCGTCAGCTATCACAGGCCAATTACCGAGTCGATCCAAGCCTACCGTGCGTGCGGAGATCCTAACGGATATGAAGAGTCTCAGGTTCGTCTAACGCGATGGTCGGCCGGGGCGAATAAGGTTCAAGCAACGCGGTTGATTCGCCAGAATTCACACATGAGTCTCGCGGAGGCAAAGCATTCAGTCGATCGATGTCTTGCGGCGCGTGAGACCGTGATCGAGACAAAGGACGTAGCGTCGGCCAAGCAACTGGTGATTGACCTTGCGGAGGTCGGGTTCCACGCGGTCGTCACGTATCGCAGCACCCGGCGCTAGCGATCGGTCGATGGATGACCGCTTACGGTCGATGCGAAGGGCAGTTCCGGGTCGACAGCGGCCTGCCGTGCTATTTCTGACGTTGGCAGCGCGTGGGTTCTCGCCACGGAAAGTTCAGACTAAAGTGAACCGCACCATTGATCGTTCAAAGCTGAATGAACTACGAGTTCAGCGTTCCGTGAACAAGCTTCCGGAAACTCGTTGCTCGACAGCCTTCACCGGTTCAGAGTGGGCTGGACATCGACACGTACGCGTGAATGCCGTCGCGCCATGCGAGCGGTGTACAGGTCGGCACGCTTGCGCGCCGCTGCGCGGATTCGCTTACGTCGCAGGTAATCGACGCGCGCCGCACGCGCCGCGATCATGGCTCCATCGACCGACGAACCGCGTCACGCCAAGGAGCCCGCCATGACCGCCTACGCCATCGCCCACCTGCACGACGTCGACATGTGCGACGACATCGTCGAATACCTCGAACGCATCGACGGCACGCTCGCGCCGTTCGACGGCCGGTTCGTCATTCACGGCGCACGGCCGGAGGTACGCGAAGGCGTGTGGCGCGGCGACCTGATCGCGATCGCATTTCCCGATCTCGACACGGCGCGCGCGTGGTACGAATCGGATGCGTACCGGCAGATCCAGCCGCTGCGCGCACGGCACGCGAGCGGCCCGCTGATCCTGATCGACGGCGTCGATGAACGGCACAAGGCGACCGACATCCTGCGCTGAATCACGACGCCGGCGACGCTTACGAAGCCTTCCGCTCCATCGGCTCGCCGACGACGAAGCCGCCGCCCTGGAACCGCTGCGCAGGATCGTCGTAGTCGGCGGTCGGCGCCGCGACCGGGAACAATCCCGCGAACTGCTCGGAGCTGTCGCGCGGGCGGAAGCCGAGGAAACCGGCCTTCGTGTTGTCCCACCATTTCACCGGGTTGTCCGACGCACCGTAGACGATCGCGTGCCCGACGCGGTTCGTCAGCAGCGAGCAGCGCACGAGCTCGATGAAGTCGCGATAGCTGAGGAACGTCACGAGCATGCGCGGGTTCTTCGGCACTTCGAACGACGAGCCGATCCGCAGGCACACGGTCTCGATCCCGAAGCGGTCGAAGTAGTAGCGCGACAGCGATTCGCCGAAGCATTTCGTCACGCCGTACAGGCTGTCGGGGCGCAGCGGCGAATCGGCGTCGAGCACTTCGGTGACCGGATGGAACCCGATCGCATGGTTCGAGCTCGCGAACACGACGCGCTTCACGCCGTGCTTGCGCGCGGCTTCGTACAGGTTGTACGTGCCGGTGATGTTCGCGCCGACGAGATCGTCGAACGGCGCGTCGACCGAAATGCCGCCGAGATGGACGATCGCGTCCACGCCGTCGACGAGCTGCATCACCGCCGGCCGGTCGGCCAGGTCGACGACACGGGTTTCTTCATGCGCGGCCGCGTCGCCGAGCGCCGCGATGTCGCTGACGCGCACGACGTCGGCCCATTGCGCGAGTGCGCCGCGCAACTGGCGGCCGAGGTTGCCGGCCGCGCCCGTCAGCAACAGGCGCCCGAACGGTTTGCGCGCGCCGGTGGATGAGGCGTTCATCGAATCTCCTTCTCCTTGAATCTGACCTGGACTCCGATCCGGTTTTTACCTCGAATCGGAAAACGTTTTCCAACTATACGCGGGAGCGCGACCGAACGTCAATGGTCGAACCCGTCCGCAGCCATCCGCACTTTCCCGATATCGACGCGTGGCCGCGTGCCGGCTTTTTCTGCCACAATCCGGCGTTATCGAACGAAAACGTTACCCTGCCGATGAAAAAAGTTTCCCCGACGATCCGCGACGTGGCCGCGGAAGCCGGCGTGTCGGTCGCGACGGTATCGAAATACGTGAACGGCACGCAGCGCTTCTCGCCGGCGGTCGAAGCGCGGCTCAAGGAGGCGATCGAGCGGCTCGGCTACCGTTCGAACCCGCTCGCGCGTTCGATGATCACCGGGCGCACGCGCACGATCGGCCTCGTGATCCTCGACATCAGCAACCCGCACTTCACGAACGTGGTCAAGGGCGCGAACCGGATCGCGCTGCAGCACGACTACACGCTGCTGCTCGTCGATACCGAAGAGAACCAGGCGCGCGAACGCTCGCTGATCGAGGCGCTCGCGCAGCGCGTCGACGGGCTGATCGTCAGCACGCGGATGCCCGACGACGAAGCCGGCTGGATGCTCGATCTGAACAAGCCGCTCGTGCTGCTGCGCCGCAGCCCCGGCCTGCCGATTCCGAGCGTCGGCATCGACAACCGGCTGTCGACCTACATGCTCGCGCGCCACCTGCTCAATCTCGGGCACACGCGCATCGCGTATCTCGGCTTCGGCACCGCACGCGTGAACGACGAGCGGATCCAGGGCGCGCGCGACTGTCTCGCCGAAGCGGGGCTCACGCTCGACGTGCACGACGCGCACGCGCCGACGGCCGAAGCCGGCGAACGCGCGTGCTCGCGCGTGATGCTCGGGCCGCAGCGCCCGCAGGCCGTGATCTGCTACAACGACCTGATCGCGCTCGGCTTCATGAAGGAAGCCGCGTCGCTCGGCTTTCGGCTGCCGCAGGACGTATCGGTCGCGGGCATCGACAACGTGCCGTACGGCGAATACGCGGCGCCCGCGCTGACCACCGTCGACATCCAGAGCGAGAACATGGGTGAGCTCGCGATGCAGAAGCTGATCGACGCGCTCGCGGGGCGCACCGATGCGAGTTATTCGACGTTTGAGCCGCGGCTGATCATGCGCGCGTCGACGGCCGCGGCCGGTTGAGTCACCTGCCCCGCGCCCCA
>NZ_CATKIF010000028.1:0-16699 GCF_949752865.1 Burkholderia sp. IT-111MI5 | reverse complement strand
CGCCGGCTTATCGCGAGCGCGTCGATCGCGTATTACTGCGGCTTCGCCCAGAGCGTGCGGCCGAAGAACGTAAGCGTGCGATCCCACGCGACTTGCGACCACGCCGGATCGAACTGCGTGCCGGAGATGCGGCCGGGGCCGACGGCCGTTTCGTTCGCGAATCCGTGATGCGCGAGATAACGATGGAATTCGACACCGACCTTCGCATCGGTCAGCTTCTTTTCCAGCGCGTCGACCTGGTCGATCGCGAAGAATGCATCCTGTGTGGCCCAGTGGCCCATCAGCGGCACCTTGAGCTTCGCCGGATCGAGATAGTCGAGCGGCGGGAAGCCGTACCACGTGACGCCCGCGTCCGCGTCGGCGAACTGCAGCGACAACAGCGTCAGCGCACCGCCCATGCAGAAGCCCGTCACCGCGACGCGCGGAGCCAACGTCTTCAGATATGTGACGGCGCCGGGAATGTCCTGCGATGCGGCGTCGCCGAAATCGAGGCCGGTCATCAGGTGGTGTGCCTCTTCTTCCTCGACCGTCGACTTGCCGCGATACAGGTCGGGCACGAGCGCGAAGTAGCCGCAGCGCGCGAGGCGATCCGCGACGCCGCGGATCTGGTCGTTCAGCCCCCACCATTCCTGGATGACGACGACCGCGGGCGCGCCTTCGGTCTTTTCCGGCTTGGCGAGATAACCCTGCAGCTCCTGGCCGTCCGGGCGGCGAAACGCGATCATGGAACCGGATGCTTGAGACATGAAACCGCTCCTTTTCGAAAAATGCGATGAGTACGGCAGCGGGCCGGCCAGCGGGCGTGGTGACGATCGGGCATGCAGGGCGTCGTGGTTTCGCTCGCGTTCATTTCGGCCGACACCGACCACGCGGCCATTCTATGCGCAAACGCCGGCTGCCTGCGTGAACGGCGCCGCGCGGCGCGCGATCGGCGGGGGCGTGTCGATCGACGGTCGCGATTCGGTCACGGAGCGGATCACCGAAAAGCGAACACCCCAAAGGTCGGATCAAATTCCAACTTTTGGAGTGCAGTCCAGAGCAGGGTGTTTCGTTTGCCGCGCGCGGATCGGAACGCGCCGTGTGCGTCGGGCTTACTGGCCGAAATACACGGAGTCGCGGCCATCCTGCTTGACCGCGATTGCGCGGCCGGCACGCACGTCGGCGGCGGCTTGTGCGCCGTAACCGGTTTCATCGGCGTTCGTTACGCGGGCCTGTGCCATCTGCAGCGCGCGGGGGTAGTACGGATCGGAGACTTCGGGCTTGTAGCCGGCCTGTTCGAGCTGGACGAGTTCCGCGCGCACCTGGGCACGCGTCAACTGGCCCGACGGGTTCGATTGTGCGAATGCGCCATACGAGGCGGACAGGGCGGTTGCTGCGACGACAGCGTAGATGAACGACTTCATGATGACCTCCGGTTTCGTTGATTTCGCGCTTCGCTTGTTGCGTTCAGCGGTTGATTTGCATCGTAGCGATCGCGTTACCGGTCGGAAATACGCGTTCCAGCGAATAATTATTGCAACTGGGTAAACGATCCGTGGGGATTGGTGGTTTTGTCTGATGATTGCGGGCTGTCGGCTCGCGCTGCATGGGCCAGGCACACAGCCATTCGGGGCCTGAAGTGATCGATCGACCGGCGGCCACGTGACGATCAATTGAATCGCATTCCGAAGTATTTGGGCGAGATGGTCGGCATAACTCATGCACTTCCGTGTCACTTGGTCGGGGGCCGCCTGACGCTTCCGATATTCGGCGGGCGTGATCCCGACGTGCCGGGTGAACGACCGCCTGAGCGTATCGACATTCGCGAAGCTGCATTTCGCGGCGACCTGTTTCTGCGTGTCATGCGCGTTCTCGAGCAAATGACGAGCCGCCGTGTTGCAGGCGCGCCTGTTTTTCGCCGGCGATGCGCAGCGTTTCCGTCTCGGCGTCAATTTCAATCAGATTCCGGTGAACGCGCCGAAGTGTCTCTTGGTGGCCACGCTCCGTCGCAGCGTGCTCGAGAACGCTTCACGAGCACCGCCGCGGGCGGAGTCACCTTAAGTCAGTAAAAAAGTTGTTACGTAACAATCACCAGATGTTTCTCTGACTTTATATACTGAATGATTGCATTACCTCACCCAGGCGAATCTTCGATTCGCAACCGCCGGATTCTGCTGCCCAGACAGCCGGCCACATCCGCTGGCTCCTTCGCCGACGCTCGACGGACAGGCCACAACGGCTCTCCCAACCCCGCTCCCACAAGTCCTCGGCAAAACGCCTATAATGATTGGGCAAATTGCCGGAGAGAGGTCATGAGCACCATCGCTTTTCATCCTTCGGGTATCGCGCATCCGCGTCAGGCCGAATTCACGATTCTCGAGCAGCTGCTGGCGATCCGCGTCCGATCGGGTGCGGATCTTGCCGAGCTGGCGAGCGCACGCATCGACGTCTCGGTAATCGACCGGCTGTCGGAGCGCGGGCTGAAATCGGACGAGCTGGCCTTTATCATCCCGCGCCGCACGCTGAGCCACCGTCGCCAGGCGCACGAACGCCTGTCGCCGGAGGAATCCGACAAGGCGATTCGCCTCGCGCGCATCGTCGCGCAGGCGACGGCCACGTTCGGCGACCAGGACAAGGCGATGGCGTGGCTGCGCAACGGGCTTCAGCGCTTCGGCGGCCGCACGTCGCTCGACATGGCGAGCACCGAGCATGGCGCGCGGCTCGTCGAAGAGGTGCTCACGCAGATCGACGAGGGGTACTTCGCTTGACGACGCTGTGGCGGATCAGCAATTACGCCGACCTGAAAGGCATCGGCGGGTTGCGCGCCGGCGGGCGCTGGCATTTTGCCGGACAGCCCGTCGTGTATCTCGCCGAGCATCCGGCGCTCGCGCTGCTCGAGACGCTCGTGCATTTCGAAATCGCCACCGTCGCGCAATTGCCGAGCGGATACCAGTTGCTTCGTATCGAGGTGCCGGAATCGGTGGACGTCGCCGAGATCGCGGAAGGCGACGCGCCGGACGACTGGCAAACGAACGTGGACTGGACCCGCAGCGCCGGCACCGAGTGGCTGCACACGCAGCCGAGCGCGCTGCTGCGCGTCCCGAGCGTCGTCGTGCCGCACGCGCACAACTTCCTGCTGAATCCGCTGCACCCGGCCGCACCCGAGATCCGCGTCGCGGAAGTCATGCAATCGCCGTACGACACCCGGATTCTGCGGCTGATCGAGTCGAAGCCGGGCGAATAGGAAAAAAGAACAGGGCAGGGCCCATGCCGTGAGCTGCTTCAACGCTCGTGCGCGGCGCGATCCGCGGCAGCATCGGGCGGCAGCGTCTGCCGGATGCGCGTGACCGTTCGCGTACTGACGAGACCGAGCATGGCGCTGACATCGGCGTGCACGTGGCCGGCGAGCAACTGGCGGCGCGCATACGTGTTGCGCAGCACGCGCGGGCTCATGTCCGCTGCGTGGAAGCCGATCGAGGTCAGCGCGTCGCGCACCACGAGCAGCAGAAACATGTCGTTCATCGCGCCACCGCCGCGCGGCGCGGGAAACAGCAGTACCGATGCCGGTGCGTCTGTCGAACGCGCACGCCATGCGGCGAGCGGTGCCAGCGCGAACGCGGCGAGTTCGATCCGGCGCGCCGGCCGCGCGCGATCGCGCGGCACGGACAGCGCCGGCGGCAGCGCGTCGAGATCGGGCGCGTCATGCGTCGTCGCGCGAATCTCGGCGGACGTGATGCCGCTCGCGAGCAGCAGCGCGACGATCGCGCGATTCCGGCAGTCGGCCGGCGTGTCGTCCGATCGCGGCTGCACATGGCGCTGCAGCGCCGCGTCGGCGTCGGGCGGCAGGTAGCACGGCTCGGGTTCGCCGTCCGGCCACGCGAGATGGCGCGTCGTCCGGCCGGCCGGATGGATCGTCCGCACGCCGGTGTCGACCAGATGCCGGCCCAGCCGGTCGATCAGCTTCGCGTAACGCACGCGGGTCGAGGTGCCGGGCGCGCACGTGCGTTCGAGCTCCGTCAGGAAGGCTGCGACGTGGTCGGGCCCGAACGTGGCCAGCGACACGCGGTGCGCGATCAGATGGCGCAGGAACCGTTCGAACATCGCGACGTGCTGCACGACCGAGCGCGGCGCGAACGGCCGGCGGCCGGCGCCGGTCGCGGTGGTTTCCTGCCATGCGCGAAAGGCGCCGACGGGATCGTGAATCCAGCGATTCGTATCCATCCACGATTTATAGCCGGACGCGGTGACGCCGGCAATCGTCCCGATGTCCATTCCAATCCGGCCGGTCCGTGCAATGCAACCGGCGCATCGGTGCGCGGCACGCGTCTCGTCGATACCGTCGTCGTGCATCGTCAGGTCAACAAGCAAACAAACACGAGCAGTAGCGTGATGAAGAACCGGAACGCGTCCGGTACGCCGTTCCATTGCTTCGACATCCACATCCCGAACCATTCGCCGCGGACTACGGCCGCAGGAATTGCCCGCGCGAGCGGCGTGTCCAACGCGATTTCGACAACGCGCTGACGCGGGGCTAGGGCCTGCGCGCGCCGATGCAGTGCAGCAAGCGAACCCTCATGCCGGTGCGGTGGCGCTGCACATACAACGGCCGGTCGCGTCGCGTCATTTCCTTGTTGCGGAAAAAAATTTGTTCGTGGGACTATCGAACGCGTTGCCTGTGCACCGAGGGGGTTGCAGGCAGCGCGATGTCCATCGCAACGACCTAAAAGAACATCGACAGACAATGAACAGAACAGCGATTTTCCCGTATGCGTCCGCGTTGCTCGCGGCTGCCCTGCTGACCGCATGCGGCGGCGACGTCGAGAACGAAGCGGGGCGCACGCCGGCACCTTCGACCGATACGAGCTGCCTCGCGGTCGACAACAGCGGCGCGACGGTCGTGGTGGGCTCGAACCAGCCGGGTGATCCGTCGCTGCCGGAAGCGTCGTCGGGTTATCGCACCGGGATGAAGCCCGTCTATGCGAAGACCTACCTGGTGGCGACGTCGAACGCTTACGCGAGCGCGGCCGGCTGCGCGGTGCTGAAGAAAGGCGGCACGGCCGCCGACGCGGCGGTCGCCGTGCAGGCCGTGCTCGGCCTGACGGTGCCCGAGGCGACGGGCCTCGGGTCGGGCGGCGTGCTGCTCTACTACGATGCGCGCGGCAAGACGCTGCAGGCATACGACGGCCGCGAAACCGCGCCGGCCGCCGCGACGGAGAACTACCTGCGCTACGTCGACGACACGACCGACCATTCGGCGCCGCTGCCGAACGCGCGCGCCAGCGGCCGCTCGATCGGCACGATCGGCGTGCCGCGGCTCATCGAGACACTGCAGCAGGATCACGGCCGGTTGCCGTGGCAGAACCTGTTCGGCGATGCGATCACGCTCGCGACCAACGGCTTCCCGATCGGCGGCCGGCTCGCCGACGCGATCGCGGCAAACGCCGCGAACCTGAAGCGCGACCCCGAGGCCGCCGCGTATTTCCTGAATGCCGATGGCTCGCCGAAGACGCTCGGCACCGTACTGAAGAACCCCGCGTACGCGCACACGCTGACGCTGATGGCGCAGTCGGGTGCGAATGCGCTGTACACCGGGCAGATCGCGCAGGACATCGTCGCGAAGATCGCCACGACGAAGGGCGCGGACGGCTCGACGCTCACACCGGGCAAGACGACCGTCGCGGATCTGGCCGCGTATCAGGCGAAGCGCCGCGAACCCGTATGCACGACTTATCGCAGCTACTGGGTGTGCGGGATGCCGCCGCCGTCGTCAGGCGGCATCGCGGTCGCAGCGGCGCTCGGCATTCTCGAGAACTTCGACCTGAAGTCGCTGAAGCCGACGGCGATCGATCTCGAGGGCGGCAAGCCGACCGTCGCGGGCGTGCACCTCGTCACCGAGGCCGAACGGCTCGCGTATGCCGACCGCGACAAGTACGTGGCCGATACGGATTTCGTACCGCTGCCGGGCGGCACGTGGGACACGCTGCTGAACAAGCCGTACCTGAAATCGCGCGCGGCGCTGATCGACACGACCAAAAGCATGGGCACAGCACAGCCCGGCAATTTCGGCGCGGTGCCGCTCGGTGTCGACACGACGCTGATCGAGCACGGCACGAACCAGTTCACGATCGTCGACGGCGACGGCAACGTGCTGAGCGCGACGACGACGGTCGAGTCGAGCATGGGCTCGTTCCACATGACCAACGGCTTCCTGCTGAACAACCAGCTGACCGACTTTTCCGCGAACCCGCTCGACGCATCCGGCAATCCGGTGGCGAACCGCCTGCAGCCGGGCAAGCGGCCGCGCAGCTCGATGGCGCCGACGATCGTGTTCGGGCAGGCTGCCGACGGTTCGCGCGGCGATTTCGTGATGGCGACCGGTTCGCCGGGCGGCGGCACGATTCCGCAATACGTGGTCAAGACGCTGGTCGGCGCGCTCGACTGGGGGCTCGACGCGCAGCAGTCGGCGGGGCTCGTCGACTTCGGCGCGAGCAACAGCCCGACGACCACGATCGGCGGCGAGCATCCGAACGTCAACGCGGCGAACAACGGTGCGAACGATCCGCTGATCACGGGGCTGCTCGCGCTCGGGCACAAGGTGTCGACGTCCGCGCAGGCGAGCGGCGTCAACACGGTGATGCGCGTGACGGTCGGCCAGTCGCCGGCGTTGCAGGGCGGCACCGATCCGCGTCGCGAAGGCGTGGTGCTCGGCGATACGTTCCGGCCGTAACCGGGCGGAACGCGCACGGCCCCGATCTGCCTGTATCTGCCAACAGGCGATCGGGGCCGTGTTTCTTTAAGGGGCTGCAATGACGCACGCACGTCTGCTTGAAATGGACGCAGTCCTGTCGGCGCCAGGCTTTTCGATTTCCTCGGCGATGTCGATTGCGACAGCGCGCTGGACAGTCGCGATGCCGAGCCGTTCGACGCAATCGACGGCGATCCGGGTACGGCGATCGACAAGCCGGCAGCAGACGCATTGCGGGAAAAGGCATTTAAGCTCGCCTTCGGCGCATCGGACAACCCGGAGCGGCGGCGTGCGTGTCCGACGATATCGAATCGATCGCGACGCGCCGGTTGTCGTGCCGCACCGACGGCCGGTCGACACACATACTTTGGGATGCTTATAAAAGCGGCTGGTTTCCCTGCTAGCCGTTTCACTTTCGTGGTTTCCCGATGCGCGACGATCGGGTGAAGCGTGATCGCGGGGCGACCCGTGCCGCATGCCGCCGGGTTCGCACCTGCTCGCCGGCAAGTACGCCGTCTTCCCATCTCAAGCCCCCGATTGTCAAACAGTGTGAGTCAATCGTCAGCATTTGCAACTGAAGTAACAGTCCCTGCAAATCAATCGTTTTGCGCGTCGGCGCCGCTACATTAGCTCCACCTGCCGCACGTCGCGGCGAGGCATGCGACAAGCCGCACGAACGCGGCTCGCAGCAACAACGTCTTTGGGGAGAATGACCATGAACAAGATTCGTACGATTCTGCTGGGTGCCGCTCTGACGGCGATGGCGACGTCGGCTGCTTTCGCACAGACGGCCCAGACCGGCGCAGAGGGTTCCGCAGGCGTCGGCGCACAGGTCCAGACGCCGCTGCTCGGCGGCGGCGTGGGCGTGCAGGCTGGCGCCGGCGCGAATGCGGCAGGCTCGGGTTCGGGCGCAGGCAACCTCGTCGGCGGCGCGCTGAACGGCGTCGGCAAGACGGTCGGCGGCGTCGGCGCGGCAGCCGGCAATGCGGTGGGCGGCGCGACCCAGGCGGTGGGTTCGGCAGCGGGCACGGCGAAGGATGCCGCGGCCTCGGCCGTACACTCGACGAAGTCGCACGTGAAGCACGTCGCAGGTACCGCAAAGAGCCACGCGCAAGGCGCGGTGTCGACGGCAGGCGACGTTGCGGGCGGCGCGAAGGCGAAGGCCGGCGAAGCGCTCGAAGGCGCGACGAACTCGGTGCAGGGCGGCGCATCGGTCGGCGTGAAGGGTTCGGCTTCGGCACAAGGCGGCGCGCTGTAAGCAGCACGCATCCAATCACGGCCCGGCCCGCTTCGAAGCGGGCCGGGCCGTTTTTTTATCGGCGCACACAGCGCGCCGTTCGATGTTCGTCGCAATACAGTGATGCATCGGCGTTCGCCGCGAATCCGGCGGCGCGATGGGCACGTGCGCTACCGGATGCCCCGGGCACGAGCCCGCGACAGGCGACGCGCGCGGCCCCTGCCCATTGCCCGGCTGCCATGCTTAAATAGCGGGGCTCCCGGTTGCCGGGTTGCCGCGATGGCAGCGCCGGCCGACGCGGGCAAGCATGTCCGATCGACATCGTGACGACAGACGACACCAAAACGCCGTTCCGGCCCGCCCGGCGCGGCCCGATAACATTCCGAGGCATCACGTCATGACCATCCTGTTCCGTCTTCTCGCGCTCGCCTGCGCGCTCTGGCTGGCCGCCTGCGCAGCGCCGCCCCCGCCGTCAGGCAGTATCGGCGCGTCTGCGGCTTCACCGCTGGTTCCGGACGCCAGCGAACGCCGCGGGCTCGGCACCGCGTGGGGCGAGTCGGTGCGATCCGAAACCCGCAATGTCGAATTCGAACGCGCGGATCCGGCGAAGCCGACGGATCTCGCGTCGGTCTACTACAACGACGCGCTGCCCGGACATCTGCCCGCATCCCAGGTGCGCCGGCTGCCGACCCGCGTCGCGCTCGCGAACGGCGACATCGCGCTGTCGTTTGCGGACGAGAAGGGCGCGCCGCTGCGCCTCGCGCGCAACAACGGCCGCTGGCACATGGCAGGTGTCGAGGGTTCGCGCTACATGATCGTGCTGCGCAACCAGGGGCGCCGCACGTTCGAAGTCGTGTCGACGGTCGACGGGCTCGACGTGCTGTCAGGGCGGCCGGGCAGCTATACGAACGGCGGTTACGTGCTGTATCCGGGCCGCACGCTGACGATCGAGGGCTTCCGCAAGAGCCGCGACGAAGTCGCCGCGTTCCGCTTCGCGGCGGTACCTGACAGCTATGTCGCGAACTCGAAGTACGGCGATGCCGCGAACGTCGGCGTGATCGGCGTCGCGCTGTTCGCGCAGAAGGAGAACGACGAGGAAGCGCTGCGCCGCAACGCGAATCCGTTCCCTGGCAACGACAATGGCTTTGCGCCGCCGCCCGTGCCGCGCGGCGAGTGACGGCATGCAGCGGATCGCGCCGCGTTCGTCTCGACGAACGACGCACGCGGCGCGATCCGGAAACGGTATTACCCGGGTGGCACGCCGGTGCATACGACGAACCCCGCGGCGATCCCGCGCGATCCATGCGAATACGAAACCGCCGGACGATATCGGTTGCGTTGAAGACAGCGGTGCTGGCGCTGTCGGTTTCCAAACGCCGACGCCCGAATCGGTGCGTCCCGCCAGCGGCCATGCGATCGAATGGCCACGACGCACCGGCCGGCAACGACGTTCGGTGGAAATATCTCGCGCACGACGGCGGTAAGACAGTCGCGCCACGGCACAATGGCCGTTCGAATTGGCATCGCGTGCTTTCTCCACCATCCGGACCGACGGAGAACCCCATGTCGTTACCCGCTTTCAGGTACCATCCCGACCCGCTGGCAACCGGCAGCATGATCCGGTCGGATGCGCGCGGCTACCAGGATTGCGATTGACGGCCGGGCCTGCGCGAGCGGCGCCGCCCTTCGTCATGAAACAGAGGAATCTTCGTGAAGTTCATCCACGCGGCAGACATTCACCTTGACAGCCCGTTGCACGGCCTGAGCGCGTATCCCGACGCGCCGGCCGCGCAGTTGCGCAACGCGTCGCGCGAGGCGTTGCGGCAACTCGTGGATCGTGCGATCGAAGAGGAAGTCGCGTTCCTCGTGATCGCGGGCGACCTGTACGACGGCGACTGGAAGGATCACAACACCGGCATCTTCTTCGGCCAGCAGATGGGGCGCCTGCGCAAGGCCGGTATTCGCGCGTTCGTCCTCGGCGGCAACCACGATGCCGAAAGCGAGATGACGAAGAAGCTGACGCTGCCCGACAACGTCACCGTGTTCGGCCACCGCAAGCCGGAAACCTTCAGGCTGCCGGAATTCGACGTCGCGCTGCACGGGCAGAGCTTCAAGGACAAGGCCGTCGTCGACAATCTCGCGATCGGCTATCCGGACCCGGTGCCCGGGCACTACAACATCGGCGTGCTGCACACGGCGCTCGAAGGGTATTCGGCGCACGCGAACTATGCGCCGTGCACGCTGGCCGAACTGCACGCGAAAGGCTACGACTACTGGGCGCTCGGCCACGTGCACGAATTCCAGCAGTGGACGGGCCCGTCCACCGTCGTGTTTCCCGGCAACCTGCAGGGGCGCCATATCCGCGAGACGGGGCGCCGCGGCGCGGTGCTCGTGACGGTCGAGCAAGGCCGTACGCAGGTCGAGCGCCTGTATCTCGACGTGCTGCGGTGGGAAGCCGTGTCGGTCGACGCATCCGATTGCTTCACGGTCGCCGACCTGTCGAGAAAGATCGGCCAGTCGCTGGAGGCGCTGCTGACCGTCGACAGCCACGTGCCGCGCGCGGTGCGCGTGACGGTCACCGGGCGCACGCCCGCGCACGGGCTCTTTTTCGGCCGCGCGCCGCAGCTGCGTGCGGAGGTGCTGAACCAGATCGGCATCATCGGCAACGAGCGGCTGTGGCTGGAGAAGGTCCGGCTCGCGACGTCTGCCGCCGATCATCAGCAGGGCGAGAGCGAGCAGCTTGAAGCGCTGGAGGATTTGAAGCAGATCCTGGCCGAAGCCGCGCACGATCCGGATTTCCTCGCGCTGCTCGAACGCGACCTGAAGCCGTTCGTCGGCAAGGTCCGCAGCGACGTGAAGGAGGAAGTGCCGTTGTTGACGATGGCGCGCGCGGGCGAGCTCACGGCGCTGGTCGAGCAGGTCGGTCCCGCGCTGCTCGCGCGGCTGGCAAGGGGGGAGTAAGCGATGCGCATCAGCCAGCTCGATCTGATCAAGTACGGCAAGTTCACCGACGAAACACTGCGATTCCCGTCGGCCGGCGAGGATTTTCATGTGATCGTCGGGCCGAACGAGGCCGGCAAGTCGACGATTCGCACGGCCGTGTCCGAGCTGCTGTTCGGGATGAAGCTGCAGACTCCGCTCGATTTCCTGCACAGCACGCCTGAACTGCGGATCGGCGGCGTGCTTGAGAACGGCACGGGCGAGCTCGCGTTTCATCGTGCGCGCGGGCGCAGTCCGTTGCGCACGCCTGCCGACGACAAGCTTCCCGACGACTATCTGGCCGCCATCCTCGACGGCGCGACGCGCGAATTCTTCGAGCAGATGTTCGGGCTCGATCACGGGCGGCTGGTCGACGGCGGCCGCAGTATTCTCGATGCATCCGACAAGCTCGGCCAGGTGCTGTTCGAATCGGCTGCCGGTGTCGGCAGTCTCGGGCCGGTGCGCGAGGAACTCGACGCGCGTTCGGTCGAACTTTGGGCACCGCGCCGCAGCGGCAGCGCGTTTGCGCTGGCAGAAACATCGTTCAACGAAGCCGTGACCGAACTGAAGACGGTCCAGGTGCGCACGCGCGACTGGGTCGATCGCAAGGACGCGCGCGAAGCGGTCGAACAGCAGATCGAGCACGCGCGCGCGGAGCAGCGCCGGCTCGAATCGCTGCGCTCGAAGCTCGAGCGCGTTCGGCGGTTGGCACCATACCTGAAGGAGCTGACGGTCAAGGATGCGGCGCTGGCAGAACTGGGCGCGGTCGTCGAGTTGCCGCCGACCGCGTATGCGGACCTGCTGAAGGCGCAGGGCGATCTCGCGGCCGAACAGAAGGTGCTCGAAGAACGGCGTGCCGACCTGCTTGCGAAACGGCAGGCGCGCGATGCGATCGATGCCGACGCCGATACGCTGGCGCTCGAAGCCGACATCGAAGCGCTCGATCGGCTGCGCGGCGCGTGCATGAATCACGCGCAGGATCTGTTGCTGCTCGGCGCCGACGTCGAGCGGCACCTGTCCGCCGCGTTTTCGGCCGCCGCGCAGCTCGACTGGCCGACGGACGAAGCGACGCTGCGCGCGTCGCTGCCGACGGCGCTGTCGCTGAAGACCGTCGCGAACCTGCTGCGCGACCACGGCGCGCTGCACCAGGCGCTGGCCGGCGCGCGCGAATCGCTCGACGAACGCACGCGCGAGCTCGAGCAGGTGCAGGAGCAACGGGCGCGCCTGTCGACCGCCGACGTGCCAGAGGCGCTGCGCGCGGCGCTCGCCGATGCGCAAGGCTTTCGCAACAGCGGCCAACGCGAACAGGCGCTCGAACATGAAATCGCTGCCGCCGAACGCACGCTGTCCGGCGCGCTCGAGGCGCTCGGCCAGTGGCGCATGCCGGTCGATACGCTGCGCGCGCTCAACGTGCCGTCGGCGGCGCGGCTCGGCGCGCTGCTCAAGGAGGACAGCGAACGCGCCAGCGCGGCCGCTGCCGCGCGCGACGCGCGGGACGGCGCGCTCGAAGAGCTCGAGCGGCTCGAACTGCAGGAGAAGCATTTCGCGGAGAACCACAAGGTCGTCACGACCGCCGACGTGCTGGCGGCGCGCGCACGACGCGACGGCGCATGGGGCGACATCCGCAGCGGCGCCGTCGATCTGGCAACGGGCGCACCGGCGGTCGACGACGCGATTCGCCTCGCCGACGAACTCGTCGATGCACAGCTCGGCGCCACGCAGGCGGCGGCGACGCTGCAGTCGCTGCGTCAGCAGGTCGAATCCGCGCGTGCCGGTGTCGCGCGCAGGCAGGCTGCGTCGGACGAACGCGAGCGCGAGCTGGCCGCGCATCGCGACGCATGGGCCGAACTCGCGACGACGGCCGCGGTGCCCGGCATGCCGCTGGCGGCGATGGGCGACTGGCTCGCGAAGCGCGATACGGTGTTCGCTGCGCAGGCCGATCTCGACCGTCAGCGCCGCGAATTCGACACGATTCGCGCGGCGCGCGCCGGTGCCGAAGCCGCGTTGCGTTCGGCGCTGCATACGGTGTCGCGAGGCAGCGAGACGGACGGACTGGCGGCACTCGTCGCCATCGCCGAGACGTTCGTGCAGTCGGCCGAGAAAGCGATCGCGCAGAAGGACAGCCTCGACGACCGCGCGCGGGAAGCCGAACGCGGATGCGCAACGGCGCAGTCGCGAGTCGGCCATGCGCAAGCAGCCTACGATGCGTGGCACGCGCAATGGCGCGACGCGCTGGCCGACGCGAAACTTTCCGCGAGCGCGGTGACGCTGGCAGCGGCAGAAGGCGCGCTCGGGCTCGCGAATGCGGTGACGGCCGAACTGGCCGATGCGGATGCGCCGCGCAACCGCATCGCCGCGATCCGCGCCGAGCTGGCCGCGCTCGAGGCCGGCGCGCGGCGGCTTGCCGAAGCGCTCGCGCCGGAATGGCTGGCGAGCGGCGACTGGCTGGACGTGGCACGCAGGCTGGCGATGCGTCTCGCGGCCGCGAAGGAAATCGCGCGCGCGATCGAGCGTGCCGACGAAGCCGTGCGGCAGGCCGACGGCAAGGTCACGGATGCGGCCGCGGCGGTGGCGGGCGCCGATGCGCGTATCCAGCCGCTGCTTCAATTGGCCGGCGTGGCGTCGATCGACGCGGCGCTGCCGCTGGCCGAACGCTCGGATCGACAGCGCCAGCTTCGGCAGGCGGTCGATGCCGCGCACGAGGCGCTGGTGCGCGACGGCGACGGGCTGTCCCGTTCGGCCGTCGAGGCGGAGGTCGCGGAACAGGACATCGCCGACGTGCCGGCGCGTCTGGAGGCGGTGAAGCAGTCGCTGAGCGATGTCGGCAAGCGGTTGAACGAGCTCGCGCAGCAGCAGGTCGTGGCCGACCAGGCGTTCGGCGCGATCGACGGCCAGGCGAACGCGGCCGTCGCCGAATCGAAGCGGCAGGAAGCGCTCGCGGCGATGGGCGACGCGGCCGAACAGTATCTGGAGGCGGCCACCGCAAGCCGCTTGCTGAAGTGGGCGACGGACCGCTATCGCGACCAGAAGCAGGGGCCGATGCTCAGGCGGGCGGGTGAGATCTTCGCCGGGCTCACGCTGGGCGAGTTCGCGAAGCTCACCGTCGATACCGAACGGACGCCGCCGGCGCTGTATGCACGGCGGATAAAGGGGGCGTCGGTCGAGGTCGCAGGGTTGAGCGAAGGAACGCGCGACCAGTTGTTCCTTGCGCTGCGAATCGCGGCGCTGGAGCTGCAGCTCGGCAGCAGGACCGCGCTGCCGTTCGTTGCCGACGACCTGTTCATCAACTTCGACGACGCGCGCGCGAAGGCCGGGCTCGACGCGCTGCGCGATCTGTCGACGCGAACCCAGGTGCTGTTCCTGACGCACCACGACCACCTGCTGCCGCTCGTGAAGGACGTATTCGGCGCGCGGGTCAACGTGGTCGAGCTGCAGCGCGCGCCGGCCGGCGCGTGACGCGGGGCGCGCAGGGATGCCGGCACACGGGAAGGGTCATCGCGAGCAGGTAGTATGTGCGGTTCCGAAATGCACGCGGCCGGTTCTGCCGGTCGCGGGACTGGCCACACGAGGGGGGAACATGAAAAAGCTGGTAGCCGCGATCGCGTTCGCGGCGGACAAGCATCGCAATCAGCGGCGCAAGGACGAAGAAGCGTCGCCGTACATCAATCATCCGATCGCGCTTGCCGACGTGCTGGCCAACGAAGCCGGCGTCGAGGACGAACGCGTGATCGTCGCGGCCGTGCTGCACGACACGGTCGAGGATACGGAGACGACCGAGCAGGAGCTGCTGCGGCTGTTCGGCAAGGACGTGGCGGACATCGTAATGGAAGTCACGGACGACAAGTCGCTGCCGAAGGACGAGCGCAAGCGCCTGCAGGTCGAGCATGCGGCTACCATCAGCCGGCGCGCCAAGCTCGTGAAGCTGGCCGACAAGATCTGCAACCTGCGCGACATCGCGCGGCATCCGCCCGCGGACTGGCCGCTCGAGCGCAAGCAGGCGTACTTCGACTGGGCGAAGTCGGTCGTCGATCCGATGCGCGGCGTGCATCCCGGTCTCGAGGCCATTTTCGACGCCGCGTACGGCGCACGGCCCGCGGACTGAGGCGTCCGCATGCGATCGGCCCGATCCGTCGGATCCGCCGCACGGCAACCGGCTGCCGTGGCGGGTGTCGACGTCGGGGGCGACAGGAAGCTATGCGATCTCGTGATCCTGCGCGGGTCGACGGTCGTTTGCCGCGAACGGCGGATCGCGCCCGAGGCGTTGCCTGCGCTGTGCCTCGCCCATGACGTCATGGCCGTTGGCGTCGACGCGCCGAGCCTGTGGTGGGCGGGAAGCGGGCGCCGGGCGGCCGAGCAGGCGCTCGCGCGCGAACGGATCTCGTGCTTTCCGACGCCGTCGCGGGAGCAGGCGGTCGCGAGCACGTCTGGCTTCTTCGACTGGATGTTCATCGGA
This sequence comes from Burkholderia sp. IT-111MI5, assembly GCF_949752865.1. Taxonomy (NCBI): domain Bacteria; kingdom Pseudomonadati; phylum Pseudomonadota; class Betaproteobacteria; order Burkholderiales; family Burkholderiaceae; genus Burkholderia; species Burkholderia sp. IT-111MI5. The sequence goes on along the minus strand of NZ_CATKIF010000028.1, from coordinate 1,306 downwards.
GAGCGTGTCTACCGCTCGCTCGCGGATGCCTATCCGTTGCTGACCGGCGCGCACTATGCGGGCGGACGCGCGAGCTTCGAAACCTATCCGTACGCGATTACCTGCGCGCTGCTGGGCAAGGCGGTTGCATCGGCAAAGCAGAAGCGCAACCAGCGCCGGCAATTGCTGGAGCGGCTGGGGATCGACGTGTCGACGCTGCTATCCGTCGATGCGCGAGACGCGACCCTGTGTGCGCTGACGGCGCAATACGTCATCGATGGAAGCGCGCATGCGTATGGCGATGCAGAGGGTGGATATATCCGTGTGCCGATCGTGAGCGAGACGATCGTGCTCGACTCGTTGTAGTTGCGACGCGCGACCCCGGGCGGGCGCAGATCGCAGGATTGTCGTTGCGACAAGGTGAGCTTTTGCGGGAGGTGTGCGGCAGGCCTGACGACGAAGGTGTCAGGCAGCGATTGTCTGTCGGCACGCGTCGGGATTGCGGGCGCACACGACATGACGCCGGTGCGCCGCGCGGTCCCGAGCGGCACTGCTCAATCCTCGAGGATGGATTTCGGCACGCTGGACAGATCGCAGGCTTGCGCCTGTTCGAAGTAGCCTTCCGCATCGTCGATCATCACGACCGCGACGTCGATCAGTTCGTCGAGCCGTTGCAGCAGGGATTCACGCCACTCGATGTCTTCGTCGCGCTCGGGCGTCTTGTCCATCTGCTCGATGATCGAGTCGGCCGTCTGCAGGAAAGGAATCGCCTGCTGATAGTTTTCGATCGAAACCAGCGCCGCATTGCGTGCGCCGATGAGCCGTTCGCGATGCTCGTCCGCGAGTTCGGATTCGCCGCTGATCCGCGGCAATACATCCGAGATGCGTTGCAGAAGCGGCGGGACCTGTTCTTCGAGCAGGATGGCGCGCTCGCGCAGCGCTGCATATTCGTCGCGAAGATCGGCGTCGCCGGGTTGAGTGGTGCTGTCCATCGTCGATGTGAGTGCGTGGTTCGGTCGCGGCATGATACTCGACTGCGTAAGGTCTCCTTGTCCGTTCCGCAGGAGGGTTGCGCAACCGATGAAGGCGCGAACGCGCGATATTGCAGCCGGTCGGTGCGACATCGTGTTCGGCGGCCCGGTGATTGGTGGGGATGTGAACCCGGAGCGCGCTTGGGAGCGTCATGCCGCTCGTCTCCTATTTATAGGAAGAAAGAGTGGCTTGTCCCGCATCTATAGCGGGCGGCTCGCGCTGTGATGCCCAGCCCGTCGAGCCCCAAGTCACCGTGCGCGATAGCGCACGGTGACTGTTTCAAAATAATTTCACA
>NZ_CATKIF010000027.1:0-16849 GCF_949752865.1 Burkholderia sp. IT-111MI5 | reverse complement strand
TGGCAATGCAACGCTCCATACCAGTGATGCTGGACGCCCCTCGGATCTGGTGCCCATTGTCATGGACTGGCAGCAATTTAAGTTGCAGCTTGCGCAGCTTGAACCTCGCCGGTACGTCTTTCGTGGGCAGCGTGAGCCGTGGAGACTCAGGTCGAAGTTCCACCGTACCGGTCGATGCGATTTAATTCGATATACCGGGGAAGATATGCAGGCATTGCACCGACATTTGAGTGCGCATACGCGGCATCTCTTCGATCGAAATAAGAGTGACGAGAATGGCGCTATGTTGCACCTGGCGCAGCACCACGGTTTCCCAACTCCGCTAATCGATTGGTCGTATTCACCGTTCGTGGCTGCCTACTTTGCGTATCAAGGAATGAAGAATGCCGAGGCTATGGCTGCGCCGGACGAACAGCGAATCCGGATTCTCCAGTTTGACCGGCAGCAGTGGTGGGACGATTTCAATCAAATTGCCGTTACGGCTCCGGCGCAGCCACACTTCTCGCTCCTTGAGTTCTTGCCTGTCGAGAACCCAAGATTAATCCCGCAGCAAGCCTTGTCGGGACTAACAAACGTTGACGACGTAGAGCAGTACATCACGTGGGCTGCAAGCCAAACGGGGCACTGCTATTTGACTGCATACGATTTGCCTGCTCGGAGCAGGGAAGTGGTGATGCGTGAGCTTGCTTTGATGGGGCTAACTGCTGGTTCACTCTTTCCCGGATTGGATGGGGCATGCGAGGAACTAAGCGAGAGGTTTTTCCCATCATAGGCAGCTTTTAGTGGTCAATCCGAGTGATTAAATGTTATAAGTAATTGATATATTTAGAGGCATGACGGCCTGCAAAGCCGTATAGGTCAGTTCGACCCCGGCTCGCACCTCCAGCAAGAAAAGCCCCGCTTCGGCGGGGCTCTTTGTTGTGCTTCTTCACTCTCGGCCGGCTGGCAGAAGGCGTGCTAGTCCCAGATGGCGACCAGCTCGGCGATCTTGGTCGCGACCACTTCCATCGAGTCCTAGGCAGTGTCCAGGCCGGATCGGGAAGCAAGCAACGGGCTGATATTCCGGAGCTCTTGATACGTCGTTTGATGCACGATGGGCACGAGCCGATTGCCCGCCAAGAGGGCCGAAAGCTCTTTGTCCGCAACACCCTCTTGCGGGAGGCGGCGCAACAGGTTCGGGGTGACCAGCACGAGCCCGATGCGCGAATTCGCCAAGCCCTTGTCGATGGCACGCATCATCGGTACGCCGAGGCCAAGGTCGTTCTCGCTGAACCATACCTTGACGCCAGCCGCCTTGAGCAATTCATACAGATCCTTGGCTGCTCCTTGCCGATCGTCCCACGCGTGGCACAAGAAGCAATCGCGAAGGTCGGGCTGCTCCTTCGCTGTATTCTCAACGGATTCACGAATTGGCGTGAGCGATACGACTTGGGCGGGCGTGTACGAGACTGACGAACCGGCTCGCGACCAGCGGGGTCTTGCTCCGCCACTGGGCTTGCCGCTGCTGTACGTACTTCCTCCGATGCCCGACGTGGGGTAGGGTGAATCGTAGTAGGACGAGCCGTAGCCACCTCCGTAGCCGTAGCCACGGCCGCCACATGCAGGACAGTCCGCAGCAGCAGCAGCCGACCTGTGCCCACGTACCGGTGCCGTGCATCTAGCCATATCCGTGCTGCCTCATTTGATGTGACAGCTCTGATCTTAAACACAAACGCTTAAGCCGTCATGCGATGGGGATGTGAATCGCTGGAGTAACAGCCGGGACCGAAAATGGTTAGCGTAGGTCTTGGCGTAGGTTTGTGAGCAGAGCGTTGTCAGATAAGGCGCAGGTACTGCTGCATCATCGGGGTGTGGCCTGCAAAGGCTTCGGGCGACAACGTGGTCATAGGTCAGGCATCAGGTTTGTTGCTTTGGTCGCCCGAGTTTACCAGTGGCCCCGACGTGCAAGTGCGAAGTTCGCCGTTCGGCCAGGTGCCGGAGACCACGACCGGCTGCTGCCGGCCCTGTCCGACGAGCCGACCCCGCACTCGGGCGGGCCCGCGAAAGTCGGCGTCACCCGGCTCACGGCGCTTCGCGCGCCGATCCTGCCCGGCACCTCAGGACGCGTGCGTCGACGTCAGGCTGAGTGCCACCGCTTGCGCGACTTCGATGCCGTCGATGGCTGCCGAATAGATGCCGCCCGCATACCCCGCACCTTCGCCGGCCGGATACAGGCCTTCGACGTTCATGCTTTGGTAATCGTCCTTGCGTCGAATCCGGATCGGCGACGAAGTGCGCGTCTCCACGCCGGTGAGCACGGCATCGTGCATCGCGAAGCCCGCAATCTTCTTGTCGATCTGCGGCAATGCTTCACGGATGGCTTCGATCACGTAGTCCGGCAGCGCGGTGCTGAGGTCGGTCGGATTCACGCCCGGCTTGTACGACGGCTCCACCGAGCCCAGCGACGTCGACGGCCGGCCCGCGATGAAATCCCCGACCAGCTGGCCCGGCGCGCGGTAATCGCCGCCGCCGAGTTCGAATGCGCGCTCTTCCCATTTGCGCTGGAACGCGATGCCCGCCAGCGGACCGCCTGGATAGTCTTCCGGCGTGATGCCGACGACGATGCCCGCATTCGCGTTGCGCTCGGCACGGGAATACTGGCTCATGCCATTGGTGACCACGCGGCCCGGCTCCGAGGTCGCCGCGACCACCGTGCCGCCGGGGCACATGCAGAAGCTGTAGACGGCCCGCCCGTTGCTGCAGTGGTGGACCACCTTGTAGTCGGCCGCACCGAGTTGCTTGTGGCCCGCAAACTTGCCGAAGCGGCTGCGATCGATCAGCCCCTGCGGATGTTCGATGCGAAAACCCAGCGAAAACGGCTTGGCTTCGATATACACACCGCGATCGTGCAGCATCTGGAAGGTGTCGCGCGCGCTGTGGCCCACGGCCAGCACCACGTGGTCGCACCGGAGCGTTTCCCCGTTCGAGAGCTTCAGCGAGCGTACCTTGCCCTGATCGATTTCGATGTCGTCGACCCGGGTTTCGAAGCGCACTTCACCACCCAGTTCGTGGATGGAGGCGCGCATTTTTTCCACCATGCTGACGAGGCGGAACGTGCCGATGTGCGGCCGGCTCAGATACAGAATGTCTTCCGGCGCGCCCGCCTTGACGAATTCGTCGAGCACCTTGCGGCCATAGTGGTTCGGATCCTTGATCTGGCTGTACAGCTTGCCGTCGGAAAACGTGCCGGCGCCGCCTTCGCCGAACTGCACGTTGGATTCGGGATTGAGTACGCTCTTGCGCCACAGGCCGAAGGTGTCCTTGGTGCGCTCGCGCACGGCCTTGCCGCGTTCGAGGATGATGGGGCGGAATCCCATCTGCGCGAGGATCAGCCCTGCAAACAGGCCGCACGGCCCCATGCCGATGACGACCGGGCGCAGGAAATCGGCGTGCTCCGGGGCCTTCGCGACGAAGTGGTACGCCATGTCGGGCGTCACGCCGCAATGCGGCTTGCCGGCGAGTTGCTCGAGCGCGGCCGCTTCGTCCTTGACTTCGACATCGACGATATACGTCAGCTTGATGTCGGAGCGCTTGCGTGCATCGTGCGCACGGCGGAACACGGTGTAACGGACGAGCCCGTCTGCCGCCACGCCAAGCTCCTCGAGGCGCGCGCGAATCGCGGCTTCGAGAGCGCTTTCGGGATGGTCGAGGGGGAGTTTAATTTCGCTTAGCCGTAACATGGGTACTCGGATGCTGTCGCCACGACGTCGTGGCGGTGTTGAAACAGGCGGGGCAGGCATGCGGGTGGGGGCGTTGTTCGCCACGCGGGCATCCCGGATGCTAATCATTCATCGCTGGAAAACGCGGTACGACGGGCTGCATGCTGACCAGGCCGGACAACTCGGGCAACGTCAGGACGGGAGCGTGAAGCGCGGGGAAGATTTTTCCGTCCCCGAACAATCGGAAGGCGAAAGCCGCTCCATCATCACGGTGCCGGCGAGTGGTTTGTCGAAAGCCACGCCAGGCGGGCGTAGCGCCCTTGTCGTTCATGCCGGCCAACATAGCACATCGATATCAATGCCACGCAAAAATGCGGCCGCCAGAGCGAAAAGGGCGGTAGCGACGCACGCGGCATCGCTTTGTCGACGGCCCATGCCGCGTGAAGCGGGCCCGGGCCGTCGAAGCGCACCGCACAGGCGGGCGCGGCCGGGACTTATTCGGCCGTCGGATGCACGCGGGTGTAGCGATTCAGGATCGGGATCATCTGCGCGTAGATCTTCGGGTTCGCGGCGACGATCTCATGGCGATGCAGGAAATCGGCATCGCCGGTGTAGTTGCCGACGAGGCCGCCGGCCTCGGTGATCAGCAGGCTGCCCGCCGCCATGTCCCACACGTTGATGCCCTGCTCGAAGAATGCGTCGAGGCGGCCGGCCGCGACGTTCGCGAGATCGAGTGCCGCCGCGCCCGGGCGGCGCAGGCCCGTGCACGCCTGCGTCATTTCGGTGAAGAGGCGCGCGTATGCGTCGAGGCCGTCCTTCTCGCGGAACGGGAAGCCGGTGCCGACCAGTGCGTCGGACAGGCGGTCGCGGCGGCCGACGCGGATGCGACGATCGTTCAGGTACGCGCCGCGGCCGCGCGTGGCCGTGAACAGGTCGTTCTTGTTCGGATCGTAGACGACGGCCTGCGTGACGACGCCCTTGTGCTCGAGCGCGATCGATACGCAGTAGTACGGGAAGCCGTGGATGAAGTTGGTCGTGCCGTCGAGCGGATCGATGATCCACTTGAATTCGGATTCGTTCTCCGATTCGCCCGATTCCTCCGCGAGGATCGCGTGGTCGGGGTAGGCGGTCTTCAGCGTCTCGATGATCGCCTCTTCGGCGGCCTTGTCCACTTCGGTGACGAAGTCGTTCTGCTGCTTCCTGCGGATCTCGATCAGGTCGAGATCGAGGGATGCGCGATTGATGATCTGTCCGGCGCGGCGCGCAGCCTTGACAGCAATGTTGAGCATGGGATGCATGAGCCTGGATCCTGTAGCCGGCGGCAGGGGCCGCCACGAAGTGGAACAACCGCCCGGGACGGCGCAAGCGTGCCGGGCGAGGTGAGACGCGAATTGACAAAGAGCGGGGTACGACCCGCGTCGCACGGAGCGCGACGCGTAAAGGCATGATTTTACCCGATTTTTGGCGGTTTCAGGCGACCGGAATGCGGGGAAACCCCCGCTGGCCGTCCGGACGAGTGGGTTTGCCGGAGCGATAGCGCTACCATACGGCCATTCTGATGAACCGAGTCGTATCGTAGTGGAAACCCCGCAGAACACCGCCGCGCCGTCCGAGTCGGGCGCGGACACGTCCCGGCCGCCGTCCGGCGGCTTCACGTCCACCCGTTTCGTGCTCGTCGAGCCGAGCCATCCCGGCAATGTCGGGGCGGCCGCCCGCGCGCTGAAGACGATGGGCTTCTCGCGTCTCGTGCTGGTCGCGCCGCGCGTGCCGCACGTGCAGAGCGACCCCGAGGCGATCGCGATGGCCAGCGGCGCGGACGACGTCCTCGCGTCCGCGCATGTCGTGCCGACGCTCGGCGACGCGCTGTCCGGCGTCCACTGGTCGATTGCGCTGACCGCGCGCACGCGCGAATACGGGCCGCCGCGCCTTGCACCGCGCGCGGCGGCCGCGCAGGCGTGCGCGCAGGTCGGCGCGGGCGACATCGCGCTCGTGTTCGGCAACGAGCGCACGGGTCTCGCGAACGAGCATGTCGAGCAGTGCAGCGCGCTTGCGCACATCCCGGCGAACCCTGCATACAGCTCGCTGAACCTCGCACAGGCCGTGCAGGTGCTCGCGTACGAGCTGCGCGTCGCGTTTCTCGAGCAGGCGAGCGAGCCTTCGCCGCAACCGCCGGCCGAGGCCGGCACGCTCGCGCAGAGCGACGAGATCGAGCGGATGTACGTGCACCTCGAGAACGCGCTGATCGCGCTCGATTTCCTCGACCCGCGCAATCCGAAGAAACTGATGCCGCGGCTGCGGCGCCTGTTCGCACGCACGGGCCTCGAGCGCGAGGAGGTCAACATCCTGCGCGGCGTCGCGAAGCACATCCTGCTGAAAACGGGCAAGCCCGACGGCGACGCGTAAGCGGCCGGCGCGCCGGCAACCTGGCGTTCAGGCGCGGCGTCACGGTCGGCCGGGCGGCGTTGCGCGGCCTCCGGAAGCGCCGGGCCCGCAGCGTTTCCGGCCTGCCGAACCTCCCGCAAACACCGTGACAGCGAGCCTCCCGCCCGAATACCCGCGCCGGCGGCGGGGTGAACGCGCGACCTCGTGCGGCCGTGTGCGACTGGCCCTACAATCGCCGGACGTCATAAGCAAATTACCCGGCGCGATAACGGCCGGTCATTGCCGGCGGTGCGCGCCGGCCTTTTCCCCGATCAGATCATGTTCACGAGATTGCGCGAAGACGTTGCAACGATTCGCGAGCGGGACCCCGCCGCTCGCAGTGCCTGGGAAGTGCTGACCTGTTATCCGGGACTGCATGCGCTCGTGCTGCACCGGTTCGCGCATGCCTGCTGGCGCGCAAAGCGCTACTGGCTTGCACGTTTCGCGTCGCAGGCCGGGCGGTTCCTGACGGGTATCGAGATCCACCCCGGCGCGACGATCGGCCGGCGCGTGTTCATCGATCACGGCATGGGTGTCGTGATCGGCGAAACGGCGATCATCGGCGACGACTGCACGATCTATCAGGGCGTGACGCTGGGCGGCACGTCGCTCACGCGCGGCGCGAAGCGCCACCCGACGCTCGAGGCCGGCGTGATCGTCGGCGCGGGCGCGAAGGTGCTCGGCGGTTTCACGGTCGGCGCGGGTGCGAAGATCGGTTCGAACGCGGTCGTCGTGAAGCCGGTGCCGGCGGGCGGCACGGCGGTCGGCAATCCGGCGCGCATCGTGATGCCGGCGCAGCCGAAGCCGCAGCCGGAACGCGCGGCGTTCTGCGCATACGGGATCACGCCGAACGCCGACGATCCGATGTCGCTCGCGATTCACGGGCTGATCGATCACGCGGCGAAGGAAAGCCGCCGCGTCGACGAGATCGTCGCGGCGCTCGAGCGGCTCGGCACGCATCTGGAAACGCTGCAGGGCGCCGACGCGGCGCGTCTCGACCTGCGCAGGCTGTCGGCGGTGCTGGAAGGAAAGACGGTCGAGCGCCAGGCGTAAAGCGATGCACGCCGACGGCTGCCGGTCGGTGAGACGGCAGCGGCGGCGTCAGTCGAGCGGCATCGCGTGGATGCCTTCCGCGTCGACGCGCAGGTAGCCGCCGCGCGGCGCACCGTGGTCGAGATCCCAGTCGGGCAGCACCCAGCGGATGCCGCCCGGTTCGGCGTGGCTCGCGGGGCGGTGCGTGTGGCCGTGAATGATCACGGTTGCGCGGCTTTTCCGGAACAGCGCGGCCACGCCTTCACGCGTGACATCGTAGATCGCCGAAGCAGGGCGCATCCGGCCCGCTTCGCTGTTCGAGCGCATGCGTTGCGCGAGCGCGCGGCGCCAGCGCAACGGCCATGCGAGAAACAGCCATTGCGCAACGCGGTTGCGTGCGAAGCGGCGGAACACCTGGTAGCCGCGGTCGGCCGTGCATTGCGCGTCGCCGTGCGCGAGCACGATGCGCTGGCCGAACGCCATGATCAGCGAAGGGTCGGGCAGCAACATCGCGCCGGCTGCCTTCATGAAGCGCCGGCCGAGCAGGAAATCGCGGTTGCCGTGCATCACGTAGAGCGCGATCCCGCGTTCCGAGAACGTATGCATCAGCGCGGCCATGCGTGCCGCGAACGGATCGTCGTCGAGGATGTCGTCGCCGATCCAGTATTCGAAAAGATCGCCGAGGATGAACACCGAGTCGGCGCTGTCCGCGGTGTATTTCACGAAATGCTCGAACGCGGCGACCGTCTTCGGAATCGCCTCGCTCAGATGCAGATCGGAGAGCAACAGGAACGGGCGTGCGGCTTGCGCGTATTCGCGCTCGCCCGGCACGCCCGCGGAGACGCTTCGCGGCGGACTCTCCTGCAACATCGAAGTGCCTCCGTTACCGTGCGTCAGACCACGACGGCCTTCTCGATCACGACGTCGTCGGTCGGCACGTCCTGGTGGAAACCGGCGTTGCCCGTCTTGACGCCCTTGATCTTGTCGACCACGTCCTGGCCTTCGACGACCTTGCCGAACACCGCGTAGCCCCAGCCCTGCGGCGTCGGCGACGAGTGGTTCAGGAAGTCGTTGTCGTTCACGTTGATGAAGAACTGGGCGGTGGCCGAGTGCGGATCGTTCGTGCGCGCCATCGCGACCGTGTAGTTGTCGTTCTTCAGGCCGTTGTTCGCCTCGTTGTCGATCGGCGCGTCGGTCGGCTTCTGCTTCAGGCCCGGCTCGAAGCCGCCGCCCTGGATCATGAAGCCGTTGATCACGCGATGGAACACGGTGCCGTCGTAGTGGCCCTTCTTCACATAGTTCAGGAAGTTCTCGACCGTCTTCGGTGCCTTCGCGGCGTCGAGCTCGAGCTTGATCACGCCGTGGTTCGTATGCAGTTCAACCATGATGAATTCCTTCGATGAGGCGGTTTAAATGGCACGCGGCCGGTCGTGCGACGCGGCCGCGTGAGTCGCCGGACGTGCCGGCAGGTTCTTACTTCGAGACGATGCTGGCCGATTCGATCACGACCGGTTGCGCGGGCACGTCCTGCATCGGGCCGCGCGAGGTCGTCGCCACGCCTTCGATCTTCTTCACGACGTCGAGGCCCGACACGACCTTGCCGAACACCGCATAGCCGTTGCCGTCCGGGTTCGGGTAGTCGAGGCCGCTGTTGTCGACCGTGTTGATGAAGAACTGCGCGGTGGCCGAGTTCGGATCGCTCGTGCGTGCCATCGCGATCGTGCCCGTCAGGTTCTTCAGACCATTGCGGCTCTCGAGCGGAATCGGCGCGCGGGTCGGCTTCTCCTCGAAGCTGGTCTTGTAGCCGCCGCCCTGGATCATGAAGCCCTTGATCACGCGATGGAAGATCGTGCCGTTGTACTGGCCGGCCTTCACGTAATCGAGGAAGTTGGCGACCGACTTCGGCGCCTTCTCCGGGTAGAGCTCGACACGGATGTCGCCCTGCGAGGTCTTGAGCTGCACGACCGGGTGCGCGGTGGCCGTTTGCGCGAAAGCGGGCGCGGTCGCGAGAAGGGCGGCGCCGCCAAGCGCCAGCAACAGACGTTTCATTGCGATCCTCAGGTTGGGAGGGAAAGGGGGCCGCGCCGCTTATTGCGACGGCGGCGCGACATACGGCGCCGCCAGTGCGCCCGACGGACCGCTGAACTGGAACGTCGGCGACATCGGCAGCGTGGTGGTGCTCACGTTCGCGGCTGCGCGTTCGGAGTAGTCGCGCGTGGCCGGCGCGACCGCGCGGGCATTCGGCGCGACCTTCGGCGGCGACACGATCTTCTGCAGGTCGGCGAGGCGCTGCGCGGTCGCGCCGCTCGTGCGGCCGAGCGATTGCGCACGCTTGTACGATTCGGCCGCGAGGCGCAGGTACAGGTCGCCGAGGTTTTCGTACGCGAGCGAGTAGCTCGGGTTCGATTGCGTCGCCGTGACGAGCGCGGTGCGCGCTTCGTCGTAGCGGCCGTGCTTCGCGTAGAGCGCCGCGAGGTTGTTGTACGGCTCGGGCAGTTCGGGGTACGCCTGCGTGATCGCGACGAACTGCTGGATCGCATCGTCGTCGCGGTTCAGGCGGGCCAGCACGGTGCCGCGCTTGAACTGCGCCTGCACGTCGCGCGGGTTCGACGCGATGCGCGCGTCGAGCTGCGCAAGCGCCTGCTTCCACTGTTTGCCGGCGATCGACGCGTCGATTTCGGGGGTGCCGTCGGCGGTGGCCGGGGCTTTCTGCGCATGCGCCGCGGGGGCCGCGAACAGCGTCAGCGCGACGCCCATGACGGTGGTCGCAACGAGGGTCGCAGCGCTCGGCGCGCGGCCGCGATGAGGTTTCATAGGCGTAAATCGGAATGTTATACTCCGAGCCATTCTAACAAAACGTCTGCGCGTTCCGGCGAGCCGCAGGCAGTCTTTCTTAGCCTCTCGTGGCCGTCACCGCTGTGCTTGCAGCCTGACCGCCCCGTGTGATAGCGAGGACGCTCGGCCTGGCGCCGCAGCAGATGGTCCGTCCGCTTCGCATGCTGGGCGAGCTTCGCCAGGGCGGTCTCCTTCGGCTCACGGTTCATCTCTATGGAATCACTGCGCATCTACAACACGCTCGCGCGTGACAAGCAAGTTTTCGTGCCGCGCCAGTCCGGCGAAGTGCGGATGTACGTATGCGGGATCACCGTCTACGACTATTGTCACGTGGGCCACGCGCGCATGCTGGTCGTGTTCGACCTCGTCCAGCGCTGGCTGCGTGCGATCGGCTACCGGGTCACGTATGTGCGCAACATTACGGACATCGACGACAAGATCATCCGCCGCGCGGTCGAGAACGGCGAGACGATCAAGTCGCTGACCGACCGGTTCATCGGCGCGATGCACGAGGATGAAGGCGCGCTCGGCATCCAGCGGCCCGACATCGAGCCGCGTGCGACGCAATTCATTCCGCAGATGCTCGGCATGATCGAGACGCTCGAGACGAACGGTTACGCGTACCAGGCGGCCGACGGCGACGTCAATTACTCGGTGCGCAAGTTCGCGAACTACGGGAAGCTGTCGGGCAAGTCGCTCGACGATCTCCGCGCGGGCGAGCGCGTCGCCGCGAACGACGCGAAGGAAGATCCGCTCGATTTCGTGCTGTGGAAGCGCGCGAAGCCGGAAGATCCGGAAGGCGCGTCGTGGGCATCGAAGTACGGGATGGGCCGCCCGGGCTGGCACATCGAGTGCTCGGCGATGGGCTGCACGCTGCTCGGCGATCATTTCGACATCCACGGCGGCGGGCAGGATCTGCAATTCCCGCACCACGAGAACGAGATCGCGCAGAGTGAAGGCGCGACCGGCCAGACGTTCGTCAACTACTGGATGCACAACGGCTTCGTGCAGGTCGACAACGAGAAGATGTCGAAATCGCTCGGCAACTTCTTCACGATCCGCGAAGTGCTCGAGCGGTACGACGCCGAAGTCGTGCGCTTCTTCATCGTGCGCACGCACTACCGGTCGCCGCTCAACTATAGCGACGTGCATCTCGACGATGCGCGCGCGTCGCTCACGCGTCTCTATACCGCGCTGAAGGATGTCGAGGCCGACACGCTCGCGCTCGACTGGAACGAGCCGCATGCGCAGCGTTTCGCGGCCGCGATGAACGACGACTTCAACACGCCCGTCGCGGTGGCGACGCTGTTCGAGCTGGCGGGCGAGGTGAATCGCACGCGCGACGCGGCGCTCGCGCGGCAACTGAAACAACTGGCAGGCCTGCTCGGCCTGCTGGGGCGCGAACCGCGCGCGTTCCTGCAGCAGGCGTCCGGCGCCGCGCAGGCGGGCGCGCTCGCCGCCGACGAGATCGAAGCGAAGATCGCCGCGCGCGTCGCGGCGAAGCAAGCGAAGGACTATGCCGAAGCGGACCGGATCCGGGCAGAACTGCTCGAGGCCGGCATCGCACTTGAAGACAAACCGGGCGGATCGACCGAATGGCGTCGCGTATGAGCGCGGTGCGTTCCACTGACCGATCCGTCAGGTAGGAGGCAGGATGGCAACGGCCAGAAAAGCGCCGGTCAGGCGCGCGACCCCGGTCGCCGCGCGTCCGGCAGCCAAGCGCGTGCCGTCGAAGGCGGACGCCACGCGCGCCGCGCCGAACGGCGCGCTGAACGGTCATGCGCAGCCGGCGGCTGCGCAGCCGGCCGCCGACGCGGCCCGCAAGACGCGTGTGTCCGAAGCGGACGGCGAGGAGGTTGTCGTGCGTCCTGCATACTGGGACAAGGCATGCGCCGACCTCGTCAAGCGCGACCGGATCCTGAAGAAACTGATCCCGAAGTTCGGTCCCGCGCATCTCGTGAAGCGCGGCGACCCGTTCGTCACGCTCGCGCGCTCGGTCGTCGGCCAGCAGATTTCGGTGCCGTCCGCGCAGTCGCTGTGGGCGCATATCGAGGACGCCTGTCCGAAACTCGCACCGCAGCCGGTGATCCGGCTCGGCGCGGACAAGCTGATCGCTTGCGGGTTGTCGAAGCGCAAGACCGAATACATCCTCGATCTCGCGCAGCATTTCGTGTCGGGCGCGCTGCACGTCGACAAATGGACGTCGATGGACGACGAGGACGTGATCGCGGAACTCACGCAGATCCGCGGCATCAGCCGCTGGACGGCCGAGATGTTCCTGATCTTCAACCTGTCGCGTCCGGATGTGCTGCCGCTCGACGACCCGGGCCTGATCCGCGCGATCAGCGTCAATTACTTCAGCGGGGAACCCGTCACGCGCAGCGAGGCGCGCGAGGTCGCGGCCAACTGGGAGCCGTGGCGCACCGTCGCGACCTGGTACATGTGGCGCAGCCTCGATGCACCCGACACCGACGCCTGAGTGTTGGCTATCGGGTTTTAAACATCAATAGTTGAGAGTCGGTTTTGAGCGTCGCCCGCGCGGGTAGAATACGCGCTGCCGCAAGACCCAAGGATTCGAACACATGAAGACCACGTTTCTGGATTTCGAACAGCCGATCGCCGAACTCGAGGCCAAGATCGAAGAACTGCGATTCGTGCAGGATGACTCGGCTGTCGATATTTCGGAAGAAATCGAGCGGCTGTCGAAGAAAAGCCAGCAACTGACGAAGGACCTCTACGCGAACCTGTCGCCGTGGCAGGTTTCGCAGATCGCGCGGCACCCGCAGCGTCCGTACACGCTCGATTACGTTGCGGAACTGTTTACCGATTTTCACGAACTGCACGGCGACCGCGCATTCGCGGACGATCTGTCGATCGTCGGCGGTCTCGCGCGCTTCGGCGGCCATCCGTGCATGGTGATCGGTCACCAGAAGGGCCGTGACACGAAGGAACGCGCCGCGCGCAACTTCGGGATGCCGCGTCCGGAAGGCTATCGCAAGGCCGAACGCCTGATGCGTCTCGCCGAGAAGTTCGGGCTGCCGATCTTCACGTTCGTCGACACGCCGGGCGCGTACCCGGGCATCGGCGCGGAAGAGCGCGGCCAGTCGGAGGCGATCGGCCGCAACCTGTACGTGATGGCCGAGCTGAAGACGCCGATCATCACGACGGTGATCGGCGAGGGCGGTTCGGGCGGCGCACTCGCGATCGCCGTGGCCGACACCGTGATGATGCTGCAGTTCTCGACCTACTCGGTGATCTCGCCGGAAGGCTGCGCGTCGATCCTGTGGAAAAGCGCCGCGAAGGCGCCGGAAGCCGCGGAAGCGCTGGGCCTGACCGCGCACCGCCTGAAGGCGCTCGGCCTGATCGACAAGATCATCAACGAGCCGCTCGGCGGCGCGCATCGCGATCCGAAGGGCATGGCTGCGCTGCTGCGCCGCGCGCTCGCCGATTCGCTGCGCCAGTTCCAGGGCATGAGCATCGATGCGCTGCGCGAGCGCCGCTTCGAGCGCCTGATGGCCTACGGCAAGTTCAAGGAAACCACGCCGGGCGCATGACCGGCCGCGTGCTCGATACGCGCGCCGCCAAGCGCGCGTCACTCTCGTGATCCCACCGACCGAATTCTCCGCCGACCGCGCCGTACTCGACGCGGTCGGCGTTGCGCTTTCCGGCATGCCGTCCGATGCACGCATCGCGATCGCCTATAGCGGCGGCCTCGATTCGACGGTGCTGCTCGACGCGGCCGTGCGTGTCGCGGGCGGGTCGCGCTGTATCGCGCTGCACGTGCATCACGGTCTGAGCGCGAACGCCGACGCATGGGTCGCGCATGCCGAGGCGGCAGCGGCGCGGCTCGGCGTCGAATTCGAATCGATGCGCGTCGACGTGCCGCGCGACAGCGGTCTCGGTATCGAGGCGACCGCCCGCGAGCGTCGTTATGCCGCGCTCGACGCGATGTGCGAGCGCTATGGCGCGGCTACGCTGTGGCTTGCGCAGCATGCGGACGACCAGGCCGAGACCGTGCTGCTGCAACTGTTGCGCGGCGCGGGGATCGCGGGGCTCGCCGCCATGGCGCCGCGCTACCGTCCCGATGGCGCGAGCGTCGAGCGCGTGCGTCCGTTGCTGCGATTGTTGCGCGCGCAACTCGAGCGTTATGCGACGCAGCACGAACTCGAATGGATCGACGACGAATCGAACAGCGACACGCGCTACGCGCGCAATGCGCTGCGCATCGACGTGCTGCCGGCGCTGGCCGTGCATTTCCCCGGCTTTCGCGACGCGCTCGGTCGCGCGGCCCAGCATGCGGCCGCCGCACAGCGGCTGCTCGACGATCTGGCCGAACTGGATTTCGCCGTCGCCGCGCGCGATGACGGGCGGGCGCTGTCGCGCGAGTCGCTGGTCGCGTTCGACGACACGCGCGGCGCGAATCTGCTGCGTTTCTGGATGCGCCGGCTCGGTTTGCCGGGTGCGTCCGCCGCCCGGCTCGCCAACATGATGCGGCAACTGCGCGCCGCGCACGACGCGCATGCGCTGCGCGTCGATCACGCGGGGCAATGCCTGCGGCTCTATCGCGATGTCGTTTACTGGGAAGCGGGCGACAGCGCCGAACCGGCCGACGACGGCACCGGTACGCCGCACCCGGAATCGACGCTCGCGTGGGATGGGCAGGAAGTCTGGCACCTGCCGGGATGGCGCGGCACGTTCGTGTTCGCGCCGGCCGATGCGGGAAGCGCCGACGCGGTGCCGGAGGCGCTGCTGCGCGGCGCACGGCTCGCCGCGCGCGCCCGTGCGGGCGGCGAGCGGATGCGCACGTCGCCGGGCGGGCCGGGCCGGACGCTGAAGAATCTGTTCCAGGAGCGCGGCGTGCCGGCATGGCAGCGCGACGTGCCGCTGCTGTTCGCGGGCGACCGGCTGATCTACGTGCCGCGGCTTGGCGTGAACCGCGATGGCGAGTTGTTCGACAACGGGTCGTCCGGCGGCGCATGGCGCCGGATCGAATGGCGTCCCGATCTGCTGATCGCGTAACGGCGGGCAGGCTTCCGGCAGCGTGATGGCGCGCCCATTTTCACCATTTGGTAAACAGCGCCGGAACGGCCGTGGACACGGCGAGCGGCTTGTCAAGCGGGCTTCTATCGGGTACGCTCGGACGTTTGCTCGGCTCGATTTTTGAGCGATTTGTGCAGGTTTCCCGCGTGACGTACCCGGTTTGCGCGGCCTGATCGGCCTTCCGGGCAAAATCCGTCACGCTTGCGTGTTGCGTCCCAGCCGTCCCCCTCGTCGTCCGTCCACAGCCACAAGCCGCGTGACCGAACGGCAACGCGGCCTGCCCAGCGCGCCCGTGCGGTCTCTCCTCCAGTTCAGAACGACAATGGCACTCATCGTACACAAATACGGCGGCACTTCGATGGGCTCGGTCGAGCGCATCAAGAACGTCGCGAAACGCGTCGCAAAATGGCATCAGGCCGGGCACCAGATGGTGGTCGTGCCTTCGGCGATGTCCGGCGAAACCAACCGTCTGCTCGGTCTTGCGAAAGAGATTTCGAGCCAGCCGAGCCCGCGTGAGCTCGACATGATCGCGTCGACCGGCGAGCAGGTCAGCGTCGGCCTGCTGTCGATCGCGCTGCAGGAAATCGGCGTCGAGGCCGTGAGCTACGCCGGCTGGCAAGTGCCGATCAAGACCGACAGCGCGTTCACGAAAGCGCGCATCCACTCGATCGACGACGAGCGCGTGAAGGCCGATCTGAATGCCGGCAAGGTCGTGATCATCACGGGCTTCCAGGGCGTCGATCCGGACGGCCACATCACGACGCTGGGCCGTGGTGGCTCGGACACGTCGGCGGTGGCGGTCGCGGCTGCGCTGGATGCCGAAGAGTGCCTGATCTATACGGACGTCGATGGCGTCTACACGACCGATCCGCGTGTCGTCGAAGAGGCGCGACGCCTCGATCGCGTGACGTTCGAGGAGATGCTGGAAATGGCCAGCCTCGGCTCGAAGGTCCTGCAGATCCGCTCGGTCGAATTCGCCGGCAAATACCAGGTGAAGACGCGCGTGCTGTCGAGCCTGACCGATCCGCTGATTGCGCTCGACGAAGAAATGCGCTCGGGCACCCTGATTACTTTTGAAGAAGACGAGACCATGGAAAAGGCAGTCATTTCCGGCATCGCGTTCCAGCGCGACGAAGCACGCATTGCTGTGATGGGCGTGCCCGACAAGCCGGGCATCGCGTATCAGATCCTCGGCCCGGTCGCCGATGCGAACGTCGACGTCGACATGATCATCCAGAACCAGAGCGTCGAAGGCAAAACCGACTTCACGTTCACGGTCGGCCGTGGCGACTACCAGAAGGCGATGGACATCCTCACCAACCAGGTGAAGGGCCATGTGAACGCCGAGCAGGTGCAGGGCGACCCGAAGGTGTCGAAGGTGTCGGTCGTCGGCGTCGGCATGCGTTCGCACGTGGGCGTCGCGAGCAAGATGTTCCGCACGCTGTCGGAAGAGGGCATCAACATCCAGATGATCTCGACGTCCGAAATCAAGATTTCGGTGCTGATCGATGAGAAATACATGGAGTTGGCCGTCCGCGCGCTGCACAAGGCATTCGAACTCGACCAGGCATGATGAAATTTTCGTGATGCGTTGACGAAAATGCATCACGGAAATTGACGCGCGGTTCGAAACCCTATATTATTTCGTTCTCGTCGCACTGCCTCCCTGGTGCGAGCGAAAGTTTGGGAGACGTGGCCGAGAGGTCGAAGGCACTCCCCTGCTAAGGGAGCATCTGGGCCAAAACCTGGATCGAGGGTTCGAATCCCTCCGTCTCCGCCAAAAGCGGTGACAAAGCCCCGTAAGTTCTCGGACTTGCGGGGCT
>NZ_CATKIF010000026.1:0-21828 GCF_949752865.1 Burkholderia sp. IT-111MI5 | reverse complement strand
TCTCCGCCTCTCCGCCTCTCCGCCTCTCCGCCTCTCCGCCTCTCCGCCTCTCCGCCTCTCCGCCATCCGCTTCCCGCCTCTTCGCCTTCCAAACGCGCACCGGTGCGCTCCCGACGCGATGCACCATCAGCGCCCCTCGCGTCATGAAATCTTCATTCAATTCCCCGCGAGCGCTGCCGTTAAGCCGGACGTCCCGTCGATTCGGCTGCCCTCGCCCATGCCCGCGCTCCACCCCGACTCCGCTGCCGCCAGCATCACGCGCCTGATCGCGGATCGCGCGCTCGCCGCCGTTTTCCAGCCGATCGTCGATCTCGGGTCGGGGACGGTCGTCGGCTACGAAGGCCTGATACGCGGCCCGCGCGGCACCGACCTCGAGCCGCCCGCCGCGCTGTTCGCGCAAGCCGCGCGCGAAGGCGCGACCATCGCGCTCGAACAGGCCGCCGCGCTCACCTGCCTCGACGCGTTCGCGGCGCTCGGCTGCGACGGCAAGCTGTTCCTCAATTTCAGCGCGGGCACGATCCTGCAGCTCGCCAGCGAACGCGAGCGCGCGTGCCAGTTCCTCGGCCGCGCGCGGGTCCGCGCCGAGCGCATCGTGATCGAGCTGACCGAGCAGAACGCGATACCGGATGTCGCGCAGATCGGGCCGGCGGTCGCGTCGCTGCGCGATGCGGGCATCCAGTTCGCGCTCGACGACTACGGCACCGCGAACGCGAGCATGAACCTGTGGCTGCGCCTGCATCCGGACGTCGTGAAGATCGACCGCTTCTTCATCCACGAAATCGCGCGCGACCCGCTCAAGTTCGAGGCCGTGAGGGCGATGCAGCACTTCGCGCAGGCGAGCGGCGCGCAACTGATCGCGGAAGGCATCGAGAACGAATGCGACCTGATCGTCGTGCGCGACATGGGCATCTGCTGCGTGCAGGGCTTCCTGCTCGGCCGACCGGACGCGCAGCCGTCGCGGGTCGTCGCGCCGGCCGCGCGCGATGCGATCCGCGCGCCGCACATTGCGGTGTTTCCCGGCGCGACACGCACCGTGCGGCCGGCCGGCACGATCGCCGCGAAGATGCTGGTCCCCGCGCCGGCCCTGCCGCGCGACGCGACCAGCAACGACGTGCTCGACCTGTTCAACCGGATGCCCGACCTGCACGCGGTCGCGCTGGTCGAACGCGGTCGGCCCGTCGCGCTCGTGAATCGCCGCGGCTTCATCGACCGCTTCGCGCTGCCGTATCACCGCGAGGTGTTCGGGAAGAAGCCGTGCCTGCAGTTCGCGAACGACGCGCCGCTGATGATCGACAACGCGACGACGTTCGAGCAGCTCGCGATGCTGCTCGCGAGCCACGACCAGCGCTATCTCGCGGATGGCTTCGTGATCACCGAACACGGCCGCTACGTCGGGCTCGGCACCGGCGAGAGCCTCGTGCGCGCGGTGACCGAGATGCGCATCGAAGCCGCGCGCTACGCGAACCCGCTGACGTTCCTGCCCGGCAACATCCCGATCAGCGCGCATATCGACCGCCTGCTCCAGCGCGATGCCGGCTTTCATGCGTGCTACGTCGACCTGAACCAGTTCAAGCCGTTCAACGACCAGTACGGCTATTGGCAGGGCGACGAAGTGCTGAAGTTCGCGGCGACGGTGCTGGCCGGCGTGTGCGACCCGCAGCGCGACTTTCTCGGGCACGTCGGCGGCGACGATTTCCTCGTGCTGTTCCAGCGCGACGACTGGCACGTGCGCGCGACCAACGCGATCGCGCGCTTCAACGACGGCGCGCAGCGCTTCTACACGCAGGCCGACCGGCAGGCAGGCGGGCTGCGCGGCGAGGACCGACACGGCAACCCGGCGTTCTTCGGCTTCGTGACGATGGCGATCGGCGCGGTCGGCGTGCCGGCCGGCGCGCATGGCGCGAAGCGCTACGGCAGCGACGAGATCGCGTCGGTCGCGGCACTCGCGAAGCGGCGCGCGAAACAGCAGCCGGGCGGGCTCGCGGTCGTCGATCTCGACGCGGGCCGCGCCGCGCTGCGCAATCGCGGCGAACTGCCGGCCGCGGCGGTGACGGTGGCGGCGGACTGAACGGCGGGCAATCGTCGAGCGCGGATACGGCTGCGCTCCGGGCGACGGAGACGGAGACGGAGACGGGCGCCCGCCCGTCAACCAGCCGAATCGTTGCGCATCGGCTGCCGGCCGCCCGTGCAGGTCGCCGGGCACGCTGCGCGGACGATCGAAACAACCCCGCTTTCCGGCCTCTTCCCGCCCCTTTCCCGCCAGTCGCCCGCGCCGCCGGATGCACGCACGACTACCTTGCCTTTTTCGCATTTTGTTTAGTATTTTTAGTAACGGCGTTTTCGCAGATTAGCGCTTAAAAACCCGTTATTCACGGGTATTCCCCGGTTATCCGGCCCGAATTTCGCGATATGTTTTACTATACAATCGCTTTCACCCTAAACAAACCGAACCCCGAACGATGGGCACCACCATTCGCGATGTCGCGCGGGCGGCAGAGGTCTCGATCGGCACCGTCTCCCGCGCGCTGAAAAACCAGCCGGGCCTGTCGGAAGCAACGCGTGCGCGCATCGTCGAGATCGCGCAGCAGCTCGGCTACGATCCCGCGCAGTTGCGGCCGCGCATCCGCCGGCTCACCTTCCTGCTGCACCGCCAGCACAACCGCTTTCCCGCGAGCCCGTTCTTCTCGCACGTGCTGCACGGCGTCGAGGACGCATGTCGCGAGCGCGGCATCGTGCCGACGCTGCTCACGGTCGGCCCGAACGACGACGTGCTGCGCCAGATGCGCCCGCACGCGCCCGACGCGATCGCGGTGGCCGGCTTCATCGAGCCCGAGACGATCGAGGCGCTCGCCGCGACCGGCCGGCCGCTGGTGCTGATCGACCTGTGGGCGCCCGGGCTGCGCTCGGTCAACATCGACAACGCGACGGGCGCCGCGCTCGCGATGCGCCACCTGCTCGCCACCGGGCGCTCGCGGATCGCGTTCATCGGCGGTTCGCCCGCGCACTACAGCATCGCGCAGCGCGCGATCGGCTACCGGCGCGCGTTCTTCGAGGCCGGGCGGCTGTTCGATCCCGCGTACGAGGTGACGATCGACGCGGGGCTCGATCCCGACACGGGCGCCGCGCGTGCGATGGAGCAATTGCTCGATGCGCCGGGTCCGCGCCCCGACGCCGTCTTCGCATACAACGACGCGGCCGCGCTGGCCGCGCAGCGCGTGTGCACCGCACGCGGCCTGCGGATTCCGGACGACATCGCGATCGTCGGCTTCGACAACATCCCGGCCGCCGCGCACGCGAGCCCGCCGCTCACGACGCTGTCGGTCGACAAGGAAGCGCTCGGCCGCCGCGGCGTCGAACTGCTGCTCGCCGAAGCGCCCGAGCGCACCGAGATCTCCCTGCCCGTCGAGCTGATCGTGCGGGCCAGCAGCCAGCCCGCCGGCTCTCCGGCACTCGATACCGCCACGGTCACCGAATCATGAACATGCCCCCGGTCCAACCCTGCACGGCCGCGCCGGCCGCCCACACGCAAGCCGCGCCGCTCGTCGCGAATTTCCGCGATCCGTCGTTCCTGCTGTCGCATATCGAAGACACGCTGCGCTTCTACGCGACGAACGCGTACGACCCGACGGGCGGCTTCTATCACTACTTCCGCGACGACGGCAGCATCTACAACCGCACGTCGCGCCACCTCGTCAGCAGTTGCCGGTTCGTCTTCAACTACGCGATGGCGTACCGGCATTTCGGCGATCCGCGCCATCTCGACTACGCGCGCCACGGGCTGCGCTTCCTGCGCGACGCGCACTGGGACGACGAACTGCAGGGCTACGACTGGGAACTCGACTGGCGCGACGGCGCGAAGCGCGCGACGCTCGACGGCACGCGCCACTGCTACGGGCTCGCGTTCGTGCTGCTGGCGGCCGCGCACGCGACGATGGCCGGCATCGACGAGGCGCGTCCGCTGATCGCGGCGACCTACGAGCTGGCCGAGCACCGCTTCTGGGATGCGGCCGCGGGCCTGTATGCGGACGAAGCGACGCCGAACTGGATCGTGTCGTCGTACCGCGGCCAGAACGCGAACATGCACATGACGGAGGCGCTGCTCGCGGCCTACGAGGCGACCGGCCACCTCACGTACCTCGATCGCGCGGAAAAGCTCGCAAGCCACGTCACGCAGCGCCAGGCCGCGCTGTCGGGCGGGCTCGTGTGGGAGCACTACCATGCGGACTGGTCGGTCGACTGGGACTACAACAAGGAAGACAGCTCGAACATCTTCCGTCCGTGGGGCTTCCAGCCCGGGCATCAGACCGAATGGGCGAAGCTGCTGCTGATCCTCGAGCGGCACCGCCCGCTCGACTGGCTCGTGCCGCGCGCGGCCGAACTGTTCGACGCGGCGCTCACGCACGCATGGGACGCCGATCACGGCGGCCTGTATTACGGCTTCGGCCCCGACTTCACGATCTGCGACCACAACAAGTACTTCTGGGTGCAGGCGGAAACCTTCGCGGCGGCCGCGATGCTCGGCGCGCGCACCGGCAGCGAGCGCTTCTGGGACTGGTACGACGAGATCTGGCGCTATAGCTGGGCGCATTTCGTCGATCACCGCTACGGCGCGTGGTACCGGATCCTCACCTGCGACAACCGCAAGTACAGCGACGAGAAGAGCCCGGCCGGCAAGACCGACTATCACACGATGGGCGCGTGCTACGACGTGCTCGCGACCCTCGCGCGCGCGGCGCGCAGCGAGCCGACGCAATGAGCGGCGGCACGTTTCCGGCTTTCGTGTCGGCGGGCGACATCCTGACCGACATGGTGCGCGCGGGCGATGCGCAGTGGACGTCGGTGCCGGGCGGCGCCGGCTGGAATGTCGCGCGCGCGGTCGCGCGGCTCGGCGTGCCGAGCGCGCTCGCGGGCTCGATCGGCGAGGACTGCTTCTCCGACGTGCTGTGGCGCACGAGCGACGCGGCCGGGCTCGACCTGCGCTTCCTGCAGCGCGTCGCACGGCCGCCGCTGCTCGCGATCGTCCACGAGACGCGCCCGCCCGCGTACTTCTTCATCGGCGAAGCGAGCGCCGATCTTGCGTTCGATCCCGCGCGGCTGCCGGCCGGCTGGACCGACCACGTGAAATGGGCGCATTTCGGCTGCATCAGCCTCGTGCGCGAACCGCTCGCGGGCACGCTGGCCGCGCTCGCGGCCGACCTGCACGCGCGCGGCGTGAAGATCAGCTTCGACCCGAACGTCCGCAACCTGATGACGGCCGCGTACCGGCCGACGCTGGAGAAGATGGCTGCGCTCGCCGACCTGATCAAGGTGTCCGACGAGGACCTGCGGCACCTGTTCGGCGGCGACGGCCCCGACGCGGTCGCGGCGGTGCGCGCGCTGAACCCGCGCGCGGCCGTGCTCGTCACGCGCGGCGCGCAGGCGGCGACGCTCTATGCGGACGGCGACGTGCACGAGGCCAGCCCGCCGCGCGTCGAGGTGGCCGACACCGTCGGCGCGGGCGACGCGTCGATCGGCGGCATGCTGTTCAGCCTGATGGCCGCGCCGCAGCGAGCGTGGCGCGAGCATCTCGCGTTCGCGCTGGCGGCGGGCGCCGCCGCGTGCCGGCACACGGGCGCGCACGCGCCGACGCTCGACGAGGTCGTCGCGCTGATCGAGGGCTGATCGTCGAAGGATGATCGGACGGCGACCGGGCGC
Organism: Burkholderia sp. IT-111MI5; assembly: GCF_949752865.1. NCBI lineage: Bacteria > Pseudomonadati > Pseudomonadota > Betaproteobacteria > Burkholderiales > Burkholderiaceae > Burkholderia > Burkholderia sp. IT-111MI5. Next base: position 16,134 of record NZ_CATKIF010000026.1, on the reverse strand, counting down.
TGACCGGCCGCCGCGACCGGACACCGCGACCGGACACCGTTCGGTCACCAATAAGCCGCGCTGTACATGCTGCGCCGCAGTGCTACGATGAAGTGTCCTTTTGCGGGAGAGGCACGATGGACACGAACACGTTCACGAAGGGCATCTACACGGCCAAGGCGCATACCCAGCATTCGGCCAACGGGCAGTTCCAGGGTTACGTGATCCTCGCGCGGGACGACGGGGACGACACCGAGAACACGCGCTACGACGTCCACTCGACGAGCCCCAGCGAGGAAGAAGCGTTCGACGAGGCGAAGGCGCTCGCGCACCGGATCCTCGGCGAGATCGAGATGTAACGCGCACCGCCCTTTCCGGCGCGGCTCAGAGCAGCCGCGCCACCATCGATACCAGCATCGTCAGCACCAGCGTCGACATGAACGGGAACGGGTAGCGCCGCCCGCCGAGCGTCAGCGTGACGTCGCCCGGCATCCGCCCGATGCCGAGCTTGCCGAGCCACGGCCAGCAGCGCGTCAGGATCATCACCGCGACGAACGACGTCATCAGCCAGCGCAGCATGCCGGCCTCAGAGCACGTGCGAGCGGTCGCCGCGCGCGAACGCGTCGAGCGTGCCGTCGATGCCGCGCGAAAAAGCGATCACCTTGAACAGCTCGCCCATCTCGGCTTCGGAGATCAGCTTCTGCACCGCATTCGCGGCCGGCAGGAACTGCCGGATGTCGGACGGATCGATCGCGGCCAGCGCGTCGGTGATGCCCGCGTTCAGCAGGAAGCGCGCCTGCGACGTGTAGCCGAGCAGGTCGGCGCCGGCGGCGACGGCCGCGTCGTAGATGCCGGTGAATTCGACGTGCGCGGTGATGTCCTGCAGGCCCGGGTACAGGAACGGATCGTCGTGCGCGTGGTGGCGGTAGTGGCACATCAGCGTGCCGCGGTCGCGCTGCGGATGGTAGTACTCGTGCGCGGGAAAGCCGTAGTCGACCAGCAGCACCGCGCCGCGCGCGAGCATCGTGCAGACGGTGCGCGTGAACGCCAGCGCGGCCTCGTGCGTCTCGGTCACGTAGCCGTCGGCGACATCGTCGATAAGCCCCGCGAGCACCGGCGGCCGGCTGGCCGGCGCGGCCGGCCGGTCCTCGAACACGAACGCGTGCCGCGCGTCGAGCGCGACGCCGCGCTCGTGCCATGCGCCGTCCGCCTTCGCGAACAACCGCACCGGCATCGCATCGAGCACCTCGTTGCCGACCACGACGCCCTCGAACCGCTCGGGCAGCGCGTCGAGCCAGCGCACCTTCGCGGCGAGCGCCGGCGCGGCGGCCGCGATCGTGTCGCGCTGCCGTTCGCGCAGTTCTCCGGACAGGTCGACGATCAGGTATTCGTCGAGTGCGGCGCCGAGCGCGTCGAGCGCCGCGAGCAGCCCGGCCGCGAGCTTGCCCGTGCCGGCGCCGAATTCCATCACGCGGCGCGTGCCGCTCGCCGCGAGCGCTTCCGCGACCGGTTGCGCCAGGGTTTGCGCGAACAGCGGCGACAGCTCGGGCGCGGTGACGAAGTCGCTGCCGTCGTCGGCGCGGCGCCCGAACTTGCGTGCGCCGCCGCTGTAATAACCGAGGCCCGGCGCGTACAGCGCACGCTCCATGAAACGGTCGAACGGCAGCCAGCCGCCGGCCGCCGCAATCTCGTCGCGCAGTTGCGCGGCAAGGGTTTCGGACTGCGCGAGCGCGTCAGGGCCGGGAGCAGGTAAACTAGCGGGTTCGTGAGCTTTCGGGTTCATCCCGGCATTGTAAATGACCGTTTCAGCCGATACGTCGACCCTGCGCGTGGTGCTCGTCGCGGGCGCCCTGGGCAGCGCGGCCGACGCCGCGTCGATCGGTCGTGCGCTCGCAACGGAATTCGCGCGCCGCGGCTGGGACGTCGCGCTGCAGCGCAGCCACGGCGCGCCGCACGCGGCCGCCGATGCGATCGTTGCCGAAGTCGCGGCGCTCGGCCGCCGCGCGGCCGTGCTCGACGCCGATCTGGCCCTGGAAACCGACGCGGCCGCACTGGTCGCCGCGTGCGGCGCGGCGCTCGGCCGGCCGGCGTGCGCGGTGTTCGTGAGTGCCAGTGCGGGCGCCGACGACGCGCTCACGGTGGACGGCGCGTCGCTCGCCGCCGCGCTCGCGCGCAACGTGACGGCGCCGCTCGCGCTCGCCCGCGCGCTCGCCGATGCGACGCCCGACGCCGCGCGCGAACACGAAGCGCTGCGCGCGTGCGCGATCCACGTGCTGGACCAGGCGCTGTTTCACCCGGCGCCGGCGCAGTTGTCGCACGCGCTGATGCAGGCCGCGCTGAACCGCGCGACGTCGGCGCTGGCGCTGGCGCTCGCGCCGAAGGTGCGGGTCGCGGCGCTGGTGCGCGGCCACGCGGCGCACGCGGACGACATCGCGACGGCCGCCTGCTATCTCGCGAGCGCGCCCGGCGTCACGGGCGCGACGCTGACCGTCGACGGCGGCGAGCACCTCGTGCCGCCCGCCGCCGGCCCGAATGAATGAACCGCGGGCGCGCGGCCTGACTGCCGCCGCCCGCGCCGCTTTGCGTGCGCGCACGCCAATTTGACTGGGACGACCATGTTTTCCGCTCTCCTGCACCCCCGCCTCGCGGATTGCCGCAGGCTCTACCTGCGCGATTACGAGGTGCACATCAACATCGGTGCCTTCGAACACGAGAAGCGCGGCGAGCAGCGCGTCGTCATCAACGTCGACCTGTTCGTGCCGCTCGCGCTGTCCACCCCCGTCGACGATCGTCTCCATGAAGTCGTCGACTACGACCTGATGAAGCAGAGCGTCGCGCAATGCATCGCGCGCGGCCACATCCACCTGCAGGAAACGCTGTGCGATGCGATCGCCGCGCACCTGCTGGCGCACGATGCCGTGCGCGCGGTACGCGTCTGTACCGAGAAACCGGACGCCTATCCGGACTGCGACGCCGTCGGCGTCGAAGTCTTTCGCATCAAGGACGAGGAGCGCGCATGAACGCCCCCCACATGAACGACACGGCGGCCGACGCCGCCACCCTCGACGCGGCCGCCCCGGCCGGCCGCCAGGCGCTGACGCGCCGCGAGCAGAAGGAAGCGTACGAGAACAACAAGCTGTTCAAGCGGATCGTGCGCCAGGTCGGCCAGGCGATCGGCGACTACAACATGATCGAGCACGGCGACAAGGTGATGGTCTGCCTGTCGGGCGGCAAGGACAGCTACGCGATGCTCGACGTGCTGCTGCGCCTGCGCGAGCGCGCGCCGATCGACTTCGACATCGTCGCGGTGAACCTCGACCAGAAGCAGCCGGGCTTCCCCGAGCACGTGCTGCCCGAGTACCTGAAGCAGGTCGGCGTGCCGTTCCATATCGAGAACCAGGACACCTACAGCATCGTCAAGCGGCTCGTGCCCGAGGGCAAGACGACCTGCTCGCTGTGCTCGCGGCTGCGCCGCGGGATCCTGTACCGCGTGGCCGGCGAGCTCGGCGCGACCAAGATCGCGCTCGGCCACCACCGCGACGACATCGTGCAGACGCTGCTGCTCAACATGTTCTACGGCGGCAAGCTGAAGGGGATGCCGCCGAAGCTGCAGTCGGACGACGGCAAGAACATCGTGATCCGCCCGCTCGCGTACGTGAAGGAAACCGATCTCGAGAAATACGCGGAGCTGCGCGAATTCCCGATCATCCCGTGCAACCTGTGCGGCAGCCAGCCGAACCTGAAGCGCGCGGAAATGAAGGCGCTGATCCGCGAATGGGACAAGCGCTTCCCGGGCCGCGTCGAGAACATGTTCAACGCGCTCGCGAAGGTCGTGCCGTCGCACCTGATGGATACGACGCTGTTCCCGTTCACGTCGCTGCGCGCGACCGGCGAAGCCGATCCGCAGGGCGACATCGCGTTCGACGAGGAACCGTGCGCGTCGGGCGACGACGCCGCGGCGCCGGGCGCCGCCCAACCGATCTCGATCGTCCAGTTCGACGACCTGTAAGCGGGGTCGGAAGACCCGCCGGAACGGGGCCGCCCAGCCCTTTCCCGGCGCTGTCGCCCCGCCGCGACAGGCCCGGAACGACAGGGGCCGCATGCTAAAATGGACGGCTTCGAACTCCTCTGACAAGCTGGCGCCATGAATATCGTGATTTTGGCGGCAGGCACCGGCAAGCGCATGCGCTCCGCGCTGCCGAAAGTGCTTCACCCCCTGGCCGGCAGGCCGCTCCTCTCCCACGTCATCGACACCGCGCGCACGCTGCAGCCGTCCCGGCTCGTCGTCGTCGTCGGTCACGGCGCCGAGCGGGTCCAGGCTGCCGTCGCCGCACCCGACGTCCAGTTCGCGGTGCAGGCCGAGCAGCTCGGCACCGGCCACGCGGTGCGCCAGGCGCTGCCGCTGCTCGATCCCGCGCAGCCGACGCTCGTGCTGTACGGCGACGTGCCGCTCACCCGCGCGTCGACGCTGCGGCATCTCGTCGACGCCGCGCGCGACGGCCGCTACGGAATTCTGACCGTCACGCTCGACGATCCGACCGGCTATGGCCGCATCGTGCGCGACGCGGCAGGCTTCGTCACGCGCATCGTCGAGCAGAAGGACGCGTCGCCGGAAGAGCTGAAGATTGCCGAGATCAACACCGGCATCATCGTCACGCCCACGGCCCAGCTGTCGATGTGGCTCGGCGCGCTGAAGAACGAAAACGCGCAGGGCGAGTACTACCTGACCGACGTCGTCGAGCTCGCGATCGAGGCCGGCTTCGAGGTCGTCACGGCGCAGCCCGACGACGAATGGGAAACGCTCGGCGTGAACAGCAAGGCGCAGCTCGCCGAGCTCGAGCGCATCCACCAGCGCACTGTCGCGGATGCGCTGCTCGTCGACGGCGTCACGCTCGCCGATCCGGCGCGCATCGACGTGCGCGGCACGCTGCGCTGCGGCCGCGACGTGTCGATCGACGTGAACTGCGTGTTCGAAGGCAACGTGACGCTCGCCGACAACGTGACGATCGGCGCGAACTGCGTGATCCGCAACGCGTCGGTCGGCGCCGGCACGCGCATCGACGCGTTCACGCACATCGACGGCGCCGAGCTCGGCGCGAACACCGTGATCGGCCCGTACGCACGGCTGCGCCCCGGCGCGCAGCTCGCGGACGAAGCGCACGTCGGCAACTTCGTCGAGGTGAAGAACGCGGTGATCGGCCACGGCTCGAAGGCGAACCACCTCGCGTACATCGGCGATGCCGACATCGGCGCGCGCGTGAACATCGGCGCGGGCACGATCACCTGCAACTACGACGGCGCGAACAAGTTCCGCACCGTGATCGAGGACGACGTGTTCGTCGGCTCCGACACGCAGCTCGTCGCGCCCGTGCGCGTCGGCCGCGGCGTGACGGTCGCGGCCGGCACGACGATCTGGAAGGACGTTGCCGACGGCCTGCTCGTATTGAACGAGAAGACCCAGACGACGAAGAGCGGCTACGTCCGCCCGGTCAAGAAGAAGAGCTGAACCCTTTGCGGGCGCCCCGATGGCGCCCGCGTCGACCTACAGGATTGACCATTCATGTGCGGCATTGTCGGCGCAGTTGCGCAGCGTAATATCGTCCCGGTGCTGATCGAAGGATTGCGGCGCCTCGAATACCGTGGCTACGACTCGTGCGGCGTCGCCGTGCTCGAGCCGGGCGCGCCGAAGCGCGCGCGCAGCGTCGCGCGCGTCGCCGATCTCGACGCGCAGGTGCGCGAATCGCACCTCGAAGGCACGACCGGCGTCGCGCATACGCGCTGGGCGACGCACGGCGCGCCCGTCACGCACAACGCGCACCCGATCTTCTCGTCGGACGCGCTCGCGCTCGTCCACAACGGCATCATCGAGAACTTCGAGCCGCTGCGCGAAGCGCTGCGCGCGAAGGGCTACGAATTCGTGTCGCAGACCGACACCGAAGTGATCGCGCACCTCGTGCACAGCCTGTACCGCGGCAACCTGTTCGACGCGGTGCGCGAAGCCGTGCAGCAGCTGCACGGCGCATATGCGATCGCCGTGATCCACAAGGACCAGCCGCACACCGTCGTCGGCGCGCGCCAGGGCTCGCCGCTCGTCGTCGGCCACGGCGACGGCGAGAACTTCCTCGCGTCCGATGCGCTCGCGCTCGCCGGCAGCACCGACCGCTTCACGTTCCTCGAGGAAGGCGACGTGTGCGAGCTGTCGCTCGACGGCGTGAAGATCGTCGACCGCCACGGCGCCACCGTGCAGCGCGAAATCCGCGTCGTCAGCGCCTACGGCGGCGCGGTCGAGCTGGGCCCGTATCGCCACTTCATGCAGAAGGAAATCTTCGAGCAGCCGCGCGCGATCGGCGATACCGTGCCGCAGACCGAAGCCTTCGACGCGACGCTGTTCGGCGACGCCGCGCCCGCCGCGTTCGCGGACATCGACAGCCTGCTGATCCTCGCGTGCGGCACGAGCTACTACTCGGGCCTCACCGCGAAGTACTGGCTCGAATCGATCGCGAAGATCCCGACCCAGGTCGAGATCGCGAGCGAGTACCGCTACCGCGAATCGGTGCCGAACCCGCGCCAGCTCGTGCTCGTGATCTCGCAGTCGGGCGAGACGGCCGACACGCTCGCGGCGCTCAAGCATGCGCAGTCGCTCGGCCATACGCATACGCTCGCGGTCTGCAACGTCGCGACGAGCGCGATGGTGCGCCTGACCGAGATGCAGTTCCTGACGCACGCGGGCACCGAGATCGGCGTCGCGTCGACGAAGGCGTTCACGACGCAGCTCGTCGCGCTGTTCGTGCTGGCCGCGACGCTCGGCAAGCTGCGCGGGCACGTCGACGCCGCGCAGGAAGCGCAATTCCTGAAGCAGCTGCGCCACCTGCCGGCCGCGCTGAACAGCGTGCTCGCGCTCGAGCCGCAGATCATCGCGTGGTCGGAGGAATTCGCGCGCAAGGAAAACGCGCTGTTCCTCGGCCGCGGGCTGCACTACCCGATCGCGCTCGAAGGCGCGCTGAAGCTGAAGGAAATCTCGTACATCCATGCCGAGGCCTATCCGGCCGGCGAACTGAAGCACGGGCCGCTCGCGCTCGTCACGGAAGCGATGCCGGTCGTCACGGTCGCGCCGAACGACACGCTGCTCGAGAAGCTGAAGTCGAACATGCAGGAAGTGCGGGCGCGCGGCGGCGAGCTGTACGTGTTCGCCGATGCCGATACGCAGATCGTCAACGACGACGGCCTGCACGTGATCCGGATGCCGGAACACTACGGGCAGTTGTCGCCGATCCTGCACGTCGTGCCGCTGCAGCTGCTCGCGTATCACACCGCGTGCGCGCGCGGCACCGACGTCGACAAGCCGCGGAACCTCGCGAAATCGGTGACGGTGGAGTAAGGCAGGACGATCGGGATGGCCCCCGCCGGGCCGTCCCGGCCGCGTATCGGTGGGAAGCAGGCCATTCGGCCAGGTCGAAATATGTACCACGTAGTGGTATATAATCCTGTGCTAACTCGACCGGCCCGACATGCCTGCTTCCGTACGACGCGTCTTCAAGACGAAGTGGTTTCACAAGGCAGCCAGAAAAGCAGGAATCGCCGATGCCGAACTCTGCCGCGCCGCGCGGGAACTGGCGCGCGGCCAGGGCGTCGAGCTCGGCGGCAACGTCTGGAAAAAGCGCCTGGACGGGAATCGGCAGCGCGGGATCGTGCTGAGCAAGGTCGGGCAGGCGTGGGTTTTCGTGTTCCTGTTCGAAAAACGCGACAGGGACGACATCGACGAACGCGAACTGCGCGCCTTCAGAAAGCTCGCCGTGGATGTCGGGCGCCGCACCGACGCCGATATCGCGACGCTGATCGCACTGAAAGAGCTTGTGGAGATTTGCAATGGCCAAGAGTCGATTCAAGAGCGACGCAACGGAGGCGATCCACAGCGCCGCGTCGGGCCTCTATCGCGCAAACCTGATCGACAAGAAAACGATGCGCGAATACGACGATCTCTGCATCGAAGCCGCCCCGCAGTTCGATCCGCAAGCGATCGCCCGCATCCGCAAATCCGTCAACGTCAGCCAGAGCGTGTTCGCGCTCTACCTGAATACGACGACGTCGACGATCCGCCAATGGGAACAGGGCGACAAACGGCCGAGCGGCATCGCCGCGCGGATGCTCCAGATCGTCGAGAAACACGGGCTCGAGGTGTTCTCCTGAGCCGGCTTCCCCGAATGCGCATAAGCGGCCGACCGAACGCGGTCCGCACCGGACACCGCGACGCGAGCCGCAACGAATATGACGGAGAGACAATGGTAAGACTGTTTGGATGCGGATTGCTGGCGCTGACGTTCGCGTCGACGGGCTGGGCCGCCGAGCACTACGTCGAGGTCTGGAACCCGCCCGAGGCGCGGAAGCCGGCGGCGCATACGCCGGAAGCCCGTACACCGGCCGCACACGCGAGCGCCGACGCGCGCGCCGGCAAGAGCGCCGAGAAGCACGCGAGCGCAACGCCGAAAGCCGCCGCGAAGCCGCACAAGCGTCGAGTCACGCAAACCGTGAAAGCCGGCTCGCCTCGCCCGCCCGCCGCGGCCGAGGCGCCGGCCGCCCCGCACCCCGTCGCGCAGCCCGCGCCGGGCCGTCTCACGGTGATGCAGCCTGCCGGCCCCGACGAAACGCATGCGCTCAATTTCTCCGACATCCCGCGGCAATACACGCCGGATGGCAACGTGCTGCGGGTCGGCACGCACAACCGCTCCGCGGAGGTGACTCGATAATGGAAGCGCAAACCTACCTCGGCTACCAGATCTGGGGCCACGCGATCCTGCAGCAGGACGAGATCCTGCAGCCCGAACGCTTCGCGGCGAGCGGCACGATCACGCAGAACAACAAGCTCGTCGAAGCGTCCGGCGTGCTCGGCGTATTCGACACCGAGGACGACGCGCGCGAGGCCGGGCTCGAATGGGCCCGCGCGTGGATCGACAGCCACCGCTGACCGGCGCGCAGCCGACCGCGGGCTGACCGCGAGCCGCAAACGAAAGAAGGGGCGTCATGGACGCCCCTTCTATCGTTCAAATCCGGGAAAACTCACGCGGCATGCCGCGGCGGCCTCACCGTCACCTGCGGACGACCGACGAGCCGCATCAGCACGACGATCGCCGCCAGCGTCGCGACGTACGCGGCAATCTGGATGCCCGCCGGACGCGCGGTATAGCCGATCAGCGTATGCAGCGCCTTGCCGACGATGCTCGACTCCTTCAGCAGCCACGACGTGTCCCAGATCGCGTCGCCCCACGACGGCACGAAGCCGGCCGCCAGCAGGAAACCGACGCACTGGCTTGCCATCCCGGCCGCCAGCAGCACGATCAGCCCGTTAGTGACGGAGAACAGCCGCTTCAGCGGAATCTGCAGCAGCCCCGCATACATCGCATAACCGAGCCCGGCGCCGCCGAGCACGCCGAGCAGCCCGCCGACGATCATCTGCGGCGTTTGCCCCGGATCGCCCGCGGCGATGCCGTACAGGAACAGCACGGCCTCGGAGCCTTCGCGCAGCACCGCGACGCCGACCACGATCGCCAGCCCCGTCAGCGGCCGGCTGCCGGCCGCGACGGCCCGGCCGACTTCGCCCATGTGCAGCGCCATCTCGCGGCCGTGCCGGCTCATCCAGATGCAGTGCCAGGCCAGCATCAGCGTCGCGACGAACATCACGCCCGCGTTGAAGACCTCCTGCCCCATGCCGGACGCCCACTGCGAGATCACGTCGGCGAACGCCGCGATCAGGCCCGCGCCGACCACGCCGCCGACGAGCCCGCCGCCGACCCACCAGCCGCGCCGCGGCACGCCCTTCGTGGCGGCCATCACGATCGAGACCACCAGCGCGGCCTCGAGCACTTCACGAAAGACAATCAGCGCGGTAGACAGCATGGCGGGATTCGCTTACTTGACGGTCAGGTGGGTCTTCGACTGCGCTTCGTGATACTCGTCGTGAAACTCGTAGGTACCGGCCTTCAGCGGCCCGACCAGGATCTCGGCCGACTTGCCGGCGGGAATCACCTTCTCGGCCTTGAAGTCGTCGCTCTCGAATTCCGCGGGCGTCGCATCGAGGTTCTTCACGACGAACTTCACTTTCTTGCCGGCCGGAATCGTCACGCCATCGGGCGAAAACTTGTGGTCCTTCAGCGTCAGGTTGACGACGTCGTCGGCGGCGAATGCGGTGGCGGCCGACGCGCCCAGCAGGACAGCGGCGAAACCCAGTGCGAAACGGTTCATGTGTGTAATGAAATGAAATATCGAAGAATATTGATACTAAGATCGATTCGCATTTCCATATCGCGTACCCTTACCGGCATTATGGAGATAGCGCTTCACAAGTGCGTGCCGCGCCTTGCCAGGCAAGGCGCTCATCGCACGGCGACGGCCGCGCATCCGAGTCAATCGGGAAAGATTCCGACTGACACATGCGACTGCCCTTCTATTTGTCTGACCTCACCCTGACGAATCATTTCGCCGCGCCGGGCGACAACGCATGCATCCGGCTGCATGAATGCGCTTGACCTTCCCACCATGGCAAGCTTCATGCTGGCCATGTTCGTCAATCGTCCACTCAGGAGAACACGATGGAATTCGAAGTCCAGGACATGACCTGCGGCGGCTGCGCCAATGCAATCACGCGCGCGGTGACGGCCGCCGATCCCGCCGCGAAGCTCGACATCGACGTCGCGGCAAAGATCGTCAAGGTCGAATCGGCGCAAGGCGCCGAGCGCGTGCAGTCGATCATCGAAGCCGCCGGCTTCCACCCCGCGCTGCGCACCGCATAACGCGGGCTGCGGGCACACTGCCAAACGGCGATGCGCCCGCGGCATCGCGTCAGCGCAGCCGGATCAGCGTCGACTTCAGCTCGGTGTACTTCTCGAGCGCATGCAGCGACTTGTCGCGGCCGTTGCCCGACTGCTTGTAGCCGCCGAACGGGAAGTTCATGTCGCCGCCCTCGTCGTAGCAGTTCACCCACACCGTGCCCGCGCGCAGCCGGCGCGACACGTCGTGCGCGGTCGTCAGGTTCGACGTCCATACGGCCGCGGCCAGCCCGTATTCGGTGTCGTTAGCGATCCGCACGGCCTCGTCGACGTCGTCGAACACGATCACCGACAGCACGGGCCCGAAGATCTCCTCGCGCGCGATCTTCGCGTCGGGCTTCACCTCGAACACCGTCGGCTCGACATAGAAGCCGCCCGTCTCCGCCTTCACGCGCGCACCACCCGTGACGAGCCTGCCTTCGCTGCGCCCCGCCTCGATATAACCGAGCACGCGCTCGAGCTGGATGCCGTCGACGATCGCGCCCATCGACACCGACGGATCGAGCGGATTGCCGGGCACGTAAGCCCGCGCGGCCGCCACGAGCTTCTCGATGAATACGTCCTTGATGTCGCGATGCACGAGCAGCCGCGAGCCGGCCGTGCACATCTCGCCCATGTTGTAGAAGATCGCGCCGGCCGCAGCCTGCGCAGCGCGATCGAGATCGGGACAATCGGGCAGCACGATGTTCGGCGACTTGCCGCCGAGTTCGAGCCATGCGCGCTTCAGATTCGACTGCGCGGCGTACTGCATGATCAGCTTGCCGACCGCCGTCGAGCCGGTGAACGCGATGCAGTCGACGTCGCGATGCAGCGCGAGCAGCTTGCCGGGTTCGCCCGCGCCCGGCACGACGTTGAACACGCCTGCCGGGATGCCGGCTTCGTACGCGAGCTGCGCGACGCGGATCGCGGTCAGCGGCGATTTCTCCGACGGCTTCAGCACCACGCTGTTGCCGGCCGCGAGCGCGGGGCCAAACTTCCATGCGGCCATCAGGATCGGGAAGTTCCACGGCACGACGGCCGCCACCACGCCGACCGGCTCGCGCGTGACGAGGCCGACGAGGTGATGATCGGCCGGTGCGACTTCGCCGCCGACCTTGTCGATCGCTTCCGCAAACCACTCGACGCAATATGCGGCGCCCGGCACGTCGACCGTCGTCGTGTCGCCGATCGGCTTGCCCGCGTCGAGCGTCTCGAGCAGCGACAGCTCGTCGAGATGCTCGTGCATCAGCGCGGCCCAGCGCAGCAGCACTGCCTTGCGCGCACGCGGGTTCAGGCCGGCCCACACGCCCGCGTCGAACGCGCGGCGCGCGGCCGCCACCGCCGCGTTCACGTCGGCTTCGCCGCATTCGGCGACCTTCGCCAGCACGCGGCCGTCGATCGGGCTCACGCAGTCGAATGTCTTGCCGCCGTGCGCGTCGCGCAACGCGCCGTCGATGAATGCGCGCCCTTCGATCTCGAGCGACGCCGCCTTGTCCTGCCAGTCAGCCAAAGTCAACTTGTTCATCAGGATGCCTTATGTTGTGGCATTCGCGGTGCGACGCGCCGCGCGCATCATGCGCGGCCGGCCGCGAATGCGGTGACGCGCGGTCAGAAGGTTGCCGGCGAATTGGCCGAGACGACCTCGCAGATCTGTTCCGCGCTGGGATTGCGAAAACGGTGCGGCAAACGGCTTTCGAAGTAGTAGCCGTCTCCGGGGTCGAGCAGCCACGTCGCGCCGTCGACGGTCAGCTCGAGCCGGCCCGACACGACGACGCCGCCCTCGTGCCCCGCGTGCACGAGCATCTCGGGCCCCGTATCGGCATGCGGCTGGTAGATCTCGCGCAGGATGCACATGTTGCGATCCTTCACGCTCGCGCCGACCAGATGAAACGCGAGCGTGTCGTTGCCGAGGTTCGGCATCTCGTCGCGACGCGATACGACCGTGCGCGATTCGACGAGCTCGAACGTGAAGAACTCCGCGAGACTCATCGGGATGCATTCGAGCAGCTTCTTCAGCGAGCCGACCGACGGGCTCACGCGGCCCTGTTCGATCAGCGAGATCGTGCCGTTGGTCACGCCGGCGCGCTTCGCGAGTTCGCGCTGCGACAGGCCATGCTTGTTGCGCACGAAACGCAGGCGCTCGGCGACTTCGGTGGACATCGATTCGGTTTCGGACACGATAAGTGCGATGACAAAGTGAAACGACGCGGTGGACAGCCGTTGAATATTCTAATCACTTTATGCCGTGCATCAGCGGGGAAAACCCTGAAAGGCGTTCGAAATAATGAACACCTTGCCGATTATTCCTTTTGCGAATCTTTTGTTTTCACTGCTCGGGAAAGCCCTGATACGGGACCGTTAAAAAACATTTGACGCCGTTTTTGGCTCGTATATGCTGGCTCTCAGGTCAGCGTCATTTGGCTTTCACAGGCAGCAAAACGCGTTATTGCAACGCAAAAATTGATGCCCATCAATGTAAATGACGCGTAACCGGCGCCTTGATTATTTTAAACGCCCAGCGCGTCGAAACGGTCAGGTGTTCAATACTTTCAACAACCCAGTCGAGTGTAATCGTGAGAGTCCGTGGCCCTCTGGTGAGGTGGGATCGAAGCGTGGCGCGAAGTTCGCGCAGCGCGGCGTCCCCTTCCGATGGCAGTTGCGGCTGGCATAGTCCTCGCCTGCAGCATCTGTCGATCTACACCATCCTGTCCCGTCGTTCCGTTCGGCGCCACAACGCCGTTTCCGCACGCGCATTCGTCGCCGTCGATACCGACGAAGTGGCGTCGCTGCTGCCGTAGCGCCTCTCCTTTCTTTACGTCGTTCGTTTCGTCTGCCGATTCGCCAACCGCATCGTCCATGCGGTGACGGAACGCGTTCGCGCATTCGTTGCCGCGTCGCCCGCGTCACGTATCGCAACCCAACGAACGACGGCCTGATCGTCGCGCGCAGCGCGGATCGCCACGTCATCCCGCTGCGCCCATTCACCAGCGGCCTTGCGCTCTGCGCCAGGCTGCGGGGCCGTGTCGCGCCTGCGTTTTGCAATATCCGAAACGACGCACGCCACAGCCCTACGGATTACTGAGTGACGTCATGGAAAGGAAACCCCTCGTCGGCATCACCGCCGACCACACGCAAATCGGCGCACACGCGTCGCATACGGTCGGCGACAAATATGTCGCCGCGATCGTCGACGGCGCGCAGGCGCTCGCGATGGTGCTGCCCGCGCTCGGCGAGCGCCAGTCGGCTGACGACATCCTCGACACGGTCGACGGCCTGCTGTTTACCGGCAGCTACTCGAACGTCGAGCCGCACCTGTACGGCGGCGAGCCGAGCGCACCCGGCACGAAGCACGACCCGGCACGCGATGCGACGACGCTGCCGCTGCTGCGCGCGGCGATCGCCGCAGGCGTGCCGGTGCTCGCCGTCTGCCGCGGCTTCCAGGAGCTGAACGTCGTCTACGGCGGCACGCTGCATCAGCGCGTGCACGAAGTGCCGGGCCTCGCCGATCACCGCGAGGACAACGCCGCGCCGATGGACACGCAATACGGCCCCGCACACGTCGTGCACCTGACGCCCGGCGGCAAGCTGCATGCGCTCGCCGGCGGCCGCGATGAAGTGCGTGTGAACTCGCTGCACCAGCAGGGCATCGCGCAGCTCGGCTCCGGCCTCGCCGTCGAGGCCGTCGCGCCGGACGGCCTGATCGAGGCCGTCAGCGTCGTCGATGCCCCGGCTTTCGCACTCGCCGTGCAATGGCACCCGGAATGGCGGCATGCGCAGGATCCGCTGTCGAGCGCGATCTTCCGCGCCTTCGGCGACGCCTGCCGCGTCCGCCGCACTGCCCGCACGCGCGCCACGGCCGCCGCCGCGCTCGCCTGAGCGCGCCGACCCACTTACGAGAACAGACATGCAAGACATCGAAAGTTTTCTGAAGCAACACCGGATCACCGAAGTCGAGGCGATCATTCCCGACATGGCCGGCATCGCGCGCGGCAAGATCACGCCGCGCAACAAGTTCACGTCCGGCGAGTCGATGCGGCTGCCGCAGGCCGTGATGGTGCAGACCGTCACCGGCGAATATCCGGAAGACGGCTCGCTGACCGGCGTGACCGATCCCGACATGGTGTGCGTGCCCGACGAGTCGACCATCCGCCTGATCCCGTGGGCCGTCGATCCGACCGCGCAGGTGATCCACGACTGCGTGCACTTCGACGGCTCGCCGGTCGAGATCTCGCCGCGCTACGTGCTGCGCCGCGTGCTCGAGCTGTACAAGGCGAAGGGCTGGAAGCCCGTGGTCGCACCGGAGCTCGAGTTCTATCTGGTCGACATGAACAAGGACCCCGACCTGCCGCTGCGCCCACCGGTCGGCCGCACGGGCCGCCCCGAAACGGGCCGCCAGTCGTATTCGATCGAGGCCGTCAACGAGTTCGATCCGCTGTTCGAGGACATCTACGAGTACTGCGAAGCACAGAACCTCGACATCGACACGCTGATCCACGAAGTCGGCGCCGCGCAGATGGAGATCAACTTCATGCACGGCGACGCGCTGTCGCTGGCCGACCAGGTGTTCCTGTTCAAGCGCACGGTGCGCGAGGCCGCGCTGCGTCACAACATGTACGCGACGTTCATGGCCAAGCCGATGGAAGACGAGCCGGGTTCGGCGATGCACGTGCACCAGAGCATCGTCGACGAGGAAACGGGCCAGAACCTGTTCACGTCGCAGGAAACCGGCGGCGCGACGTCGATGTTCTACAACTACCTCGCGGGGCTGCAGAAGTACACGCCGGCGCTGATGCCGATCTTCGCGCCATACATCAACTCGTATCGCCGGCTGTCGCGCTTCATGGCCGCGCCGATCAACGTGCAGTGGGGCTACGACAACCGCACGGTCGGCTTCCGCATCCCGCACTCGGGCCCGTCGGCGCGCCGCATCGAGAACCGCATCCCGGGCGTCGACTGCAACCCGTATCTCGCGCTCGCCGCGACGCTCGCGGCCGGCTACCTCGGCATGACGCAGCGCCTGGAGCCGACCGAGCCGCTCGTCAGCGACGGCTACGACCTGCCGTACCAGCTGCCGCGCAACCTCGAGGAAGGGCTGACGCTGATGGCCGCGTGCGAGCCGCTCGGCGAGATCCTCGGCCACAAGTTCCTGAAGGCGTATTTCGCGCTGAAGGAAACCGAATACGAAGCGTTCTTCCGCGTGATCAGCTCGTGGGAACGCCGCCATCTGCTGCTGCACGTCTAAGCGCGCGCACAACCGCCATACGGAATCACGGAGGAAACATGACTTACCGCAACGAATCTGCCTGGATCCAGCCGGCCGCGCCGGCCGCCGCGCCGCGCGCGACGCAGGCACGCT
>NZ_CATKIF010000025.1:0-26910 GCF_949752865.1 Burkholderia sp. IT-111MI5 | reverse complement strand
TGCGTCCGCTTCACGTTCGCTCATGCACGCGGGCGAGTCGACGCCGCCGCGCCGGCCAGGCGCCCGGCCGAGAGGCCGAATGCGGCGGCCGCACCGGCGAACGCGACCCCGACGCCGCACACCGCACTCCATCCGCCCGATGCCCACGCGCTGCCCGCGAGCGCCGCGCCGAGCGCGCCGCCGACGAAGAACAGCCCGACGAACAGCCCGTTCAGGCGCCCGCGCGCGGCCGGGTTGAGCAGGTTGATCTCGCGGCGGCCGATCGTCTGGTCGACGATGACACCCGCGTCGAGCAGCACCGCGCCGCCGGCGAGCAGCGCCAGTGCGAGACCGCGATGTGCATGCGCGTCGAAGCCGAACCAGCCGGCGCCCGCGATGCCGAGCACGACGAGCGCCGCGAGCATCGTGCCGTGCGCGATCCGCTGCGCGGCCGGGCCGTATCCGCGGTCGCCGGCGCGGCCGGCGAGCGGCGTGACGATCGCGCCGCTGGCGCCGGCGAACGCGAACAGCGCGATTCCGTGCAGGTCGAGGCCGAACGGCGGCTGCGCGAGCCGCAGCCCGACGGCGGTCCAGAACGCGCTGAACGCGGCCATCGCGAGCGCGGCCGACAGCGCATGCCGGCGCAGCACCGGTTCGTCGGCGAGCATGCGCCCCATCGACGCGAGCAGCGTGCGGTAGCCGGCCGTGATCGACGGCGTGCGCGACGGCAGGCGCAGCGCGAGCACGACGGCGATCGCCGCGTTCGCGAGCGCGGCCAGCGCGTAGAACGCGCGCCAGCCGGCCGAGCCCGCGATCAGGCTCGCGAGCGGCCGCGACAGCAGGATGCCGAGCATCAGCCCGCTCATCACGTTGCCGACCGCGCGGCCGCGCTGCGCTTCGGGCGCCATCGACGCGGCCATCGGCACCAGCATCTGGATCACGCTCGACGCGGCGCCGGCTGCGAGCGTCGCCAGCAGGAACACGGAGCCCGACCGCGTGAACGCGGGCAGCGCGAGCGCAGCCGCGCATGCAACGAGCGTCGCGACGATCAGGCGGCGGTTCTCGAGCAGGTCGACCAGCGGCACGAGCAGCACGAGCCCGGCCGCGTAGCCAAGCTGCGGCAGCATTGCGACGAGGCCGGCGAGGCCCGCCGGCAGGTGCAGGTCGGCGCTGATCGGGCCGGTCAGCGGTTGCGCGGCGAACAGGTCCATCACGATCACGCCGACCGTCGCGGCGAAGAACAGCGTCATGCCCGCGCTCAGCGCGGGCGGCGCGTCGGCGGGCGTGCGAACGGCGGCGGGACGGGAGTCGGCAGGGCAGTTCATCGGAAGCCTGGGGTGCGGGTCGAAGGAACTCCCATCGTAGGTGGCTGATGTTTATGCGACAATTGAAATATGTCTAACATGATTATGCGAGTTTGTTTTGAATACGCGTGATCTCCTGGCGTTCGTTGCGGTGGTCGACAGCGGGTCGATGGTCGCTGCGGCTGCGAAGCTCCACCTGACGCAGCCGGGCCTGACGCGGCGCGTACAGAATCTCGAAACGCTGCTCGGCATGCCGCTGCTCGAACGACAGAGCAAGCCGCTGAAGCCGACCGCCGCCGGGCGCGACGTCTATGCGCTCGCGCGCAACGTGCTGGGCGCGGTCGACGAACTGATGGCGGCGGGGGCGCCGGACAGCGAGCCGTCGGGCGAGCTGCGTATCGGCGTCCCGCCGTTCCTGTCCGAGCTGGCGCTCGAGCGGCCGATCGACCGGCTGCGCGACGCGTTCCCGCGCCTGACGCTGCGCGTGACGGCCGGCTGGTCGCCGGCGCTGATGCAGGGCATCGAGCGCGGCGCGCTCGACGTCGCGGCCGTGATGGTGCCGGCGAGCACGGTGCTGCCCGACGCGTTCACCGCGACGCTGCTCGCCACGCAGCCGACGGTGCTCGTCGCCGCGCGCGACTTTCCGCTGCCGGACGGTCCGCTGTCGCTCGACACGCTGTCGGGTTTTCCGTGGGTGCTGAGCCAGGACGGCTGCGGGATGCGCTCGGCGCTGAGCCGCGCGCTCGGCGCGGCCGGGCTGCCGTTCGACGTCGCGGTCGAGGCGTTCGGCTCGGAGCTGCAACTGTCGCTCGTCGCGCGCGGCGCCGGCATCGGGATCGCGCCGCCGAACGCGCTGGCGCGCAGCGCGCATCGCGATGCGCTGAGGGTGGTGGAAACGGCGGGGCTGGAGACGCGGATCAACGTATGGATCGTGCACGGCGCGCTGCCGGGCCGGCTGGTGCGGCCCGTCGCGCTGCTGCGCGACGCGCTGGCCGAGGTGCTGGACGGGGAGATCGGGAAGGGGTCAGAAGCCAGCGAAGCGATTTAGAGCCGGCGTTCGAGGGAAAATCCTTATTTTCTCTACGGAAATGTTGCATTGCGGAAACCGATTCGCTATAGTGGCACCTGTCTCCTCCATGTCTCCTCTGATATGGATTCAGCCCGCCTCTTAGGCGGGCTTTTTTTTGCCTGCGATTTTGCCGCGGCGTTCCATTCTTTCCATTCGTCGTCCGTCGCCGGGCTCAGAACTTGTACGTCATCCCGACGTAGCTGATGATCGGGTCGGCCTTCAGGTCCGATTTCGACTCTGCGAGCACCGAACCGTCGGCCGCCTTGATCGTCACCGTCGACGTCGTCTTCAGCGGGATATACGTCACCGACGCGATCAGCCCGAAATGCTCGGTCATGTTGTACTGCAGGCCCGCGTTGAACACCGGCTGCCATGACGACGACGCCTTCGCCTCCACCGATGTCGTCCCCGGCTTGCCCGCGCCCGCCGCGAGAATCGCGCCGAGGTTGTCCTGCGTCTGCTTGATGAAGTTCGTGTTGAGCTGCAGGTCGCTGAACCAGTTGTACGACACGCCGAGGCCGAGGAACGGCCGGAACTTCGCGGTCGCCTGCCCGAAGTAGTACTGCAGCAGCACGGCCGGGCTCCACTGCCGCACGCTCTTCACGATCGGGTTGACCGATGCCAGCCCGATGTTCTGCGTGCCGAGCGCGCCGGCCGGGCCGGGCGGCTTGATCGTGCCCTGGCCCGACACCTTGAACACCGGCGGCACGCCGGCCACCGACGTGACCGCGATATGGTCGGTCAGGAAGTGGCTGATCGTCAGGCCGACGGTGTCGGCGCCGCTCGTGCGCAATCCGGTGCCCGGCGACGTGAACGACGGCGGCAGCCGCAGCGGCGTGTTGATCGGCGTCGGCGCGACGTTGGTCGTCATCGGCGTGCTGCTCTGCTGCGGCATCACGTGGAACCAGCCCAGCGTGACGACGTTGCTGCCGGCGCTCTGCGCGTGCGCCGCGAGCGGCGCCAGTGCGGCGGCGCCGGCCGCCGCGCAGAGAAGGGTTTTCTTCATCACGGCTTCCCTCCGCTTACTGGACGAACGCGCCGATCGTGAAATACGGCGTCGATCCCGCGTTATCGAGGAAACCGAACACGCCACCCGAGAAGATGAACTTGCCGGTCGGCGACGTGCTGCCCGAACCCGTGTGGATCGTCGTGACCGTGCCCGGCACCTTCTGCGTGTAGTCGAGGTCGAGCACTCGCGTGAGCGATGCCTGAGACGGCTGGAACGGATCGAGCAGCGTCGCCTGGGTGTTGATCAGCGCGGTGGTCCGGTAGTTGAACTCGCTGTCGACGCCGATGTACTCGCCGTTCTGCGAGCCGGCCGCGACCGCCGTCTGCGGCGCGAGGATCGAGATGCTCGATTCGTCGTCGGCGGTGAGGCCCGGCACGCCGTTGCTGTCCGGCGTCGGGTTCGGATTCGCGACACCGGTGCGCACGAGAATCGGCACGAGCTGGTTGCGCAGCTTGCCGACGATCATGAAGCCCTTGCCCTGCGGCGTCGCCGACAGCGTCGGCTTCAGCTGGCTGCGGTAGTTGTTCGACTGGAACGCGCCGCTGCCGTCCGCGGACTGCACGAAGTTCGTGCCCTGCTGCGCGCACGCGCCGCCGGCGAACTGGCCGGTCGTGTCGCACTTGGTCCACGAGCCGTCCGCGTTGATCGTCACCTTCGCGTCGATCGACGCGGGCGCGAAGTTCTGCGACGGCACCTCGCCGAAGCCGACATGGCTGTACGTGCCCGCGACTTTCGTGATGTCGGTCTCGATCGACGAGAAGCCGATGAACGGGTAGTACGGGAATTTCGTGTCGGGCACCGCGGCCTGGCCGAGCACGCCGCCGAACTGGATTTCCTTGCCGGGAATCGTGCCGCCGGCGACGCCGAAGCCGACGAAGATCCGTGCCGGGCGCGTCGAGTCGAGGCTCGCGCCGTTCAGCCGGAACGCGCACTGGTTCAGCTTGTTGGTCGGCAGCAGCGTTTCCTGCGTGAGCGTGCCGCTGTCGACGGTGCCCGCGCGGGTCGGCACGACGGTACCGGTCTTTTGCGGAACCGCCGATTCGACGTACGTCACCTGCCAGGTCATCTTGGTCGTGTCGAGCTGGACCTTGGCGAGTTCGCCGCTGCCCGCGCCGCCGGTAAACACGGTGCTGTAGTCGAGCGATGCGGGACAGAGCCGGTCTTCGACGAGCGGGGGCGGATTGTCGCTGCCGCCGCCGCATGCGGAAAGAAGGGGGGCGGCAAAGGCCGCCGCCAGAATGAGGTTGCGCTTCATGTTGCTCCTCCAGATTTGTCTTGTGTGGCGGCCAGCTCCCTGTCGGCCGCTTCTGTTGCTTGTGCTCGTCCTGCGTGCGCGGTGCCGCGCGCTTCGTCCGTCGCGCGGCGGCGGGTGTGCCGCCGCCGCGTCCTCGATCGCTACTTGCTGATCTGCGCGCCCACGCCGAAGTACGGTGTCGACGAAGTCGTCGAGTTCGCCGACGTCGACGTGACGCCGCCGTTCACCGTGCCCTGCACGAGTGCCGCGTACAGCCCGCCCGTCGCGATCACCACGCCCGATGCTGACGGGTAGGTCGCGCCGCTCGGCGGCGTCGTCTTCGCGTTCAGCAGGCCCGGCGTCGCCTGGCCGTAGTCGAGCGTGAAGCCGTCTTCCTCGGCCTGCGTGGTCGGGTTGATGAACGATGCGTTGCTGCCGCGGATCAGGGCGGCCGTGTACTTGAAGTTCGAGTCCGCGCCCGCGTAGCCGCCGTCGATCGAGCCCGACGTGATCGCCGTCGCCGCGCCGAGCACCGCGATGCCCGATTCGTCGTCGACCTGCGCGTCGAGGTGCAGCGGCGGCGTACCGAGGTTCACGTTGCCCGTGCGCACGATCACCGGCACCGTCGCGCCGTTGAGCTGGCCGATCACCATGTGCGCGGTCGCCGATTTGCCGGTCGCGCCGACGATCGGCAGTTGCGTTTGCGGCAGCGTCTGCGGTGCCTTCGTGCTGTCGAAGTAGCCGCCGTTCGCGCTCGTCTTCCACGGATCGCCGGTCGTCTGGCAGCCGCCCGAACCGGACGACGTGCACGCGCCGTTCGCATCGAACGTCTCGCTCGAGTTCGATCCCTTCGTCGCGTAGTTGCCCGACGGCACGAGGTGGTAGATCAGCGCGTTATACGTGCCCGGCAGCTTCGACAGGTCGGTCGTCGTATTCGCGAAGCCGAGGAACGGATAGAAATCGAAGTGGCGGTTCGGCACCTGGCCGACGTTCTGCACGACGCCCGGGATGATCGTCAGCCCGTCGTACTGGATCGTCGCGCCGGGAATGCCGCCGCCCGCGACACCCATGCCGACGAGCAGCATCGGCGGGTTCGCCTGGTTGAAGTCGGCGGCCGTCGAATAGGTCGAGCCGTCCGGCGCGGGGCCCGTGCCCGGCGTGAGAACGAACGCGCAGCGCGTCTGCTCGGCGGTCGGCAGCGTGCCGGTCGGCGGGTGGATGACCTTGCCGGTGATCGTCGTGCCGACGCGGCTGGGCGTGACGGTGCCCGTCTTCAGCGGAATCGGCGATTCGAGCCACTTGAGCGTGTACGTCATCGCGACCGCATCGATGTTGACGCTGACGATCTCGCCGCTACCGGCGCCGCCGAGATACGTGCTCTTCACGATGTCGGCGTTGGCCGGACACAGCGAACCGTTGACGGGCTGTGACGGCGGCGGCCCTTGCGTGCCGCAGCTCGATCCGGAACATTGGGGCGCATTGATCGGCGCGAGCGCGCCGCCGGAATCCCCCCCACCACAGGCAACCAGGAAAGGGGCAATGGCAAAGGCCGTTGCCACCCCCTTCGATAAGGCGTGCGACATGCCGCTGTCTCCAATCGTTTAATTGTGCGAGCTAATGTCGCTGCCTTGATTTTTGCTGTCAATTGATGAACTCGTCTAAAAAAGGCGATTGAAACGGATGTCGTGTTTTTAATCCTTGTCCGGCATGGCATTCGGTAAGAATTAAAACGGATGAAGGGCTGCCGAAAGCTGCCGGAGTGGGGGATGTGCCACGCCCGGGAGGCTGTCGAAGAGCCTTCGCGCGTATAACGGTGGCGTTTAAAGCGGGCGGTATCCGGTTTATCCCTATTCGGGATTGACTGGAGAAAGAAGGGGGCAATTAATTCGCTGGTAATCGCGCAATGGAAAGCTTGTAAATAATTGTAAATGCGCGAACAGAATTTTATTTATTGCCTGATATGGGTAAATAAAAAGCCGGCCAGCGGCCGGCTTTGCATCGCAAGAGAGGATGATCAGCGCGTGAGGCCCGCATCCTCGGCCGCGCCGATGCTGAGGTTCATGCACTGGATCGCGGCGCCCGACGCACCCTTGCCGAGGTTGTCGAGGCGCGCGACCGTGACGAAGCGTTCTTCGTTGCCGAACACGAACAGGTCGACACGGTTCGTGTCGTTGTTCGCCTGCACGTCGAAGAAGCCGCCATCGAGGTTTGCGTCCGCGTTGAACGGCGCGACGCGCACGAACGCTTCGTCCGCGTAGTACTCGGCGAACACGCGCTGCACGTCCTGCGGCGTCGCACGCTTCGCGAGCTGTTCGGGCGTGAAGTAGGTCGTCACCGCGAGGCCCTTCAGGAACGGGCCGACGATCGGCGTGAAGATCGGCGGGTTCGCGAGGCCCGTGTGCGCGGCCATTTCCGGCAGGTGCTTGTGCGTGAGGCCGAGTGCGTACGGGCGCGGGCTCGCGAGCTTGCCGCCCGGCGCCGCGTTCTCGTAGTCCGCGATCATCGACTTGCCGCCGCCGCTGTAGCCGGTGATCGAGTAGCTGTGCGCGGCGAACGTCGGCGCGACGATGCCCGCATCGACGAGCGGACGCATCGCGAGCACGAAGGCCGATGCGTGGCAGCCAGGCACCGCGATACGCTTCGACGTGCGAATCTTCTCGCGCTGCGCGCGGGTCAGTTCGGGCAGGCCGTAGGCCCAGTCGGCGCTCGTGCGGAACGCGGTGCTCGCGTCGATCAGCGTCGTGTTCGGGTTCTCGACGAGCGACGCCGATTCGCGCGACGCGACGTCCGGCAGGCACAGGAACGTGACGTCCGACGCGTTGATCAGGCGGCGGCGCTCGTCGACGTCCTTGCGCTTCGCCTCATCGATGCGCAGGATCTCGATGTCGTTGCGCGCCGACAGGTATTCGAAGATCTTGAGGCCGGTCGTGCCTTCCTGGCCGTCGACAAAAACTTTGGTGCTCATTTCGCTCTCACTGGATGAAACGGGGGCCCGCGCCCGGAGACCGCCATTTTAAGACGTCATCTGGCGCGCCTGCACCGCGCGGGGCGAAAAAAAGACGGCCGGCGGGCCGTCTTGTGTCCCTTTGATGCGTGACGGCGCGGGCGCCGGGGCGGGCTCAGCGGCTGCCGGCAACCCAGCGGGCCGTCGCTTCGGCGATGCGCCGGCCAAATACCTTCCCGGTCTCGAGGTCGCCCGGCAGCGGGCCTTCGTCGGGCGTCGCATCGGCCGGCGACTGCGCGAGCAGGCCCGTGGAGCCGCCGAGGTAGTTGATGTCGTTGCGCGTGGCCGCCTTCGAGTTGGCCGGCATCAGGCTCGTGCCGACCCACACCATCCCATGCTGCATCGACAGCGTGACGAAATATTGAATCGTCGAGAACTTGTCGCCGTTCATCGTCGCGGAGTTCGTGAAGCCCGCGGCGATCTTGTCCTTCCACTTCTGCGTGAACCACGCTTTCGACGTCGCGTCGGCAAACTGCTTGAACTGCGCCGACGGGCCGCCCATGTAGGTCGGCGCGCCGAAGACGATCGCGTCGGCCGCGTCGAGGGCGGCCCAGCCCGCGTCGTCGAGGTCGCCGACGGCGATCAGGCGTACGGCCGCGCCGGCGTCCTGCGCGCCCGCGTGAACGGCCTCGGCCAGTTTCTGCGTGTGACCGTAGCCGCTGTGATAGACGATGACGATGTTCGACATGAAGCGTTCTCCGGAAAGGGACGGGAACGGCAGCCGCAGCGGCCTGCCGGGTCACGCGTCGCCGGCGGGCGGCGCGACCGATGCGCGGCGTGTGATGCCGCGACCGGTGACGACGAGTCTAGCAAGCCGAAATGACGGGAAAACGCGCGCATGCGGCGCACTGAAATTCGCGGCGGCCGGCACGCGGCGTGGCGGCGTGGCGTCGCGTGGTGCCCGCTACTGCCGTCACTGCCCGTAGCTGACCGTGAATTGCGCGCTGCCGATCGCGAGCGTGCCGATCTCGTGCTCGAACATCGGCGCGGGTCGGCCCTGCGCGATGCGCAGGTCGTCGCCCTTCAGCGCGTAGACGGTGATCACGTAGCGGTGCGGCTTGCCGGGCGGCGGGCATGGGCCGCCGTAGCCGTCGATCCCGAAGTCGTTGCGCGCCTCGATCGCGCCGATGCGCCGCAGGAAGCCGGACGCGCTCGCGTCGGCGGGCAGGCTCGTGACCGTGGCTGGGATGCCCGCCACGGCCCAGTGCCACCAGCCGCGCCCGGGCGCGTCGGGATCGAAGATCGTGACCGCGTAGCTGCGCGTGCCGGGCGGCGGGTTGTGCCACGCGAGCTGCGGCGAGTGGTTCTTGCCCTTGCAGTCGCCGCGGTCGAACACGTTCGCGGCGCGGACGGGGCCGCCGGGCGTCAGGTCGTCGCTCGACACGATGAACGGGCCTTCCGCATGAACGGGCAGCGCCGCGAAGACGGCGGTGCAAACGAGGAGAGCGATGAACGGAGACGGGCGACCCGATGGCGCAGGCGGAGTGATCCGGCGATCCACACGCATATGGCGCTTCTCCCGTCACGTGGGCCGGACCGATGCTCCCGGCGTTGTTGGCGTTGTGCGTTGCCCGCGTAGCTGATGGCGGCGATGGATCAAGTCTAGCATTAGGGTTCGATGAGCGATGCACACCGCGACCCGCGGTCGCGACCGGTTCTTGCGCGGAACGACGGACGAAAAAAAGCCGCCTGCGATGAAGCAGGCGGCTTTTTCAGCCGGGGCGCCGGCATGCGTGCCGGCGCGGCGTCACTCCTGGGCGCCCGTCGCGCCGCCGTGCGCGGCCGACCACTCGGCCGGCGCGTGCAGGAATTTCTCGACTTCGTCGAGCGTCTTCGTCTCGAAGTAGCCCGAAGCCTTCGCGACGCGCAGCACGTCCCACCACGTCGCCAGCGCGTGCAGGTCGACGTCGATGTCCTTGAGGACCGACACGCTTTCCTTGAAGATGTCGTAGTGGAACAGCACGAAGCAGTGGTTCACCGTCGCGCCCGCGGTGCGCAGCGCGTTGACGAAGTTGATCTTGCTGCGGCTGTCGGTCGTCAGGTCTTCCACCAGCAGCACGCGCGAGCCTTCTTCCAGATGGCCTTCGATCTGCGCGTTGCGGCCGAAACCCTTCGGCTTCTTGCGCACGTACTGCATCGGCACCATCATCCGGTCCGCGATCCATGCCGCGAACGGGATGCCGGCCGTCTCGCCGCCCGCCACCGCGTCGATCTGCTCGAAGCCGATGTCGCGCGTGATCGTCGTTTCCGCCATTTCCATCAGCGCACGGCGGACGCGCGGATACGAGATCAGCTTGCGGCAGTCGATATAGACGGGGCTTGCCCAGCCGGACGTGAAGATGAACGGTTTTTCGGCGTTGAAGTGCACCGCCTGCACTTCGAGCAGGATTTTGGCGGTCGTATCCGAGATCGACTGACGATCGTAGCCTGTCATGGGCATTCCTTGGGTGTTGAGCGAGGAGCGGGCGCGGGCCCGGTGGCGCAGCACGGGAACCCGGCCGGGGGCTGGGGGCGCGATCGGAAGGCCGATCGCATCGCTGCGCGCGTAGCCGGCTATTTTACCCGATTCAGGCCGGTTTTCGGCGGAATTCGCGCGGGTTCGCGATGCCGCCCGCCACCGGCGAAACAAGCGGGGGCGGATCGCTCCGATGCGATGCCGGGGATGCGGCGCTGCACCAACATGTGTCATGCGCGGGGTGTACACTAGGCGACCCTTAGAAATCGTTCAGTACTTTGTACTTTCCTCTTGCCACCCGCCAAGGTTCGATGGCGTGCCGACCCGGCGCGTCGCGTGCCGTCTCGCAGTCGACCATCCCCTCGATTCAAGCAGACGCGGCCGAAGGTGCTGTGTACTGAACCGTCAAAATTTCGCATGTCTCTCGCAGGTCAATCATGGACGAACAACTGAAGCAGGCCGCTCTCGCTTATCACCTGAACCCGAAACCCGGCAAGATTTCGGTCACCCCGACCAAGCCGCTGTCGAACCAGCTCGATCTGTCGCTCGCGTATTCGCCGGGCGTCGCCGCCGCGTGCGAGGCGATCCACGCCGATCCGCTCGACGCGCAGAAGTACACGTCGCGCGGCAACCTCGTCGGCGTCATCACGAACGGCACGGCCGTGCTCGGTCTCGGCAACATCGGCCCGCTCGCCGCGAAGCCGGTGATGGAAGGCAAGGGCTGCCTCTTCAAGAAATTCGCGGGCATCGACGTGTTCGACATCGAACTGTCGGAGTCCGACCCCGACAAGCTCGTCGAGGCGATCGCGATGCTCGAGCCGACGCTCGGCGGCATCAACCTCGAGGACATCAAGGCGCCGGAATGCTTCTACATCGAGCAGAAGCTGCGCGAGCGCATGAAGATCCCCGTCTTCCACGACGACCAGCACGGCACCGCGATCATCGCGTCGGCCGCGATCCTGAACGGCCTGAAGGTCGTCGGCAAGAAGCTGTCCGAAGTGAAGCTCGTGTGCTCGGGCGCCGGCGCCGCGGCCATCGCGTGTCTGGACCTGCTGGTGAACCTCGGCCTGACGAAGTCGAACATCCTCGTCGCCGATTCGAAGGGCGTGATCTACGAAGGGCGCGGCAATCTCGATCCGTCGAAGCAGCGTTATGCGGCCACGACCGACGCGCGCACGCTCGCCGATGCGATCGTCGGCGCGGACGTGTTCCTCGGCTGCTCGAGCGCGGGCGTGCTGAAGCAGGACATGGTCAAGACGATGGGCGACCGGCCGCTGATCCTGGCGCTCGCGAACCCGGAACCGGAAATCCGCCCGGAAGACGCGAAGGCCGTGCGCCCGGACGCGATCGTCGCGACCGGCCGTTCGGACTACCCGAACCAGGTCAACAACGTGCTGTGCTTCCCGTTCATCTTCCGCGGCGCGCTCGACGTCGGCGCGACGACGATCACGGAAGAAATGAAGCTCGCGTGCGTGCGCGCGATCGCCGAGCTGGCCCAGGAAACCGACCAGAGCGAGGAAGTCGCGAAGGCGTATGAAGGCCACTCGCTCGAATTCGGGCCGGAATACCTGATTCCGAAGCCGTTCGACCCGCGCCTGATCATCAAGATCGCGCCGGCCGTCGCACAGGCCGCGATGGATTCGGGCGTCGCGACGCGTCCGATCCAGGACATGGACGCGTACCGCGAGCAGCTCGGCGCGACCGTCTACCGCACCGGCATGGTGATGCGCCCGGTGTTCGCGACCGCGAAGAAGAAGCAGGCCCGCATCGTGTTCGCCGAGGGCGAGGACGAGCGCGTGCTGCGCGCCGCGCAGTTCGTGCTGCAGGAAAAGATCGCACAGCCGATCATCGTCGGCCGTCCGTCGGTCATCGAGATGCGCCTGCAGAAGATCGGCTCGAAGCTGAAGGCCGGTGTCGATTTCGAGATCGTCAATCCGGAAGACGACACGCGCTACCACCGCTACTGGCAGGCGTACCACGACATCGCCGCGCGCGACGGCGTGACGCCGGAAGTCGCGAAGGCCGCGATGCGCAAGTTCAACACGCTGATCGGCGCGATGCTCGTGCACCTGGGCGACGCGGACGGGATGATCTGCGGGATGATCGACACGTTCCACAGCCACCTGAAGTTCATCGATCAGGTGCTGGGCCGTGCGAAGGGCGCCGAGCACTTCGCGGCGATGAACCTGCTGATGCTGCCGGGCCGCAACCTGTTCCTGTGCGACACGTACGTGAACGAGCAGCCGAGCGCCGAACAGCTCGCCGACATGACGATCCAGGCCGCGGCCGAGATCGAACGCTTCGGCATCACGCCGAAGGCCGCGCTGCTGTCGAACTCGAACTTCGGCAGCGCGCCGTCGTCGTCGTCGCGCCGCATGGCCGAGGCTCGCAAGCTGATCGTCGAACGTGCGCCGAACCTGGAAGTCGACGGCGAAATGCACGGCGACGCGGCGCTGTCGGAAGTGATCCGCAAGCAGGCCTTCCCGGGCACGACGCTGTCGGGCGAAGCGAACCTGCTGATCATGCCGAACGTCGAAGCGGCGAACATCGCGTACAACCTGCTGAAGATGGTCGGCGGCGAAGGCGTGACGGTCGGCCCGTTCCTGCTCGGCGCGGCGCAGCCGGTCCACATCCTGACGCCGGCCGCGACCGTGCGCCGGATCATCAACATGACGGCCGTTGCCGCCGCGAACGTGAACACGAAGTAAGTTCGCGCCCGCGTGCGCCGCGCTTCAGGCGCGGCGCAATGAAAAACGCCACGGAACCTGCGTCCCGTGGCGTTTTTTTATCGTAAATCGCTACCGGCGCGGGCGGGCGTCCGAGCTGCGAATGCCCGCCGCGCGCCGTTACGCGACCTGCTGGTGCGACTGGCCGCCCGCCGGCGAACGCCACTTCGCGAGCAGCGTGTTCCACTTCGTGCGAACCGCGCGCAGGTTGTTCTCCTTCACGTGGCCGTAGCCGCGAATGCCGTCCGGCAGCGCCGCAAGCTCGAGTGCGAGCGGGCGGTTGGCCGCGTTCAGCCTGCCAAGTACTTCGCCGATCAGCGCTTCGTACTCGCCGATCAGCGCGCGCTCGGTGCGGCGTTCCTCGGTACGGCCGAACGGGTCGAGCCCCGTGCCGCGCAGGAACTTCGCCTTCGCGAGCAGCCGGAACGCCGACATCATCCACGGGCCGTACGCCTTCTTCACGAGATGGCCGTGCGCGTCCGTCTTCGCGAACAGCGGCGGCGCGAGGTGGAACTTCAGCTTCCAGTCGCCTTCGAACTGCGCGGACAGGCGCGCGAGGAACGCCGGATCGGACTGCAGCCGCGCGACCTCGTATTCGTCCTTGTACGCCATCAGCTTGAACAGGTTGCGCGCGACCGCTTCGGTCAGTTGCTCCTGCATCGTGTCGCCGTCCGCCAGCGCGCGCTCGGCCGCGCGCACCTTGTCGACGAACGCCGCATAACGCGATGCGTACGCGGCGTTCTGGTACGCGGTGAGGAATTCCACGCGCTTCGCGATCAGCGCGTCGACCGCCTTCTTCGTGTGCAGCGCGATCACCGTGGCGCCTTGCGCGGGGCGCGCATCGCCGGCCGCGGCCTGCTTCACGCTCGCCAGGTCGTATGCGGCGCGCCGGCCCCAGTCGAAGGCCGCGCGGTTCTTCTCCACCGACACGGCGTTCAGCTCGATCGCGCGTTCGAGCGACGCGAGCGTGAGCGGCAGCCAGCCTTTCTGCCATGCGTAGCCGAGCACGAACGGGTTCGTGTAGATCGCGTCGCCGAGCAGCGCGACCGCGAAGCGGTTCGCGTCGATGAAATCGACGGCAACGCCTGCCGCCGCGCGGATGTCGTTCTCCGCGGACACGCCGGGGAACGCCCAGTTCGGGTTCTTGATGAACTCGGCGGTCGGCGTCTGCGCGCTGTTGACGACCACGCGCGTCGCATCGTGCCGCATCCGCGACGTGCACTCGTCGCCGGCCGTGACGATCGCGTCGCAGCCGATCACGAGGTCGGCTTCGCCCATTGCGATCCGCGTCGCGTGGATGTCGGTCGGCGCATGCGAGATCTGCACGTGGCTCATCACGGCGCCGCCCTTCTGAGCGAGACCCGTGACGTCGAGCACGGTCACGCCCTTGTTCTCCAGGTGCGCGGCCATTCCGAGCAGCGCGCCGATCGTGACGACGCCCGTGCCGCCGACGCCCGTGACGAGCACGCCGTACGCGCGGTCGATGTCCGGCAGCGTCGGTTCCGGGATCGGCGGCAGCGCAGCGCCGTCGACCGAAACCGCCTTCGGCTTCTTCAACTGGCCGCCCTCGACCGTGACGAAACTCGGGCAGAAGCCCTTCACGCACGAAAAGTCCTTGTTGCAGCTCGACTGGTTGATCTGGCGCTTCGTGCCGAACTCGGTTTCCAGCGGCTCGACCGACAGGCAGTTCGACTGCACCGAGCAGTCGCCGCAGCCTTCGCATACCGCTTCGTTGATCACGACGCGCTTGGCCGGGTCCGGATAGGTGCCGCGCTTGCGACGGCGGCGCTTCTCGGTTGCGCAGGTCTGGTCG
Organism: Burkholderia sp. IT-111MI5; assembly: GCF_949752865.1. Taxonomy (NCBI): domain Bacteria; kingdom Pseudomonadati; phylum Pseudomonadota; class Betaproteobacteria; order Burkholderiales; family Burkholderiaceae; genus Burkholderia; species Burkholderia sp. IT-111MI5. The sequence goes on along the minus strand of NZ_CATKIF010000025.1, from coordinate 12,317 downwards.
TAGATCAGGATCGTCGTGCCGGCGATCTCGCGCAGCTCGCGCTGCACGTCGTCGAGCTGGTCGCGGTGATGGATCGTCACGCCCGGCGCGAGCAGCGCCTTCTGGCTGTCGTACTTCTCCGGCTCGTCGGTGACGATCACGATCTTCTTCGCGCCTTCGGACGCGAGCTGGTGCGTGATCTGCGGCACCGTCAGCACGCCGTCGACCGGCTGGCCGCCCGTCATCGCGACTGCGTCGTTGTAGAGGATCTTGTAGGTGATGTTCGCCTTCGACGAGATCGCCGCGCGCACCGCCAGCAGGCCCGAGTGGAAATAGGTGCCGTCGCCGAGGTTCGCGAACACGTGCTTCTCGTCCGTGAACGGCGCCTGGCCGATCCACGGCACGCCTTCGCCGCCCATCTGGCTGAAGGTGCTGGTGCTGCGGTCCATCCACACGGTCATGTAGTGGCAGCCGATGCCGGCGATCGCGCGCGAGCCTTCCGGCACGTTGGTCGACGTGTTGTGCGGGCAGCCCGAGCAGAACCACGGCTTGCGCTCGGTCTGCACGTGCGGCTTCGCGAGCGCCATTTCCTTCGCGTTGATCACCGCGAGCCGCGCGGCGATGCGCGCGCGCACGTCGGACGGCAGCTCGAACTTCTCGAGGCGCGTCGCGATCGCCTTCGCGATGATCGCGGGCGACAGTTCGTAGTGCGCGGGCAGCAGCCAGTTGCCCATCGGCACCGACCATTCGCCGCCGGCGCCGTCCTTCTCGTCGAACTTGCCGAACACGCGCGGCCGTTGCGCGTCGGGCCAGTTATACAGCTCTTCCTTGATCGCGTATTCGAGGATCTGGCGCTTTTCCTCGACGACGAGGATTTCGTCGAGGCCGCGCGCGAATGCCTGCGCGCCCTGCGCTTCGAGCGGCCATACGCAGCCGACCTTGTAGAGCCGGATGCCGATCCGCGCGCAGGTTTCGTCGTCGAGGCCGAGGTCGGTCAGCGCCTGGCGCACGTCGAGGTACGCCTTGCCGCCGGTCATGATCCCGAAGCGCGCGCTCGGCGAGTCGATCTCGATCCGGTCGAGCTTGTTCGCGCGCACATAGGCGAGCGCCGCGTACCACTTGTAGTCGAGCAGCCGCGCTTCCTGCACGAGCGGCGGGTCGGGCCAGCGGATGTTCAGGCCGCCGTCCGGCATGATGAAGTCGGTCGGCAGCACGATCTCGGTGCGATGCGGGTCGATGTCGACCGACGCCGACGATTCGACGACGTCCGTCACGCACTTGAGCGCGACCCACAGGCCCGAGTAGCGGCTCATCGCCCAGCCGTGCAGGCCGAAATCGAGATATTCCTGCACGTTGGACGGGAACAGCACGGGCAGCCCGCAGGCCTTGAAGATGTGCTCGGACTGGTGCGCGAGCGTCGACGATTTCGCCGCGTGGTCGTCGCCGGCGAGCACCAGCACGCCGCCGTGCTGCGACGAGCCGGCCGAGTTCGCGTGCTTGAAGACGTCGCCGGTGCGGTCGACACCCGGGCCCTTGCCGTACCACATGCCGAACACGCCGTCGTGCTTTGCGCCGGGGTACAGGTTCACCTGCTGCGAGCCCCACACGGCGGTGGCGGCGAGATCTTCGTTGATGCCGGGCTGGAAGACGATCTGGTGGGCCGCCAGGTACTGCTTGGCCTTCCAGAGCGACAGATCGAGGCCGCCGAGCGGAGAGCCGCGATAGCCGGAGATGAAGCCGGCCGTATTGAGACCGGCGGCGCGGTCGCGTTCCTGCTGGAGCATCGGCAGGCGCACGAGGGCCTGGATGCCGCTCATGTACGCGCGGCCGCGTTCCAGTGTGTATTTGTCATCAAGCGTGACGGACTTCAGCGCGGCTTCTAGCGACGCGCGTTGGCCTGCGTCTAGCGGGGCATTCATTAACAGTCTCCTCCACCCAGTTTGGGATCACCAAAACTCGACTGCTCCGGCGTCTTGTGAACGCGTCGACAGTGGCCGGCATATTGGCCGGTTTTAAGCGATGGTAGCACTGGGGCAAACCCGCCGCCCATCGGCCGGAATGCGGCGGCGCACCAGGAAAAAGGGCTTGACCATGCGTTACATCATGTAAATGCATGTAAAGCCGGCTCCATCTGCGGGCAAATGCCGTTAATCTTGTCGGCCTGCCGGAGGTGCCCGGCCGCGTTGGTTCGTTTCGACGCAATCGGGGAGGCGCCGGCAGTTTTACAGGAGGTGCAATGAACACACGTCATATCCAGAGTTTCCTGATCGTGTCCGCCGCGTTTTTCGCGATGACCGGCCCGGTGCGCGCGCAAGGCGCGAGCGCACTGGCGGCAGCCGGCGCGCAGATGCGTCAGATCGTGCCGGCCCAGGATGCCGTCGCGCAGCCGGCGGCAGAGTGCGTCGTCGAGTCCAGGGCGAACGCGCGTTGATCCGGTCGCGCGGCCGGCAGGCCGCGCCGGAATGCAAAAAGGGCGGGAATCATCGGATTCCCGCCCTTTTTCTTTGTGCCGCCGGATCGTGCGGCCGGCCCGGTTGCCCCGGGCCGCCGCTCGCCGGACGCGTCAGGCCTTGTCCTGCACGACGCCGCGGCGGATCTGGTCGAGCTCGATCGATTCGAACAGCGCCTTGAAGTTGCCTTCGCCGAAGCCCTGGTTGCCCTTGCGCTGGATGATCTCGAAGAAGATCGGCCCGATCTGGTTCTCGGTGAAGATCTGCAGCAGCAGGTCGTCGCGCGCGCCGTCGATCAGGATCTTGCGCTTCTTCAGCTCGTCCAGCGATTCGCCGTGGTTCGGCACGCGGCGGTCGACCAGCTCGTAATACGTGTCGATCGTGTCGAGCAGCTTCACTTCCTTGCCGCGCAGGCCGTCGACCGCGCCGTAGATGTCGTTCGTGCCGAGCGCGATGTGCTGGATGCCTTCGCCGTGGTACGCGTCGAGGTATTCCTGGATCTGGCCGGCCGTGTCCGAGCCTTCCTCGTTGATCGGAATGCGGATCTTGCCGCACGGCGACGTCATCGCCTTCGACTTCACGCCCGTCACCTTGCCTTCGATGTCGAAGTAGCGCACTTCGCGGAAGTTGAACAGGCGTTCGTAGAACTCGGCCCATTCCTGCATGCGGCCGCGATGCACGTTGTGCGTCAGGTGGTCGATGTAGGTGAGGCCGTGACCGACCGGGTTCGGGTTCGCGCCGGCGATCGGCTCGAAGTCGACGTCATAGATGCTGATGTCGCCGATCGCGCCCGGTTGCGCGCCGTTCTTGCCGCGCCAGCGGTCGACGAAGTAGATCAGCGAATCGCCGATGCCCTTGATCGCCGGGATGTTCAGCTCCATCGGGCCCGTTTTGTTGTCGAAGCCCCATGCGCCGAGTTCGAGCGCGTGCTTGTATGCCTTCGCGGCGTCCTGCACGCGGAATGCGATCGCGCAGATCGACGGGCCGTGCAGGCGCGCGAAGCGTTGCGCGAACGAATCGGGTTCGGCGTTGATGATGAAGTTGATGTCGCCCTGGCGGTAGACCGTCACGTCCTTGTGGCGGTGGCGCGCGATCGCGGTGAAACCCATCCGTTCGAACAGTTGTCCGAGCGCTTTCGGGTCCGGCGCCGTGTATTCGATGAATTCGAAGCCGTCGGTGCCGACGGGGTTGTCCCAGTTGGGGATCTGCATGTCGTGTCTCCTGTGCGGGGCGATCGGCCGGGGCGACGTGCGCGTGCCCGGCCCGGTTCGATGTCGAAGGCGGCGCACGCGTCGGCGTGCGCAACGAATCGGTACGTGCGACAAAGTGTAGCGGGCGGCCGCGAGCGGAAACTTGCGAACTTAATCGTCCGTGCCTACGATGACGCAATTTCCAGTCTCTAAACAATCATTGGAGGGCAGAAGATGGCGCAAGCCGAATTGGATGCCATCGACCGGCGGATCCTCGCGATTCTTCAGGAGAACGGGCGCCTGTCGAACCAGGAGATCGCCGAACGCGTGAACCTGTCGCCGAGCCCGTGCCTGCGGCGGATCCGGCGGCTCGAGGAGATCGGCGTGATCACCGGCTATGTCGCGCTGCTGGATCCGCAGAAGCTCGGGCTCGACCTGCTCGCGTACGTGAGCGTGCGGCTCGAGAAGCGCGGCGGCCTGGCGCCGGTGCGGGCCGACGAGACGTCGGCCCGCGCGGGCGCGACCCACGCGGAGCTGTTTCGCGCGGCCGTGCAGACCTGGCCGGAAGTGGTCGCGTGCCACGCGATGACGGGAGACATGGATTACCTGCTGCGCGTGCAGGTCGAGGACATGGCGCATTTCTCCCGCTTCGTGCAGGAGCACTTGCTGCATCACCCGTCGGTGATCGACGTGAAGACGAGCTTTTCGCTCGAATGCTTCAAGGAGACGACGGCGTTGCCGATTCGTTCGGTGCGCTAGCGCGCGCCGATGGCGGAGGAAGGGGAAAAGGGGGCCGGGCGTGCCGCAGCAGCGCGCCCGGTCGGCCGATGTTACGCCGTCAGCGCGGTCGGCATCAGCGATTCGATGAACTTCGACGTGCGGTGCGCCTGGCGCTTGAGCGCGTAGTCGAACACCGCGGCCTGTTCCTGCAGCATCTCGGCGATGATCGTCGAGTGGTCGGCCGGCGGCAGCGACAGGTACGCATCGGCTTCGCCGTACGCGTACTCGATGCGCATCCCGGATTTCTTCGCGATGTGCATCATCGTCGCGTTACGCGACAGGCAGTGCATGTACAGCATCGTCACGTGCGTGTTGCGGCTGCGGATCGCCGCGCGCTCGAACAGCTTCGAGCCGACGCCGCGGCCGCGTGCGCTTTCGAGCACCGACACGCCGAATTCGGCCGTGCGCTTGTCGCCCTCGGCCGGCAGGTAGGCCAGGTGGCCGACGCCGATCAGTTCGAGTTCGTGGTCGAACACGCCGAACACGGTGTCGCGACCGAAGTCGATCGTGCGGACATAGTTCTCGATCACGTGGTCGGGCACCATCTGGCCGAAGCGCAGCAGGCGGTCCTCTTCGTCGAGCGAGAGAAAGTGGGTGAGCATCTGCTCACGGTCTTTGGAAGCCAGTTCCCTGACGAGAACCGGCGCCCTACCGGCGGTGCCGACGACATCGGCATTGCCGTTCAATTGCGTGTTCATCGTGGGTTCCTCAATATGTGACCGTACAGCGGGTTGTGCAACGCAACAGCATTTTACCCGACCGTCGGCCCCTGGATTGGGGAAAACCCGTATTTAACCTTATTTATGCTGGAGGATGAATTCTAAATCCGCTTAGTTAATCCTGTATCTATTTGATTTTTAACGGATTTAAAATTCAGCATATGAAATGCGCGACGGGCCGCCGCAGTGTGCCCGTCCTGCAACGCTTGCTGCTGTGCGGCAATCAGGCCGCCGTCGACAGCCCGCGTTCGATCAGGTCGATCACCTGCTCGGCGAAGTCGCGGTAGCCGAGACGGCCGCCCGGCTTCAGCCACGTGAACGTCCAGTTGATCATCCCGAACACCATCATCGTCACGGATGTCTGGTTTTCCTTCGAGATACGGTCAGGGTACGCGCGCGCGAGCTGCCGCGTGAACGCTGCGACGATATCGCGCTGGCGGTCGAGCACGATCTCGCGCTGCGCGTCCTCGAGGTACTTCACGTCGTTGAGCAGCGCGACATGACGGCTGTGCGACGTCTCGTATTCGGAGAGGAACGCGCGCACGAGCTCAGCGAACGCGTCGCGCTCGCTGAGGCCGCGCCGCTGGCTCGCCCCTTCGACCTCGGCGATGATCAGCATCAGCCGCTTCGTGTAGCGGTCGAGCAGGTCGAACAGGATCGCTTCCTTGCTCTCGTAATAGTGATAAAGGCGTGCCTTCGACGTGCCGCTCGCGGTCGCGAGATCGGACATCGACGTGCTCGGGTAGCTCGTCTGCGCGAATTTCTCGGCGGCGAGATCGAGGATCTGCTCACGCTGGGATTCGTGGTCGGGCGCTCGGGTACGGGCCATGGTCGAATGCGGAAGATTAGCGGTGCGCGGTGGCCGCGCGGGCCGCGCGCACCTGCGTGAAAGAGAGGGCGGCGGGCGCGTCGTCCTGCAGCTCGAGCCGGCCGGCCGCCGCGAGTTCGCGGCAGCGCCACCAGGCGATCGAGTCGCTGACGAACAGGCTGCCGCGGTCGGCGTCGGCCATGATGCTGCCGACGAGGCGCCGCGCGGGCAGCCAGTCGGTTTCCGCGCGCGCGACGATCAGCGCGTCGAGATCGGCGTAGTAGCCGCTCTTGATCGTGTTACTGACCCAATAGCGAAGTTCGGCGTTCAGGTGCTTCGCTTCCTGCCATTCGAGCGCGAGGCGGCCGATCCGCAGCACCGAGATCGGCGCGGCCGCCGGCCGTTTCCGCGCCAGTTCCGCGGGCGAGAACATCCCGGTCGAGCATGCCTGGTCGGTGCGCGACAACGATGCGCGTTGCGCCGAGTCGAGATCGGCGGCCGACAGCCGCACTTCGTTCAGGCGCTGCGGGACATTGCGCAGGTGATAGGCGACGCGGCGCAGCAGCAGCTTGTCGCCGACGCTCGGCGCGTGCCACACGACCACCTGGCCCGCATCCATCGCGAGCTGGTCGAGGCGCGCGAATTCGTCTTCGATTTCCGCGTTCCAGTCGGGGATCTGGTCGCCGAGCACGCGCTCCCAGAAGGCGGCGCGCGTGTCGGGCGTCTCGTCGGCGCCCTTCAGCGGCCCGACGCCGAGATCGTCGAGCAATCCGACGACGCGCTCGTCGCGTCCGGCTTGCGCGAGTGCCTCGCTCAGCGACGCGGCGGCGGTGCCGCCCTGAATCACATGAATGGTACTCATCGGCCTGTCGTCAACAAAAGAAAGCCGCCGGCCGGGCGGACGTTGCGATGTCCAGCCGGCCGGCGGCCCCTAGTGTAAGCGAGATGTGTGACGGCGAGAAACCGTCCGGTGCCGCGACGCGATGCCGCTCAACGCTCGTCGAAGCTCACGACGACCTTGTCGCTGATCGGATGGCACTGGCACGTGAGCACGAAACCGTCCTTCACTTCGTGCGCCTCGAGCGTGTAGTTCTTCTCCATCCGCACTTCGCCCTCGATCACCTTCGCGCGGCACGTGCAGCACACGCCGCCCTTGCACGCGTACGGCAGCGCGAGGCCCGCGCGCAGGCCGACGTCGAGCAGGCTCACGCCTTCGTACGGCAGGCGCAGCTTGCGCTTCTTGCCGTCGAGCACGATTTCCAGCTCGGCGGCCGGCGTCTGGTCGGTGATCTCGACGACCGGCGCGCCGGCCTGCGGCAGCGGCGTGCCGAAGCGCTCGACATGCACCTTCGCCTGCGGCACGCCGGCCGCCTTCAGCGCCGCTTCGGCCGCATCCATCATCGGCGCGGGGCCGCAGATGAACGCCTCGTCGATCGCGTCGGCCGGCATCAGCGTAGCGAGGAATTCCGCGCATTTCGCCTGGTCGAGCACGCCGTTGAACAGTTCGACGTCCTGCTGGTCGTCCGACAGCACGTGATAGAGGACGAAGCGGTTCATGTAGCGGTTCTTCAGGTCCTCGAGCTCCTCCGCGAACATGATCGAGTCGACGCTGCGGTTGCCGTAGATCAGCGTGAACGTGCTGCGCGGCTCGAGTTCGAGCGTCGTCTTCACGATCGCGAGCACGGGCGTGATCCCCGAGCCGCCGGAAAACGCGACGTACTGCTTGCCGTGGTCCGCGTTCAGGTGCGTGAAGAAGCGGCCGTCCGGCGTCATCACGTCGATCGTATGGCCCGGCTTCAGCGTATCGAATGCGAAATTCGAGAAGCGGCCGCCGCGCACGCGCTTGATGCCGATGCGCAGTTCGCCGTCGCGGTCGTAGTCCGTCGTGCCGACGCAGATCGAATACGAGCGGCGCGTCTCCTCGCCGTCGATGTGGGTCTTCAGCGTGACGAACTGGCCTTGCGTGAAGCGGTACGCGTCGCGCAACTCCGGCGGCACGTCGAAGGAGACGGTCACGGCGTCGGCGGTCTCGGGCCGCACGTCGCGGATACGCAGCGGATGAAATTGCGGGGTCGCCATATTCAGTAGGGTTTGAAGTAGTCGAAGGGTTCGCGGCAGTCGACGCAGCGATACAGCGCCTTGCAGGCCGTGGACGCGAATTGCGCGAGACGCTCGGTGCGGGTGGAGCCGCAGCGCGGGCAGGCGGGCGCCGCGACGGGCCGCGGCACGAAGCGCACGACGTTTTCCCGCGGCGCGGCGCTGCCGCACTGGCCGACCGGCGGCGCGATGCCGTACGCGCGCAGCTTGTCTCGCGCTTCCTGCGTGATCCAGTCGGTCGTCCACGCGGGCGCGAGCACCGTCTCGATCCGGTGCGGCGGGAGGCCGGCCGCCTGCAGCGCGGCGGCGACATCCTCGGCGATCTGCGACATGGCCGGGCAGCCCGAGTAGGTCGGCGTGATCACGACTTCGAGCAGGCCGTCGTCCGCGCGGCGGACGTCGCGCAGGATGCCGAGCTCGCGGATCGACACGACCGGGATCTCGGGGTCGGGCACGGCTTCCAGCACGTCCCATGCACGGGCGAGCAGCGGATCGTCGTGACGCGCGGCGGGCGCGGCGTCGGCGGGGGCGGCGGTCTGGACGGACATCGTCGGGCTCCGTGGCGTTGGCCGGTTACCAGGTCGCGCCGGGGTGCTGGCGCGCGAGGCTCTGCATTTCCGCGAGCAGGTAGCCCATGTGCTCCGAGTGCTCGCCCTGCTTGCCGGTCGTCACGTGCATCACGGGCGCCGGCAGCGTGAGCGTCGCTTCGGCGAGCGCATCGTCCACGTCCGCGCGCCATGCGGCTTCGATCGCGGCCGGCGCCGGGCCGATGCCCGGTGCGGCGACTGCGTCGTCGATCGCATCGGCTACGAAGAATTCGCGCGTGTACGGGGTCAGGTAGTCGAGCGCATCCTGCGCGCGACGGTGCGATTCGTCGGTGCCGTCGCCGAGGCGAACGAGCCACTCGCGTGCGTGCTGCACGTGATAGCGGGTTTCCTTCACCGATTTCGCGGCGATCGCGGCGAGTTGCGTGTCGGTCGACGTTTCCAGCGCGGTCCACACGTGCAGCATCAGCGCCGCATAGAGGAAGTTGCGCACGATCGTCACCGCGTAGTCCTTGTCGGCGTGCGCGGTGCCGGAAACCGGGCCGTAGTGCGGCAGCTCGGCGAGCGTGAAGTTCGCGAACTCGCGCTCGGTACGGAAGTACGCGTAGTCGTCCTCGGTCTTCGTCGCGCCGGTGAGCTGACGCTCGAGTTCGGCCGCGTGCGTATACAGCATGCGCGCCTGGCCGATGAGGTCGAGGCTCATGTTGGTGAGCGCGATGTCTTCCTCGAGGATCGGGCCGTGGCCGCACCACTCGGCGTTGCGCTGACCGAGGATCAGCGCGTTGTCCGCGAGGCGCAGCACGTAGGAGAGGTGTTCGGGCGTGATCGTCATGGCGCGGGCGTTACATGTGGTTGACTTCGTCGGGCAGCGTGTAGAACGTCGGGTGACGGTAGATCTTGTCGCCCGCCGGCTCGAACAGTTCGGCCTTCTCGTTCGGATCCGATGCGGTGATCGCCGACGACGGCACCACCCAGATGCTCACGCCTTCCTGGCGGCGCGTGTAGACGTCGCGCGCCATGCGCAGCGCCATCGACGCGTCGGCGGCGTGCAGGCTGCCGCAGTGCTTGTGGTCGAGGCCCTGCTTGCTGCGCACGAACACTTCCCAGATCGGCCATTCCTTGTTCATCACTTTCTCCTGATTCCTGAATTCGATGGTGCCGCTCAGGCGGCGTGCTGTTCGGCGCGGGCGCGGCGCTTCGCTTCGTGCGCGAGCGCGGCTTCGCGCACCCATGCGCCGTCCTCGTGCGCTTTCACGCGGGTCGCGAGGCGTTCCTTGTTGCACGGGCCGTCGCCGTTGACCACGCGCCAGAATTCGTCCCAGTCGATCGTGCCGTAGTCATGGTGGCCGCGCGCGTCGTTCCACTTCAGGTCGGGATCGGGCAGCGTGACGCCGAGCACCTTTGCCTGGTCGACCGTCGCGTCGACGAACTTCTGCCGCAGGTCGTCGTTCGAGATCCGCTTGATGCCCCATTTCGCGGACTGGCTGCTGTGGACCGAATCGGCGTCGCTCGGGCCGAACATCATCAGCACCGGCCACCACCAGCGGTTCACGGCCTGCTGCACCATCGCGCGCTGCGCGTCGCTGCCCTTCATCATCGACAGCAGCGCGTCGAAACCCTGGCGCTGGTGGAACGACTCTTCCTTGCACACGCGGATCATCGCGCGCGCGTACGGGCCGTACGTGCAGCGACACAGCGGGATCTGGTTCATGATCGCGGCGCCGTCGACGAGCCAGCCGATCACGCCGACGTCCGCCCAGGTCGGCGTCGGGTAGTTGAAGATGCTCGAGTATTTCGCCTTGCCTGCGTGCAGCGCGTCGATCAGCGAATCGCGCGACACGCCGAGCGTTTCGACCGCGCTATAAAGATAGAGGCCGTGGCCGGCTTCGTCCTGAACCTTTGCGAGCAGGATCGCCTTGCGCTTCAGGCTCGGCGCGCGCGAGATCCAGTTGCCTTCCGGCAGCATGCCGACGACTTCCGAATGCGCGTGCTGCGAGATCTGGCGAACCAGCGTCTTGCGATAGGCGTCGGGCATCCAGTCTTGCGGTTCGATCTTGCCGTCCGCGGCCATCACCGCATCGAACCGCGCCTGCTCGGGCGACTCGGCTGCGGCGTCGAGCGGCGCGACGTTGCCGGGGATGTCGAGGGATTGCGTGTACATGGCGAGATTCTCGTCCGGTTGAATGTGTGCGCAGTATAAACCAACCGACCGGTCGGTTAATAAATTTCTTGCGGATTTGCGGCGGGACTCGGGTAAACGAGGGACGTGGGGGCCTGATCAGGTTGCGCGAGCGCGGACCGCCGCGTGAATCGCGCGTCTTCTGCGGCACAATGCCCGCTTTCCGATGAGGATTTTGCCGATGTCATTCCGAAGCAGTTTCGCCGCGGCCGTGCTGGGCGCGGCCGTTTTCGTGTCGCCGTTCGCGGCTTCGGCCGCGCCGGCAGGATGGGTCGCCGCGTGGGCGACCGCGTTGCAGCCGATTCCCGACCTTGCCGCACCGCCGCCGCTTTATCGCGCACCCGACGTGGCCGGGCGTACCGTGCGCCAGATCGTCTACCCGACGGTGTCGGGACGGGCCGCGCGAATTCGCATGAGCAATGCATACGGTCACGTACCGCTGGTCGTCGAGGCCGCGAGCCTCGCGCGCGCCGGCAGCGGCGCTGCACTCGCCGGCGGCGCGGCCGTGCCGGTCCGGTTCGGCGGCAAGGCGTCGGTCACGCTCGCGCCGGGCCAGGAACTCGAAAGCGATCCGGTGGCGATCGACGTGGCGGCGGGGCAACCATATGCCATCAGTCTCCAGATGGGACCGAATCAACGGATGATGGTCTGGCACCGTGTGTCGAACCAGTTCAACTATGTCTCTGCGCCGGGCGATCACGTGAACGATCCGGGCGCCGCCGCGTTCCGCACCCGTTTTACCCAATACGCATGGGTGACCGAGCTGGCCGTCGAGGCCGGTTCCGCGCGCGCCAGCGTAGCCGCGATCGGCGATTCGATCACCGACGGGCTGCGTTCGAGCGTGAACCGGAACCGCCGCTGGCCGGACGCGCTCGCGCGTCGGCTGGCGGCGTCGGGCGCCGATTCGATCGGCGTTGTGAATCTCGGCATCAGCGGGAACCGGCTGCTCAGCGATTCCGCGTGCTACGGCACGTCGCTGGGGGCGCGGTTCGAGCGCGATGCGCTGTCGCGCGCGGGCGTGAAGGCAGCGGTCGTGCTGATCGGGATCAACGACATCAACTTCGCGGCGATGCCGCCGCGCGCGGGGCTCGATTGCGACCATCCGCACACACAGGTCACGGCCGCGTCGCTGATCGACGGCTATCGTCGGCTGATCGACGCGGCACACCGCCAGGATGTGAAGGTCTTCGGCGCGACGCTCACGCCGGCCGGGTTGCCGGCCGGGCGCGAGGCGATCCGGCTCGAGGTGAACCGGTGGATCCGGAGTGGTGGAGGGTTCGACGGCGTGGTCGACTTCGATGCGGTGCTGCGCGATCCGGCGCACCCGAGTGTGCTGCAGCGCCGATACGACAGCGGCGACGGCATCCATCCGAGCGATGCGGGCTACACGGCAATGGCCGACGCGGTACCGGTCGAGCAGTTGCAGGCTGCCGTGGGCGGCAAGTGATGCGCTCTTATATATAGAGGAAACGTTGCCGGCGGCCCGGACGCCAATAGCGACACCCGGCCCATTCTGTTCAAAGCCACCGTGCGCGATAGCGCACGGTGGCTTTTTCAAAATAATTTCACG
>NZ_CATKIF010000024.1:0-27125 GCF_949752865.1 Burkholderia sp. IT-111MI5 | reverse complement strand
CGCGGTCGGGATTCACGAGCGTGTTGCACGCCCGATCATCGACAACGGCGAATTCAACCACGGCCTCACGTACTCGGGCCATCCGGTCGCCGCAGCCGTCGCGGTCGCGAACCTGAAGCTGCTGCGCGACGAAGGGATCGTCGAGCGCGTGAAGAGCGACACGGGCCCGTACTTCCAGGCGCTGATGCGCGAAACCTTCGCGCGTCACCCGATCGTCGGCGAAGTGCACGGTCACGGCCTCGTCGCGAGCCTGCAGCTCGCCGAAGCGCCGGCCGAACGCCGCCGCTTCGCGAACGGCGGCGACGTCGGCACGATCTGCCGCGACTTCTGCTTCAACGGAAACCTGATCATGCGTGCGACCGGCGACCGGATGCTGCTGTCGCCGCCGCTCGTGATCTCGCGTCAGGAAATCGATGAACTCGTGTCGAAGGCGAAGAAGGCCGTCGATGCAACCGCCCAGCAACTGGGTATTTCGTAACGGCCTTGCCTACAGGCGTGCGGCGGGCGCCGCACGCTGCCATAACCAGGGGAACTCCACCATGCGTGCCTGCTTTCTTCGCCAAGCCTGTTCCGTTGCCGCCCTCGCCGCCGCGGCAGCGTTCACGTCGGTCGCCAGCCCGTCGGCGCGTGCCGACGAGCTGAATGTCTACAACTGGTCCGACTACATCGCACCGGACACGATCCCGAACTTCCAGAAGCAGACGGGCATCCACGTCAAGTACGACAACTACGACAGCGACGATACGCTGCAGGCGAAGCTGCTTGCCGGCAGTTCGGGCTACGACATCGTCGTGCCGACGTCGAACTACATGGCCAAGCAGATCCAGGCCGGCGTGTACCAGAAGCTCGACAAGTCGAAGATCCCGAACCTCGCGAACCTCGACCCGCTGCTGATGAAGATGATCTCCGATGCCGATCCGGGCAACCAGTACGGCGTTCCCTGGGCCTACGGCACGGACGGCATCGGCTACAACGTGCAGGCAGTGAAGAAAGCGCTCGGCGACAACGCGCCCGTCGACAGCTGGGCACTGGTGTTCGATCCGGCCAACATGGCGAAGCTGAAGGGCTGCGGCGTGTCGTTCCTCGACCAGGCCGTCGACGTGTTCGCCGCCACGCTGCAGTACATGGGCAAGGATCCGAACAGCAAGAACCCCGGCGACTACCAGGCTGCATTCGAAGTCCTGAAGAAAGTCCGCCCGTACATCACCCAGTTCAACTCGTCCGGCTACATCAACGACCTCGCGAACAACGACGTGTGCGTCGCGCTCGGCTGGTCGGGCGACATCGGCATCGCGCACCGCCGCTCGTCGGAAGCGAAGCGCTCGTACGACATCAAGTTCTCGAACCCGAAGGAAGGCGGTCTGCTGTGGTTCGACGTGATGGTGATCCCGAAGGATGCGCCGCACCCCGAGGCCGCGCTGAAGTGGATCAACTACGTCTCCGACGCGAAGGTCAACGCGGCGATCACCAACACGGTGTTCTACCCGACCGCGAACAAGGCCGCGCACCAGTTCGTCACGCCGGCCGTCGCGCAGGACCCGACCGTCTATCCGCCTGAAGACGTGCTGAAGAAGATGGTGCTGATGAAGCCGATGCCGGCCGACATCCTGCGCCTCGAGAACCGTCTGTGGGCGCAGCTGAAAACCGGCCACTGATCGCCATGCATCACGGCGGCGCAGGCATCGCTCCACGCCTGCCCGCCTGAGATACGCGGACCTCCGTCCGCCCGCGCGCGCCGCGCGCACTGTTCCATCCGGCACGAGCCGTTGTCCGCGAGTCGCGTTGCGCGCCTCGTGCGGGGACGCTCACGCCTGCAATCCGTGAAGAACGAATGGTGACTCCCATGCAATCGATACCCTCTTCCGCTGCTGCACGACAGATTCAACCGGCCGCCGCGGCCCGTACGCAAAACGACGCCTTCGTGCGCATCGAAAACGTCGTGAAGAAATTCGGCGACAGCACGGCCGTCGACAACGTGAACCTGACGATCGCGAAGAACGAATTGTTCGCACTGCTCGGCAGCTCGGGCTGCGGCAAGTCGACGCTGCTGCGCATGCTCGCCGGGCTGGAAACGGCGACCTCCGGCAAGATCTTCGTCGACGGCGAAGACCTCGCGTCGCTGCCGCCGTACCGCCGCCCGGTGAACATGATGTTCCAGTCGTACGCGCTGTTCCCGCACATGACGGTCGAATCGAACGTCGCGTTCGGCCTGAAGCAGGAAGGCACGCCGAAGAACGAGATCAAGGAGCGCGTGGCCGACGCGCTCGCGCTCGTGCAGATGAGCAAGTACGCGAAGCGCAAGCCGCACCAGCTTTCCGGCGGCCAGCAGCAGCGCGTCGCGCTCGCGCGCTCGCTGGTCAAGCGCCCGAAGCTGCTGCTGCTCGACGAGCCGATGTCCGCGCTCGACAAGAAGATCCGCCAGAAGACCCAGCTTGAACTCGTGAACATCATCGAGAAGGTCGACGTGACCTGCGTGATGGTCACGCACGACCAGGAAGAGGCGATGACGATGGCGAGCCGCCTCGCGGTGATGAGCGAAGGCAGGATCGTACAGATCGGCTCGCCCGGCGAAGTGTACGAATTCCCGAACAGCCGCTTCTCGGCCGAATTCATCGGCTCGACCAACCTGTTCGAAGGGCGTGTCGTCGAGGACGAGCCCGACCACATCTTCGTCGAAAGCGACGACCTGGAAGCACGCATGTACGTGAGCCACGGCGTGACCGGCCCGCTCGGGATGCCGGTCGGCATCTCGGTGCGCCCGGAGCGCGTGCACGTGTCGCGCGACAAACCGGGCTCGAAGCACAACTGGGCACGCGGCGTCGTTACCGATATCGCGTACATGGGCAGCTACTCGCTGTATCACGTGCGTTTGCCGAGCGGCAAGACGGTCGTGTCGAACCTGTCGAGCTCGCACCTGATGACCGACAGTGCGCCTTCCTGGAACGACGACGTGTTCGTGTCGTGGTCGCCGGCCAGTGGCGTCGTGCTGACGCAATGAGGACGACACGATGAGAACTTCCGCTTCCACTCCGTCCGCGCCGGTGTCGACCGGCGCCGCGAGCACCAGCGCCGGCCGGGCTCGCCCGGGCCGCTTCGCCGCGCTGTCGCGCTTCCTGCCGTCGGGCCGCAGCGTCGCGATCGGCGTGCCGTTCCTGTGGCTCGCGGTCTTCTTCGCGCTGCCGTTCGTGCTGGTGCTGAAGATCAGCTTCGCCGACCAGGTGATGGGCATTCCGCCGTACACGTCGCTCGTCGAGTTCAAGGACGGCGTCGTGCACTTCGCGCTGCAGCTGTCGCACTACGCGTTCCTGCTGAAGGACGACCTGTACATCGCGACCTACCTCAGCTCGCTGAAGATGGCCGCCGTGTCGACGGTGCTGTGCCTGCTGATCGGTTATCCGATGGCGTACTACATCGCGCGCGCCGAGCCGAACCGGCGCAACGTGCTGATGATGGCCGTGATGCTGCCGTTCTGGACGTCGTTCCTGATCCGCGTTTACGCATGGATCGGCATCCTGAAGGATGACGGCCTGCTGAACCACACGCTGATCGCGCTCGGCATCATCCACACGCCGCTGCGGCTGTATCACAGCGATGCGGGCGTCTACATCGGGATGGTCTATTCGTACCTGCCGTTCATGGTGATGCCGCTGTACGCGCACCTCGTGAAGATGGACCTCACGCTGCTCGAAGCCGCGTACGACCTCGGTGCCAAACCGTGGGTCGCGTTCACGCGGATCACGCTGCCGCTGTCGAAGAACGGGATCATCGCCGGCAGCCTGCTGGTGTTCATCCCGGCGGTGGGCGAGTACGTGATTCCGGAGCTGCTCGGCGGCGCCGACACGCTGATGATCGGCCGCGTGATGTGGGATGAATTCTTCAACAACATGGACTGGCCGATGGCGTCCGCGGTGACGGTCGCGATGGTGATGCTGCTGCTGGTGCCGATGGCGCTGTTCCAGTACTACCAGGTCAAGGAACTGGAGGACGCGAAATGATCAAGCCGAGCAAACCGCTGTCGACGGGCGTTCTCGCCTTCGGCTTCCTGTTCCTGTACATCCCGATCATCAGCCTGGTCGTGTACTCGTTCAACGAGTCGAAGCTGGTGACGGTGTGGTCGGGCTTCTCGCTGAAGTGGTACGCATCGCTGTGGCAGGACGACGAGCTGCTGAGCGCCGCGTGGCTGTCGCTGAAGATCGGCCTCTTGACGGCCACCGCGTCGGTCGTGATCGGCACGTGGGCAGGTTTCGTGCTCGCGCGCTTCGGCCGCTTCAGGGGCTTCACGCTGTACACGGGGATGATCAACGCGCCGCTGGTGATTCCGGAAGTGATCCAGGGCATCTCGCTGCTGCTGCTGTTCGTTGCGCTGGAGCAGATGTTCGGCTGGCCGAAGGGCCGCGGGATGGTGACGATCTGGATCGGCCACGTGATGCTGTGCGTGTCGTACGTGGCGATCATCGTGCAGTCGCGCGTGAAGGAGATGAACAAGTCGCTGGAAGAGGCCGCGCTCGATCTGGGTGCGACGCCGCTGAAAGTGTTCTTCGTGGTGACGCTGCCGCTGATCTCGCAGGCGCTGCTGTCGGGCTGGCTGCTGTCGTTCACGCTGTCGATCGACGACCTGGTGCTGTCGGCATTCCTGTCGGGGCCGGGTTCGACGACGCTGCCGCTGGTGGTGTTCTCGCGCGTGCGGCTCGGGCTGAACCCGGAAATGAATGCACTGGCGACGCTGTTCATCACGGCCGTGACGATCGGCGTGATCGTCGTGAACCGGATGATGATCGCGCGCGAACGGCGCCGCGTGGCCGACATGAAGGCGGCGTTCGCGGTGGCGTGAGCCTCCCCTTTTCTTTTCATCGATAACAAGACCCGCGCGCCGCGCCCTGCGGCGCGCGAACCGATCGCACTTTGACTGGCGCACGACAAGGAGAATCCGCAATGAAGAAGAAACTGATCTGCCTGCTGGTGGCCGGCGCGTTGCCGGGCATCGCGCTGGCCGACTCGACATCCGCCGAGATCAAGGCGCTGCAGGCGCAGGTCGCGGCGCTGCAGAAACAGATGAAGGCCATGCAGGCGCAGCTCGCCGCGAAACCGGGCGGCGCCGCTGTCGCGCAAGCCGGTGCGAAGACCGGCGCGGCGCCGGTTGCAGTGGCCGTCGATCCGGGCTCGCCGGACTACGGCAAGGCGCAGGCCACGCTGACCAACGACGAGGTCAGCGACATGAAGCAGCAGATCGCGAACCAGCAGCTGAAGGTCGACTCGCTGACCGACGCGGCCAGCACGGGCCCGCTCGCCGGCCTGTCGGTGACGGGCTACATCGATCCGACCTACATCTACAACCGCGCGGCCGGCACGTCGTCGTTCCTGTTCGCGAACCACGAGAACGCGTACAACTACTTCAACAGCACGTTCGGCGATCTCTACCTCGACATCAAGAAGACGTTCGGCGTCGGCCCGATGGCGCCGTCGGCCGAGATCACGCTGATGCCGAACCGCGGCAACGGCATCACGCTGCTGCAGAATTCGCGCGGCTCGATCACCGACAACCTGCTGAACACGGCGGTCATCAACGTGCCGATCACCGCCACCACGACGCTGGTCGCCGGCCTGATCCCGAGCTTCGGCGGCTACGAGGTGCAGCAGTCGAACCAGATGCTCACGCTCACGCACAACCTGCTGTACGATTTCTCGGATCCGGGCAGCTACGTCGGTGTCGGCGCGAACTACACGAAGGGCAACTGGGCGTGGAAGTTCTTCCTCGGCAACGAGCAGTACCGCACGTACGGTTCGGTCACGCAGACGGGCACCAACGCGCTCGGCGATCCGATCAGCACCAGCAACAAGGTGCCGACCTTCACCGCGCGCGCGGACTACACGTGGTCGAGCGCGCTCGATATCGGCGGGTCGTTCAACATCGGGCGGCAGACGCTGGCGAGCGCGATCGACGATCAGGGCGTCGTCCACTACGGCCCGGGCGGTGCGGCACCGAGCGCATACGGTTCGTTCTTCTTCGGCGAACTCGACGCGACCTACACGCTTGCCGATATTCAGTACAACGCCGAAGTCGACTACGGCCGGCAGCAGCATGCGGCGTTCAACGGCGGGCTCGCGCAGTGGTACGGCCTGTCGCTGCTCGCGCACCGCAAGTTCAACGCGCCGGTGGTCGGCCGCATGGGCGTGACGCTGCGCTACGACCTGCTCGCCAACACGAAGAACGGCGGCGGCGGCGGCGGTATCGCGCTGAACGGCAACGGGATGGATCCGAACAACGGCTTCGGCGTCGACGCGGACTGCCTCGCGATGTCGAAGGCCGGCGGCGGCCTGGGCTTCGAGTGCAAGGGGGCCGTGCGCCAGGACGTCGCGCTCGACCTGCTGTTCTATCCGACCCAGCAGATCACCGTGAAGGTCGAATACCGGCACGACTGGGCGAACAACAAGGTGTTCCTGCGCAACGACGGTTCGTACGGCAAGTCCAACGACCTGCTCGCGACGCAGTTCATCTATTCGTTCTGACGCAGCACACGCGGGACGCCGTGCCGCGCGCACGGCGTCCCGCGCCGTTTTTGCCGGCCGGATCGAGGTGCGTCGCGCACCGTCCGCCGGTCGTAAAGAGGGAGTCGATTTGATGACGCAGTCTTTCACCCGCCGCGCCGATGCACTCGCGCGCGACTCGTACTACGAAGCGACGGTCACGCGGCCCGTGATCGACGATCCTTCGCTCGACGACACGATCGACGTCGACGTCTGCGTGATCGGCGCCGGCTTCGCGGGCCTGTCGACGGCGCTCGACTGCCGGGCGCGCGGGTTGTCGGTCGCCGTGATCGATGCGCACCGGCCCGGCTGGGGCGCATCGGGCCGCAACGGCGGCCAGGCGATCACCGGCTTCGCGAAGGACGAGGAGATCGAGCGGCAGCTCGGCACCGACGGCGCGCGCGCCGCGTGGGCGCTGTCGCTCGACGGCGTCGCGCTGATCGCCGAGCGGATCGCGCGCTACGGGATCGACTGCGACTTCACGCGCGGCTACCTGACGGTTGCGACGAAGCCGCGCCGCATCGACGACCTGCGCGCGTGGATGGACGCCGCGACGTCGCGCTGGGGCCATCCGTCGCTCGCGTGGCTCGACACCGGCGAGATCCGCGCGCGCATCGCGTCGACGCGTTACCTGGCCGGCGTGCACGATCCGCTGTCGGGCCACCTGCATCCGCTCAAGTATTGCCTGGGCCTCGCCGATGCCGCACGCCGCGAAGGCGTCGCGCTGTATGCGCACACGCCCGCGCTCGACATCGTGCGCGGTGCGCGGCCCGTCGTGCGCACGCCGTCGGGCGAGGTGCGCTGCCGCTACGTCGTGTCGTGCTGCAACGCGGGCCCCGGCGGCGTGCTGCCGGCCGCGACCGCCGCGCGCATCGCGCCGATCGCGTCGTACATCATCGCGACCGAGCCGCTCGGCCAGACACGCGCCGACGCACTGATCGCGCGGCGCGAAGCCGTGTGCGACAACAACTTCTTCCTCGACTATTTCCGGCTGTCGGCCGACCACCGGATGCTGTTCGGCGGCCGTGCGAATTCGGCCGGCGCGTCGCCCGCGACGCTCGCCGAAACGATCCGGCAACGGATGGTCGGCGTGTTCCCGCAGCTCGGCGACGTGCGCGTCGACCACGCGTGGGGCGGCTTCGTCGACGTCACGCGCAACCGCGCGCCGGATTTCGGCGCGCTCGATCCGAACTTCTACTACGTGCAGGGTTTCAGCGGGCACGGCGTCGCGCTCACCGGCATCGCCGGACGCGCGGTCGCCGGCGCGATCGCGGGCGACACGCGCGCGTTCGACCTGTTCGCGCGCATACGCCACCGGCGCTTCCCCGGCGGAGACGCATGGCGGCAGCCCGCGCTCGAACTCGGGATGCTGTACCACCGCGTGCGCGAGCTGTTCTGAGCCCTCTTTCTCCGTTCTCCTGATCATGCAGATTTTCGCCAACCAGCCGCACGTCGCGTCCTACTACGCGGCGACCGCCAACGATACGACCCGCCACGCGCCGCTCGCCGGCACGACCGACGCCGACGTGTGCGTGATCGGCGCGGGCCTCACGGGCCTGTCCGCCGCGCTCAACCTCGCCGAGCGCGGCCACTCGGTGACCGTGCTCGAAGCGTCGCGGGTCGGATGGGCGGCGAGCGGCCGCAACGGCGGCCAGTTGATCGGCGGCTTTGCGTGTGACATCGACACGTTCGGGCAATTCATGCCGGAAGGCGACGTGAAGCGCATCTGGGACATGGGGCTCGAAACGCTGTCGCTCGTGAAGTCGCGCATCGCGCGGCACGACATCGACTGCGCGCTAATGCCCGGCTACCTGACTGCCGCGAACACCGAGCGCGACGCCGATGCGCTGAAGCGCTGGCGCGACGAAGCCGCGAAGCGCTTCGGCTACGACCGCTTCCATTTCGTCGAAGCCGACGAACTCGGCGACTACGTGCAGTCCGCCCGCTATTGCGGCGGCCTGTACGACCCGGACAGCGGCCACCTGCATCCGCTCAACTACACGCTCGGCCTCGCCCGTGCGGCGACCGGCGCAGGCGTGCGCATCCACGAGGACAGTTGTGTGACGCGCGTGCGCGACGTCGCGGGCGGCCACGTCGTCGAGACGAGCGGCGGCAACGTTCGCGCGCGTTTCGTCGTGCTCGCATGCAATACCTACGTCGGCACGCTCGCGCCCGCGCTGTCGAAGAAGATCATGCCGGTCGGCACCTACGTGATCGCAACGGAACCGCTCGGCGAAGCGCGCGCCGCCGCGCTGATGCCCGCGCGCGCGGCGATCTGCGACAGCCGCTTCGTGCTCGACTATTTCCGGCCGGCGCCCGACACGCGGCTCGTGTGGGGCGGCAAGGTCAGCTATTCGACGCGAGAGCCGCGCGATCTCGCGGCCGCGATGCGCGCGGACATGCTGAAGACGTTCCCGCAGCTCGCGGACGTAAAGGTCGACTACGCATGGGGCGGCTTCGTCGACATCACGATGAACCGCGCACCGCACTTCGGCCGCGTCGCGCCGACGATGTACTTCGCGCAGGGATTTTCGGGGCACGGCGTGAACACGACCGCGCTCGCGGGCAAGCTGATCGCCGAGGCGATCGACGGACAGGCGAGCCGCTTCGACCTGTTCGGCAAGATCCGGCATCGCGACTTCCCCGGCGGCGCGGCACTGCGCACGCCGGCGCTGGTGCTTGCGATGAGCTGGTACCGGCTGCTCGACGCGTTCGGCGTGCATTGAGCCGCTGCGCGGCGCCGGCCGCTTTTCGCATTTTTCCGGCCGCATCGACGCAAAACGGCCGCGCACGTTACGTGCGCGGCCGTTGCGTTTCTATGCCCCTATAGCGGGCAGCCTGCGTCGATCAGTCGGTGCCGTACTTCGGCGAATGCGGCCCATACAGCAACCCGTTCGGCGGCCCGGCCGACAACAGCCGGTTGCTCGTGAACGCTGCGATGTCGTGACTCTGGTCCATCAGCGTGTTCGCGATCTGCTTGACCGCGGCCACCACGAGCATGCCGATCAGGCCGCCACCGCCGTTGTTGCCGCCCTCGTCGCTGCTCGCGCTCGCCCGGCCCTGCCACAGCACGTCGCCCGTGCGCAGGTCGACGAGCTTCGCCGACGCGGACACGACCGTTGCGCTCGCGAGAATCCGGTACACGGTGCCGTACTGCGAAACCTTCGAATACAGCGCGGCGTCCGCGCCGAAGATCTCGCGCAGCTTCGCGGGCGGCGTTCCCTGGATCTCGGCCGCGTTGGTCAGGCCGTTCTGCTTGAACGTCTCGTCCATCACCGCGACCGGCACCACGTAATAGCCGGACTCGGCGAGCGGCAGCGTCATTTGCGACAGCACCCCGTAGGTGGCCGCGACGTCGGAGGTCTCGTTGATCGGCGGCAGCACGAGGATCGAGCGCGGCTGGCTCTTCTTGAACGCCGTGTAGTCGGGTCGTTTCACCGGCTGTGCGCACGCGCTCAGCAGCGCGACGATCGACAGCACGGACATCAGCTTGAATGAGAGTGTCTTGAACATGGCGGGCACGTCACTGTTTGGCGGAATTCGAATCGGCGTTCTTCTGGCCGGCGATCGTCTGGCCGGCGGCGCTCTGCCCGGCAGCCTTCTGATCCGCGGGCTTCGCTGCGCCGGCTTTCTTCTTCAGCAGGAAATCCATGAAGGTCGACGATTCCGGGAACAGCTGCTTCTCGGCCTGCAGTTCCTGCTCGGCCTGCTGCTCGTTGCCGACGCTCGCGTACAGCATCCCGAGATGCGCATGGAAGCCCGGCGGCGGCGTATGGCCCTTGCCGCGGATGTCCTGCAACGCCTTTTCGAGCGCGTCGATCTGCTCCTGCGGCGACTTCTGCCCCTTGAAGTATTCGTACACTTGCGGCTGGTAGCCCGTCCACTGATAGAGCGGCGGCGTGGAGCTCGCGCAGCCGGCGAGCAGCAATGCGGCGGCCGTCGCCGGCAGCCAGTTACCCCGTTTCATGGTCTTTTCTCTTTGATGTCGTGGTGAATCGATCGCATGCGGCGCCGGCCCCGGCGCCTGCAGCGCTTACTTCGCGGTCTTCAGCGCACCGGCGTCGACCTGTTCGGCGAGATGGTTCACGGCCTCCTGGATCGCGAGGTCGAGCACCTTGCCGTTGAGCGTCGAGTCGTAGCCGGCCGTGCCGCCGAAGCCGATCACTTCGCGGTTCGACAGGCTGAACTCGCCCGCGCCCTGGCTCGACGCGACGACTTCCGACGTCGTCGTGTCGACGATGTTCAGGTTGACCTTCGCGTACGCGACCTGCGTCTTGCCGCGGCCGAGGATGCCGAACAGCTGGTGATCGCCGACGTCCTTGCGGCCGAATTCGGTCACGTCGCCCGTCACCACGTAGTTCGCGCCCTTCACCGCCTGCGCCTTCTTCATGAAGCCGGCTTCCTGCTTGATCTCGTCGAGGTTCTCGCGATCGAGCACGTTGAAGCGCCGGCTCTGCTGCAGGCGCGTGACGAGAATCGTCTTCGCCTGTCCGCCGAGGCGGTCGATGCCGTCGGAGAAGATGCCGCGCATGTAGCTCGAGCGGTTGTCGAACTTGCCGACCGCGATCGCAACGGGCTTGCCCGCATAAGGCTTCTGCGCGCTGCTCACGGCCGGCACGTCGAGCGTGCGCGACGATTCGGTCGCGCAGCCGGACAGCGCTGCGACAACCGCTGCCGCCACGAGTACGGTGCGTCGTGTCTGGATTTTCACTGCTGGTCTCCTTGCGTGGAAAGATTGCCCGGAACGGGCGTGTCGGTGCGGACGTGCGTGCATCGATGCGACGCACGCGCGGCCTGATTCATCGCCGGACTGGCGACTACGACATTCGAAGGAAAGGTGCGCGCAACAGGCGTGTTGCGGCGAAAAGCGGAAAGGCGGCAGAACACGCGACATGCGCGTGCGCGCCCGTTACCCCGTTATTGCGGATGCTGCGCTGTTGATCGCGCATGATACGGCCCCCCGTATGGTTTTGCGCGATGATACCAAACGTGTTTATCGAGACGGAACGTCTTTTAGACAATTGAAGAAATTTTGTGTGGCGGCGGCACGGCGGCGGCGATCGCCCGGAATCGACCCTGGACGAACCCGGTCGCCGCGCTAGTCGGCCACCTTCTGCCGCATCGTCACGAATTCCTCGGCCGCGGTCGGATGGATGCCGATCGTGTCGTCGAACTGCGCCTTCGTCGCGCCCGCGCGAATCGCGATCGCGATCCCCTGGATGATCTCGCCCGCATCGCGGCCGACCATGTGCGCGCCGATCACGCGCTGGCTGTCGCGCGCGACGACGAGCTTCATCAGCGTGCGCTCGTCGCGGCCCGACAGCGTGTGGCGCAGCGCCTTGAACGACGTGCGGTAGATGTCGACGTCGCCGTACGCGCGACGCGCATCGGCCTCGGTCAGGCCGACCGTCGCGACCTCGGGCTGGCTGAACACGGCCGACGGCACCCATTCGTGATCGGCCGCGACGCGCGCCCCGCCGAACAGCGTGCGCGCGAGCAGCCCGCCGTCGCGCGTCGCCACCGGCGTGAGCTGCGGCCGCGACGTGACGTCGCCGATCGCATGGATCGACGCGACCGACGTCGCCGAATACGCATCGACCGCAATCGCGCCGCGTGCGTCGAGCATCACGCCCGCCTGCTCGAGCCCGAGCCCGTCGACATTCGGCACGCGTCCGGTCGCATAAAGCACCGCGTCGTACGGGCCGTGCTGCGCATCGCCGACGCGCACGCTCAGCGTGCCGTCGTCCGCGCGGGAAATCGATTCGACCACCGTGCGCGCGTGGATCGCGACGCCCTGCTTCGTCATCTCGTCGGTCAGGAATTGACGCACGTCGTCGTCGAAGCCGCGCAGGATCTTCTCGCCGCGATAGAACAGGTCGACGTGACTGCCGAAGCCGTTGAAGATGCCCGCGAACTCGACCGCGATATAACCGCCGCCGACTACCGCGATGCGCGTGGGGCACGTCGCGAGCGACAGCGCCTCGCGCGACGTGATCGCGTGCTCGATGCCGGGCCGATGCGGCAGCGACGGACGCGAGCCGGTCGCGATCGCGATGTGGCGCGCTCGGATCGTGCGTTCGCCGATCGCGACGGTATGCGCATCGACGAGCGTCGCGCGCCCCGCGTGCATCTCGACGCCCGATTGCCGCAGCAGGTTGATGTAGATGTCGCTCAGCCGATTGATCTCGCGATCCTTCGCGGCGATCAGCGCGGGCCAGTCGAGCGTGCCGGCGCCGAAGGTCCAGCCGAAGCCCTTCGCGTCCTCGACTTCGTGCGGGTAGTGCGATGCGTAGACGAGCAGTTTCTTCGGAATGCAGCCGCGCAGCACGCAGGTGCCGCCGATCTGCTCTTGTTCCGCTATGCCGACGCGCGCGCCGTATGACGCCGACATCCGTGCGAGCCTCACGCCGCCCGAGCCGGCCCCGATGACGAACAGGTCGTAGTCGAAATCCATCGCATTGCCTCATCGCAGTTCGGATGACGGCACGATAGCAAGATTCCGGAATTCTTGCGGCGCACGGCACGACCCGGCGCGCGCCCAACAAAAAACGGCGAGAAGCGTCGCCTCTCGCCGGTCAAACCAGCTGCCGGGTGTGCCATGCGTCACCGATCGACCACATGCCCGGCCTGCCGGCCGCGCGGCACCGGTCCGCCCGGGCGCGCAAGGAGCGCGCCAGCGGCCGAACCGGCCGCCATGCTCATGCCTGCGACGTGTCGCTGCCGTCCGTCGCCTGCGTATCGTCTGCCGCCTGTTCGGGCTGCTCTTCCTTCTTCTCGAGCATGCCCTCGATCGCTTCGGCGCCCTTGAAGCCGGCAACGGCCGCTGCCGCCTTGGTCAGCAGGCCCGCATCCGGATCCAGCTTTTCCGCGGCTTCGACTGCCGCCACTGCACCGGCGATTTCGCCCACGGTGTTCAGGATACCCATCGTCATCCCCTTTCAAGAAATCGTGAGGCCGATCGTCCCACGAAAAAAACCGGCAGACCGTGTCTGTCATCACCGGATACACAAGTTACGCACCAGGCCGGCCGCGCTCGGCGAGCGCCACCGGAACGACGCACGCGCATGCACGACGGCACGCGGCGGGCGATGCACGCAGCGTAGCGGAAAGCCTTCGCGCGTACTGTAAAAGTATGTTCTGGAATGCCGACGGATCGCTTACGGCGCGGGGAATCCGTGATGAAGCGATTGCCGAATAGTCGTGTGCGCATATGAATGCCGCATGACGAAAAAAAGAGGCTCCTTGCGGAGCCTCTTCGATGCGTGCCGGACGCATGCCGGCGCGTGCGTTCCGACGTTCGTCAGAAGATATTGCGCAGGCCGATCGCGATGCCCGTCTGGTTGCTGCGGCCCGGCAGCTCGACGTTCGCCGCGCCGTTCGTCTTGTTGAAGTCGACGGTGCCGTAGATTTCGGTGCGCTTGCTCAGCGCGTACTCGGCGATGCCGACGATCGCGTAGCGGTTGCCGCTCGCGAGCGTGCCGTTCGCGGTCATCGCATTGCGCATGTGGTCGTAGTAGAACGCGCCCGTCAGCGTCAGCGGCGTGCTGACCTGCCAGCTCACGCCCGCGAACGGACCGTCGTCGATCCGGCCCGTGCCCTTCGCGACCGGAATCGTCTGCTGCGCGAGCAGGCTGTCGACGAAGCCGGTGTCGTCCTTCGAGCGCAGGTAGCCCGCGTAGACCTTCGCCTTGCTGAACGCGTACACGACGTTCGCGTGGTAGATGGTCTGCTTGCGCGCCGAGTTGTCGCTGTTCTGCTGCGCGCCGGCCGCGATGCTGAGCGGGCCCATCACGTACGACAGCGACACGCCCCACGCATTACCCTTGCCGAGCGAACCCGGAATCTGGCCCGAGAAGCCGCCGGCGCCGGTCGATTCGTAGTTGGTGCCCGTCGAGTACATCGCCTTCGCGGTCAAGCCCGCGAACTTGCCCGTGTACTTGATCTGGTTGTCCGCATACAGGCCGCCGCCGAGTGCGACCGGCAGCCATGCATTTTCGAGGTAGTTGCCGACCGTCAGCGGATCGTAGGTATCCGACAGCAGATCGAACAGCGGCGTCTTCTGGCGGCCGAGGGTCACCGTGCCGTACGGGCTCTGCAGGCCGACGTATGCCGCACGGTTGAACAGGCGGCCGCTGTCGGCGAATGCGCCGTTCTGCAGGTTCACGCCGCTTTCGAGGTTGAACACGGCCTTCAGGCCGCTGCCGAGGTCCTCGGTGCCGTAGATGCCGAAGCGGCTGTTGGTGATCGCGCCGTTGGACATCGACAGCAGTCCGTCATTCTTGGCGTTCGCGTTGGTCAGGTAGCGGACGCTGACGTCGGCGACGCCCCAGAGCGTGACCGAGCTTTGTGCGGCCGCGTACTGGCTGGCGAATGCGAGCGCGGCGCCCCCTGCGATGACTGCGAGTCGGGTGGTCTGCTTCATGAGCTTTCCTTTTTGTAGGTGTCTCCGTTCATTGCCGGCCGCGTGCGCAGCCGGGTGGCGATCGCACACGTTTTTGGCGCGCGCGATGTGGCTTGAATCATATGACGACTGCAATCTCTGAAAGAAATTGAAACGCGCGGTAATCGCGTGACTGTCGCCCGGGAACAACGTTTCCCGCGCCGCGCCGGGCATGCGTCGCGCGGCGGCGGGACGGGTCGCGACGGTGTCGGCGTGTGCGCGCGGTACTGTAAGGATCGACGAGGGTGCGGCGCGGTCAAGGGGCGTGTCGCGGCGGGCCGGTTGGTGTGGTCGATGCAACCGGAATGTGTCGCGAACGCCTGCAGCGGGCGCGGCCGGTGCAACCGGCCCGCGTTCGGGTGCGCCGGCGGATCGGTGGATCGGTGGATCGGCGTGTTGATGAAGCGGCGACGCGGTAAATCCGGAACGCGGCACCCACGGCTGCCGGGTGATGCACGCCGTCAGGCCGTCTGCGCCGCCCCGTCTTCGTCGCGACCACCATCGCCGTTCCCCGCGCGACGCCACGCGCGCCGCACGATCTCCGCGAACGCGCCCGCAAGCAGCAGCACGGCCCCCCACAGCGCGACGTCCGGCGCAAGCCGCGTCACGAGGCCGCCGGCCACCGCGCCGGCCAGGAAGCAGAAGCTGATCGTCGCGAGCAGCGCCGAGTCGTGCAGCGCACCCGCGTCATAGCGCGGGATCAACCCGACGAACAGCTTCTGCGCGGCACGCCGCAGGTTGCCGGTCGTCATCACCGACGTGTACGACAGTTCCTCGAGATGGGTGAACGACAGCGTCTGCAGCGTCGCGACGAACGAGATGCCCGGAATCAGCCACGCGCTCGACGCGCCGACGAGGCCGCTCGCGGCGACGCCGAGAAACGCGATCTCGACGATCAGGCTCGCGAACGCGGTGTGCCGCATCCAGCCGCGCTGCGCGGCGAGACCGAGCAGGTGCGCGACGAATACCGCGATCACGAAGCCGACGAGCGGCGGCACGTGATGCAGCGCGGCGGCCCATTCGCCGGCCGACAGGTTGATGCCTAACAGCGCGACGTTTCCGGTCATCGTGTTCGCGAACACGTGGCCGTGGCCGACATACGTGTATGCGTCGAGGTAGCCGCCGGACAGCGTCAGCAACGCGGCGACGGTGAGATTGCGGCTGGCGCCGTCGAGATCCATCGATCCTCCCGTGAATATTCGCGCCAGTATGCGGGACGGGAGATGGCTTGTCCTTCGTTCACTGCCCGAAGCCCGTGAGCCCGATCAGCGCGCCGCCCGCGAGCAGCCACAGCGGATGGATGCGCGTGCGCCACGCGAGCAGCGCGCATGCGGCCGTGATGCCCCACTGGATCGCCGTGCGGTTCGACGCGTCGGAGATCAGCACCGCGCTCGCCGCGACGAGCCCGGCCGTGACGTGCATCATCCCCTGCTGCACGTAGCGGCGCCACGGCCGGTCGCGAAAGCGCTCCCATGCATGCAGCGCAAGTACCGTGACGATCGACGACGGCCCGAACTTCGCGAGCGACGCGACGAGCAGCCCGGCCCAGCCAGCCACGTGCCAGCCGACCAGCGACACGATCATCATGTTCGGCCCGGGCGCCGCCTGGGCCAGCGCGAACAGCGCGGTGAACTCGTGCGCGCTCATCCAGTGATGCACGTCGACGACCTGCCGCTGCATCTCCGGCAGGATCGTATTGCCGCCGCCGAACGCGAGCAGCGACAGCTGGCTGAAGATCGTCGCGATCGCGACCAGCGTGTCGTTCATGGCCGGCCTCCCGGCTGCGTATCGCGCACCGGAACCTGCGCCGGCTGCGGCGTGCCCGCGTCGCGGCGCCGCGACGCGAGCCACACGCTGACGGGCGTCAGCACGAGCATCGTGGTCGGCAGCGGAATGCGCAGCACCGCGATCGCGACGAACGCGAGCGCCGCGATGCCGGCCGCCGAGCGTGCGTGCCGCAGCGGCTTCGCGACCTTCACGGCCATCGCGACGAGCAACCCGGCGGCCGCGGCGGCGAGCCCCGCGAACAGGTGCTGCACGTGCGGATCGTTCTGCGTCTTCGCGTACAGCACGCCGAGCGCGACGACGACGAGCGTCGGGCCCGCGATCAGCCCGAGAATGCCCGCGAACGCGCCGGCGATGCCGCGAAAGCGCATGCCGACGGCGACCGACAGGTTGATCACGTTGCCCCCCGGCAGGAACTGGCACAGGCCGAGCAGATCGGTGAATTCGTCGGCGGACAGCCACTTGCGCTCGTCGACGATCGTGCGCCGCGCGAACGGCAGCGCGCCGCCGAACGACATGAAGCCAAGCGACAGGAAGCCGGTGAACAGCTCGGCGAGACCAACGCTGCGAGGTGACGCGGCAGGCTGCGGGGAAACGGATTGCATGGGGCTCCTCATCAAACGGTCAGCCGAGGTTACCGCCGTTCAGGATCCCGGCAAAACGATTTTATCGGCGCGCCCTTGTGATCTAGAATCACAAGCATGGCACGCGATCTCCCGCCCTTTTCCGCGCTTCGGGCCTTTGAAGCTGCGGCACGACATGAAAGCTTCAGCGCCGCCGGCGACGAGCTACATGTGACTCACGGTGCCATCAGCCGGCAGATCGCCGCGTTCGAGGCATGGCTCGGCAAGCCGGTGTTCCACCGCTACGGCAAGCGCGTGAAGCTGACCGACGAAGGCCGTCGTTACCTGGACACCGTGCGTGCGGCGTTCGACAGCATCGCGCACGCGACCGAGCAGTTGCGTAACACGGGTGCCGCGCGCGTGCTGCGCATCAATGCGCTGCCGACCTTCGCGATGAAGTGGCTGCTGCCGCGCCTGTCGCGGTTCCAGCGCGACGTGCCGAACGTCGAACTGAAGCTGTCGACGTCGAACGCGCCGCTCGACGCGCTCGACGGCTTCGATGTCGCGATCCGCCGCGGCCCCGGCCACTGGCCGAACTGCACGAACGGCCACTTCCTCGACGAAAGCGTGATTCCGGTCTGCAGCCCGGCGCTGCTCAAACGCGCGCCGATCGCGCGCGCGGACGATCTCGCACGGCACGTGCTGCTGCATTCGGATACGCGGCCGGAAGGCTGGCGCGACTGGTTCGCGGCGGCCGGCGTCGCGATGAAGGGGCGCAAGCGGCAGTCGTTCGACCACTTCTACCTGGCGCTGCAGGCGGCCGTCGACGGGCTCGGCGTCGCGCTCGGCCCGCTGCCGCTGATCGACGACGAGCTCGCGAGCGGCCGGCTCGTGATGCCGCTGCCGGGGCCGCGCATCGCGACGCGCAGCTACTGGTGGATCACGCCGCGCGCGCCGGCCGACGATCCGCTCGTCGCGCAGTTCTGCGCGTGGCTGGAAGCGCAGTCGAATGTGAACGCATGACGCGCCGCGCACCCGACGCCTGATCGAAACGGCAGCGATGCGCCGCCGCCCCTCCCCGCACGCGTTGCAAGACTGAAACCGTTCCGCATGCGGCGCGTCCGTTTCTCCTGCGGAATCGCCGTCGCGCCGCACCTGCGATCCCCCGTCGGTCCGGCCGTTCCGCACCAGGCCCGGCGCACCGCCGACCGGCTCCGCCGCCGCAGGTTTCACGCCTGAAACATTGCCGCCTCCGACCCATTGCACGACTGCAGGCAGCGACCGCTCAGCCCCTGTCCGCGCGGCAATCCGCGCGCTGGCCCGCTGCTTGCTCATGCAGCCGTGCAGACAAAAGCAACTGCACGGCCGAGCGGCTCGATGCAGGCGACAAACAATCAAGAAGTCGGGGAAATCATGTCGAAAATCATTTCGGCCGTCACACGGCTGCTGTCTCGCATCACCGCTCCTTTCACTGCTCCTGTCACGCATCCGCTGATGCCGACGGCGCGACTTCGCACCGTCGAGATCCGATGCGCCGACACGGTCCGCACCGTCACCCGATGCCGCGACGCGTCGATTCGATAGGCGAACCCCGGGAAACCCCTGCCGCGCGCATACGCACCACGACGACGCCCCGCGCGCAGACATGCGCGCGGGGCGGCCGCCGGCTGCGGGATGTCGTACGCCCCGCGGCGCCGAAGCCAGGCCTGCCGTGCCCCACGCGCCGCGCCGGTCCGGCCGGCGCATACCGACACGAAGGAGGTGCCCACCCAGCAAACGACCCGATACCGACACAACCAGAAAACCCATCGCGCATCCGGACGATCGAGATCCGGTCCCGAACGACCCTCTCGTCGCACCGGCCGCCATTCCAGCTTTCAAGGGGAAACCCATCATGACGCAATCCTTACTGACCAAGGCGGCATTTGCCGCATCGCTCGCTTGCGCGGCCGCCGCGGCATCGGCCGGCCAAGCCAGCTCGACCTTCGGCGTGTCCGCCACCGTCAACGCAACCTGCCTGATCGACTCGGCGAGCGCGCTGACCTTCCCCGCCTACACGCCGGGCACCGGCGATCAGACGGCGCAGTCGGCGATCACCGTGCGCTGCACGAACGGCACGAACTTCAACATCGGCCTGAATGCAGGCACCACGTCCGGCGCGACGGTGGCCAACCGCATCATGACGAGCGGCTCGAACCAGCTCAACTACACGCTCTACCAGGATTCGAACCGCTCGGTCGTCTGGGGCAACACGCCGCCGACCGACACCGTCAACGGCACGGGCGCAGGCATGGCGATGGCCCAGGCGATCACCAAGACCGTCTACGGCAAGGTGCCCGACCAGCCCAATGCGGTGCCGGGCAGCTACGCCGATACGGTGACGGTCACCGTGACGTTTTAGTGCCGCGCGAGGGCCCGCCGCATCCCGCATGCACGGGCCCTCCCGACCGGCGGCCGCCGTGCGTGGCGAAGCGAATCTCTTGGAGGTGGATCTGTCATGAAACAGAACGTGTGCAAACTCGCGACCTGGATCGCGGCCGCGACGCTCGCCGCCGCATGCGCCAACAGCCAGGCAACCGACTTCACCGTATCTCCCGTTCGCGTCGAGCTGTCCGCGGCGCACCGGAGCGTCGCGCTCACGGTCAGGAACGAGTCGTCCGACGAACCCGTGGTCGTTCAGCTGCGCACCGCCGCGTGGTCGCAGAACGCGGGCGACGACGTCTACGCGTCCACCGGCGACCTGATTGCGGCCCCGCCCATCTTCACGATCGCGCCCGGCGGTTCGCAGGTCGTGCGCATCGGCCTGCGGCACGCGCCGGGCTCGGATCAGGAAACCGGCTACCGGCTCTATCTGCAAGAGATTCCGCCCGCGCCGAAGCCGGGCTTCGCCGGCGTGCAGATCGCGCTGGAAATGAGCCTGCCGATCTTCGTCAAGCCGGCCACCGAGACCGCCCCGCGGCTGCGCTGGGCAGCAGAGCCGCGTCCGGGCGGCACGGGCATGCTCGCGCTGCGCGTGACCAACGACGGCACCGCGCATGCGCAGGTGGCGAACCTCGCGCTGTTCGCGCCGGGCAGCGATCGTCCCGTCGCGACGCATGCGGAATTCGCGTACGTCCTGCCGGGCCAGTCGCGGGAACTGATGTTCAAGCCCGGCGCCGGAACCGCGCCGGCCGTTGCTTCCGGGTTGCACTTGGTCGGTTACTCCGATGCGGGCGACATCGATTCGACGATCGCGCCGAACGCCCGCTAAGGCGGCGCTTCTGATCGCGATCCTCATGAGCACGCAAATGACACTCGCGGAAGAACGCCCCGCCACGGCACCGGCGGCACCGGCGGGACCAGCGGCGCACGGCGCGGCAGGCGGCCCTGCCGAGCTGCTGTATCAGGTCGACATCAACCGGCAGGGGCTCGACGAAACCGCGTTGCTGATCAAGGCGGCCGACGGCGAATTCTACGTGTCGGCCGACGACCTGAAACGCTGGCGGCTCAGGCAGCCGGACGTCCCGCCGCTGGCCGGCAGCGACGCGCCGTTCTACCCGCTGAAAGCGATCGCGGGGCTCACGTACACAGTCGACGAACAAAGCCTGACGATGGTGATCAGCGTCCCGGCCCAGGCCTTCGTCGGCGCGACCTTCGACGAGACCGACCGGCACCGCCAGCCCGCGGTCGAACCCGGCATCGGCGGCTTCTTCAACTACGACCTGCTCGCGGAGCAGGCCGCGGGCCGGACGCACGGCTCGGGCCTGTTCGAACTCGGCTTCTTCAACCGCTTCGGCGTCGGCGTCGGCACGTTCCTCGCGGACGAGTCGGGCCCGACCCGGCGGCTGACGCGCCTCGAAACCACGTGGACGACCGATCGGCCCGGCAAGCTCGCCAGCCTGCGCATCGGCGACGCGATCAGCCGCCCCGGCATGTGGGGCCGCTCGATCCGCTTCGGCGGCATTCAGTACGCGACCAATTTCGCGACGCAGCCCGGGCTCGTCACGATTCCGCTCCAGGGCGTGAGCGGGCAGGCCGTGCTGCCGTCGACCGTCGACGTCTACGTGAACAACGCGCTCACGTCGACGCGCGACGTTGCGCCCGGCCCGTTCGCGATCAACAACGTGCCCGTGGTGACCGGCCAGGGCGACGTGCGGGTCGTGGTGCGCGACGTCATGGGCCGCGAGCAGGTGATCACCCAGTCGTTCTACGCGAGCGCGAATCTCCTCAAGCAAGGCATGCAGGACTTCTCGTACGAGGTCGGCAAGGAGCGGCGGGATTTCGGCCTGGCGAGCAACGCCTACGGGCGATGGTTCGCCAGCGCGACGCACCGGATCGGCGTGACCGACCGGTTCACCGGCGAGATCCACGCCGAAGCCGAAGCGTCCCGGCAGAACCTCGGCGTCGGCGGCGTGGTGCTGGCCGGGCCGCTCGGCGTCGTCAATGCGTCCGCGGCGGCGAGCCGCAGCGCCGACGGCCCGGGCGCCCTCGCGACGATCGGCATCGAGAGCCAGTCCGGCCTCGTCGACATCGGCGCGCACGCGCAATGGGCCACGCCGCATTTCGCGCAGATCGGGCTCGAACCGGGCACGCCCGCGCCGAAGCTGCTGACGAGCTTCAACATCGGCGTCGGGATGGGCCGCTTCGGTTCGCTCGGGCTCGCGCACGTGTTCGTCGACGATCGCGGCGGCTACAAGGTTCAGTTGCTGTCGCTCAGCTACAGCGCCCAGCTCGGACGCTTCGGCTTCGCGAACATCAGCGTCAGCAAGCCGCTGGGCGGCTCGGGCGCGACGACCGTCGGCGTCGCATGGACGATACCGATCGACAACCGCACCAGCGCGTCCGTCACGATGACGCATCAGCAGGGCACCACCGAAATGCTCGCGCAAGTGCAGCGTAGCCTGCCGGTCGGCGAAGGATTCGGCTACTCCGTTCAGGCCGGCAACAACGCGCAGGATGCAAGCGCGACGCTGCAAACGCGCACCGGCACCTACAGCGTCGAGGCTGCGGCCTATCGCGGCCGGGCCGGCGTACGGGCCAACGCGGCGGGCGGCATCGCGTTCGTCGACGGCACCGCGCGGCTGTCGCGGCAGATCACGGACAGCTTCGCGCTCGTCAAGGTGCCGGGCTTCGCCAACGTCGGCATCCTCGCAGACAACCAACTCGTCGCGCACACCGACGCCAACGGCGTCGCGCTGCTGCCGCGGCTGCGCGCGTACGAAAGCAATCCGATCTCGATCGAGCAGGCCGACCTGCCGTTCGACGCGACGATCGGCACGCTGAAGCTCGACGCGGTGCCCTATTTCCGCAGCGGCATGGCGCTCGAGTTTCCGATCTCGCGCTCGCGCGGCGCGGTGCTCACGCTCGATCTCGAGAACGGCGCCCACTTGCCGGCAGGTGCGATCGTCACGGTCGACGGGCAGAAGGAAGCCTTCCCGGTCGGCCACGACGGCGTCGTCTATCTCACCGGGCTGTCGGAGCAGAACCGCCTGCGCGCGACGTGGCGCGACCAGCAGTGCGACCTGACCGTCCGCTTTCCCGCCGGCGACGATCCGCTGCCGGACCTGGGCACTCATCTTTGCAAGGGAGTCACACCATGAGACATCGCAAGCATGCCGGGCGGCGTGACCGGCTGACGCGCCTGTGCGCCGCCGCGGTGCTCGCGGCCGGCGCGGCCGTGCTGACCGCACTGCCCGCGCTCGCGGCGACGACCTGCACGATGAATGCGCCGTCGTCGATGGTGTTCGGCACGTACGACACGCTCAATGCCGCCACCTCCGCGGTCACGATCTCGGTCAACTGCAGCGGCAGCGGCAACGCCACGCCCACGGTGACGGCGAGCCCGGGCGGCGGCACCTTCGCGAACCGCCTGATGACGCGGGCCGTCGGCACGCAGACGCTGGGCTACAACCTGTATCTCGACAGCGCGCACACGTCGATCTGGGGCGACGGCACGAGCGGCACGTCGGCGATTTCGTGGGGCAAGATCTCGGGCGCCGGCACCTTCAACGCAACCGTGTACGGGCTGATCCGCGGCGGCCAGAACGTCGTGCCGGGCGGATATGCGGACCACAACATCACGATCCTGTTCAACTACTAGGCGCGACGGCGGCGCAGGCATGCGCGTACCGCCATCGATCGCCATCACCGACTCGGACAACGGGGGCAGACCATGAATCGAACCGAGACAGCGAGCGCCGCCGCATCGCGGTGCGGCCCATGCGGACCGACCCGCGCGGCGCCTGTCGCCCCGCCGCGGGCCGCCCGCCGCGCGCGGCGGCTGTTTGCGGCAATGGCCGCGCTATCGATCGCGCTGCTCGGCGCCGCGCCGCGCCAGACCGATGCGAAGCAGGCCAACCGGGCGCTGCAGGTCGGCGCGACGGTCCAGGCGTATGCGCGGATCAAGGCGACCAGTCCGACCCAGCTCGTGGTCGCGAACAAGGACACGAGCATCGGCAACCTGAGCGTGCCGAACGCCAACAACCCCGCCGGGACGACGCTCGCGGTCCAGACCAACGACCGGGCCGGGTACACGGTGCTGGTGCAGGTTGCCGCCGCCAGCCAGTCGCAGTTCAGCTCGATCGAGATCACTGGAATCGGCGGCAAGGTCGTGCTGCCGGCGACCGGCGGCAAGATCGCCGTGCCGTATACGGCGCTGAACACGACCTTCACGGTGACCTATCGCTTCGTGTTCGCATCGAAGGCGAAGGACGGGGCCTTCGCATGGCCGATTACGTTTTCGGTGCAGCCCAACCCGTGACGTGCGACGCTCGCCGGGGCTCGCGGCCATGATCCGCGCGGCGGCTCACAGCACCGGGCCCGGCTCCTTTTCCTTGCGCAGGATCGCGTACAGGATGATCGCGCCGAAGGTCGCGGTGCCGATCCCGCCGAGCGCGAAGCCGCCGAACTTCAGCGAGAAGTCGCCCGCGCCGAGCACCAGCGTGACGGCCGCGACGATCAGGTTGCGGTTGTCGGAGAAGTCGACCTTGTTGACGACCCAGATCCGCGCGCCCGTCACCGCGATCAGCCCGAACACGACGATCGACACGCCGCCGAGCACCGGGCCCGGGATCGTCTGGATCACCGCGCCGAATTTCGGCGAGAAGCCCAGCCCGATCGCGATCAGCGCGGCGACCGCGAACACCAGCGTCGAATAGATCCGCGTGACGGCCATCACGCCGATGTTCTCCGCGTAGGTGGTCACGCCCGTGCCGCCGACGCTGCCCGACACGATCGTCGCGAGCCCGTCGCCGATGAACGCACGGCCGACGTAGCGGTCGAGGTTTTGCCCCGTCATCGCGCTGACGGCCTTGATGTGGCCGAGGTTCTCGGCGACGAGGATCACCGCGACCGGCGCGAGCATCAGCATCGCGTGCGGATCGAACACCGGCGTACGGAACGCCGGCACGCCGAACCACGCCGCATGCCCGACGATCGCGAAGTCGATCGGCTTGCCGAGGCCCATCCCGTTGGTCGCGATCGCGTAGATCGCGTACGCGATTGCGAGCCCGACGAGGATCAGCAGGCGCTGCATCATCCCGCGCGCGAACACCGCGACGCCGCCGACGCACAGCACCGTGACGAGCGCCATCACCGAATCGAAGGTCGACGCCGACACGCCCTTGACCGCGATCGGCGCGAGGTTCAGCCCGATCACCGCGACGACCGCACCGGTCACGACGGGCGGCATCAGCGTCTCGATCCAGCGCGTGCCGATCGCCTGCACCAGCGCGCCGAGCGCGACGTACACGACGCCGCACGCGACGATCCCGCCGAGCGCGACCGGAATGTTCGGGTTCGGGCCGCTGCCGCCGTAGCCCGTCACCGCGATCACGAGGCCGATGAACGCGAAGCTCGAGCCGAGATAGCTCGGCACGCGCCCGCCGACCAGCACGAAGAACAGCAGCGTGCCGATGCCCGACATGAAGATGCACAGGTTCGGGTCGAAGCCCATCAGCAGCGGCGCGAGCACGGTCGAACCGAACATCGCAACGACGTGCTGCACGCCCATCGCGACCATCTGCGGCCACGCGAGGCGCTCGTCGGGGCCGACCACGCGCGAGGCCGCGCCGGTCGGTTGGACCCGCCAGCGCGGGAAGTAGGAATCGGACATGGGGAAAGCGCTCCTGTCGGTCTGTCGCCGGCTGCGGAGGGCGCGCCGGTCTGGAATCTGGCGCGAGTTTACGGAGCGGGAATGTGGCTGGCAAGCGCGGCAAGCCCGAACGGGCCGCCGGAAAGCTCGGGCGCGGCTCGCCGCATGCGCGAACCGGTGCGCGGCCGCGCGGCCCGGTGAAGCAGCCGCCCATGCGTTGCGCGCGGGTGGCGGCGGATGGCGCCGGCGGCGATGCAAGCGTGCGCTCGCATCGTCGCCGGCGCGCCGTGCATCACGGATTGATGTACTGGAACAGCGACAGGTTCTGAAGCTGCGCGTAAGCCTTCTGCGAGCCCGTCAGCGCGTTCTGCATCTGCAGGAACTGGCTGATCGTCGACACCATGTTGGTGCTCGTCAGGTCGGCCAGGTTGCTGGTGACCTGCAGCGTGTTGGTCTGGTTCACCGTCTGCATCGCCTTGATTTCCTGCTCGCGGCCGCCGACCGACGCCTGCACGGTGAGGACGTTCGTCATCATGTTGTTCAGCTTCGTCGTGCCGGTGGTCATCGCGTTCGCGAGCGCGGCCGCGACAGTCGTGTTGCTGCTGATCGGCACCTTCAGCGCGGCGATCATCGTGTCGAGCGCCGCGAACACGTCGGTGCCGGCCTGCGGCGCGGGCGTGACCGTGAACGTGTCGCCGGGCGCGGGCGTGCCCGACACCGGCACCGACAGGCCGCTGCCGAGCGCGATCCCCGCGCCGGCCGAATACGGCTGCGCGGCGGTCGTGGTCGGCGGGACAACGGAATTGTCGGTGACCGTATAGGTCGGCGCGGCCGCCGTGCCGGCGAACGCGATCGTGAACTGGTGCGCGTTGGTCGCGGCCGACGGGCTCGTGATCGACACCGCGCCGATCGTGCCCGTACCCGTGTTGCCCGCGCCGGCGAGCGGCACCGGCTGGCTGCCGAGCATCGGCACCGACAGGAACACGTTCGCGCCGTTGTCGCCCTGCGAGATCGCGCGCGTGTCGGCGATCTGCACCTGCCGCGTGCCCATGTCGCCGCTGTAGGTCACGCCGCCGCCCGACGCGTTCGAGAACGGCGCCGTGGTCGACTGGAAGCCCGAGAACAGGTAGTTGCCCGAACCGTCCGTCGAGTTCGCGAGCGTCAGCAGCTGGTCGCGATAGCCCTGCAACTGCGTCGACAGCGCCGAGCGGTCGCTGTCGGACAGCGAGCCGTCGCCGGCCTGGATCACGACCGTATGAATGCTGTTCAGCAGGTTGTTGACGCTGATCAGCGTCTGGTCTTCCTTCTGCAGCGACGACAGCGCGGCGTTCTGGTTCGACGCGTACTGCGACAGCGTCGCCGACGTCATCGACAGCTGCACGGCCTGCGCCGCGCCGAGCGGGTTGTCGGCCGGCGTCGCGAGGCTCACGCCGCTCGAGATCTGCTGGTACAGCTGCGACAGCTGCGCCTGCTGGTCGCTCATCTGAGCGACGTTCTGCTGGTAGAACTGGGTGGTGGAAATCCGCATCGCTTCGATCCTTAGGGTCTGTTCGCGTATGGAACGCGCATGCGTTGCCACGAGAAGGGCCGCTCGCGAGGCGCGCGACGCTGCGAATACTGAACGTATTCGCAAGGAGCGCAACGCAGCGAGCGGCCCTTCTCGTGGCAACCCCAAATTAAAAAATTCATGTCACGGGAATGCCCGAAATCGCCCGTATGGCGGCGTCGGTGGGGGGGGGGT
>NZ_CATKIF010000023.1:0-35714 GCF_949752865.1 Burkholderia sp. IT-111MI5 | reverse complement strand
CATATGGAACGCACATGCGAATGCCCGAAATCGCTCGTAGGGCAAGGAGTGAGGAGCGCCGTTTGGCCGAGCCAAACAAGCGACGAGCGACGCCGCCATACGGGCGATTTCGGGCATTCCCGTGACATGATTTTTTTAAATTTGGGGGTGCCACGAGAACGGCCGCTCGCAAGGCGCGCGACGCCGCGAATACTGATGTATTCGCAAGGAGCGCAACGCGGCGAGCGGCCGTTCTCGTGGCAACGCATGCGCGTTCCATATGTAAACAGACCCTGAGGGACAGGCGATGACGGGCGATACCCCGCTGACGATTTACCGCGACGTGGTGCGGCCCGAATGGGTCGACTACAACGGCCACCTGCGCGATGCGTTCTACCTGCTGATCTTCAGCTTCGCGACCGATGCATTGCTGGATCGCATCGGGCTTGACGACGCCGCGCGTCGCGAGCGGGGCCGCTCGGTCTACACGCTCGAAGCGCACGTGAACTACCTGCACGAGATCAAGGAGGGCACGCAGGTACGCGTCGATGCGCGCGTGCTCGCACACGACGCGAAGCGGCTGCACCTGTATCTCGAACTGTTCGCGGATGGGCACGACGACGCGGTGTCGGCGAGCGAGCAGATGCTGCTGCACGTCGATACGCGCGACGGCGCGAAGTCGGCGCCGTTCGACGAAGACGTCGCCGCGCGCGTGGCTGAGCTTCATGCGTTGCAGCGCGATTGCGCGGCGCCTGCGTATGCGGGCCGCGTGATCGGGCTGCCGCCGCGCCGCTAGCATCGATCTTCAACCGCGGAGGCACGCGATGCTCGAACCGGAAATCGCGGCGTTCGTCGCAGCCGTCGACGCGTGGTATCCGGCCGACGCGGCGGCGCGCTCGCCCGACGAGCAGCGCCGCCTCTACGACCGCTTCGCGGCCGAGTGGACACCGGCGGCCCTGCCGGCCGGCATCGTGCAGCAGGATGCCGTGTGGCACGCACCGGACGGACGCGCGATCGCACTGCGGCGCTACACGGCCGCGCACGGTACGCCGCGCGGCACGGTGCTGTTTTTTCATGGCGGCGGCTTCGTCGTCGGCTCGCTCGACAGTCACGCGCTGATCACCGCGCAACTGGCGGCCGACACGGGGCTCGACGTGATCGCGGTCGACTACCGGCTGGCGCCCGAACACCGCGCACCGGCTGCTCTTGAAGATTGCCTCGCCGTCACACGCGCCGCGCGCGATGCGCGCCGGCCGTTCGGGCCGTGCGCGTGGCCGCTGACGCTTGCGGGCGACAGCGCGGGCGGCATGCTCGCCGCGGCCGTCGCGACCGCGCTGCGCGATGCGGGCGAAGGCGGTATCGACGGTATCGCGCTCGTTTATCCGATGCTCGGCTTCGAACCGCAATCGCCCGCGCGCGAAACGGAAGCGCATGCGCCGATGCTGACGCTCGATGATGTCCATCGCTATCGCGCGCTGTACTGGGAGGGCGGCCTGTCCGACGCACTGACGGACGGCAACCCGCTGCTGCGCGCGTCGGTGCCGCTCGCGGCTTCGCGTTTCGATGGCCTGCCGCCCGTGCTCGCGATCAGCGCCGAGCACGATCCGCTGCGCGACGATGCGCGCGTGTACGTCGAACGGATTCGCGCGGCCGGCGGCACCGCGCGCTACTGGATGGGAGAGGGGCTGGTGCACGGCTGCTGGCGCGCGCTCGGGACGAGCCCGCAGGCGGCGCGGATGCACCGGACGGTCGGCGGGTTTCTGCTCGCACCACACGCGTAGCGGGCGTTTCCGGGAGGCAACGATGCAGGCAGCGCAACACCGTATCGAGGACTGGCGGACGTTTTCCGCCGACGCGGCCAATGCGGCCATTGCCGCGGTGGCAATCGGCGACGGAGCGGTGGACGTCGAGTGGAGCGACACGCGACGATCGCCGTTCCATTTCGACTGGCTGCGCGACAACTGCGCGTGTTCCACGTGCGTGCATGCGGTCACACGCGAACAGGTGTTCGAGATCGCCGACGCGGGCGAGGATCTGTCGGCGCTCGCCGTGCACGTCGAAGCCGACGGCGCGCTGCATGTCGAGTGGAACGACGGGCATCGCAGCGCGTGGTCGCCGGGCTGGTTGCGCGCGCATGCATACGACGACGCGTCGCGCGCCGAGCGTCAGGCCGCGCACGGGCGGCATGTGTGGGCCGGCGACGATGCGACGGCGATCGGCGTGTTCGCGTGGCGCGACGTGATGGAGGGCGACGGCGCATTGCTCGCATGGCTCGCCGCGTTGCAGCGCACCGGGTTGACGCTGGTCGAAGGCGTGCCGGCCGAGCGTGGCCGCGTCGACGAGATCGCGCGCCGCGTCGGCCTGATCCGCGAAAGCAATTTCGGTGTGCTGTTCGACGTCGAATCGAAGCCGCGCCCGGACAGCAATGCGTATACGTCGCTCAACCTGCCGCCGCACACCGACCTGCCGACGCGCGAGTTGCAGCCGGGCGTGCAGTTCCTGCATTGCCTCGCGAACGACGCGACGGGCGGCGACAGCGTATTCCTCGACGGGTTCGCGCTTGCGGATGCGCTGCGGCGCGAGCATCCGGCCGATTTCGAGCAGCTTGCGTCGACGCCGTTCGAGTTCTGGAACAAGAGTGCGAACAGCGACTACCGCTGTTCGGCACCGGTGATCGGGCTCGATGCGCGCGGCAACGTGACCGAGGTGCGTGTCGCGAACTTCCTGCGCGGGCCGCTCGATGCGCCGGCCGGATCGGTCACGGCCGTCTATCGCGCGTACCGGCGGTTTCTCGCGCTCGCGCGCGAGCCGCGCTTTCGCGTGCAGCGCCGGCTGCGGGCGGGCGACATGTGGGCGTTCGACAACCGGCGTGTGCTGCATGCGCGCACCGAGTTCGATCCGTCGACCGGCCGCCGGCATCTGCAGGGCTGCTATGTCGATCGCGACGAATTGCTGTCGCGGTGGCGCGTGTTGTCGCGGTCGGTGCCTGCCGCGGCCGTGCCGCGCTGACCGGCGGCGTACACGGCTTCATCTCGCACACATGCATGTGCAGACGAAAAAGCGCCCGGACGCAAAGCGTCCGGGCGAAGCCACCCGCTGCCGGGCGGCGGAGGTATGCGTTTCATAAAAATAAGACGAGCCCCGCGAAGGGGCTCGTCCGGATACGGCTTCATCGCGCGGCGCGCGGCGCCCGCCGGGGGCGCATCGGCTTACTGGCCGAAGAAGATCGAATCGCGTGCGTTCGACGACGCTGCGGCAGCCGGGGCGCCCGAGTGGACGAGCGGGGCCGGTTGCGCGCCGTAGCCGCTGGCGTCGGCGCCATGAACGCGCGCTTCGGCGCTCTGGATGTCGTTCGGGTAGTACGGGCTCGACACGCCCGGCTTGTAGCCGGCTTGTTCGAGCTGGACCAGTTCATTCTTCACTTGCGCGCGGGTCACGGTGCTTTGGGCGAATGCGCCGAACGAAGCGGACAGGGCGGCAGCGGCAACGACTGCGGAAACGAGCGATTTCATGACGACCTCCGGTGTTTTATTGAGTTCGCTGTCGACACCATGTCTTAAGCGATTGATCAAATCTTAGTCATCGGATGGTTGAGGGTAAACGCTGATTTTGACGATAAATTGTTTTCTGAGCGGTAACAATGGGGCGCCGAATCAGTCTTTCAACCGGCTTTCTTTTCGGTTGATGTAATAAGTATGAAGAATGTTGCGGATCGCGACGCGCGGTTCAGTGC
This sequence comes from Burkholderia sp. IT-111MI5, assembly GCF_949752865.1. NCBI lineage: Bacteria > Pseudomonadati > Pseudomonadota > Betaproteobacteria > Burkholderiales > Burkholderiaceae > Burkholderia > Burkholderia sp. IT-111MI5. The sequence continues at coordinate 32,002 of NZ_CATKIF010000023.1, read as the reverse complement.
GCGTCGGCCGTCGTGTCGAACGGCCGGCCCGGCGAGCGCCCGGCCGGTGCGCCCGAGCTGAGGAAGCGCACGCCGGTCGCGGCTTCCGATGCCTCCCACAGCAGCGCAGCCGAAGCCACGTTGCGTGCCGCGCGCGGCACGCTCGCGGGCGCCGGCAGCCCGCGCGATTCGAACCAGCCGGACGGCCCGATATACGCGCCGCCGGCGAGATCGGGTGAGGTCGCCGCGTGGATCGCGGGCAGCGCGCCCTGGTCGGCCGGTTGCGCGAGATAACGGTTCGCGGCACGCATCAGCGCGGCGCGGGCGGGCGAACTGTCCATCGCCGGACCCGCGAACTGCAGGTTGGTCGCCGCATAGCCGGGATGCGCGGCGACGCTGATCCCGGCGAACGCGGCGCGCTCGAAGCGGCGCTGCAGTTCGATCGCGAACACGAGGTTCGCGAGCTTGCTGTCGCAATAGGCGAGATAACTGTTGTAGCGATGCTCGGCGCGCAGGTCGTCGACGCGAATCCGGCCGCCGCGATTGAAGCCGCTCGACATCGTCACGACGCGTGCGCGTCGCGCGGCGCTCAGCGCGGGCAGCAAATGGCCGGTCAGCGCGAAATGGCCGAGGTGGTTGGTGCCGAACTGCATCTCGAAGCCGTCGCGCGTGTGCCGCAGCGGCAGGAACATCACGCCGGCGTTGTTGCAGAGGATGTCGACGCGGCCGTGGCGTTCGGACACGTCGGCCGCGAAGCGTTCGATCGACGCGAGATCGGCGAGGTCGAGCGCATCGACTTCGACGCGCGCATCGGGATGGAGCCGGCGGATCGCATCGACGGCCTGCGCGGCGCGTGCGGCGTCGCGGCAGCCCATCACGACGGTCGCGCCTTTTGCGGCCAGCGTTTCCGCGAGCTGCCAGCCGAGGCCGCTGTTGGCGCCGGTCACGACCGCGACCTTGTCGCCCTGCGCCGGGACGTGGCGCGCGCTCCATGCATGCATGTCTGCCTCCATCGGCGCGACCGGTCGGCCGCGGCACGTAATCGTTACATTGAGTGGTGTAACGATAGTGCGTGCGAGCGTGGCAGACAAGCGGAGGAATTAGACCGGCGCTTCTAGGGCCGGCGCGCGGCGTGGTGCAGCGGGCCGCGGTACGCGGCTGGCAGGATTTACCTGCCCCCGGCGAGGCCGAGCACTTCGGCGGCGGAGATCATCGCGGCCGCGTTCGCGGGTGCCGGGCGTTCGGCCGGGCGGAAGACTTCGTCGCCGCGATGGATGACCTGGCGCGACAATGCGCAGGTGCCGGTGCGTTGCGCGAAGCGGCGGCGCCAGCGCTGTTCGCCGTAGTGACAGCGGCCGGGTTCGACCCAGCGGACGACGAGCAGCGTATCGGACTGTTCGAGGATTTCGACGTGGACGTCGGGGGGATCGAGCACAGGCAGGGATTGGGAGGCCTTCATTTTGCCGTTTCCTAAAGCTCGTGCGGTTCGGTCGTGGCAGTGGATGTCACTACCCGATGGCGAATCCGTAGCGGGTTCCATGAGTGGTGCGCTAAATGTAAGCGTCTGTGACCGGAAAAAACATCCTGTCTGGCTCAAATTACCTTTTGCCGATTTAGAAACAATCCACGCTCATTTTTCTGGGGATCCACGGACAAAAACGCCCCGGACGGAAAGTCCGGGGCGGAAAATCGGCCCGCGCGCCGTGTCTGCTCGCCCAGTCACGGGATACATCGCCGGGGGACGGAGTGCCCGCAGGGATCGAACGCGGGCGGGGAGGCGATGTACCGGAAGCGCGGTCCGGCAACGCCATGATGGCGCGCGCATCCCGTTGAGACCCTGACGCGAACATGACTTTTTTGCCAGTTTGGCGCGGCAGCCGCGCCGGGCGTGCGCGAAAAACCGGCTGAGAGGCCTGCCGGCATTGGGTTTGAGCGAATCCGCGAGCGCGCTGCCATGGCCGGTCGAGCGCCGCATTCTTGTCCACCCGCCGGATTTGCCCGCTCGGGTAAATACTGAATCCCAAATTCGTGACAAACGGGCGATCACTTCCTATCATTGGTTGGACCTTTAGTCCTTTGTGCCAATCGGCCGACTGGTGGCCGGCTTTTCCGGGAGAAGCACTCATGAGATTGCAGGGCAAGCGTGCGCTGGTGACGGCGGCCGGGCAGGGCATCGGCCGCGCGACCGCGCTGCGGTTCGCAAGCGAGGGCGCCGACGTGCTGGCGACCGACATCAACGAAGCCGCGCTCGCGCGGCTCGCGGCCGACGCCGAACGCGCGGGCGGCCGGCTGACCACGCGGCGGCTCGACGTCACCGATGCGAACGACGTTGGGGCGCTCGCCGCGAGCGAACGCGCGTTCGACGTGCTGTTCAACTGCGCGGGCTACGTGCATCACGGCTCGATCCTCGACTGCGACGACGACGCGTGGGCGTTCTCGCTGAACCTGAACGTCACGTCGATGTACCGGCTGATCCGCACGCTGCTGCCCGCGATGCTCGCGGCGGGCGGCGCGTCGATCGTCAACATGTCGTCGGCCGCGTCGAGTGTGAAGGGCGTGCCGAACCGCTTCGTGTACGGCACGACCAAGGCGGCCGTGATCGGCCTGACCAAGGCGGTGGCCGCCGATTTCGTCGGTCAAGGCATTCGTTGCAACGCGATCTGCCCCGGCACGGTCGAGTCGCCTTCGCTCGAGGCCCGTATTGCCGAGCAGGCGCGGACGCAGAACACGACCATCGACGCGGTGCGCGCCGCCTTTGTCGCGCGCCAGCCGATGGGGCGCGTGGGTACGGCGGACGAGATTGCCGCGCTGGCAACCTATCTGGCATCCGACGAGTCGGCATTTACCACCGGCGCCATTCACCTGATCGACGGCGGCTGGTCAAACTGACCGTGTCTAACCGACCGTGTCGAACTGACCGCGCCTTCCCATTCACGTTCCGTTTCCATTCAGACAACCCCATGAAACTGCTGAGATTTGGCGACAAACACCATGAAAAACCGGGCCTGCTCGATGCGCAGGGCCACATCCGCGACCTGTCCGGCGTGATCGACGACATCGCCGGTGACGCGCTGTCGCCGGCCTCGCTCGCGCGGCTGCGCGACATTCCGCCGTCGTCGCTGCCGCTCGTTGAAGGCACGCCGCGGCTCGGCGCGTGCGTCGGCCGCGTCGGCAAGTTCATCTGCATCGGGCTCAACTATTCCGATCACGCGGCCGAATCGGGGATGGAGGTGCCGAAGGAGCCCGTCGTGTTCGGCAAGTGGACGAGCGCGATCTCGGGGCCGAACGACGACGTCGAGATTCCGCGCGGCTCGGAGAAGACCGACTGGGAAGTCGAGCTCGGCGTGGTGATCGGCCGGGGCGGCCGCTATATCGACGAAGCCGACGCGCTGTCGCACGTTGCCGGCTACTGCGTCGTGAACGACGTGTCGGAGCGCGAATACCAGCTCGAACGCGGCGGCACGTGGGACAAGGGCAAGGGCAACGACACGTTCGGCCCGCTCGGCCCGTGGCTCGTGACGGCCGACGAAGTGCCCGATCCGCACGCGCTGCGGCTGTGGCTCGACGTCGACGGCCATCGCTACCAGAACGGCTCGACCGCGACGATGGTGTTCCGCGTGCCGCACCTGATCAGCTACCTGAGCCGCTTCATGAGCCTGCAGCCGGGCGACGTGATTTCCACCGGCACGCCGCCGGGCGTCGGCCTCGGGCAGAAACCGCCCGTCTATCTGCGCGCCGGGCAGGTGATCACGCTCGGCATCGACGGGCTCGGCGAGCAGCGCCAGCGCACCGTGCAGGCCTGATTTCCTTTAACGGACGGTTCGTCATGCCTATCATTCGATCGATGCGCGTCCTCGACGTGCGCTTTCCGACCTCGCAGCAGCTCGACGGCTCCGATGCGATGAATCCGGACCCCGATTATTCGGCGGCCTACGTCGTGCTCGAAACCGACCGCGACGGGCTCGAAGGTCACGGGCTCACGTTCACCATCGGCCGCGGCAACGAAATCTGCTGCGCGGCGATCGACGCGATGCGCCACCTCGTCGTCGGCCTCGACCTCGACTGGATCCGCGAGGACATGGGCCGCTTCTGGCGGCACGTCACGTCGGACAGCCAGTTGCGCTGGATCGGCCCCGACAAGGGCGCGATCCATCTGGCGACGGGCGCCGTCGTCAACGCGGTGTGGGATCTGTGGGCGAAGGCGGTGGGCAAGCCGCTGTGGCGGCTCGTCGCCGACATGAGCCCCGAGGAGCTGGTGCGCGCGATCGACTTCCGCTACCTGACCGACTGCCTGACGCCGGACGAAGCGCTCGACCTGCTGCGCCGGCAGGCGCCCGGCAAGGCCGCGCGGATCGCGACGCTGGAGCGCGACGGCTACCCGTGCTACACGACGTCGGCCGGCTGGCTCGGCTACAGCGACGACAAGCTGCGCAGGCTGTGCCGCGAAGCCGTCGACGCGGGGTTCGACCACGTGAAGCTGAAGGTCGGCGCGAACCTCGAGGACGACATTCGCCGCGTGACGATCGCGCGCGAGGTGATCGGCCCGGATCGCAAGCTGATGATCGACGCGAACCAGGTGTGGGAAGTCGACGAGGCGATCGACTGGGTGCGCGAGCTCGCGTTCGCGCGGCCGTGGTTCATCGAGGAGCCGACGAGCCCCGACGACGTCGAAGGGCATCGCAAGATCCGCAAGGCGATCGCGCCGGTGCAGGTCGCGACCGGCGAGATGTGCCAGAACCGCGTGCTGTTCAAGCAGTTCATCGCGCGCGGCGCGATCGACGTCGTGCAGATCGACGCGTGCCGCCTCGGCGGCGTGAACGAGATTCTCGCGGTGATGCTGATGGCCGCGAAGTACGGGCTGCCGGTGTGCCCGCATGCGGGCGGCGTCGGGCTGTGCGAATACGTGCAGCACCTGTCGATGATCGACTACGTGTGCATTTCCGGCACGAAGGAAGGGCGCGTGACCGAATACGTCGATCACCTGCACGAGCATTTCGTCGAGCCTTGCGTGGTGCGCGGCGCGGCGTACATGCCGCCGACGGCGCCCGGTTTCTCGATCGAGATGAAGCGCGAATCGCTGGAGCAGTACCTGTTCCGCGGCTGAAGCACGGCGACGCACGACGTGCATCGTGCGCGGCGAAAACATGAACGACGGAGACGCGAAGTGGATTTGAACCTGCAAGACAAGGTCGTGATCGTGACCGGCGGTGCCTCGGGCATCGGCGCCGCGATCTCGATGCGGCTCGCCGGCGAAGGCGCGATTCCGGTGGTGTTCGCGCGCCACACGCCCGACGACGCGTTTTGGCGCGAGCTTGTACGGAAGCAGCCGCGCGCCGAATGCGTGTCGGTCGAACTGCAGGACGACGCGCAATGCCGCGATGCGGTCGCGCAGACCGTCGCGCGCTTCGGCCGCATCGACGGCCTCGTCAACAACGCGGGCATCAACGACGGCATCGGCCTCGACGCCGGACGCGACGCATTCGTCGCATCGCTCGAGCGCAACCTGATCCACTACTACGTGATGGCGCACTACTGCGTGCCGCACCTGAAGGCGGCGCGCGGCGCGATCGTCAACATCTCGTCGAAGACGGCCGTCACCGGGCAGGGCAACACGAGCGGCTATTGCGCATCGAAGGGCGCGCAGCTCGCGTTGACGCGCGAATGGGCCGTCGCATTGCGCGACGACGGCGTGCGCGTGAACGCGGTGATCCCGGCCGAGGTGATGACGCCGCTTTACAAGAACTGGCTCGCCGGCTTTGACGATCCCGATGCGAAGCTTGCCGAAATCGCCGGCAAGGTGCCGCTCGGCAAGCGCTTCACGACGGCCGACGAGATCGCCGACACGACCGTGTTCCTGCTGTCGGATCGCGCATCGCACACGACGGGCCAGTGGCTGTTCGTCGATGGCGGCTATACGCATCTCGACCGTGCGATCGGCTGAATGCAGCGGAGCCCCGACCCCATGCAACCCGACCCGAACCTGAACGCCGCGCCGCCGCTGATTGCGTTGAGCGGCATCGGCAAGCGCTTTCCGGGCGTGCAGGCGCTCGACGACTGCCGTTTCGACCTGCATGCCGGCGAAGTGCATGCGCTGATGGGCGAGAACGGCGCCGGCAAGTCGACGCTGATGAAGATCCTCGCGGGCGTCTATCAGCGTGACGACGGCGAGATCCTGATGGAAGGCCGTGCGGTGGAGATCGCCGACCCGCGCACCGCGCAGGCGCTCGGGATCGGCATCATCCATCAGGAACTGAACCTGATGAACCACCTGAGCGTCGCGCAGAACATCTTCATCGGCCGCGAGCCGCGCGGCCGCTTCGGCGTGTTCGTCGACGAAGACAAATTGAACCGCGATGCGGCCGCGATTTTCCAGCGGATGCGGCTCGATCTCGACCCGCGCACGCCGGTCGGCCGGCTGACGGTCGCGAAGCAGCAGATGGTCGAGATCGCGAAGGCGCTGTCGTTCGATTCGCGCGTGCTGATCATGGACGAGCCGACCGCCGCGCTCAACAACGCGGAGATCGCCGAGCTGTTCCGCATCATCCGCGATTTGCGCGCGCACGGCGTCGGCATCGTCTACATCTCGCACAAGATGGACGAGCTGCGCCAGATCGCCGATCGAGTGACCGTGATGCGCGACGGCAAGTACGTCGCGACCGTGCCGATGGCGGAAACGTCGATGGACGCGATCATCGCGATGATGGTCGGCCGCCAGCTCGATACGGAGCACCGCACGCCGCCCGACACGTCCGCGAACGACGTCGCGCTCGAAGTGCGCGGGCTGTCGCGCGGCCGCGCGATCCGCGATGTCGGCTTCACGCTGCGGCGCGGTGAGATCCTCGGCTTCGCGGGCCTGATGGGCGCGGGCCGCACCGAGGTCGCGCGCGCGGTGTTCGGCGCGGACCCGGTCGACGCGGGCGAGATCCGCGTGCACGGCAAGACCGTGACGATCCGCACGCCGGCCGACGCGGTCGCGCACGGGATCGGCTACCTGTCCGAGGATCGCAAGCACTTCGGGCTCGCGGTCGGGATGGACGTGCAGAACAACATCGCGCTGTCGAGCATGCGCCGCTTCGTGCGCCGCGGCTTGTTTCTCGATGCGCGCAAGATGCGCGACACCGCGCAGGCGTACGTGCGGCAGCTCGCGATCCGCACGCCGTCGGTCGCGCAGCCCGCACGGCTGCTGTCGGGCGGCAACCAGCAGAAGATCGTGATCGCGAAGTGGCTGCTGCGCGACTGCGACATCCTGTTCTTCGACGAGCCGACCCGCGGCATCGACGTCGGCGCGAAAAGCGAGATCTACAAGCTGCTCGATGCGCTCGCCGCCGACGGCAAGGCGATCGTGATGATCTCGTCGGAACTGCCCGAGGTGCTGCGCATGAGCCACCGGATTCTCGTGATGTGCGAAGGCCGCGTCACCGGTGAATTGCGCGCGGCCGACGCCACGCAGGAAAAGATCATGCAGCTCGCGACGCAGCGCGAGTCGACCGTATTGTCCTGATTCAGACGCTTACCAGATCATGTCCAACGATACGCATCCCGTTCCGCCCCTCGCTTCCGGCGATACGCCGGCCGGCGCATCCGGCTTCCGCGCCCGCTTCTTCAACCCGGCCGCGCGGCAGAAGCTGCTCGCGTTCGCGAGCCTCGTGCTGCTGATCGTGTTCTTCAGCATCGCGTCGCCGAACTTCCTCGAAGTCGACAACCTCGTCACCATCCTGCAAGCCACCGCCGTGAACGGCGTGCTGGCCGTCGCCTGTACCTACGTGATCATCACGTCGGGCATCGACCTGTCGGTCGGCACGCTGATGACGTTCTGCGCGGTGATGGCCGGCGTCGTGCTGACGAAGTGGGGGATGCCGCTGCCGCTCGGGATCCTGGCCGCGTTACTGTTCGGCGCGCTGTCCGGCTGCGTGTCGGGCTTCGTGATCGCGAAGATGAAGGTGCCGCCGTTCATCGCGACGCTCGGCATGATGATGCTGCTCAAGGGGCTGTCGCTCGTGATCTCGGGCACGCGGCCGATCTATTTCAACGACACGCCGGGCTTCACGTCGATCGCACAGGACTCGCTGATCGGCAACCTGATTCCCGCGCTGCCGATTCCGAACGCGGTGCTGATCCTGTTTCTCGTCGCGGTCGGCGCATCGATCGTGCTGAACCGGACGATCTTCGGCCGCTACACGTTCGCGCTCGGCAGCAACGAGGAAGCGCTGCGGCTGTCCGGCGTGAACGTCGACGCGTGGAAGATCGCGGTCTACACGTTCAGCGGCGCGGTGTGCGGGATCGCCGGGCTTTTGATCGCGTCGCGGCTGAATTCCGCGCAGCCCGCGCTAGGACAGGGCTACGAGCTCGATGCGATCGCGGCCGTCGTGATCGGCGGCACGTCGCTGTCGGGCGGCGCGGGCAGCATCGTCGGCACCATCATCGGCGCGTTCATCATGAGCGTGCTGACCAACGGCCTGCGCATCATGTCGGTCGCGCAGGAATGGCAGACGGTCGTGACGGGCGTGATCATCATCCTCGCCGTCTACGTCGATATCCTGCGTCGGCGCCGCCGTTGACGCGCGCATGCATCCGCTTCACCGCCGGCATGACCGGCATCCCAGCAGATACCAACCAAGGAGACGCGAAGTGATCAGGAGCAAGGTGTTGAACGCGATCGTCGGGCTGACGTTCGCCGTCGGCGTGACGGCCGGCGCGCAGGCGCAGGAAACCTACATCCCGCTGATCTCGAAGGGCTTCCAGCATCAGTTCTGGCAGGCCGTGAAATCGGGCGCGATGCAGGCCGCGAAGGACTACAAGGTGAAGGTGACGTTCGAAGGCCCCGAAACCGAGGCGATGGTCGACAAGCAGATCGACATGCTGTCCGCCGCGATCGCGAAGAAGCCGGCCGCGCTCGGCTTCGCGGCGCTCGACAGCAAGGCCGCGCTGCCGCTGCTGAAGAAGGCGCAGGCCGAGAAGATCCCGGTGATCGCGTTCGACTCGGGCGTCGACAGCGACATCCCGGTGACGACGGCCTCGACCAACAACAAGGCCGCCGCATCGCTCGCTGCCGACAAGCTCGCCGCGCTGATCGGCGATGAAGGCGAGGTGGCCGTGGTCGCGCACGACCAGACGAGCCGCACCGGCATCGACCGCCGCGACGGTTTTCTCGAACGGATGAAATCGGCGCACCCGAAGGTGAAGATCGTGACCGTGCAGTACGGCGAAGGCGACCAGCTGAAGTCGACCGAGGTGACGAAGTCGATCCTGCAAGGGTATCCGAAGCTCAAGGGGCTGTTCGGCACCAACGAAGGCTCGGCGATCGGCGTGGTCAACGGCGTGCGCGAGATGAAGCGCAAGGTCGTGATCGTCGGCTACGATTCCGGCAAGCAGCAGAAGGACGCGATCCGCAGCGGGCTGATGGCCGGCGCGATCACGCAGAACCCGGTCGGGATCGGCTACAAGACGGTCGAGGCGGCCGTGAAGGCGATCAAGGGCGAGAAGCTGCCGAAGGTCATCGATACCGGTTTCTACTGGTACGACAAGACCAATATCGACGATCCGAAGGTCGCGGCGGCGTTGTACGACTGATTGGCGTGTCACGGCGTCGCCGCACGCGGCGGGTAGCGTGTGCGGCGACGTGAGATGGCTTGCGGGAGCGGAACACGAGGACACCATGGGCGCAGTGCGTATCGATTCCCATCAGCACTTCTGGCGTTATCGCGCGGCCGACTATCCGTGGATCGGCGCCGGGATGGGCGTGCTCGCACGCGACTACTTGCCCGACGCGCTGTGGCCGCTGATGCATGCGCAGGCGATCGGCGCGTCGATCGCGGTGCAGGCGCGCGCGGGGCGTGACGAGACGGCGTTCCTGCTCGATCTCGCGCGCGACGACGCGCGCATCGCGGCGGTGGTCGGCTGGGAGGATCTCGGCGCGCCGCAGCTTGCCGACCGTATCGCCGAATGGCGCAGCCCGAAGCTGCGCGGCTTTCGTCACCAGGTGCAGGACGAAGCCGACGTCGGCGCGTTCGTCGCGGATGCCGATTTCAATCGCGGCGTTGCGTGGCTGCAGGCGAACGGCTATGTGTACGACGTGCTCGTGTTCGAGCGCCAGTTGCCGGACGTTCGCGCGTTCTGCGCGCGGCACGATGCGCACTGGCTCGTGCTCGACCACGTCGGCAAGCCCGCGCTTGCCGAATTCGAGCGCGACGAAACCGCGCTGCCGCGCTGGCGCGCCGAGCTGCGCGAACTGGGCGCGCTGCCGCATGTCGCGTGCAAGCTGTCGGGGCTCGTGACCGAAGCCGACTGGCGGCGCGGCCTGCGCGCGCAGGACATCCGGCATATCGAGCAGTGTCTCGACGCGGCGCTCGATGCGTTCGGCCCGCAGCGGCTGATGTTCGGGTCGGACTGGCCCGTGTGCCTGCTCGCCGCGTCGTATGACGAAGTGGCGTCGATCGTCGAGCGCTGGGCCGAATCGCGGCTGTCGGCGGCCGAGCGCAACGCGCTGTGGGGCGGCACGGCCGCGCATTGTTATGCGGTGCCGGGCGACACGCAGCGCGGCATATAAAATAGGCGCGAACGGTCCGTGCGATTCGTCGGACCGTCCGCAACGCAACCGAAAACCTGCATCAACGTATGTCCATCCAGCCGATTCAGAACCGCCGCCTCTACCAGCAGATCGCCGACAAGCTCAGTGCGATGATCGAGTCCGGCGATTTTCCGCCGGGCAGCTATCTGCCGCCCGAGCGCGAACTGGCCGAGCAGTTCGGCGTGTCGCGCACGTCGGTGCGCGAGGCGCTGATCGCGCTCGAAGTAAGCGGGCTCGTCAGCGTGCGTGTCGGCGACGGCGTGAAGGTGCGCCATCCCGAAACGGTCGCCGCGCCCGAGCCCGAACCCGATGCGAAGGCCGCGCCGTTCACGGTCGTCGAGATCGATCCCGAACTCGGCATCGCGCTCGACCTCGACACCGAAATCCCGCCGTTCGCGCTGTTGCAGGCGCGCCGGCTGATCGAGCCGGAAGCCGCGTCGCTTGCCGCGAAGCACGGCTCGGACGAGCAGATCGAAGGGATCCACGAAGCGTTCCTGCGCAACCAGGAAGACAACCGCAGCGGCTCGCTCACGCATCCGGGCGACCGGCTGTTCCATATCCGCATCGCGGAAGCGAGCGACAACCCCGCGTATGCGCTGATGATCAAGCAGTTGCTCGCGCACAAGTACGACCTGATGTTCCAGCGGCTGCAGTCGCTGTACATGCCGAACGACATGCCGCACCGGTCGGAACTGGAGCACCGCGCGATCCTCGACGCGATCCGCGCACGCGACCCGGAGGCCGCGCGCCGCGCGATGGCCGACCATCTCGACGAAGTGATCCGCATCTTCGGCCGCGCGCTCGACTGAGCGCGTGCGTTGATTTGCTACGCGTTCGGAATCAGAAGCGGTCGGCGCGATAGGGCGCCGGATCGGTGAAGGGCGTCTCGCCCGTCATCATCTCGGCCAGCAGCCGGCCGGTGACGGGGCCGAGCGTCAGCCCGTGATGGTTGTGCCCGAACGAGAACCACAGCCCGCGATGCGCGGGCGCGGGGCCGATCACCGGGCGCATGTCGGGCGTGCACGGCCGGAAGCCGAGCCACGGTTGCGGGTCGAGCCGCTCGCCGAAGCCGAACACGGGCCGCGCGACGCGTTCCGCGCGTTCGAGCTGCACGCCGGTCGGCGGTACGCCGCGCCGCGCGATCTCGACGCCGGTCGTCAGCCGCAGCCCGCGCCGCATCGGCGCGATCACGTAGCCGTATTCGCGATCGACGATCGGCGCCGACGGCACGCCGCGCGTGGACGGCGCGTAGTGCATGTGATAACCGCGCTTCTCGCGCAGCGGGATCTTGTAGCCGAACTTGCCGAACACCGTGTCGGACCACGGGCCGAGCGCGACGACGACGGCCGGCGCGGCGGCCATGCCGTCCTGCGTGCCGACCTGCCAGCCGGGCGACAGCGCGTCGAGGCTCGCGGCGTCGCCCGTCAGCAGCGTGCCGCCGCCTTGCACGAAGAGCTGCGCGTACGCTTTGACGAGCGCGGACGGATCGACGACGCTTTTCGGATCGAGCCAGTGCAGCGCGCCGCAGAAGCCGGGCGCGAGGCTCGGTTCGTGCGCGAGCAGCGCGGCGGCATCGAGCGGCGTGATGCCGAGCCCGTGGCGGCGCGCGGTGAGGCCGGCCTCGGCCACGCCGCGTTCGAACGCGGCCGGCGTGCGGAACGCTTCGAGCCAGCCGCTCGCGCGCACGAGTTCCCCGGCACCGGCCCGCGCGATCAGCGCGTCGTGCTCGGCGATGCAGCGCTCGATCAGCGGCAGCATGTCGCGCGACGCGGCCGCGTGACGCAGCGGCGCCGATTCCCACCAGAACCGCGCGAGCCACGGCGCGAACGCGGGCAGCGACGCGCTGTGCCAGTACAGATCGGTCGAGCGGTTCAGCGCATAGCGCATCAGCGTGAACGGGCTGCGCGGGAACGGATACGGTTCGACCGACGAGCGCTCGATCAGCCCCGCGTTGCCGAAGCTCGTGCCTTCGCCGGGCGCGCCGCGATCGACGAGGGCGACCTTGCGGCCGCGATCCTGCAGGTGCAGCGCGGCCGAGACGCCGACGATGCCGGCGCCGAGAACGATTACGTCGAAATCCATCGGTGGTGGTGAAAGACGGTTGGCGGTGCGCTCATCAACGGTGCGGTGTGCGCGCCCAGGTTGGAGATCGTTCGAACTGCAAGCATACTCGCGGCGGCGTGGGGGGCCAAGGGCAGGGTGCTACGCGACGGGATACGAGCGGGCGTTGCGTGGCGCCTGAGGATCGGCCCGGCGAAGCGGAACGGGAGGTTGCACCGGGGCCGGCATTCCACGGTCGCGTCATGATCGAGCGGTCGAAACAGGCCTGCGCGGTGGAGTTGAAGCGTTTCCGCGTGAACGGCAATGTCTGGATCGTGGCAGACGAGATGCGGACCGGCGTCGACGTGCCGATGACGTGGCGCGGAATTGCTGAACGCACCTAGCCATGCGCTTGCCGATCGGCCGGTGCGGAGGTGGGCCGGCGTCGTCGATCGTTTGCCGGCTCTCGCGCAGTTCTTCCGCAGCACGCACATGCGTCCGGCCGTCTTCGGGCGGGAGGGCGACGATACCATGCTGCTTTATCCCTATTCGATAGCGTGCGACGAGCTGAATTTCTTCATCGGTTATCCGCCGACAGGCGGTAACGCTTGGCACCCCGGATATGCCGCAAAACGATCTGGCGTACCGCCGGGGAGCGTATGAAGTTTGAGCCGGCCGTGCGCCCAATCCGCTGATCAATTTGCCGACGTCGACACGCGATCGGCGTCGCGTATCACGTTCGCCCGCATCGTCGCGCACAGCGCCGATTCCGCATACTTTCCGACGTTTCTCGCGGGTGTTTCCCACTGGTTGATCGCGCGGCTTTGTACCTAAGATGAAGGAATCATGCGCGTGATACGGAGCCATGCACGCGCATGACTGAAGGCAGAGGGCAACGCCGGGGGGCAACGCCAGCGGATGTTTCCATCATGGATGCGAGAGTGTGCGCGGCGGCTGCCAGTCTTGCGACTGCAACGACGCCAACGGGCGCGGCGGCGATCGCCGCGCGGACGACGTCCGGCCGGCCCGGCTGGGCCGCGTCGCTGCGTCATGCGCTGATCGCAATCGTTTGCGTTCTGGGTGCGGCATCCGTCGTGCTCGCCGGGGCTCCCGCCGATGCAGACGGTCCGGCCGACATCGTGCGTGCCGTCGCCACTGCAAGTCCCACCGATCCCGCCATTTCGTCACACGACTCCGCCGTGCGTCAGGTCGTGCTCGGCATCATCAGCTTCACGCGCTGGCCGACGACACCCATTCGCCTGCATCTGTGCGTGACGGGCCGGCCCGACTACGCGCGCGGCCTGACCGACACGCTGCAGGCCGGCTCGACGCTGCTCGACGTGCAGCGCGTCCGCTTCGACGATCCCTCGCTCGGCGTGGCCTGCGACGTCGTCTATCTCGGCACCCTGAGCGACGATGAGCGAACGCGAGTGAGAACCGCGGTGGCCGGCCATCCTGTGCTGACGATCGCGGAACACGATCCGTACTGCACCGCAGGCAGCATGTTCTGCCTCAATGTCGACGGCGAGCGCATCTCGTTCGACATCAATCTCGACGCCGTAGCGCGCAGCGGCGTGCGCGTACACCCGAACGTGCTCAATCTCGCGCGACGGCCGGGGGCGCCATGACACGGTTCGCGCCTCATTTTCCCCATTCGCGCGTGTCGCGCCCGACGCTGCAAAGCGTATTGCGCCGCGCGCACCTGCGCCTCGCGTTCGTTGCCGTCGCGATGGCGGCCGTGTCGTTGATCGTCGTCGCCGTGATCGCATTGCGTGCGTATGCCGGCAACAACCTGAACCTGCTGGCGCGCTCGCTCGGTTATACGGTCGAGGCGGCGCTCGTGTTCGGCGACCGCGTCGCGGCGAGCGAGGCGATCGGGATGATTGCCGGCGATGAGGACGTCGCGCAGGTGGTGGTCACGGACAGCAAGGGTCAGCCGTTCGCGACGTGGCAGTTGCCCGCCGGAAACGGGCTCGCCCGGCTCGAGCGCGCCGTCGCCGACCTTGCGCTGCCCGGGCCCGTGACGGTTCCGGTGATGCACGACGGCATCATCGTCGGCCACGTCGTCGTGCGCGGCCGCGGGCACCAGTTCTTCGGCTTCCTGCTCGGCGGCGTCGGCGGCATTCTCGGTTGCCTGGCGGTCAGCGTGTTCGGCGCATATGTCAGCTCGAAGCGTCTGCTGCGCAACATCGTTTCGCCGCTGCGCGCGCTGGCCGGCGTTGCGCATGCCGTGCGGCGCGAGCGTGCATTCGCGCAACGGGTCGAGCCCGCCGCGATCGCCGAGTTGAACCAGCTCGGTGACGACTTCAATGCGTTGCTCGACGAATTCGAAGACTGGCAGAACACGCTGCGCGATGAAAACGCGTCGCTCGAACACAAGGCGACGCACGATGCGCTCACGGGCCTGCCCAACCGCGTGCAGTTCGAGTCGCGCCTCGCGCTTGCGCTCTGCGAAGCCGCGGTGACGGGGCAGCGGGTCGGCATCCTGTATCTCGACTGCGACCGCTTCAAGGAGATCAACGATTGCCTCGGCCACGACGCCGGCGACGCGGTGCTGATCGGCATCGCGGCGCGGCTGCGCGCGCAGGTGCGCGAGGCCGATCTGGTCGCCCGCCTGGGCGGCGACGAATTTGCGGTGATGCTGGGGGCGGTGCGCGATGCGGGCAGCGTGTGCCGTGTCGCAGACGAGATATTGTCCGGCATGGTGCCGTCGATCGAGCTGTCCGACGGCCGCATGGTGGCCACCATGATGAGTGTCGGCATTGCGTTGTATCCCGACCACGCGTCGGACGCGAGCGGCCTGCTGCGCGCGGCGGATGCGGCGATGTACCGCGCCAAGCGTGCGCGGCCGGGGTCGTGGCAGTTGGCTGAAGGTGTTGCGGGACCGGTTTGATTGATCGCTTCGCGCTGCGGGCGAGGCCGCGGCAGCGGATTACAAAAAGCGCGCCCGACGCGGGCGCACTCGAAGGGGATGCGAAATGAACCACTCGTTTCCTGTGAGCATGGAGCGGATGTGCATCGGCAGCGCGCTGCTGCTGTGCATGCTGCTTGTGGGCTGCAAGACGCCGCCGCTTCATCGTGGGCTGACGCAGACGCAAGTCACGACGCTCAAGTCGGCCGGTTTCCACGAGACCGAACAGGGTTTCGAGTTCGGCTCGACCGGGCCGATCCTGTTCGATTTCGACCGCTATAACCTCAAGCCGGATGTGCGGCGGATCGTCGAAAGGATCGGGCGCACGCTCAAGTCGGCGGAGATTAACGGGGTGCGGGTTTATGGGTACTCGGATCGGGAGGGGGCGGACGATTACGACCTCGAGTTGTCCAGGCGGCGGGCTGAGGTCGTGGCGATCGAGCTTGTCGATGTCGGGCTGGATGCGAAGCGCATTGCGGTCGTCGGGAAAGGGAAGCGCGATCCGGTGGGGGATAACCGGACGCCGGCAGGGAGGGCACAGAATCGGCGGGCGGCGATTGTTGTTTCGCCGAGGTGAGGGGGCGTCGTGCGCGGGTATGCCGCGATGACGCGTGCTTTGCACGGCGACAAGCAAGCCGCTCAGCCTGTTCCTGAAAACACGGATACAGGAATGTCTCGGTGCGGTCAGTTGTAACTGTTTGCCATCATTGCCATGCAGGCACCTGAGCGTCTGCCCACAAGCAGCGGACCTTTATGTTCAAGGCTTATGGGACGGATCATTGGCTGAAGCTTGACTGGAGATCGGAGGCCGCTCAATAAATTCGAAACGAGATTATCAGTTGCCCGAATAGAATCGTTCCGCTCGTTTTCTTGAACTCCGCATCGCCATTTGGCGAACGCGGCGACGACCGGAACGTGTATGACCATCGATCCCAAGAATTTGCTTCCGCACTTCGAACGCGAGATGGCGCTGCTGCGTCGTTCGATGCAGACGTTCTCGCAGCGTTTTCCTAAAATCGCCGCTCGCCTGGCAATCACCGGCGAGCATTCCGAAGATCCGCACGTCGAACGTCTGTTGCAGTCGTTCGCATTGATGTCGTCGTCTCACGCCATTCGTCTCGAGGATGATGTGCCCGCGTTTACGCGTGGCCTTCTCGAGACACTGCACGGTGCGTTCTTGCGCCCGTTTCCTTCCTGCGCGATTGCACAATTTCATGTCGACCGAACGGGCGAACAGACCGGGCCCCGCGTCATCCCGCGCGGCGAACACCTGGTTGCACCGGCCGATCGTGAAGTATTTCGCATGACGGATGAAGTCGCGATCGTGCCGCTGGCCGTTTCGGATGTGCGTTACACGACGTCGGCGATTGCGCCGCGCGATGCGGCGTTGCCGTCCGAAACGACCGGCTTGCTGACCGTCGCGTTTGAGCTGACCTCGCCTGAAGCCACGTTCGCGATCGTGCCGGACAGGTTGCGTCTGCACTTCACCGGCGCGCGCGAGATCGTCGCGGCACTCATGGACGCCGTCCTGCTGTTTGCCGTAAGCGGTTTCGCCGAGGCCGACGAATCCGGACGCTGGAAGCGTCTTCCGAACGCGGTATTCACGGCCGTCGGCCTCGAGCCGGCCGATGCGCTGCTCGATATGCCGCGTGACGACGCGCTCGGGCCTTTTCACCTGCTGATGGAGTACTGCGCTGTCCCGGAACGCTTCGATTTTGTCGAGCTGGATATGCGACCGCTCAAGCGGATCGCGGGCGGCAGTCGTCGCGTCGCGCTGCACCTGGCGATCGCCGGCGTGCATCCGGACTCTCATCGGGCTCAACGTCTGGCCGCCGCGACGGCTGAACATGTGCGCTTGTTCTGTACGCCCGTGATCAACCTTTTCCCGGACGACGCCGAGCCGATTGAGACTTATACCGGTTGTTCGCATTACCCGGTGAAATCGCTGGAACAGAAGAACGCGTCGCAGACGAACATCTGGTCGATCGACACGGTTCGCGAGACTTCCGACGCGGGTACGTCGCTGCTGCCGCCGTTCCAGTCGTTGCAGCATGGGATGGGTGCCCACCTCGGGCTGTACTGGGTCGTGTTGCGCGACGAGGCTCGGCGGGCGCCGAAGAAGCCTGTCGATCCCAAGGACAAAAAGGCGGGCAAGACGCCGTCCCCGGACGAGATTGCAGACCTGCTCCGCGGCGTCGAACTGGCACTGATTGACCGGGACGGCCAACCCGCCGATCCCGGGCGTCGCAAACTGGCGATCCGGCTTTCCTGTACCCAGGGCGATCTGTCCGGGATGCAGGAACGCGAGCTGGCCTTGCGCGCGGGCGATCCGGTGGGGACGATCGCGCTGTTGAACCGGCCGACCCGGAGCCGGCCGCCGGCTTTCCGCTATGGCGAGCTGTGGAATGTGTTGTCTTTGCTCGTGCCGCAGGCGATTCGCCTCGACAAAGGCGGTCTGGCCCAACTGACGCGGCTCTGCGCCCGCTGGGCGGAATGCTCGGTCGACGCCGGGCGGCGCTTCGACGCGCTCGTGTCGTTGTCGACCGCACGCGTTCGGCGCTGGATGCCCGGCAAGCCGGCGTCGGCGTTCGTGCAGGGGCTCGAAGTGCGGTTGGTGGTCGATGAGCAGCGTTTTGCCGGGTTCAGTCTTGGCGGATTCGCGCACGTGATGGATCGGTTCTTCGCCCCCCACGTTCCTGTCACCAGTTTCGTGCAGATTGTGCTGTTTTCGGCGCATACCGGCGCGCTGCTTCGCCGTGGGCAACCGTGCGCCGGCGTCCAGCCACTGGTCTAGGTTTTCGATTTTCGGGGCTCGAACGGAAACGTTTGCGGGTGCCTTTCGCGCGGTCGGATTTTGTCCTACATTATCGTGGCTTCGGGCCGGCCAGCCGGTCCACGGAACCTGAGATCACACGCAAGGAACAAGAATGAGTTTCGCTCCGAACGGGGGTATTCCCAATGGTTTGGGCGGCAGTGCGCTCGGCTCCTTGAGCGCGCTCGGCGGCCTGGCAGGCCCGGTCGCCTCGAGTGTTGCCGGGAGCCTCGGGCCGCTCGCGGGCCTGGCCGGGCACGTCGACACCGTCCAGCGTGCGATGCAGCTCGCACAGACCGGCTTCTCGCTGATGGACAAGACGCCCGGCGCGGTTGCCGAAGCGATCAACGGCGCTGCCAACCCCGCGCGCCTGACCCAGCTCAATCGCTACGTGACGCTCGATACGCCGCTCGGCCCGGATGTGCTGCTGGTCAGCGCCGCCGTCGTCGACGAGTACGTGAACCGATTGCCGGAAATCCACCTCGACCTGCTGTCGCATCGCCACGACCTGCGCCCCGACGACCTGATCGGCCAGCAGGTCAAGATCCGGTTCGATCAGCAGGCGCGCCTGTCGACGCTCGAACGCGTCGTTGCATCGGGTGCCGGAGACAACGATCGTTACTTCGACGGCTACGTCGCGTCGTTCGACCGCGCCGGCAATCCCGGGAATGTCACGCAGTACCACCTGACGGCGGTGCCGTGGTTCTGGTTCCTGACGCGCTCGACCGACTGCCGGATTTTCCAGAACAAGACCGCGCAGGACATCCTCACCGAGGTTTTCCAGGAACACGGATTCTCCGACTTCGTGTTCGACATCCGGACGAGCCAGAAACCGCTCGAATACGTGGTGATGTACCAGGAAAGCTACTACAACTTCTGCGCGCGGTTGATGGAGCAGGAAGGGCTGGTCTGGACGCACCGCTACGAGAAGGACAAGCACATGCTTGTGATCGGCGACACGAATTTGCTGTTCCGCCCGATCGACGGCCTGGCAACTGTGCCGTTCGCCGCCACCGAGGCGAGTGAGGACAGCGGCATCGACCAGTTGCACGAAGGCCGGCGCTTTGGCGTCGGCAAGGTCACGTTCCGCGACTTCAATCATCAGAATCCGTCGTCGCCGCTGATGCTGGTGGAAGCCGGCCCGCAGAACCTCAAGCACGCGCGGCTCGACTCGACCGAGCGGTTCGAGCACCAGTCGCTGTACGACCACGGCGACGACGGCAACCGCTACGCCCGTTTTGCGATGGAGGCCGAGGAGGCGCAGGCCCATCGCTATACCGGCGGCGGCTACGCGTGGCGCATGACCACGGCCGGCGCCGTCAACGTGGCGAATCACCCGGTGCTCGAGAACAACCAGGAATACGTGATCCTGCACGTGCGTCACGAGGCGGTAAACGACTACACGCAGCACAGTGCAAAACTGCCGTACCGCAACAGCTTCGCGTTGCTGCCGAAGAAGATTCCGTACCGTGCGCCGCGCGGCACGCCGAAACCGGTGATTCACGGCACGCAGTCGGCGATCGTCGTCGGTCCGAAGGGCGAGGAAATCTACACCAACGGGAGCGCGGTGAAGGTGCACTTCCCGTGGGACCGGCGCGGCAAGAAGGACGGCTCCGACTCGATGTGGGTGCGCGTGTCGCAACCGTGGGCGGGCGATGGCTGGGGCGCAGCCGCGATTCCGCGGATCAAGCAGGAAGTGCTCGTGGCGTTCAATCAGGGCGATCCGGATAACCCGGTGATCGTCGGCCGCGTGTTCAACGGCGAGCAAGGCAACCCGTACCACGGCGCGGCCGGCCAGACGATGGGGATCAAGAGCCAGACGCACAAGGGGCAGGGGTCGAACGAGATCCGCATGACCGACACGAACGGCATGCAGGAATTCTTCATGCACGCGCAGAAGGACATGAACACCGTGGTCGAGAACAACGAGACGCACAAGGTGCTGGGGCCGATGCGTACCGTGCTGGTGGCGACGGGCAGCGAAGAAAAGCAGATTCCGCAGGGCAACCTGACCGAGACGATTTCCGAGAAGCGGAGTACGACCGCAACCACGGTCGAAGTGACGACGCCTGCCAAGGATGGGGGCGGCGGCACGCAGGTCTACGTGGCCGAGCGCGGCATCCTGCTGAAGGTGCAGGACAGCTCGATCTCGCTCGCGCCCGAAGGCATTCGCCTCGAGCACAAGGGCTCCGTGATCCTGATGACCGACGACGGCGTGATGGTCAACGGCCAGCGCATCGATCTCAACAAATAACACGAACAAAACCAGCCATGCACTACGCAATCCACGAAGGCACCTTCGAGCTGCCGGACGCGGCGCTCGACCGCACCGTCAACATCCTCGTGATGAACGCCGGCCCCGGAGGCCTCAACCTCGTGATCGCCCGTGGGCGGCTGCGCGACGGGGAAAATATCGATGCGTTCGTCGCGCGCGAATGGGAAGTGGCGTCGCGCGATGCCAAGATGCTCACCGAGAAGGCGCGCCGGCCGGTGACGGTGGCGGGCCGTTCGGGCATCCAGATCGATTCCACGCACGAGCGGGATGGCCGGCTCTGGCATCAGATGCAGACCATGTTTCCGTCGGACGACGCCGGCCGCGTGCTGGTGATGACGCTGACCAGCGCGGCACCGCTGACCGAAGAGCAGCAGGCGATCGCCGATCGTATGCTCGCCAGCTTCCAGCCGCGCGCGGCGCGACCGACCCTGCTCGGACCGGGTGACGCGTCGTGAGCGCGGAAAACTTCGCGGCCGCGCGCTTCGAAGATCCGATTCAGCACACGTCGTTCCTGGGTGAGCTTGTCGGCACGGTCGGGTCGGTGGTCGGCGGTGCCATCGTCGGTGCATTGGTGGCGGAGGCGATGGAGGGGCTGGTGTTCGCCGGCCTCGCTGCGCTCGAGATCGGCACGGCAGGGTTGGCGACGCCGCTCGTGATTGCGATCGGCGTGGGGGTGGCGGTTGGGTCTGGCGCGCTGATGGAAGCGAGCGGGATGAACGAGGCCATCGACGACGGCGCGAAGGCACTGGCCAATTCGATCGTGCCGCCCGAGATCAAAGGCAAGATCGCGAGCGGGTCGGGGAACGTTTACGTCAACAACAAGCCGGCGGCGCGGGCGGCGAAGCCGGGCGATCTCGATACCGTCGCGTGCACGGATCATCCTGGGCCGCAGATGATCGCCGACGGGTCGGGGAGCGTTTATATCAACGATCATCCGGCCGCGCGCGTCGGCGACAAGACGACTTGCGACGGGACGATTGCCGAAGGGTCCGATAACGTTTTCATCGGCGGCGGTACGCAGCGGGTAAGAGACGTGAAGTCGGCTTCCCGGCTCGGATGGCTGGGGGCGGCGCTTGGGATTGCGCTGGCGGTTTGCGGCCGCGGGAAGATGAGCTGGGGGCAGTTTCTGAAAGGCAAGCTGCCTTGCCTCGCGATCAATTTTGCGGCGGGTGCCTTCGGTACGTGGCTCGGCAGTTTGGCGAGGCCGTCGGCCGGCCACCCGGTCAACGTCATTACCGGCGGCAAGATTCTCGATGGCACGGACGATACCGATTTCGCATTGCCCGGGCCGCTGCCGATCGTGTGGCGACGTTTTTACAGCAGTCACGATGATCGTGCCGACAGCCTGTTCGGGCCGGGATGGAGCGTGCCGATCAGCGTTCAGCTGCGGCTTGCGCGTGAGCATGGCGAGGTCACGTCGATCACGTACTGGGATGAGCAGGGGCGCGACATCGTGTTCCCGGCCGTGCCGCCGGGTGAGAGCCATTTCAGCGTTCCCGAAGGCATTTACCTGATCTGTACGGCCGGCGGCCACTACGTGGTTGAGACGGTCGACGGTTTGTATCGCGATTTCGGCCGTGCTCGTAGCGATGCGGACAGTGAGACGCTCAAGCTGTGGCGTCTTGAGGACCGCAACGGTAACTGGATCGAGGTGGAGCAAGAGGCGGCCGATGAGGTTGTGCGGCCGGCCCGGCTGCATGACAGCTCTGGGCGCATGCTGACGCTGGCCTACGATAAATCGCAGCCGCGGCGCATTGCCACGATCGAGCTGACTCGTGGTGTGGACGGTGAGCAACCCGACACGCTGGTGCGTTATGCGTACAACGATGCTGGCGAGTTGGTGGCCGTTACTGATCGCAGTGGCTACACCGGGCGACGCTTCGCATACGAACACGGACTGATGGTCCAGCACACGTTGCGCGGCGGCCTGCAGTGCTTTTATGCGTGGCAAGGTGTCGGCCGCGACGCGCGTGTCGTGCGCCACTGGACCGACGACGGTGAGGCATACACGTTCAACGCGGACCTTGCTCAGCGTACGGTGACGATCACCGACCAGATCGGTCGCGTTACGCAGTGGACGTGGAACGAGGATCAGCAGCCGACGAGCCATACGGATGCCGAAGGCCATGTGTGGCGGTTAGAGTGGAACGCAAAGCGGCAGTTGGTCAGTACGACCGATCCGGCTGGGAACACGACCCGCTTTGAATATGACGAGCGCGGACGGCAGACGCAGCGCATAGACGCACTCGGTCAGGTTGAGCGCACCGAATGGAATGGGCACTACGACCTGCCTGTCGCGGAAACCGATCCGGCCAACTCGCGCTGGATCTACCGTTACGACGATCGCGGCAACCTGACGATGACGCGAGATCCGGCGGGATCTGCGACTGTGTATCACCGGGACGAGCGTGGGTTGGTGCACACGATTCGCGATGCACGTGGGGGGTACAAGTTCCTCGAATGGAATGGCCGTGCACAGCTGACCTCGTACACGGATTGTTCCGGCAAGGTCACGCGGTTTGCGTATGACGCACGTGGCGGACTCGCGCGCGTGACCGATGCGGCGGGACAGGCCACCGTGTATGAAACGGATGCGATGGGGCGTGTTACGAGGATCGGGACGGCCGATGGCGCCCGGCAGACGTTTCGTTACGACGCAGCCGGGCGTCTCGTCGAAGTTGTCGATGCGAATCAACGCAGCACGCGCTATGAAATCAATGCGCGGGGGCTGCTGCTGTCGCGTACTGATGCGGCTGATCGTGTCGTGCGGTTCGGTTACGACGATGCGTTCAGGCTGGCGAGTTTGACCAATGAGAACCGTGAGTCTTATCGCTTCCGTTACGACCGACGTGATCTTCTAAGCGAAGAGGTTGGGCTGGACGGTAGCGTCCGCTCGTACGAGTACGATGTTCGTGGACAGGGCATCGCGCTTAGAGAGGGGAAACGTCAGACCACCTACGAGCGCGACGCGCTCGGGCGGCTGACGGCCAAGGCATCCGGGCGCGAGCGTTGCGAATACCTGTACGACAAGGCTAGCCGAATCACGTCCGGTGAGTTGCATACGCTCACTGCGCGCGGCCCGTCGCTGAAGAATCGGGTCAACCTGAAATACGACGCGCGCGGCGAGGTGCTCGATGAATACACCCCGACCGGCTGGCTCGCGCACACTTACGACGAGCTCGGCAATCGCGTCAGCACCACGATTTCCGGCGAGCGCACGATCGACTGGCTGCATTACGGCTCCGGTCACGTGCACCAGATCCGTGTCGATGGCGCGGCAATCACCGACATCGAACGCGACGACCTGCATCGAGAAGTGCTGCGCACGCAGGGCAGGCTGACGAGCCAATTCGGATATGACGCGGTCGGCCGCCGTGCGCGATTTGCCGCAAAGCGTGGCGTCGCAGTGGAGGCGTTGCTCGCCAAGCAGTGGCAATACGATGCGGCCGGTGATGTGATCCAGAAGCGCGACCAGCGCTACGGCACGACCAGCTATCGCTACGATTCGACCGGACGCATCGAGCAGGCGATGGGGCCGGGGTTGCCGTCTGAGGTATTCCGTTGGGATGCGGCTGCGAACCTTGTGTCGAGCGATCATCCGGCCGGCTATGTGGAGCACAACCGACTCAAGATGTTCGAAGACAAGCGCTTCGAATACGATGCGTACGGGCGGCTTGTTCGCAAGCTGAGTGGTCACGGGCCCGCCAAGGAACTGGTCCTTGAATACGACGATTGGAACCAGCTGAAGACCGTCGTAACGAAAGACCGCCTTGGCATATCGACGACGCATTTCGAATACGACGCGTTTGGCCGGCGGATCCGGAAGCTCAATGGTGGCTACGCGAGCACGGATTTTCTGTGGGATGGCATGCGGCTGGTGCAGGAGATTTATCACGACCGGCAGGGCGAGGAAGCTCTGACGTACTTGTACGAGTCCAACAGCTATGTGCCGCTTGCACGGATCGACCAGGGGATACCAGCGGCGAATGACGCCGATGCAAGGGGCGCGGTCTACTACTTCCACAACGACGTGTCGGGGTTGCCGGAGGAACTAACCGACGCCGACGGCGAATTGATCTGGCAGGCCCGCTACAAAGTTTGGGGCAACGCCGTGCAGGAGGAATGGATTGTGCGGGCACCCCAGCAACCGACGCCTGCGTGGGGTCAGGTGCAAGACGTGATGCAGGCGCCTGCCCACGTGCCGCGGCCGCAAAACATTCGTTTCCAAGGTCAGTACCTGGACCGAGAAACCGGTCTGCACTACAACACTTTCCGGTTCTATGATCCTGACATTGGTCGCTTCATCAACCCCGACCCGATCGGGTTGATGGGAGGATCAAACTTCTATGCCTACGGTCCTAACCCACTTGTTTGGATCGACCCGTGGGGCCTTGCTTTCGAAGGAGTTGATTTCACAGGTAGTCCAGATCTGTTTCCAGTAACTGGGAAGCAATCAAACATCGTCAAAATTGTGATGCAAGGGACACGTGGTCGCGACTTTACGCTTGCTTATCAGCAGGCAGGATTCACACCAAAAGAAGCAGCTGCGGCAAAGACGGCGGGATATACATGGCATCATGTGAGAGATTTTGATCCCGAGACTGGGAAAACGACCATGCAATTAGTGAAGCGAAGTGCACACGAAGCAACTTACCCTCATGCTGGTTCGGTCGAGCAGTTTGAAAAGCACTTGGGCGCGAAGTATGGCCCTGAGGGCGTAATGGCTGCAGAGAAGAAAGGATGGATTAAGGGTAGAAAGCCAGTGGGTTGCGTTTGAAGGAGAGAGGTGATGGAAATCAACGAATTTGAAAACTGTGCCCCGAAAATCAGCATTGTTGATTTTGAAAATGCCGAAAAAGAGATAGGGCATAAATTGCCGGAGGCATTTCGCGAACATTATTTGAAAAATAATGGGGGGAATCCTGGAAATACGTTATTCGATAATTCGGATGAGGGCGAGCCCTTTGAGGTTGTGGGGTTTTATCCGATAAAATACAACACCGCGGCTTACGAGACGAAGGATTCGCTGCTCGTTGAACACTATAGATCGATGCTTGATCGGAGTGTGATTCCAAATAATTTGCTTCCATTTGCTCACGATCCAGGTGGCAATTTCTTCTGTCTTAATCTGGATGACGGGGGTGTTGTCTTTTATGCGACGGATGCTTTTGATTCAGATTTAAGTCTCGAAGAGAATCATGCCGTATTGCAGACCATGTTGACGAGTTCGTTTGATTCGTTCATGAACCAGTTGAGTCGAGACTCTAGCTTGGACTCGGATGAATGGCCTGAAGATTGATTGGATTCTGCCTGGGGCGGTGAGTTAAATTAATTTAGTCAATGACGGCGGTTGGTTGCAGTGTATGGGCGCAATAAAGTAAGGGGGCTATAGATCGATCTCGGTCAAACGGTTTGATCTGTTGATGTTTCGCAGAAAATACTAGTTTGACCGTGATCGCGCTATAAGGGTAGCGGCTGAGTATGAGGGGGAGGCGGCAAGAGGTTGATCCAATGGACCAAAAAATTGGAAGGAATGATCTTGTTAATCTGCTAATCGAGAGTGATGGTGCTTATCCAAAATTCTTGAGGCGGGCGAAGGAGAGCACTAAATCCGAAAGGTGGGGTTGTGGGGTTGGCGCACCGCTTTCTCTTGAGCCTTATCGTACTGAGATGCTAGGGGTAAAGCCGGGGCGCATGTTGAAGGGTAAATCGAATCCAGGCCCCCGACGGTATTGTTATTCGTACGATGATCAAGGACGAGTGATACACTTGGTTGCATACGGGAAACTGGGTGGTCCTCCAGGGAGCCAGGATTGGATGCGTTCCGATGATTTTTACGAATACTCGGACAATGCTGCAACTCGATACGTTTTTGGAAACACCTTTAGAGAAAATCCTGATTCTCAGATGACTCGCGTCGTGCGGTTGAGTTATGTGAATGGCAAGGTTTCCAGTGTGTTCCAGGTTGAAAAGGGCAATCTTGAGTATACGGAAACGACCTATTCGTATGATGCTGTTGGAAATATTGTCGAAATAAGAGTCAAGTGGCCAGAGGGTCGTTTCCCTGATCGGGTGCTGTCGGTTGAGCGGGGTGCAAGCGGCGTGAAGATTTTTGAAATACGTGATCAAAGAAAGATTTCCGTTTATCCAGAGCCTTAATGCGATATGTGGTTGGAGTAACTTAGGTGGCAAAAACAGAGTTTTTCGTGCGGAAATTTGTCACCCGCGCCCCCGATGGGGGTGAGGTGAAGGTGCCGAAGATACTCGCCGAGATATCTCCGTGGGTAGACTACAACGAAATGAATTGCGTCCATCCTGTCAGCCACATGTAGACCAAGTACAGGGTTTTTTGATTGGGAGGTGAATGTGTAAGATGAGTACAGAATTAAAGGGGATATTTGAAAAGAGGTTGCGGGAAACTCTCAGGGAAAATGTAAGTGGGAGTGGCGTCAAAGTATCGAGAGGTGAGATTCTTGTCGGCCGGGAAGGCGTGGGTAATGGACGCATCGGATTCAGATTCCTGAAAAATGCAAACGGCTATATTCTTTCTGCTGCCGCTGATTCTCCTGATCTTCAGAGTTTTTATAAAAATAGCAATCCTCCGTACAAGCCGAAGATACCGACGGGTCTGGTTCTTGCGATGAATACATCCATGGAGGAAGTAAAGTCATTTTCTCCGAATGTCGGTGGGGCAGTTGATTTGCCACGGGATGAGATGGAGATTGAGTCGGCATGTCGATGGATGTGCGAAAGGGTGGAAAATATTTATTTGCCGAGGGTGATCAATGTTATCGAGATCAAGCCCGGATTGATTCGGGATGTGCTGGATAATCCAAATTACTATTCTTACCCATTTCTGACCATTGTTTTTGCGGCGAGGAGATGTGGTCTTGGGTTGGATGGGCTCGATGTTGATTACTTGCTGGGGAAGAAGGTCTCCGGGAATAAGTCGTTTGATGAAAATATTTTGAAAAAGTATTTTGGGCATGGTTGATGGGTGAGCTTGATGAAGGCCGGTTATCGGTTGACGCATTCGTGCGTAGCATGTTGTGCAGTGAGGTGGAAATAAATGGTGGCGGCCTCGGATGCCGATAAGAATTTATGCAAAGAGAGAAATATGAAAACAGTGAGCGGATTGGAGGCGCTGATTTCGGCGAGGCGAGATTTACCGAAGGTAGGTTGGATCTTTGTCAACAAGGGATTAAACAAAGCTTCCGCCGATGCATTGGTGGCTGCGACTTTCCACATTCCAGAGGATGAGGACGACGAGTTTTACGGTGAAGACCATCTTGCGTCGTGGTTGGAGGTGCCGATATTCCTTGCCATTCTTGACGTTCGTGCTAAGAATATTAAAGACCCGGCTGCAGGGGACTTTGCGAACGCAGCAATCTACTATCTGAAGAACGATGATTTTTTGGAGTAGAGGTTGCGCGCGTTACTAGCAGGGCTCTGCGCCCACGAATTTGTTGAGATGTTCTCGTAAGGCCAAGCCGAGTTTTCATGGAAAACTAGAGCGATGGAAAATCTACTGTCAAAGCTGCTCTCTTTAGTGCGCTCATCGCGAGCGGATGAGCCTGCTCTTCCCGTGATTCGGAACAGCCTGCAGTTGCATAAGATGCCTGGCTATCATGCTCCTTTGCTAGATGATTACCCGGATCCTCACGCAGCCATTGATCACCTGCGACGAGTCGAATGCGGAGAGGTGTATTCCAAATGGGGGGCCGCACCTTTTTCAGACGAAATAATCCACACGCACGAAACTTGGAAAGAGAGTGCAAAGTCACTCCAGAAGCTACCTTGCCATGTGGTGAGCGACGAATTTCCAGGCCTGGTGCACGTTCCGATCCTATCTATCGTTGGAATCAGCAACTTCAACAACCTAGGTAGGGCCAGTGAGATCGCTACATTCGGCGATGCCTTGTTCGCTGCCCTTCATGGAGCATCGCTCCTCTTCCCGAGCAGTCTTGACTACCTCTGCTCTGATAGCGTCAAGTACCATCTGCATCCACACTTTCAAGAAATGCCACAGAAGCATCGCATTTCAAGCGTCTGCAGCAAGTACAAGGCGAGGGGAGGCATAGATTTCAGCCGCTATGGTGATGGATACATTGCGAACGACGGCAAGCAGCGGACTCTGCTCGCAATGTATGCTATCTGGCAGCGGGAGGGGCCTAACGGCATGTTGCGCAACGTCAAGCTCTCTGGCGCACGTGACTTGTAGAGTGTCCACCGCATCTTGTAATAGACACTGTCTTCGACGGCCAGCTGACGGTTGTCACTATGGGGGCGCCTTTTGCTAAAGCCGGTAGCATCTCCGCGCCTAGAGCGCCCAGTCTCGCTGACGGCAATCGGGCTTGCGACTGACCTCTTTGGGTCGGTTTGAACCCGTCGCGGACTGCCGGGACGGCAGCCGCGAGATTCGGCCACTAGCCGCCATTCGCTTTCGCAGGCAAGTGGCCATTGGCGCGGCGGCTAACGCTCGAACAGCAGCCTTCGCGGTTGGATGTGCGCACATTAACCCGTGATCGTTCGGGTTGCAGAGAGGTGCGATGACACGCAGGCTAGATGCAGATTTCGGTCACTGGATTGAGGGCACCCGGGCTACCAGAGCCTTTTTGAAATTCAAAGATTCGAGGGGTAGCCATGCTGAAGAGTTTCCAGCGCATAAAGGGGCTTGGCGTATTCGCCGACTATACCCCACCGGCTGGCACAGTCGAATTCGGAGTCAAGAACATCATCTACGGATGGAACTACTCGGGCAAGACGACGTTGTCGCGGCTGGTCGCGATGTTGGAGTCAAAGACGCTCAATCCGGAGCTTCCGAAGTGCTCGTTTACGATCGCGACCGACGCGGGGAATGTTACAGAGCAGAATTTCCATTCGACGTCGCATGTTGTACGCGTCTTTAACTCCGACTTCGTCGCCGAGAACCTGAACTTTGCGGGTAGCCACTTCAAGCCAATCTTGCTCCTGGGCTCGGAGTCAGAATCTGCGCAGAAGGAAATCGAGCGGTGCGAGGTGATGCACAAGCGAGCGGTCGACGGTGCCAGCGAACAATCCGAGGAGGCTGCGGCGGCAACAAAGGCGCTGAGCTCAGCCAAGACAACCGCCTCGGCGACGATCAAGAAGGCGGTCGGTCTGGTGGCTGCTTTTGGTTCGACCCAACTCGACGCCGAACTTCGGACCATCAATCTCGGCTTGGAGAACTACGCTTTGGGGACCGAGGCCTTCGAGGCGGACATCAAATTGGCGCACGCATCGGCCAAGGAGAGTCTTCCAGCCATTGCGATAGTGACGGTACAGACGTCCTTGGCAGATCTCTCAGCACAGGCTTCGACGCTACTCGCCAAGACGCCGGACCTCGCGAACACCATCGCTCATCTTGTTGGCAACCCGCCCGTTGAAGCGTGGGTGCAGATGGGCGTGCACCTGCATAAGGGTAAATCTGCTTGCGAATTTTGCGGAGGTAACCTAGCGGCCGAACGTCTCAAGGCGCTCGGCGAGCATTTCTCGAAAGACCTCGACGACCACAAGCGAGCCGTGGAGCAGCTTGCTAAGCAGGTGGAGGGGGTGAAGTTGGCGGTCGCCGAGCACAAGGAGGTCGAACTCAACGCGCCATTCAGGGAGCAGTTCGTCAAGGCCAACGCGGAAGTTCAACAGGCCGTCGGCGCTTACAACGCGGAGCTCGAAGCGCTCCGCGCCGACCTAGTTGCGAAGCTGGCCGCACCGTTCGTGACCATCGAACGCGAACCATACGACGGGAAGACTGCGGAAGCCGTCACGACGAAACTTGAGGCGCTCAATTCAGTTTTCAAGGGGCACAACGAGGTCAAAGACAATTTTCCGGTCGAGAAGAATGCTGCAATTGACCGACTGAAACTGCACTTTGCGCAGGAGTTTAAGGAAGCGCAGGATCTGGACAAGTTCGCAGCCGATCAAGCTCGACGTGAGCGTCACCGCATGCGTTACGAGAGTTGCGCGACCAAATTGAGGACAGAGATTGATCGGTTGAAAGCGATAATTAGCCAAGCTCAGCTCGGCCGAGAGGAGATCAACAAGCGCATCGAAAATCTTCTCGGAGGCGAGAGCGTCCAGATTGCGGTAGTCGCTACGGCCGAAGGCGAGAGGTTTCAACTCGTTCGGCGCGACGGAAAGCCGGCGCGGCATCTAAGCGAGGGCGAGAAGACCGCCATAGCCTTTTCGTTCTTCCTGACCAAGCTGCGGGAGATCAAGGAGTTCGATAAAGCGATCGTCTACATCGACGATCCAATTTCGAGTCTCGACAGTAATCACATCTTCCAAGTCGCTGCGATCATAAAGGAGACGTTCTTCCATCAGCCCGTCGCCAATGCCCCATGGACGACGCGCTGCAAGCAGGTCTTCTTCTCGACCCACAATTTCGAGTTTTTTTCACTTTTGCGCGAGCTCAAGCCGGAAGGAAAGAATGCGGCTCTCTACTTGGTTAAGCGAATTGGGCCGAAGACGTCTTCCTTATTGAACATGCCGGAGTCGATGCATCGATACGATTCGGAGTACCATTTCCTGTTCCATGTGCTCGACGAGTTCCACAACTCCGCCGACAAGACCGACTTGAAGGTTCTTATGTTGCTGCCGAACGCTGTGCGCAGGTTCGTCGAGCTTTACACGTATTCAAAATATCCTGATCGCCGCATGTCCCCCGTCGACGCCCGAGCTGAGCGCGTGTTTGGCGGCGAGAAAGCCAAGCGCATCTTGAAGACACTGCACTATTTCAGCCACGCCAACAACGTTGAGCGCATGTTTGAAAACAGTGACTTGATGTGCGACATTGAAGCGGCTGTCGGAGATCTCATGGAACACTTGCAAGCATCCGACCCGGACCACCTCGCCGCACTCAGAGCCGCTGTTGCCTAGAGGACTGGCATGCGGCTTGGGCGCTCGATATCTGGACCCACCGATGAGAGATGCCCCAGGCAGAGACGTTGGATGCTCGTTACCACCGACAGCTTGAACTTCTCGCGTTTCAACCGGTTCGTCGAAATCCTGACCTCTGTCCTGTCGAGTCAGCTTTTCGACCACGAGATCCCTCTCCAAGCCGCACCCGAGCCGCGCGGATTATTCATCAACGACAGCCCGAAGCGGAGCGCGATAATCGACAATTCAACAAGCGGCGTTGCCGCCGCGTGCATGAAGGGCTGCTAGACCGTTGCAAACGGACGCTGCCGCTCCAGAGGACAAGTAACGGGAACGGGTCGATAGCAGTCCAAGCGAGATGCTGAAACCGGACATTATCCGCAAGAAATTTCCGGTGCCCCCGAACGACAACAAATATTGAGCAGTCGCATCCGTATCGAGACGAACTGATACAGTTCGTCCGATCCAATCGAACTGTTTCGAATCGTCAAGTTCAGATCAATCGCTCACTGTGGCAGATCGACG
>NZ_CATKIF010000022.1:0-593162 GCF_949752865.1 Burkholderia sp. IT-111MI5 | reverse complement strand
CGCCGACAGCACGCCGTCCGCCACGTTGTGGACCGCCACCGGCGTACCGGCATTGCCCAGCGTGACGCCTGCCTTGGTCGCATCGTCGTACGTCACCGCCAGCGACGTCAGGTTGCCCTGGCCGTCGTCGCCCACCAGACCCGATTGCTTCAGCTGGCCGAGGTTCAGCGCGTCGCTGTCGCCCGTTGCGTCCGCCACGTTCGTCACCTTCACCGGACCGTTGCCATCGCCCAGCGTCACCGAACCGTAGTTCGGCGAACCGTCCGGGTTGCGGTCGTACGTCACGGCAGCGATTGCCTTGCCGTCGCCGCCGATCAGGCCCGAGTCCTTCAGTTGGCTCACGTTCACCGCGTCCAGATCGGCCACGCCTGCCTTCACGTTCGACAGCGTCGTGCCGTTCGCGCCGGCCAGCGTCGCCTTGTCCTTCGATGCGTCGTCGTACGTCACCGCCAGCGACGTCAGGTTGCCCTGGCCGTCGTCGCCCACCAGACCCGATTGCTTCAGTTGGCCGAGGTTCAGCGCGTCGCTGTCGCCCGTTGCGTCCGCTACGTTCGTCACCTTCACCGGACCATTGCCGTCGCCCAGCGTCACCGAGCCGTAGTTCGGCGAACCGTCCGTATTGCGGTCGTACGTCACCGCGGCAATCGCCTTGCCGTCGCCGCCGATCAGGCCCGAGTCCTTCAGCTGGCCCACGTTCACCGCGTCGGTCGTCTGCGTGCCGGCGGCCACGTTGGTGATCTGGCGCTGCAGCGTCGAGGAGCCGACCGACACGCTGTTATCGCGATCGGTGGAGGCGTCGGCACCGAGTGCGACACTGCCGTCGTTTTGCACGTTCGCACCCGCGCCGAGCGCGAGCGATTTGGCATTTCCTGCCCTAGCCCCGTAACCCAGCGCGGTCGCGCTGTCAGCGGTCGAGCTGGCGAGATATCCGACTGCGGTCGCGCCGTTGACGTTTGCGGTTGTACCACCGCCGATTGCAACTGCGCGACTCACTGCGTTCGCATTGCCGCCCACCGCAAGACTGTTACCGATTGCGCTGGCGTTCTGCCCGATTGCAACTGCTCGATGCGCCGCACCGGTGGCATCTGCGGTGGCGTTGCCGCCGATCGCGATTGCGCCGCTTGCTATCGCCGTGGCATCAGCTGTAACGCCGTTCACCTTGACGTACGGATTGGCTGTCGTGCCCGCAAGCGCGGCATTCAACTGAGCGAGGTTCACGGCATCGGTCGCTGCCGTACCGGCGGCCACATTGGTGATCTGGCGTTGCAGCGTCGAGCTGCCGACCGATACGGCATTTGCACGATCCGCCAGCGATCCATAGCCGAGCGCGACCGAGTTCTGTTCCGTTGCCTTCGCGTCGCCGCCCAGCGTCACTGCATTCGCCCCGCTTGACGTGGAGCGCAGGCCCAATGCAATGGCTTCGGTAGCCGACGCGGTCGAGTTGGAGCCGATCGCAACCGCACCGGCGCCGTTCGCGTTCGAGTTCCATCCCATCGCAATGGCCGGGGAGTTCTGCGGATCCGCGTACGAAGTGGCTCCGCTGCCGATTGCGATGTTCGACGTATTCCCGGAAGTGGCCGCGGCAGTCGTTCCGCCGACCTTGATGACGGTGTTGTCGAGCTTGGGTGCAAGCGCGGTGTTCATCTGGCCGAGGTTCACGGCGTCGGTCGCGGCCGTGCCGGCTGCGACGTTGACGACCTGGCGCTGCGCCGTCGCAGTACCGACCGAAACGGAATTTGCACGATCGGCGGTCGAGAACGTGCCCAGCGCAACCGAATTATTGGCGGTCGCAGCGGCCCCGCGGCCCAACGCCGTCGTATTCGTTCCTGATGCATTGGCGCCCACGCCGACGGCCGTAGACTCCAAACCCGTCGCTCTCGACATGGTACCGATAGCCACCCCGTTCTGCCCGGTCGCGACCGTGTTGCCGCCAAGCGCCACAGCCGACTGCCCGGTAGCATTCGCATTGGCGCCGACCGCAGTCGCGCTGCTTCCCGCTTGCGCCGGCGTCGCGGCGGCGTAAGTACCCGTATTGGTCACCACATACCGGTTATCGGTTGCCGCGATCGCCGCATTCAACTGCGAGACGTTGACGGCATCCGTGCCCGCAACGCCCGCCGCCAGATTATTGATGCGGTGGTTCGTCAGGTTGACGTTGTTGTCGAAATCCACCGGACCCTGGATGTGCACGCCCGAGCCGCCGAGCAACATCAGATGGCCGTCCTTGCTGCCGCCGATGCCGACTTCGGTCGCTGCGGACGGCTGGCCCATGCCGCTGCCGGTC
Source organism: Burkholderia sp. IT-111MI5 (assembly GCF_949752865.1). Taxonomy (NCBI): domain Bacteria; kingdom Pseudomonadati; phylum Pseudomonadota; class Betaproteobacteria; order Burkholderiales; family Burkholderiaceae; genus Burkholderia; species Burkholderia sp. IT-111MI5. The sequence goes on along the minus strand of NZ_CATKIF010000022.1, from coordinate 590,878 downwards.
GACGTGGTGTTGTTATAGAGCTGGAACGCCATCGGGTGATTCAGGCTCAAGCGGCTCGGATTCGCGGTACACGCCGCGGTCAGTGACGTACCGGTAAGGGCTCCCGATCCGAAGGTCACCCCGTTCGCACCGCCCGTCGGGCCGCACAAATTCAACCCGCCCGCGCCGTTCGCCGCCGCCTGCGCCTGCGCATCGAACGACACCGCCGCACCACCGACGCCCGCCATCATCGCGACCGCCGTCGCGATCGCCGACTTCGCGTTCGAATTCGATTTCGAGCGCGAGCGCGCCGTTTCCGCCGCAGCGGTCCAGGTACCCGTCGTCGCGTTCCAGACGGTCCGATAAGTCTTGTTCATTGATTGCCTCTATACGAGATACGAGAGATTGAGACGAGGATCCAGTTACACGAGGCAATATATTTTTTAAGCGCGCTTTCGATAATCAGACACTTGGCGGCGGCCAAACTATCTTTATAGGACCGGTCCGAATATGAACATGCCTGACAATTCTGCGAGGAAAGCGCAACACGCCATCACCGTCGCGTTTGACATGCACACGCATCGGATCGTATAAACGCAGCTCGCAGGCGACCTCACAAATAGGACTAGTCCTACCGGCATCCGCCCATTGTTTCGGACTGCCCTACATACCGACGATCCTGCCATCTTGATAATTGGCTCGTTCCCCGAGCCGGCAGCGCAATCGCCTGCCTCCCACACGGCTTACGGATATCGCTACGCGTCGCGCTTCGCACATGGCCCTTGCCGATCGACCCGCGCGCGTCACCCGATTTGTGCATTGATTTCCCGGTATTCGTCCCATGCCCATCCGCAAACTGTTCGCGTCCCAGGCGGACGCCAGCGCGCCGTTCGCGTCGAGCGAAGGCGACGCGCGCGACCTGAGCCTGCTGAACCGCTATCAGCGCTTCACGCTGTACGGCGGCGCCACGGTGCTGTCGTGCGTGATCCTGTTCGCGACGAGCATCCTGCTCGCCGGTTCGGTGCGCGACTACATCTCGAAACGGCGTGAACTGTTCGAGACGCACAAGGCGCTCGTGCAGCTCGAAGTCGAGGCGAAGCAGGCATCGATGCGACGCGCGGTCATCAACGCGGAGCTGCTGTGGAACAGCCATCCGCAGCATTCGCGCAACGCGGCGGACGCGCTCGTGCGCGACGGGCATGTCGTGCTTTCGCCGCTGCGCAACGTGAGCGAGATCTTCGTGGCGGTCACGCCGGAAGCCGTCACGACCAACGACGAAATCGACGAGTACGTGCAGTTGATGGAACGGCTGACGATCTCCGTGGCCGCCGCGGAGCGGCAAACCGGACGCCCGATGTCGGGCTACGCGTACAGCCCCGATCGCAACGTGATCGCGATCACGCCGCCGCCGTCGACGCCCTATTCGCACGTACTGGCGCACATTGGCGTGGCCGATACGCGCAAGCTGATCGACCGGCTCGCCTTCGACGTCGCCGACTGGTCGAACCCCGCCACCGCGCGCTACTGGCGCGACACGCGCCGCATCGCGTGGCAGGCACCCGCGATCGATCCGCTCACGGGCAAGACCGTGTTCCGCCTGGTCGAGCCGGCGTTCGACGGCCAGCGACACTTCATGACCTTCGTCAGCGATCTCGACGTCAGCGTGATCGACAACCGGCTGAAGCAGGCGCCCGAGGACGCCGTCGTGATGCTGGTCGATCACGCCGGCCGCAAGCTGCTGGACGAGGATCGCACCCGCGCATCGATCGACGGCGCCGCGCTGATGCGCCACGCACTTGCCGAGAACGCATGGCGGCACGGCATCGACCGGTTCAAGGAAAACTATCTGCACGGCGTCTTCACGATCAGCGACCGGATCTCCGATTCGGGCTTCGCGATCGTCTACGCGTATTCGTGGCGCACGATCGCGATCGCGATCTGGCCGACGATCGTGCGCGAGTTCGGCGTGGCCGCGCTGATCCTGGCCGTGCTGTGGACGCTGGTCATCTCATTCGACCTGAAAGTGTTCGCGCCGCTGTTCCGCCGCTCGCGCCGCGTGTTCGACAGCGAGCAGATGAGCCGCGCGATCATCGCGACGTCGCCGTTCGGCATCGCGCTCGTGTCGCTCGACACGCGCGACGTGCTGCTGCGCAACCGGATGCTGGAGGCGTACGAGCATGCGGCGGGCGAGCCGCCGCTGCACGAGCGCATGCTCGCGTGCTACCACGCGCGCTCGAACGGCGCGCCGGTGCTGCTCGACGTCGAGCTGCCCGTCACGCTCGACGACGGCCGCGCGCGCGACCTCGTCGTCAACTTCGTGCGCGGGCGCTACCGCGGGAAAAACACGCTGCTGTGCGCGTTCTCCGACATCACGACGCGCGCCGACGCCGAGCGCGCGCTCGATAGCGCGAACCGTGCGAAATCGACCTTCCTCGCGACGATCAGCCACGAGATCCGCACGCCGCTGAACGCGATGCTCGGCAATCTCGAACTGCTCGACAAGGCGCCCGACCCGAGCCGCCAGAAGCCGCGGCTGCACGCGGTCACATCGGCCGCGCGGATGCTGCTCGACATGCTGAACAACGTGCTCGACATGACCAAGATCGAAGCGGACCGGATGACGCTCGAAGCGACGAGCTTCCGCATCGACGAACTCGTGCGCGACGTGGTCGAGCTCTTCGAGCCGGTCGCGGCCGCGAAGGGTGTCGTGCTGTGCGCGGAAGTCGATCCGCGCATCGTCCGGCCGTACGTCGGCGATCCGCTGCGGGTGCGGCAGATCGTCGTCAATCTGGTCAGCAACGCGATCAAGTTCACCGAGCGCGGCTCGATCGCGCTGTCCGTGTTCGTGCCGGGCGCGGACGCGACGCCCGTGATGATTCGCGTCAGCGATTCTGGCATCGGCATGACGGCCGCGCAGGTCGAGCGCGTGTTCGAGCCGTTCGCGCAGGCCGATGCTTCGACCGCGCGCCGCTTCGGCGGCACCGGGATCGGGCTGGCGCTCAGCCACAAGCTCGCGGAATCGATGGGCGGCCGCATCGCCGTCGACAGCGTGCCGAACGTCGGCTCGACCTTCGTCGTCACGCTGCCGCTGCCGTACGACGATCGCCCCGGCACGATGCCCGGCGATGCAACCGACGACGACGCACCGAACGTGCGCGTGCTGTTCGTCGACGACAACCCGGTGAACCGCTCGCTGGTGCACGACCAGCTCGACGTGCTCGGCTATCACGCGGACGTCGCCGCGAACGTGGCGGACGCGCTGGAACTCGTCGCGCGTCACAGCTACGCGCTCGTGATGACGGATCTGAACATGCCCGGTCTCGACGGCTATACGTTTGCACGCGTGCTGCGCGAGCGCGGCCACACGCTGCCGATTCTCGCGGTAACGGCCCATGCGGAACCGGACGAACAGCGGCTGTCGCTGGAGGCCGGCATCGACGAGATCGTCACGAAGCCGACGTCGTTGAAATCGCTCGAGCAGGCGATCACGCGTTATACGGGGTCGCGCCGCAACGCGCGGCCGGCCGCGAGTGCGCTGTCGCAGGCGGACCGGCCGCTGCCGGCCGAACTGCACGCGGTGCTGGCCGACGCGATGCAGCGCGCGAACGCGGCGATCGCGAATGCGCTCGCGCATCGCGACCTGAAGGCGGCGCGCACGGAAATCCACAGCATGCGCGGCGCGTTCGCGATGATCGGGGAAAGCGGAATATCGGATTTCTGCGCGACGCTCGAACGGCTCGCGCTGGCGGGCGACGCCGCCGCGTTCGCGAGGGAGTTCGAACGTTATCGCGAGCTCGCGGGCGATGCGCTTGCGCGGCGCATGGCGGCGGAGACCGCACACGGCGCCGATTCGATTCCGATCGTGGATACGCCGGAGCGTTGACAGTTGGAGACGAAGTGGTGGCGCCCGGCCAACGCGGCTGACACAAGCGCACGCGCCTTGTCCTGATGGCCAACGTGGGTAGAACGCGATTAACCAATGCCCATTCCACCGTCGATTCGTCTACAGTGGATGCACGTTTGCGCGAGGGGATGAATCGGCCTTGCCGATCATTCGTGATGCGAGGGTATGCGGGTTGAAGTCCCCGCGTAAACGAGCGCGGGCCGTGAGTGTAGGAGCACCCACGACCCGCTGACCACAATCAACTCACTCCAGGAGTCAACCATGGCTGACGCGAATCATAACGCACAGGCAGTTTTCAACGATCGCTTCGTCGCTGCTCGATCGTCTTTGCGGCACCGCCGCACCATTCCGCACCTCCGGTTCGCCGACCGGGCACCGCCGGTGCTGTATCTGTGGATGAAGCTGTCCGGCCGATGGATCGAGGCAGCGGGTTTCGAGCCCGGGCAGCGCTTGCGGATCGACGTGACGCACGGTCGGCTGGTGATCACGCCAATGGACGAAACAGACGGCGACCTTGTCGGGCAGGACATTTTCCCCGAAGTCGATCCCGCGACGGGGCAGCGACAGTTTGCGGTGATGACGGGAGACGCACAATGAATCGCAACGACTCGCATCAAGACACTGACAACGTACCGCTCGACCCCGATTTCGACGACGTAGGGTTACTGTCGGCCAAGTCCGCGCTCGCGCTGAAACTCAACGCACTGATCGCGTCGTATGGGTTGAGCGAGGCCGAGGCGGCGGCGCTCGCGGAGATGGCGCGGCCGGTGGTCACGCCGGAGCAGCGCGACAGGCTTCGGAACGTTTCGCTGGAGCTGCTGATGCAGACGCTGGTGTCGTTTGACCAGCATGTGGAAATCGTGGTGCGGCCTGTGGGGCACTCGCGGTCGGCAGGCATCACGGTTTCGGTGTAACGGCCGGAGAAGCTGACAGAAAAGCGTGTGCGGCGGTCGGGTTCGGCCGCCGACTCCGAAGCGGCATCGCCGCCGCGCGCTTTCAAGGATCGGAACACACCGGCGCCGATCCACGTCGATAGCCAACGCTGTGCGCTGACCGCACGAAACCGTGCCGAGCGCGCCGAGACGCGCACGCAACAACATCATTCCGCTAGCGGCCCGCCAGCCAATCGAATTTTTCAGCCTTTGCGATGGTAGCCAGCACTATCACGACGATTTCGGCGCTCTCGAGTTATATCTGAACGGATATAATCAACGGAGCAAAAACGGAAGCTGCTGAAATAATGAATCGCAAAAAACCTCTTCAAGGCACCGACAACGTGCTTGTCGACCTCGGTTTCGATGATGCCCCGGAACTGACCGCCAAGGCCGCACTCGCGCTCAAACTCAACGACCTGATCGACAAACGTGGCTTGAGTCAGATCGAGACAGCGGCAATCACAGGCATGACCCAGCCGAAGGTTTCCCAGGTGCGTCGCTACAAGCTCCAGAACATTTCACTGGAGCGGCTGATGCAAGCTCTGGTATCACTGGATCAACATGTGGAAATCGTCGTGCAGCCTGCACGGCGCACGCGTTTGGCAGGCATCACGGTTGCCGGCTGACACCGGCTGCGGGCGCACGTTGTCGCGCCAGTCAAGATCTGTCTCCGCGAAGCTACGCGGACGGCATCGCCTATCAACGGGCGCGATAGTGCTCCGCCATGTGATCGATAAAGGCGCGTACCTTCGGCGCGAGATGGCGGGTCTGCGGATAGAGCGCGTGGTAGAAGCGCGTGCCGAGCGTACAGCCCGGCAGGATGCGCACGAGTTGCCCGCGCGCGAGTTCCGATTGCACGGTGTGCCACGTAAAGGCCGCGATGCCGAGCCCCGCTAGCGCGGCCGAGTAGGTTGCGGTGATCGCGTCGGTCTTCAAACGACCTTGCAGTTCGACGCGAACCGACTCGCCGTGCATGGGCTGGATCATCCATTCGGCCGGCGCGGCCGAACCCGCATGCGTCAGCAGTTCGTGCTCGCCGATATCCTGCGGCGCGACCGGCAGCCCGCGCCGCGCGACATAGCCGGGCGACGCGACCAGCACGATTTCGGATTCGGTGAGCATGCGCGCGATCATGCTGCTGCTGTCGAGCGGGCCGCTGATGCGCAGCGCGGCGTCGAAGCCTTCCGCGACGAGATCGACCATGCGGTCGCTGCACGACAGGTCGATCCGGACGTCGGGATAGCGCCGCTGGAACGCCGGCAGCCAGTCGACCAGCTCCAGCGTGCCGATTGCGAGCGGCACGCTCACGCGCAGCGTGCCGGCCACGCGCGCCCCTTCGCTCATCACGCCGCTCGCTGCGGCTTCCACTCTGCCCAGGATGTCGACGCACGCGTCGTAGTACTGCGCGCCGGCCGCGGTCAGCGTGAAGCGCCGCGTGTTGCGGTTCAACAGCTGCACGCCGAGTTCGGCTTCCAGCCGCTTGAGCTGGCGCGACACCGACGAATGCGTGGTATCGAGCCGCGCCGCCGCGGCGGAGAAACCCTCCGCCTCGACGATGCAGCAAAAGACGCGCATGGCGAGCAACTGGTCCATGATGATCGGTGCCGTGGAGTTGCACGCCCCGAAGGGCGTGTGGTGAGAATCAGCGCAGCGGCAGCTTCGTGATCTCGGACGTCGTCATCACGTCGCCGAACGTATCCTCGATCTCCGCCAGCGCCGCGCGGTGCAGCGTGCCGCTGTCGATCGTGCTGCCGTTCGCGCGCTTGATCGAACGCGTGGCAGACGCGTCGGATGCTACCACCACCTGATAGCCGAGCGGCACTGCGTCGCGCGCAGCGCCGGCCACGCATGCATGCGTCATCAGACCCGCGACGATGATCGTCTTGATGTTGGCCGCCTTCAGCTGCTTGTCCAGGTCGGTGCTGGCGAACACGCTGACGGTGGTCTTCTGCACCGTCTTGTCGTGTGCGCGCGGCTCCATCCCCGGCTGGAACTTCACGGTATCGCCGTCGATCGCGAACACGGCGGAACCGGCCGGTGCGATGTGCTGGATCTGGTACACCGGAATCTTCGCGGCGTCGGCGAACTTGATCAGCTTCTGCGTATTCGCCATCGCCTGCTTGCCGTCCGGAATCGGCATCTTGCCGCTGAAGTACTCCTTCTGGAAATCGATGACGACGAGCGCGGTCGTCTTCGGATCGAGATGATCCAGCTGCTTCGCGCCGGACATCGCGCGGATGGTCGGAGTGGCATCGGACTGTGCCGGCGCGGCTTCGACGATGGACGTAGCCGCGAGCGACATGCCGAACGCGACGGCTTTCATGAAGTGGGGAAAACGGAACGTCATGGTGTAATCCTGTTAAAAAAATGGAAAGGTCATTCTATGAACGCTGCGGTATTCGCCGCTACGTGCCGGGCGCTACATGATCTGTGCGCGGCGTGCACAGATCCGGCCACCTGTCGGACGAGACCGGTTTCGCTGCGATCGCTCGCAACGCGGGATCACGGCAGACAATGCACATCGAGGCGCACGCGCCGCGAATACGAACAATCAGCAAACGGGAATGAAGGCCACCGGGGAAACGCGGAACGGATGCACCGCGTCGCCACTACAAAGTGATGCAGCCGCGGCAGTGCCGTGGCTTCCACGCTCCGGCGGCTGCAATGCGCCACGCGAACGATGGCGCGTTCGCAACGGCCGTGAAAGCCGACGCGATCGCGAAAGAAAAAGGTGCGTGGCGCTCGAAGCGCTGCGCCCGACGCTCGCATAAGGCAGCGTGAGGAGTAGTGCTACAGGTAGTAGCCAGGTATGCGGCCGCGCCCACCGGCCGCCGTCGAACGTGCTTCGATGCCACGCAAGACCAGCTTAGCGTCCATCGCTTCCCGATCCAATCGGACTGGACTGAATTCGCGATCGGCGCCGCAGGAACAGTCGCCGGCACAATGCCATGCAAGCGCTTGCACGCGAACGGGCGCACCGCGGATTCGCCGCGGTACGCCCCACCCCGTCACGGGCGAATCGTCGCCTGCGCGGCAAGCTTGTCGACTAGCGCGGCAAGCGCACGATCGTTTGCCTGCACGTCAAGCTGCTGACGCAACACACCCTTCGCCTGGTCGAAGGTCGGCACGACCGTATTCCGCTTCTCGTCGAGCTTCACGATCGCGTACGCATTGCCGATCTGGATCGGGCCCGTCGTCGCGCCGACGGGCGTCATCGCGATCGCCTGTGCGACCGGCATCGGCAACCCGGCCGTGCGGCCCTCGGCGAGCGGCGTCTTCAGATCGACCCATTGCGCGACACCGCCGTTGGCGGTCGTATTGAACTCCTTCGCGACGGCGTCGAATGCGACGCCCTGCTTGAGCTTCGCCAGCGCGGCATTCGCCTTCGCCGCATCGTTGACCGCGATGACTTGCGCGCGGTATTCGAACTGCCCGGCGTTCGCGACGATCTGGTCGTAGCGCGCCTTCACCTGCGCGTCGGTCACCGGCTGCGGACGCAGCATGTCGCGCAGATAGAGGTCGCTGGCTGCGTCGGTGCGCACGCGCGAAACGAGGCCCTGCACTTCGGGGCGGCTGCCGTAGTTGGCCTTGTCGGCCGCCTGGCCGATCAGTTGCCGGACCACCAGTTCGCGCATCACGCGCGCGCGCAGTTCGGGCGTGTCCGCCTGCCCCGTCGACTTGATCGCGCTGTCGAACTCGCTTTGCGGGATCGGCACATTATTGACGACGGCCACGACGCCCTTCGGCAGCGGTTGCGATTCGGCGGCGGTCACATTCGCCGCGCCGGCCGCGCAGGCGATCGCGATCAGGGCGCCGGCGGCGCGAAGTCGGGTCTTCATCTTCATGATGCACTCCTTGATAAAAGTAAGTAGCTGGAACTGCACGCACGATCGGCACGACGCGTCCGCGGACAGGAAGGAATGCCCTGCGCTCGCATATGGCAGCGTTGTTCCGTCAATCAACTGGAGAGTCGGTCAGTCGATAAGCGGCCGAGCCCACCGGCCGCCGCAGGGCATTCGTTCGTGTCGAACGGAACCGGTACGTGATGCCGCATCGCGCGGCGTGCGTCCGAAAAAAAGGCGCCGCCCATGACGGGCGGCGCGTAACGAAGCCAAGCTTCGGATACGAGGTATCGAACGGCTCACCATGCATCCGTTCGACAAGGCCATTTTCAGCGCGCGACGATCGACAGCCAATCAGACCAGTCCCATTTTGCTTTCGCGATCATTCGCCGACGAATCAGACTGGGCTGATTCCATGCGCGAGCCGCGCTCGACACAATGGCTGCGCTGGATGACTAAAACCCTGTCACCCGGCATGTCGCGCGGAATCTATCGCGATTAATGTCTCCGTTTTTCGCCGCCTCCACCCCGAGGCGGCGTCTTTTTTTGTGCATGCCATCCACGTGCGAGGTCAAGCCATGAAACAGCGCGCCACCGTTCTCTGCCGACGCGGCGACCGGATTCTGCTGGTCGCGCGTGCGCATGCCCGCTGGGTGCTGCCCGGCGGCGGGCTGCATCACGGCGAATCGCTATACGACGCCGCGCGCCGCGAACTGCGCGAGGAAACCGGGCTGGTCGGCAACCGCCTGCGCTATCTGTTCCGCACGGCGGGCAGGCACAAGCTGCATCACGTGTTCGTCGCCGATATCGACGACCACGCGATTGCGCGTCCCGCAAACGAGATCGCGCAATGCGCGTGGATCGACCGCCGCACCGTCGCATCGATCGACTGCAGCCGGCCGACGCAGCCCATCGTCGAATGTGCGCTGGCCATGCTCGATCGCGGCCCGCACGCGTCGCGTCCGGTCGACGGCATTTCCATGCTCCTGATTGCATAGCAGACCTGTCGACTGCCCGTCGATACGAGTAGGCCCAGTCCGATTCGAATACCGGCGATTACGTCCCGCCGTCCGATGGTTTTGAGATGTTCCGGCACCTAGACTCGCCTTCATCCCCGGACACGTGAGCGGTTTTCCGGCCGAGCGGCGCCGTGTTGCCGGACAGGTAAGCCGCGCGCCTCCGATTGCGCGCGGCATGCAACCAAGAGAACCAGGACATGAAAATCAAACAGCCGGCACGCGGCGAGATCGTCGTTTGCGCGGTCGACGTCATCATGATCGTAGCGATCGCCGCATGGGCACATACGGGTTCGTTTCGCGATCTCGCGACGTTTCGCATCGAGTCGATTCTGGTCGGCGTCAGTGCGCTGCTGGCGGCGTTCCTGCTGCGGCTGGCCGGCTCGGGCATCGAAGGCCGGCGCCTGCCCGCGACACGCACCGCGCTGCGCACGCTCGCGCTGTGGCTCGTCGTACAGGGCTTCGTGTTCGTGAAGATGGTCGCGCTGACGACGCTCACGGTCGTGCTGCTGCACTGGTTCTTCGACTGGACGGTCGGCGCCGCGATCGCACTCGTCGTGTTGCGCGTCGCGCTGAGCGTCGTGCGACGCCGCAGCCTGCGCGCGACGGTCGCGCCGTGCCGCGTGGCGATCGTCGGCGACGGCGCGCGCATCGAGCGCATCGCCGCCGCAACGCGCGCGAACGTGTCGCCGTCGTACCGGCTCGTCGGCGCATACCGCACGTCGGGTGAGATGCCCGCACTCGACGACGGGGCGCGCGTGCTCGACGATCTCGCATCGTTCGCGGCGTGCGCGCGACGCGCGCAGGCGGAAGAGATCTGGATCGCGCTCGCGATCGAGGACGACGCGGTCGAGCCGGTGATCGACGAGTTCCGCAACGACTTCGTCGAGCTGCGTCTGATGCCCGACGTCAGCAAGCATGCGCTGTTCGGCAGCCGCGTCGACGAGATTCTCGGCGAACCCGCGATCGCGCTCGCGGCGCCGCCGCTGTCGCGCGGTGCACAGCTGACGAAGACGATCTTCGATCGCGCGTTCGCGGCGGCGGTATTGATCGTGCTGATGCCGCTGCTGCTCGCGATCGCGGCCGCGATCAGGCTGACGTCGCCGGGCCCGGTGCTGTTCACGCAAAAGCGGCGCGGCGGCGATGGCGGCACGTTCGACATCTACAAGTTCCGCACGATGCGCGTGCATGTCGAACAGCCCGGCACGGTCGTGCAGGCAAAACGCAACGACCCGCGCGTGACGAAGGTCGGCGCGTTCCTGCGCCGCACGAGCCTCGATGAATTGCCGCAGTTCATCAACGTGCTGTTCGGCGACATGTCGGTGGTCGGCCCGCGCCCGCACGCGGTGGAACACGACGCGCAGTACCGCACGCTCGTGGACGGCTACATCCATCGCTACCGGATCAAGCCCGGCATCACGGGCTGGGCGCAGGTCAACGGCCTGCGCGGCGCGACCGAACGGCTCGAAAGCATGCAGTCGCGCGTCGACTACGACCTGTATTACCTGCGCAACTGGTCGTTCGCGCTCGACCTGCGCATCATCGGCGCGACCGTGCTGAAAGGGATCGTGCATCCCAACGCTTACTGAACGGCTCGGCCGTTCGCCGCGGCGGCGTCATGCCCGCCGCATTCCGATAGACCCGGCGCGGCTCGGCTTCGACGAGCCCGTCGCGCGCCGCGCATCGTCATGCGCGGCGTTACTGGAAGGTAATCATGAGCATTCCTATCGCATCGGCGGCCGCCGGCCGCCGCGGTGCGCTTGCGCTCGTTCTGACGGCCTGCGTGTGGCTGTCCGGATGCGCGTTCGCGCCCGGCATGAAAATGAACACGTCCTATCTCGGCTGGCTGGCGGACGGCCAGGATCAAGCAGCCGCGACGCCGGCCAGCGCGCCCACTGCGGGAGCGCCTGCCGCCGGCGATACCGGTGGCGTCAGCGCGACGGCGCCCGCCCGCACCGCATCCGCCGCGATGCCACCCATCGTCGCGATCGATCCCGCGCTGATCGCGCGCCAGCGCGCCGCGCGTGACGCGGCGGCCGCATCGCTCGACGAGCCGGCCGCGCCGCGCGCGCCGTCGTACCGGATCGGCCCCGGCGACGTGCTGCAGATCACGGTCTGGGACCACCCCGAACTCGCGGCCGCGCAAGGTGGCGCGCAGCAAACGCCGCCGCGCGCGGCCGACCCCGTCGCCGGCTTCGTCGTCGACGATCGCGGCAACCTGACGTTCCCGTATGCGGGCACGCTGAAGGTCGCCGGGCTGACCGCATCCGACGCGCAGGCGCGCGTGCGCCGCGCGCTGTCGACGATCTATCGGGATCCGCAGGTCACGCTGCGCGTCGCGTCGTTCCGTTCGCAGCAGGTCTACGTCGACGGCGAAGTGCACACCCCCGGCGCGCTGCCGGTCAACGACGTGACGATGACGCTCGCCGACGCGATCGCGCGCGCGGGCGGCTTCACGCCCGCCGCCGACCAGAGCGACGTGACGGTCGTGCGCGACGGCACGCCCGTGCGCATCGATCTCGCGAGCCTGATCGAACACCATCGCGATCCGGCGCGCATCGTGCTGCGCGGCGGCGATCTGCTGCGCGTCGGCGCGCGCGACAACAACGGCGTCTATGTGATGGGCGAAGTGAACCGGCCGCTGCTCGCACTGCCGAAGCGCAACGGCCGCCTGACGCTCAGCGACGCGCTATTGCAGGCCGGCAGCATCAATTCGAATACGGCCGACGCCGCACAGATGTTCGTGATCCGCGACGCGCAGGGCCGTGCGCCGACGGTGTTCCATCTCGACGCGCGCTCGCCCGTCGCGATGGTGCTCGCGAACCAGTTCGAGCTCGAACCGAAGGACATCGTCTACGTCGACAGCAACGGCCTCGTGCGCTTCAGCCGCGTGCTGAGCCTGCTGCTGCCGAGCGTCAACACGGGCGTCGCCGCCGGGATCGCCGCGAAATGAGCGCGCGCCCGTTCCTGCTCGTCGTGTGCGAAGGCAACATCTGCCGCAGCCCGCTCGCGGCCGCGCTGCTCGCGGCGCGGCTGCCGCAGGCCGACGTGGGTTCGGCCGGCCTCGCACCGCCGCCGGGCCGCCCGGCTGATCCGCTCGCCTGCGAGATGGCCGGCGCACGCGGCCTGTCGCTCGACACGCACCGCGCCCGCCCGGTGACGACCGACCTGTGCAAGCAGGCATCGCTCATCTTCGTGATGGACGATGGCCAGCGCCGCGTGCTCGAAACCCGCCATCCGTTCCTGCGCGGGCGAGTCTTCCGGCTCGGCGAATACGCACGTGCGTCGGACGACGCACTTCCCGGCCTCGACATCCCCGACCCGTATCGCGGCACGCGCGCGGATTTCATCCGCAGCGCGGCGCTGATCGATCTCGCCGTCGCCAGCTGGCTGCCGCGCCTCGACGCGCGCTGGCCGGCCCTTCCCGTTTCGGAATTGTGGTCATGAACACTTCCTCTCCCCAAGAACGCGAGATCGACCTGATCCGCGTGCTCGACGTGCTGCGCAACGCGCGCTGGACGATCGCCGCGATCGCGACGGCCTGCGTCGCCGCCGGCGCGCTGGTTGCGTTCGTCGCGCCGCCCACCTATCAGGCCGACCTGATGATCCAGACCGACGACGCGACCGACGCGGCGTCGAAGAACCTGCTCGGCGACGCCGCGTCGTTCTTCAACGTCGGCTCGCCGGCCTCGGCGGAAGCGCAGATCCTGTCGTCGCGGCTCGTCGTCACGCGCGCGGTGGAAGACCTGCGCAGCTATATCGTCGCGAAGCCGTCACGCGTGCCGGTGATCGGCGCGTTCGTCGCCCGCTTCAACGACGGCGCGGTACCGCCCGGCCTGTTCGGCTTCGGCGGCTACGCGTGGGGCCAGGAGCGCATCGACGTCGCGCGGTTCGACGTGCCGACGCGCGCCGAAGGCGACACGTTCCACGTCGTGCGGCTCGACGCCACACGCTACCGCCTCACGGGCGCGGACATGCGAGCCGACGCGGTCGGCACCGTCGGCCACCCGGAAACATTCGACACGCGCTACGGCCCGCTGCACGTCGAGATCACGGGTTTCGACGCATTGCCCGGCACGCGCTTCAAGCTGATCCGGCAATCGCGCGCCGAGACGATCGACACGTTGCGCACCGCGCTCGACGTGCAGGAGAAGGTCAAGCAATCGGGCGTGCTGGTCACGTCGCTGCGCGGCAGCGATCCGGCCGAGATCAGCGCGACACTCAATGCGATCGCGAACCGCTACGTCGAGCAGAACATCGCACGCCGTTCCGCCGAGGCCGCCCAGTCGCTGACGTTCCTGAACGGGCAGCTGCCGATCGTGAAGCAGCAGCTCGAACGCGCGGAAACGCGCTACGCAGCGCTGCGCAGCCGCACCGGCTCGGTCGATCTCGCCGAGGAAGGCAAGCTCGCGCTCCAGCAGGGCGCGGACCTGCAGACGCGCGCGCTCGAACTGCAGCAGAAACGCGACGAACTCTCGCGACGCTTCCTGCCGACGCACCCCGACATGGCCGCGCTCGACGCGCAGCTCGCGACGCTTAAGCGTCAGCAAGGCGCGCTCGATGGCCGCATCGCGCGGCTGCCCGCGCAGCAGGCCGAGGAAGTGCGCGCGCAGCTCGACGTGAAGGTCAACACCGATCTGTACACCGCGCTGCTGAACAACATCCAGCAGCTCGAACTCGTGCAGGCCGGCAGGACGGCCAGCGTGCGCGTCGTCGACGCGGCCGTCGCGCCCGCCGATCCCGTGCGGCCGAACCGGCCGGTCGTGATCGCGGCCGCCGCGCTCATCGGCCTCGCGCTCGGCGTGATCGCCGCGTTCATGCGGGAGTTCCTGTACGGCGGGCTCACGGCCGTCGACGAAATCGAGCGCCATACGTCGCTGCCGGTGCGCGCGGTGCTGCCCGCCGCCACGCGCCAGCGCCGGTTGATGCGCGCGGTCGAACAGCACGACCAGGGCCTGCACGTACTCGTATACGACGATCCGTACGAGCCGGCGATCGAAGGCTTGCGCAGCCTGCAGACCTCGCTCCACTTCTCGCTCGCGGATATCGCGCACCCACTGGTGCTGGTCAGCGGCCCCGCGCCCGGCACCGGCAAGTCGTTCGTGTCGGTCAACCTCGCCGCGGTGCATGCGGCGAGCGGCCGGCGCGTGCTGCTGATCGACGGCGACCTGCGCAAAGGCTATCTGCACCAGTATTTCGGCCTCGAGCGCGGCCCGGGCTTCGCCGAACTGCTCGACGGCCGCGCCGACGCCGACGACGTCGTGCGCCGCGGCGTCGCGCCGAACCTCGATTTCCTGCCGACCGGCGAACTGCCGCACGCACCGACCGCACTGCTGCAACACGCGCGTGCCGGCACGCTGCTCGCATCGCTGCGTGCGCGCTACGACCTCGTCGTCGTCGATTCCGCGCCGCTGCTCGCCGCCACCGACGCCACCTGGCTCGACATGTACGCGAATGCGGCGCTGCTGGTCGCGCGTGCGGGCTCGACGCGGGCCGGCGAACTGGTTGAATCCGCGAAGCGGCTGCCGCAGCGGCCGGACCGGCTGGTCGGCGTGGTGCTGAACGGCCTCGATCCGCGCTCGGGCGCGTCCGCGTTCGGCTCGAAATACGGCGGCTACCGCTACGAAGCGTATCGCTACACCTGCGAGACGCGCTGCACGCACGTCGCCCGCCTGCGCGCGGTGCTGCAACGTCTGCTGCGGAGGTCCGCATGAGCGACATCGAACTCGCGCCGCCGCCGGTCGATTACCGCGCCCCGCGCGCGGCAACGCCTCCGGTTCCGGCCACGCCGCCGCTGCGCATCGCGCTGGTCGTCGAAGCGGCCGGCGGCGGCGTCGCCGTGCATCTGGCCGACCTGATCGCGGGGCTGCGCGCCCGCTCGAACGCGGAAATCCACCTGATCGCGCCGCTCGGCGAGCGCTTCGACGACGCGATGCTCGCCGGCGCCGCCGCGCAATGCCATTCATTCCACCGGCTGCCGCTGCGGCGCCCGGTCGGTCCGCACGATCTGACGGGCCTGCTTGCGCTGCGCCGGCTGCTGCGCCGGCTTCAACCCGACATCGTGCACAGCCACAGCTCGAAGGCCGGTGCGCTCGCTCGGCTGTGTCGCGGGCCGTGGAAGCAGGTCTACACGCCGCATGCGGTCTATACGCTGAACCCGACGCTGTCGCCCGCGAAGCGCGCGTTCTACGGCGGCATCGAGCGCGTGCTCGGCAATGCGTGCTCGGATGCGGTGGTCGCAGTCTCGCGGGACGAGGCCGACCACCTGCATGAACTCGGCATCGCGCGCCAGCGGATTCGCGTCGTCGAGAACGGCGTGACGCCGCCGCGGCTGCTCGCGCGCCAGGCCGCGCGCATCGCGCTGGGCCTCGCCGACGATACGTTCGTCGTCGGCTTCGTCGGCCGCTTCGATCACCAGAAGGGTGTGGATCGCCTGGTACGCATCGCACGCCTGCTCGAGCAGCGTTATGGCCGTCGCTTGCAGGTCGTTGCAATCGGCTCCGGCGATTTCGCTCGCGCTGCCGGCGACGAAGCGCGCGACCTGCCGCTGAACCTGCACGTCGCGGGCCGCGTCGACGACGCGCGCCGCTACTTCTCCGCGTTCGACCTGCTCGCGCTGCCGAGCCGCTACGAAGGCTTTCCGTATGTGTGCCTCGAAGCCGTCGCGGCCCACGTGCCGATGGTCGCGACCGAGGTCGCCGGCGCGGCCGAACTGATCGCCGCGCATCGCGTCGGCCTGGCCGTGCCGAACCACGACGATCCGGCCGCGTTCGCCGCGGCGGTCGGCCGGCTGGTCGATCACCCGGGCGCCTTCGGGCTGATGCGCGATCAATGCGAGCGCGCGTACCCGCATTTCTCGGCCGACGCGATGGTCGACCGCACGCTCGCCGTCTATCGCGAGCTTCTCCAGGAGAACACACGATGACCCGCCCCGTTCACGTCGCGCTGCTGCATGCGTACAGCGCGCGCAATTCCGGCGACGGGCTGCTCGTCGAACTGTCGGTCGCGCTGCTGCGCGACGCATTCGGCACCGACACGCAGGTATCGATCGTCGCGGCTGACCCCGCTTCGTTCCCCGGTCATCCGGACGTACGGCCGGCGCCCGTGCTCGCCGCCGGCGGCGCCGGGCGCCTGATCGGCGCCGCGATGGCCGCGCTGCCTATCGGCGCGAACCCGGCGCTTGCCGACCTGCGCACGCTGCTGCGGCGCGCCGACCTGATCGTCGGCGTCGGCGGCGGCTATCTGCGCGCGCGCAATGCAATCGAAGCGCTCAAGCTCGAAGCCGGGCATCTCGTGCAGATGCGCGCGGCCCGCGCGGCGCGCAAGCCGGCCGTCTATCTGTCGCAGAGCATCGGGCCGGCGGCCGGCAATCCGTTGCTCGCCGGGCACCTGACTTCGCTGCTCGCAGGCTTCGACGCCGTGTTCGCGCGCGACGACCGCTCGGCCGCGTTTCTCGCCGGCAACGCGAACACGCGCCGCGCGCCCGATCTCGCGGTGCTCGAATTCGGGCGCCGCGCGACCTGCCTGCGCGACCGCGTGCGCTCGGCCGCGTCGACGCCAGCGCACATCGCGCTCGTGCTGCGCCGCCCGCCCGCGTGGAACGATACGCAACGCGCGCGCTATCTCGCGTCGACCGACGCGCTGATCGAGCGGCTCGGCGCGTTCTGCCACATCACGTTCGCGGTGCAAAGCATGGGCCGCGGCAACGACGACGCCGCGTACTACCGCGAACGCGGCTTCGACGCCGCGCGCTCGCTGAAGGACGTGCTCGCCGACGACACGCCCGACGCGGTCGTATCCGTGCGCCTGCACGGCGCGCTCGAAGCGATCCTGCACGGCGTGCCCGCGTATCACCTGAGCTACGAGCGCAAGGGCTTCGGCGCGTATGACGATCTCGGTGTCGGCCAATGGGTTGCGAATGCGGCCGACTTCGACGCGAATACGGTCTGCGACACGCTGCTCGCGCCCGATGCGCTGCGCCGGTTCTGGATCCACGCCGAGGTCGGGCTCGCGCGCCTCGGGGACGAACGTGCGCGGATCGTCGCCGTGCTGCGCGATGCGCTCGCGAATGGAGCGGCACGATGAGCGCCGCATGGTTTCGCCTGGCGCTGCGGGTCGGCGCGCTCGGGTTGAAGTTCATGCTGACGATCGTCGTCGCGCGCACGCTCGGCTTCGACGCGGTAGCCGTTTATGGTGTCGCGCTCGCCGTGTCGGTCGTATCGTCGAAGGTGCTGGGGCTCGGCTTCAGCACCGAGATCAATCGCCGGCTCGCCGGCCCCAACCCGCACGACGCGGTGCGGACCTGCGTGCGGCTGTCCGTGCTTTACGCGGGCGTCTATGCGCTGCTGTGCGGCATCGCCGCGCTGCCGGTCGACGCGTTTGGCGCGGCGCGCATCGGCGCGTTGCCCGACATGCCGCTCCTGCTCGTGGTGCTCGTCGCCTGCGCCGAACACGCGGCGCTCGAAGTCAATACGTGGCTGTTCTCGCTGCATCGCGCGCGTGCTGCGTCGTGGCTGCTGTTCGTTCGCACCGGCGCGTGGGCCGGGGTCGCGATCGGTGCGCTGACAACGCGCGCGATCGGTTCGATCGACGGACTGTTCGGGATCTGGATCGCGGCCGACGTCTTTGTCGTGGCGACCGGCTGGGTGCTGATCGCGGGCGCCGCGCACCGGTTGCCGGCAATGCCTGCGTTGTCGGCGACGCGCGTGCGGCTCGGTGCGGTCTGGCGCGATGGCGCGCCGTTCTTCGTCGCGCTGCTGTTGCTGTCGGTGCTGCAATATCTCGAACGCTTCGTCGCGTCAGCACAGCTCGATGCGAACGAACTCGGCCGCTATGTGTTCGTCTGGTCGATCGCCAATGCAATACAGACGATCGCGTCGGCGACCGTCGTGGCGGTGGCCGCGCCGCGCCTCGTGAGCGCGCTCGACAGCACGCGCGCCGCCGCGCCGGCGTTCCGGGTCGAACTCGCGCGGGCCTTGCGCGCGTCGCTGCTGCTGACCGGCGCCGCCGCGCTCGCGATCGCCTTCATGCATCCGTGGATCTTCAGGCTCGCGCACGCAGGCAACGATGCGCCGTCGGCCGCGATCCTCGCGGTGCTGCTGCTGTCGTTCGTGCTGCGCGCCGCCGCCGACGTGCTGTGGGCCGCCGCCGTCGCGTTGCGGGCCGGGCGCGTGGTCGCCGGCGTGATCGCCGTGCTGACGCTCGCCTGCGTGCCGATGTCGATCGCGCTCGTGCACGACCAACACGCGCTCGGCGCGGCCGTCGCGCATCTCGTCGCCAGCATTGCCGTGACTGCGTGGCTCGCGTGGATCGTCACGTCGCGCGTCGCCGCCGTGCGCGGCAAACGCGCCGGAGCGGGCAATGCTGCGTAACGTGATCCGAAGCGTCATCTGGAGCGGGCCGCTGCTAAGTCGCGGCCTGCGCGACGCGATCGCGGCGCTCGTCGCGCTGCTGTATGTCGGCGTCTATGCGAACGCGCGCACGCTGCTGCCGGAATTCATCTTCCGCGACGCGGACAAGATCCAGACCCAGATCGGCGGCGGCTCGACCTACGACGGTTCGTCGTTCGACGCGGTCGGCAAGCTGTATCAGGCACTCGGCAACGCCGGCACGGCCGTGTTCGTGGTCGCGCTCGGCGTCGTCACGATCTGGGTCGCGCTGCGCGAGACGCGCCGGCTCGGCGGGCTCGTCGTTTATCTCGCGCTGCTTGCGCCGTGCCTGTTCTTCAACCTGTTCGTCGCCAGCAAGGACACGATCGTCGTCGCGATGTCGCTCGCGGTGCTCGCCGCCGCGCGCCTGCGCGGCACGGCGCGGCCGATGCTGATCGCCGCCGCGCTGTATCTCGGCTATGCGGCGACGATCCGCAGTTATTTCGCGCTGATTCTCGCGATCGCGCTCGCGGCATGGGTGTATCGGCGCGTGTCGACGCTGCCGCGAGTGGCCGGCGTGCTGCTGGTCGTCGCCGTGCTCGTCGCGCTGCCGAACGCCGCCTATACGCTGCTTCAGCAGCCGCGCGACCTCGCCGTCGACTATCTCGTCTATTCGTCGCCGTTCGGCGCGCGCACGAGCTTCTACAATCCGTTTCCGCCCGATTCGTTCGTGCATTTCGTCGGGAATTACGCGTATTCGCTCGTCCGGCTGAACCTGCCGGTGTTCTTCTCGTTCGATCCGAAGGGATGGGCGATGCAGGCGCTGATCGCGCTGTTCCTGTGCGCCGCGTGGCGACGCGTGCCGGCGCGGCGGACGGTTGCCGACGCAACCAGGCCGGCGCGCGACGGTGAATTGCCGGCTTGCCTCGTACTCGGCCACGTGGCCGTGTCGATGCTGTTCGAGCCCGATCTCGGCAGCTATCTGCGACACCTGTCGAGCGTCGCACCGTTCGCGGTCGCGCTGTGGTCGATCCGCACGCGGCGCGCGCGATCCTGATTACCGGGCCGGGGGCACCGCGTGCAGCGACGCGCGAACCGCGTCGAGCGCGGGCTTCGGCGTCCGGTCCGCCTGCACGATCCCGTAGCTTCGCTGGGCCGTGTCTCTGGCGTTCCCGGTATCGGCCCATTCGTAGATCGCGATCAGCGGGGTTTGCAGTTCACCGCGTGCGTCGAGCAGCGTGCGCAAGCGGTGCGCCTGGCGCAGTTCGCCGTCGCCGCCCACCGACGCCGCGCCGACTTCGGTGACGATCGCCGGCAAGCCGTAGCGCGCATCGATATCGCGTGCCGCCGCGCGGATCTGCGCGGGCGTCATGCCGTACGCGTGATAGGAAACCGCATCGAGACAACCCGGCGCGGCCGTCTGCACGCTCGCCAGCAGGCCGCCCGGCACGCTGCCCGGCAGCGGCGCCCGCGCGAACCCGAAGCCGACGATCGGCACGGCCCTTGCCCCTTCCGCCAATCGTCGGCAGAGCGCGACGGCGAACGGCGGGAAGGTCTGCGCCACGTCACCAGTCGGCCAGTAGCGGGCGAGGTCCGGTTCGTTCCAGAGTTCGACGGCGATCAGGTCGCGCCGATGCCGTGCGGCCAGCGCCGCGACCGCATCGGCGATCCGTTCGCCCGCGGCCGCGAGCGCCACCGCCTTCGGCTTCGTGCCGCGCGCCACCGCGAACGAGCCGAGCGCGCGCACGGTCAGCAGCACCGGCAAGCCGGCGGACCGCGCGGCATCGAATGCGTCGTCGAGCTGCGCGCGATAGGCGGCTTGATCGAGGCGGTCGGCCCAAGCGCCGAAGCGAACGAATGCGAAGCCGGTCGCGTGAATCCTGCGCGCGTCGTCGGGCGTGAACGACTGGATCTTGACCTGCACGCCGACGAGCGGTTTTTCGCTCGATGCATCGGGCCAGCGAGTGCGGTCGGCCGCGCATGCCGCGGCCGTCAGCAGGCAGCCGACGGCCATGATCGCCAGCTTGCGAATCCGGTTCGTCATCGAGCGGAAGGCTCCTTTTCAGTCATGGAAAGTTCGCATGTCATATCGACCGGAATCGGTCACAGCACGAAGAATATGGCGACAGTGACGCATATCGCGATGATCAGCAGACCCATGCATTGAATCCTCGAAAGTCCGACAGCATCGCCTACGTCGATCGCGCCGGCAATCAGACCGGTCCGATCCACGCCGTCCCGTGCGCGCAGAGCACCCCGAACCCGGTGCCGGTTGGGACGGCTGCCGCGGGCTGGTCATTGCCGCATCAATCACGACGGGATACGGCGGGAGAGCGCCGGAATGCGCCATAACGAAACGAATGAAACACGATCCGGGCGGATCGGTTTGTCATATCCGTCGACGTGGATCGACAGATGCGATGTCGGCAACGATGTTCAGCCGGCATTCGACCACTGAGATCAGGAGAAACGATATGAGCAAGCTCATCGCATCCGCTGTCGCGGCCGTCATTGGCATGCTGTCGGTTCCGGCGCAAGCGAATCAAGCGATGGTGACGCGCGCGCAGGTCAAGGCCGAACTGGCCGCGCTGCAGGCGACGGGTTATCGGGTGTCCGGCGAGGAGCCGGGCTACCCGGTGAAGTTGCAGGCGGCGTTGTCGAAAATCGACGGGACCGGCATGGCGGCAGAGGACAGAAGCGGCTATGGGTCGATGCCGGCGACGATGTCGGAGTCGGCGCACCGGAATGATCCGTTCAGGCGCGATCTGCCGGTCTACCGTGGACGATGAATGAACGGCCCGGTGCTTCAGGCACACGCAGCGTCGTCAACCGCGGCGCCGCTCGGGGTTTCAACCGATGCGGTAGCCGCGGCCTGCGTGCTTACGGCGCGCCATCGTGGGTCCCGCTTCCCAATGAACGGCCAGCTGTTCGCAGCAGCGCAATCTGGTCGCGGAAGTTGCGGCAGCCGCGGCAGATCGGCAAATGCACGCGCACACGCAGCCATTCGCTTGCAGTCAAAGGTCGGTCCAGCGAATCGGACACCAGACGCGCAATGCTCTTACAGGCTTCCGGCAGCATCTTCGGCCCCCACTCCCTGTTCGGTCAGGCACGCGCGCAATCGCGAGCGGGCACGGTAAAGCAGGACGCTGCAGTGATTGGCGGTGAGGTCCAATTCGTCGCAGATGGCGGCGATCTCCAAGCCGAGGAGCTCACGCATGACGAACACCCGGCCGATATGCGCTGGCAGCCGGTCCACGCACGCTTCGAAGAGCGCCCAGAATTGTTGCTGCTGCAACAAGGTTTCCGGCTTCGGCCACGGATTGGGCTTGGCGTGACCCGCCCAATGCCCGCGGTCATCGAACAGTTCGCGATCGAAAATCGATTCGCCATCGAGCTCGGATTCGAGCGCCGATGCATTGATCGTTCGACGGCGCGAGCGCAACGCGTCGATGAGCTTGTGTCGCAGAATCGCGAATACCCACGTCTTGTGCGACGACTTGCGGTCGAACCGGTCGGCATGGATCCAGGCGGCGGCAAGGGATTCCTGCACCGCGTCTTCCGCGGCGTCGGGATCGCGCAATTGCAGGCGAGCGAAACGCAACAGGTCGGATCGCAGTCGATCGAGATAGGTCGGATCGTGGAGTGTGTCGTGACATGCATCCATCATCTGGATACCTCGCTAATGGCTGTACTGCTATGAAGCGGATTGGGTACGGCGGTTGCCCCGCCGATCGAATGCGAACGTTTCCCGATGCCTTCGGGTTCTTCGGCTTGACGCGGTGCGGGACGAAACCGTCCGCACCATTGCCGGCGCTTTCAATACCGGCACGACGACCGCGACTGCGACGCGCCGAGGCTCATGCCGCGAGAAATGGCATGCGAAAGGGTGCGCCTGGCGGATTGCTTCCAGCCGGCGAGCGAGCCCCACAAGCGACTTCTGTCAAACCAGCCGAGCTATGTGCTCCGGCCGTATTCGAGGTTGCCTAGATTCAGTCGTGACCGACGCAAGGCTGGCGCGACGCTGTTCGCGGCCGACCGGCTGATGAAATCTCGTTCCATCAGGCTAGCGGCCTCGCGCCGCCGATGAAATCGGACTGGGCTGATTTCCTGGCCGCGTAGGCATCCTCACCATGCAATCGATCAGAATCCGACTAGTCCGATTGCCGCACCTGTCGATTGTTGGGACCATGGTCTTTTAGTGCGGGCAAAACCTTCATCTGCCCGCGTTCGCGCGCGCCGTGTGCGAGTCGCGATCGCGCTGCCCGGTTTTTCGGCGCGCCCGCGATCGAACCACGCACCGGCCTCAACGCGGGCGTCGCATGACGGCCCGCGATGCGTTTCATCCAGCCGTGCGTCGCCTGGCGATGCCGGCATCGCCGCCCTTCGCGAGCGGCCCGCCACACCGATCAATACGGATCCGGTCCGGCCTCGCGCCCGTGCCGCCGCGCCGCTTCCGCCCGACAACCGAATCGAAACAGGACATTCTCGATGAGCGATACAGGACTGCCTCCCCCTAGCGCCGACCTGACCGGTCGGCCGGCGTCGACCGCCCCCGAAAGCCAGACGCTGCAACGCACCCTCACGTGGAAAGACGGCTTCTGGGTCACCAGCGGCGTGCCGGCCGGCGTGCTGTTCACGATCGGCGGCGTATCGGCGACGATCGGCCATCCCGCGTGGGCGATCTGGATCGCCGCGATCACGATGGGGTTGATTCAAAGCGCGACCTACGCCGAAATCTCCGGGCTGTTCCCGCACAAATCGGGCGGCGCATCGGTGTACGGCGCGATCGGCTGGGTGCGCTACAGCAAGTTGATCGCGCCGGTTTCCGTGTGGTGCAACTGGCTCGCGTGGTCGCCGATGCTCGCGCTCGGCTGCGGCCTCGCGGCCAGCTACGCGCTCACGAGCTTCTTTCCGGCCGACGCGGCCGTGCTGCAATGGCGGCTCACGCTCGCCGACCTGAGCTTCATCAAGCCCGGCCTGTCGCTGCGGATCAACGCGACGTTCATCATCGCGGCGATCCTGCTGCTCATCACGTTCAAGCTTCAGCACAGCGGCGCGTCGAAGGCCGCAAAAACGCAGCGCATTCTCGGCATCGCATCGCTCACGCCGCTGTTGATCGTCGGCATCGTGCCGTTCGTCACCGGCGACGTACCGATGTCGAACCTGCTGCCGCTGCTGCCGCTCGGCCACGACGCACAGGGCAACCTCACGGCCGCGACCTTCGGCGCATGGAACGGGCAAGGCGTCACGATGGCGCTCGGCGCGATGTTCATGGCCGGCTGGGCGTCGTACGGTTTCGAGACGGCCGTCTGCTACACGCGCGAGTTCCGCGATCCGCGCCGTGACACCGCGAAGGCGATCTTCTGGTCCGGCGCACTGTGCCTCGTCGTGATGACGCTCGTGCCGATGGCATTCCAGGGTGCGCTCGGCACGCAGGCGATGCTCGATCCGGCGATTCGCGACGGCACCGGCGTCGCAGCCGCGATGGCGAAGCTCGTCGGCGGCGGTGCATGGGTTGCGAACGCGCTCGTCGTGATGCTGATGCTGTCGATCCTGCTGATCGTGATGACGTCGATGATGGGCTCGTCGCGCACGCTGTACCAGGCATCGGTCGACGGCTGGCTGCCGAAGTACCTGTCGCACGTGAACGAGCATGGCTCGCCGACACGCGCGATGTGGACCGATCTCGGCTTCAACCTCGTGCTGCTGATGATGTCGGACTACTTCACGGTGCTGTCGATCTCGAACGTTTGCTACATGCTGTTCGTGTTCCTGAACTTGCAGTCAGGCTGGATTCACCGGATGGATCGCGGCAACTGGGATCGTCCGTTCCGCTGCCCGACGTGGCTGCTCGCCGCGGGCGCGGTGTGCGGGTTCGCAAATCTGGTCTATGCCGGCGCTGGCGCCGATCTGCAAGGCGAAGGCACGCTGCGCAACGGGCTGATCGCGATGCTGCTGATCGTGCCGGTATTCGTCTATCGCCACTACTGGCAGGATCGCGGCCGCTTCCCCGCGCAGATGCAGCAGGACATGGAGCTTGAAGTACCGAAGCGGAGCGCGTGGATGAATCTCGCGCCGTATGCGACGCTGGTCGCCGCGGCACTGACGATCGGCGGTGCGTATTACTTCGCGTGGGTGCATTGAGCATCGCGCGCCGATCGCCGTGCGGGTTCGAATCAGCCTGGTCTGATAGGCCTGCGCGGCTTTCGGCGATAAGCTTGTTTTGCGCGGTGCCGGATTCGCGTGGTCTGACGGCCCTGTAAAGGGCTGCGCTCGGGAGGCGCGAGCGAATCCGGATACCGCGCACCTTTCGCTTGCGACGGCTTCGATGCGGGCGCTCGATGGTGGCCGGTGGGCGCGGCCACGCTTTGAAGGGCGCTGATCCTGCTGCAACTCGATAACGCTGCCATATGCGAGCGTCGAGCACCCGCATCGAAGCCCTGCCGCGCGTGCGCGATACCGATCACGATGGAGTCAGCATGAATCATCGACAGACGACACTACAGGACGGCGAATACTGGGCCGCCTGCAAGGAACGCAACGATCTTGCCGCCGCCGTCAACGGGCACGGCGCCGTGTATCCGCGCACGCGGATGACCGTCCGTGACGGCGTCGCCGTTTTTCATCGCGGCGGCAATACGCTCTGGACGTGCCGCGCGCACTACGCGCTCGCGAACTTCACGATCGATCCGGCGTAGCGCGTCGCATCGGTCGGCAAAGGCGGACGCGAACCGCCCGCCTGCCTCTACTCGGGCGCCCCCTCCGCCCACTCCCGCAACGCCGTGCGCTCCGGCGCGACCCTCGGCGGCGGCACCGTCGGCACGTCGGGCCATGGCAGGTTCGGAATCTCGTCGAACACCGAACGCTGCCGCGCCGCCCACGTCGTATGCAGCATCCCGTAGTACGGATCATGCTCGTCGAACGTCGCGAACTTCGTCGCGCGCAGCGCATCGCGTTCGTACACGAGCAGATCGACCGGCAGCCCGACCGACACGTTCGAACGGATCGTCGAATTCATCGAGATCAGCGCGCATTTCGTCGCGTCCGCGAGCGGCATCGCCTCGCACAGCATCCGTTCGATGATCGGCTTGCCATACTTCGCCTCGCCGATCTGCACGTACGGGCTCAACGTCGACGCCTCGATGAAGTTGCCGGCCGCATAGATCTGGAATAGCCGCGGCGCCTCGCCGCGCACCTGCCCGCCGACGATGAAGCTGCAGTTGAAATCGACGCCGAACTGGCTCAGCGACTGTGCGTCGCGCGCATGCACCGCCCGCACCGCGTCGCCGACGAGCCGCGCCGCGTCGTGCATCGAGCGCACGCGCCAGATCGACTGCGGATCGGTCCTCGGCTGCGACGCAAGGCTTTGCGTGACCGCCTGCGTGATCGCGAGATTGCCGGCCGACAGCAGCACGACGACCTGCTCGTCCGGCACTTCGAACAACGCCATCTTCCGGAACGTGCTCACGTGATCGATGCCAGCATTGGTGCGCGAGTCAGACAGGAACACGATCCCTTCGTCGACGCGCATCGCCACACAGTAGGTCATAACGCGCCTCCCGCCTGCACGTCCACCCGCACGTCGAGCGACTCGTCACCGCCGCCGATCCGCACGCCGCGCACCGGCGCGGCCGCTTCGTAGTCGCGGCCGGTCGCGACGCGGCAATACGCTTCGCCCGCGAAGCGCGCGTGCGTGACGTCGACCGACACCCAGCCAATCTCGCGCACCCATACGTCGACCCACGCATGGCTCGCCGCATGCGGCACGTCGCCCGCGTCGAAATAACCGCTCACGTAGCGCGCGGGCACGCCGCGCGCGCGGCAGCATGCGAGCATCAGGTGCGCGTGATCCTGGCATACGCCGTGCCGCAGCGCGAGTGCGTCGGCCGCCGTGCTCGTCGCGGCCGTGATTCCTTGCCGGTACGCAACCGCATCGGCGATCCGCTCGGCCAAAGCAATGAACGCGCCGGAGCCGTCGCCCGCTTCGAGCGGGGCGGCAAGCTCGCGGATCGCGCCGTCGGCCTCGGTCAGCCGCGTCGCACACGTGTAGTGCGCGACCGGCACGGGCCCCGGGTCGAGCCCGAGCCGGCCGTCGTCGAGCGGCTGCGTGTCGATTGCACCGTGCGCATGCAGCGCGATTTCGGTCAGCGGCCGCGTGACGACCAGCGCATGCAGCGCGTTGCCGTACGCATCGGTCGACGCATCGAGCGCGCCGGGCGCGGTGATCCGCCAGCCCGCGACGTACTGCGACGGCAGCGCCGGCGGCGTCATCCGGATCTGCTGGATCGAATAGGTGAGCGGCGCCGAATAGCGATAGATCGTGTCGTGTCGAATGGTCAGGTACATGGGAACCTCGATTCAGCTCGCGGACATCATGAAAGCGCGCGAGACCATGTTGCCGAGCGCATACACGCGCTCGAGCGATTCGTTCAGGAATGCGTGCAGCCCCTGCGCGCGGATTTTGCGGATGTCCGCGTAATGCAGCTCCGCACGCAATCGGCCGGCTTCGCGTTCGCACTCGGCCGACGCGCCGTTTTTCAGCTTGTCGAGCGTCATGCAGAAATCGTCGATCGCCGCGCGCAGCGAGCGCGGCATCGCGGGGTTCAGCAGCAGCAGTTCGGCCACGCGGTCGGGCGTCACGACGTCGCGATAGACCTTGTGATAGATCTCCATCCCCGACACCGACGTGAGGATCGACGTCCAGTAGTAGAACTCGTCGATCTCGTCCGGAGAATCGGCCGTGGCCTGCTCGATGTCGAGAAAGCGCACGTCGAGCATCCGCGCGACGTTGTCCGCGCGTTCGAGAAACGTGCCGAGCCGCGAGAAGTAATACGCGTCGTCGCGCATCGCGGTGCCGATCGATACACCGCGCGCAAGGTGCACGCGCGACTTCACCCATTCGAGGAATTCGTGCGGATCGGCCGCGAGCGCATCCGCCGCGAGCTGCTCGACGCACTCGATCCACGTATGGTTGATCGTCTCCCACCACTCCGTCGTCAGCAGGCCGCGCACCGCGCGCGCGTTCTCCCGTGCGCTGCGCAGGCAGGACACGATGCTCGACGGATTGTCGCGATCCGCGACGAGAAACGCGACGACCGTCTCGGGCGCCGGTTCGCCATGCTTCGCCGTGAAGGCCGGCTCGAGTTCGACCGAGCGCAGCAGCGCGCGCAGCGTGCGGCGCTGCCGTTCGTCGTCCTGCGGCAGCAGCAGCGATTTCAGGTTGATGTCGACGATGCGCGCCGTATTCTCCGCGCGCTCCAGATAGCGCGCCATCCAATAGATATGATCCGCGGTGCGGCTCAGCATGCTGCCTCCTTTGTCTTGTGGTTCGGGCCCGCGCGTGCCGCTCAGCCCGCGACCCACGTGTCCTTCGTGCCGCCGCCCTGCGACGAATTCACGACCAGCGAGCCCTCCTTCAGCGCGACGCGCGTGAGCCCGCCCGCGACCATCTTCACGGTGCGGCCCGACAGCACGAATGGGCGCAGGTCGATGTGGCGCGGCGCGATGCCGGCTTCGACGAAGGTCGGGCAGGTGGACAGCGCGAGCGTCGGCTGCGCGATGTAGTTGTCGGGCTGCGCGACGAGTCGCGCACGGAACGCCTCGATCTCCGCTTTCGTCGCGGCCGGACCGACGAGCATCCCGTAGCCGCCCGCGCCGTGTACTTCCTTGACGACGAGATCGGGCAGGTGCGCAAGCGTGTATGCGAGATCATCCGGCTTGCGGCACTGGTACGTCGGCACGTTGTTCAGGATCGGCTGCTCGTCGAGATAGAACCGGATCATGTCGGGGACGAACGGGTAGATCGACTTGTCGTCCGCGATGCCGGTGCCGATCGCGTTCGCGATCGTCACGCGCCCCGCGCGATACGCACCGAGCAGCCCCGGCACGCCGAGCGCCGAATCGCTGCGGAACGCGAGCGGATCGAGAAAATCGTCGTCGAGCCGGCGGTAGATCACGTCGACGCGCTTCGGCCCGTGGGTCGTGCGCATGTATACGTGCCGGCCGTCGACGAACAGGTCCTTGCCCTCGACGAGTTCGACGCCCATCTGCTGCGCGAGGAACGTGTGCTCGAAGTACGCGGAGTTGTACATGCCGGGCGTCATCACGACGACCACCGGATCGTCGACGCCGTCCGGCGCGCTCGCGCGCAGCGTGTCGAGCAGCAGATCCGGGTAGTGCGCGACGGGCGCGATGCGGTTGCGCACGAACAGGTCGGGAAAGAGCCGCATCATCATCTTGCGGTTCTCGAGCATGTACGACACGCCCGACGGCACGCGCAGGTTGTCTTCCAGCACGTAGAACGCGCCGTCGTCGCCGGCCCGCACGAGGTCCACGCCCGCGATGTGCGCACGGATGTCGCGCGGCACGTCGACGTTCTGCATCTCCGGCCGGTACTGCGCGTTCGCATAGATCTGCGCGGCCGGCACGATGCCCGCGCGCACGATGTCGCCGCGATGGTAGACGTCGTGCAGGAACAGGTTGAGCGCCTGCACGCGCTGCCGCAGCCCGGCTTCGAGCGTGCGCCATGCGTCGGCCGGCACGATGCGCGGAATCTGGTCGAACGGGATCAGCCGCTCGCCGCCCGATTCGTCGCCGTTGACGGCGAACGTGATGCCGACCCGTCGAAACATCAGGTCCGCTTCCGCGCGTTTGCGGCGCATCGTGTCGTCGGTCTGCTGGCTCAGCCAGTGCTGGAATGCTTCGTAGTGGCGCCGGACGGCGCCGCCTTCGCGATGCATCTCGTCGTAGAACTGCATGCTTGTCTCCGCTTGCTGGTTTCTGGTTGGATACGCCGCCGCCGGCGTACGGCGCGACGCGCATCGGGAACGGGCGGCAGGCGCGACCGGCGGCCGCGCCGGTCTTCGGAAGTCGTGCCGCCCGGCAGGGTCAGGAATCGGTCGGGCGCGCGGGGTGCATCGGGTGAAGTTCGGCCGCGCCGCGTTCTCGTGGATGAAACGTCGGCTCCGACGTCTGCTGGCGAATGTCGGTAAGCCACGACGCGAGTTCCGCGTCGGTCATGCCGAGCGCCTTCGCGGTATCGGACGATGCATCGGGCCGGCGCGGATAGCGCGCTTTCGCGCGCGCGGCCGCATGCACGGCCGAATCGTGCGCGGTGCGCGCCGGGTCGCCAACGCCGTGCCGTGCGGCGCCGACGGGTACGGCCGCCGGGCGCACGACGGAACCGGTGTGCACTGGGTTCGCGCCGTCTTGCATCCCGATCGCGGCCGGCGTCTGCATCTCGTACACGCGCGGCGCCGCGACGCATGCGGCCGCGAGCAGACATCCTGCCGTCGCCGCGAGAATCGTCGTGCGGCGCGGACGGCGCAGCACGTCCTTGAAGCACGGTGCCAGCGTGCTCGCCAACCGCCCGATGATGTGTCGATCGCCCATGATGTTCATATGGCTCCGTCCTCGGCCGAGCCGGAACGCGCCGCCGTCGTCATGCGACGGGCGACATCCGCGCTGCGTCGCCGCCGCGCGGCGGCAGCGACGCCAGCAGCAGGCACAGCGATGCCGCGAGCAGCACGAGGTCCTTCAGCAGGAACTGGCCGATCGGCGCCGAGATCGCCGGGAACCCGCCGGCCGTTGGCTCGCCAACGCCGGGCGTCGTCAGCATGAAGGTCAATGTCATCGCGTATGTGGCCGATGACATCGCGGCGCCCAGCACCGACGCCAGCGGCACGCGCGAGCCGACCACCAGCATCGCGGCCGTCGTCAGTTCGACCGCGCCGATCGCGATGCTCGCGCCTTCCACGCCGAACAGCGCGTGCAGCCAGCTCATCAGCGGGCTGTTCGCGATGAATGGCGCGATGCCGCCTGCTTCGTACGCGGTGAACTTCATTCCGCCGAACCACAGGAAGATCACGACTAGCGACCAACGCAGCAGTGCGAACGAACTGCGCGAGCCGTGCGTGCGCTCGGCAATGCGTGAGAAGGAATCAAGAACGGTCATGCGGAACGCCTCCGTCGAATGGCAATGCGCGTGAAGCGCATCATCGATTCCATTCTATGAACGCGAGGGACGCAAATGAATCGGACCCGTCTGATTCGGCGCGATATCGCTGATGCGATTGGCCGTGCGCGTACGCTGCTTGAAGTAGTGAATCAGCGAGTGAGCACGCGACGGCTCGCGGCTGGCGCCGGAGGAACACGATGGGCCGCGCAACGCGCGGTCTCGCGAACGGGAATGGCAGACGGGTGACGGCAGGCAGGACGCCGTTCAGATCCGGTACCCGAAGGGTATCCCGATCGCGGAGCCGACCCAATCGGACCAGTCCGATTACGTTTCGCCAGGTCAGGTGATGGAAGTGCCGGTGTCGCTGGGCCGGCATGTTGAAACCGTGGTGCGGCCCGCGCAGCGCGCGCATTCGGCAGGCATCACGGTTGCAAAGTAAGGTGCGGATCGTCTTCGATGGCGAACGGTTCGGCGTCGACGCCGCGCGTTCGGCTAAATCACCTTCAGCATGATGGCCGCAGATGCCGGGCACACACCGGCGAACTGACCGGACGATAGCAGCGGTCCAGGCACGTCACCGAGCGTAACGCGCACAAAACCCTGCCGAGCAAAATAGCGCTCCGCCGTGGTCGTGCGCAACGCTACCGCTTCGACCGCGCGACTGCGGCATTCCGCCAGCAAGCGCGAAACGATCGTCTTTCCCAGCCCGCCGCCGCGCGCTTGCGCAGCGACGGCAATCGAACGGATCAACGCGAAGTTGCCGTGGTATTCGATGCCGCCGCACGCAATGACGCTCCGGTCATCGACGGCCGCAATGAAATTAGACAAGTGCTCCGCCACACCGGCAACAGGTAAGTCGGAGGCACGAAGCAGGGCCTCTATCGAGACCAGATCGGATGTCGCCGCAGTGCGTAGTTGCATGATGCCGATCCTCGAAAGGTAGAGTCTTTTCAGGCGGTAGTGATTCGCGAGCGCCGAGGTGCACGTGGCCGACCGTCCGCTGTGGATCGTCATGGGCGCCGCACCGAGGCACGTCAGATACTGCGCTGATTGACGCGCTTCGACAGTTCCTCCGCGCTTTCCTTCCGCTCGCTATACCGATCCACCAGATAAGGCCCGATATCCCGCGTCAGCAGCGTGAACTTGACCAGTTCTTCCAGCACATCCACCACGCGATCGAAATAAGCCGAAGGCTTCATCCGCCCTGCTTCGTCGAATTCCGCGAACGCCTTCGCCACCGACGACTGGTTCGGGATGGTCAGCATGCGCATCCAGCGTCCGAGCACGCGCATCTGGTTCACCGCATTGAACGATTGCGAGCCGCCGCTGACCTGCATGACGGCGAGCGTCTTGCCCTGGGTCGGCCGCACGGCGCCCATCGACAGCGGAATCCAGTCGATCTGCGCTTTCATGATGCCGGTCATCGCGCCGTGCCGCTCCGGCGAGCACCACACCATGCCTTCCGACCACTGCACCAGTTCGCGCAGCTCGACGACCTTCGGATGACTCTCGGGCGCATCGTCCGGCAGCGGCAGGCCGCTCGGATTGAACACGCGCACTTCGGCGCCCATTGCGGTGAGCAGGCGCGCGGCTTCATCGATCAGCAGCCGGCTGAACGAACGCTCGCGCAGCGAGCCGTACAGAAGCAGGAACCGGGGCGGATGCGTCGACGGCACCGCCGGCTGCAACTGGCCGGCATCCGGCACGCGGAACGATTCGACGTCGAGTTGCGGCAGGTCATTCAGACGGTCAGACATGCGCACCCTCCGCGTGATCGCATTGAATCGTGACGTAGTTCATGCAGATGGATTCTCCCGTTTGCTCAAGCACGTTCGTACCAGCCCTTCGACCGGTTGACGATGCGCACCACCAGCAGCATGACGGGCACTTCGATCAGCACGCCGACGACGGTGGCCAGCGCCGCGCCGGAATGAAAACCGAACAAACTGATCGCAGCCGCGACCGCCAGCTCGAAGAAATTGGACGCGCCGATCAGCGCCGACGGACACGCGATGTTGTGCTTCTCGCCCACGGCGCGATTGAGCCAGTAAGCGAGCGCCGAATTGAAAAACACCTGGATCAGGATCGGCACCGCGAGCAGCGCGATCACCAGCGGCTGCTTCAGGATCGCTTCGCCCTGGAACGCGAACAGCAGCACGAGCGTGGCCAGCAAGGCGGCGATCGACCACGGACCGATCCTGGCCATCGCGGCATCGAACGCCGCCTGCCCGTTCGCGAGCAGCCGCTTGCGCCAGAGCTGCGCGAGGATCACCGGGATCACGATGTAGAGCACGACCGACGTGAGCAGCGTCGCCCACGGCACGGATATCGCCGACATCCCCAGCAGCAGGCCGACCAGCGGCGCGAACGCGATCACCATGATGCTGTCGTTCAGCGCGACCTGCGACAGCGTGAACAGCGGATCGCCGCCCGTCAGCCGGCTCCATACGAACACCATCGCCGTGCACGGCGCGGCGGCGAGCAGGATCAAGCCGGCGATGTAGCTGTCGAGTTGATCGGCCGGCAGCATCGGTGCGAACAGATGCCGGATGAACAGCCAGCCGAGGAACGCCATCGAGAACGGCTTGACGAGCCAGTTCACGACGAGCGTGACGCCGATGCCTTTCACGTGCTGACGCACTTCATGCAGCGCGCCGAAGTCGACCTTGACGAGCATCGGAATGATCATCACCCAGATGAGCAGCCCGACCGGCAGGTTGACCTGCGCGTATTCCATCCGGCCGATCTGCTGGAACAGGCCGGGCAGCGCCTGGCCGAGCGCGATGCCGGCGACGATGCACAGCGCGACCCAGACGGTCAGATAGCGTTCGAAGAAGTTGATGGAAGGCTTGGCGACAGCCTGCTCCGGCGGAGCGACGTTGGACGTGTTCATTGGACGGGTATCGGTCTCGAAGTCGCTGGCGGCCGGTGAATTCGGCCAGCCGCCGTGCGAACGGTCAGCTCCGGGAAATCTCGGTCAAGGCCGCCTGGAGTTCGGCGTTGCTCATGCGATCGAGCAGCAGCGCCAGCAACTGCAGCATCCGGTAGCCGATCGCCTGGCGCGTGAGTTCGAACGCGAGCCGCTTGCCTTCGTCGCCGCCCACCGCGTTCGACGGATCGGCATAACCCCAGTGCACTTTGACCGGGCTGCCGGGCCAGTACGGGCACGTCTCCGCGGCCGCGCTGTCGCACACCGTGATGACGACGCGCATTTCAGGCGCGCCGTCGCCCGTGAATTCGTCCCAGCTCTTGCTGCGGTAGTCGCCGACATCGACACCGGCGTTCGTCAGCGCTTCCAGCGCGAACGGATTGAGCCGGCCGCTCGGCGCACTGCCGGCGCTGTACGCGCGCACGTCCTTGCCGAGCTTCGCGGCCCAATGATTGAGCATGCCTTCCGCGAGCACGCTGCGCGCGGAGTTGTGGGTACAGAGGATCAGGACGTTCGTGGTCATGGGCGAGGTAGGCGAAGGCGCTTCAGCAAGGTTGCGGGCCGGACGTCGAACACGCGGACACCGGCGAGCACGGATTGCCGCCGCAGCAGTTCTCCGTGAGATAGGCCAGCAGCCCGTTCATCGTCGCGAAGTTCGCGCTATAGATGACGAAGCGGCCGTCCTGCTGACTCGTGACGAGCTGCGCATGGGCCAGCTCCTTCAGATGAAAGGACAGCGATGAAGGCGGTACATTCAGCAGCGTGGCGATCTGCCCGGCCGGCAGGCCCTGCGGCCCCGCCTGCACGAGCGTGCGGAAGACGGCGAGCCGGGATTCATGCGCGAGTGCCGACAGCGCGGCGATGGTCTGGTTCGTTTCCATTATTCGATAATAATCGAAATATCAAATTCCGAGAAGCCACCTCGAGATGAAGCGGTGGCCAACGAACGGGGACAAACAAAACGACTGCGCCAGCGGGCGAACCCTTCGCCCGACGACAGCCCGGCCTTCGACTACGCGCCGCGCGCTTCCCGATGCACGTCCCGATACGTTCCCCGGGCCGTCAGCATCGGGGTCGACGCACGGCTCACGGTTGCGAGAACACCATCACGCGCCCCGACACGCGCTGCAGCTTGAGCCAGCCCATATCGGCCGTGAAGCGCAGTTGCTGCAGCGGGAAGTCGAACGACGCCTTCTCGGCCGCGCTCACGACCGACTTGGCGATCCAGCGGATCAGCGCCTTCCCTTCCTCGGTCGTCACGCTGCCGTTCTGGATGCCGCCGTAGAAGTAGCGATTCCCGGCGTTGACCTCGTTCTGCAACTGCATCCAGTGACCCGGCAAACCCGGCAGCGTCCGGAACAGGTCGGCGACCCGCTTCGTCGTCAGGCCGCGCGCCCATAGCGCACCGTTCGCATCCGGCCGAACCAGGTTGTGGCGATCCGCTGCCTGGGCCTGCCCCTTGATGTCGCCCCGCAGGGCATCGAGCTTCGACATGACGCATTCCTCATGGTGATGGGCGCGGGAAAATGGCCCCGCGCGCGCCGCTAGCACGATACGCCCGTTGCGTGGAGTCATCTCCTGTCAGGTTTGTCAGGCCGCGCCGCCTCGCCGGCGCGGCCGCCACCGCCCGCTTACGCGACGGCCTTCACCGCCGCCTGCGCGCCAAAGAACGTCGCCTGCGCCGCTTCGTCAGCCCGCGCATACGCGCGGTTGACGCCGCTGATCACCGCGCGAATCGACGCGGTCGTCAGGTTCGCGTCGATGCCCACGCCGAACGCGCTGCCGCGCACGCCCGAGCCGGCCAGTTCCGCGATCGCGATCGCCTTTGCGTCGGCGCCCTGCGACAACGCGCGTTCCTCGTAGTGCTGGATTCGCAGCGGCGTGCGCAGCGCATGCATCAGCGCGTCGAGCGGGCCGTTGCCTTCGCCGCGCAGCACGCGGCGCTCGCCGTGCACGTCGGCGGTGAGCACGATCGTCTCGCGGCCGTCGCGTTCGCTAAGTTCATGGCCGACATAGCGCAGCGGCGCGTCGCCCTCCACGTATTCCTGCTGGAACAGCGACCAGATCTGCGCGCTCGTCACCTCGTGCCCGCTGTCGTCGGTCAGGCGCTGCACGGCCGCGCTGAAGTCGACCTGCAGGCGGCGCGGCAGCGCGACGCCATAACCCTGTTCGAGCAGGTACGCGATGCCGCCCTTGCCCGACTGGCTGTTCACGCGAATGATCGAATCGTACGTGCGGCCGAGGTCGCTCGGATCGATCGGCAGATACGGCATTTCCCACACGGCGTCGGCGCGCTGCACCGCGAAGCCCTTCTTGATCGCATCCTGGTGCGAGCCGGAGAACGCGGTGAACACGAGGTCGCCAACGTACGGATGACGCGGATGGATCGGCAACTGCGTGCATTCCTCGGACGTGCGCGCGACTTCGTTGATCTGCGAGAAATCGAGGCCCGGATCGACGCCCTGCGTGTACAGGTTCAGCGCGAGCGTCACGAGATCGACGTTGCCCGTGCGTTCGCCGTTGCCGAACAGGCAGCCCTCGATGCGGTCGGCGCCGGCCATCACCGCGAGCTCGGCCGCCGCGACCGCGGTGCCGCGATCGTTGTGCGGATGCACGGACAGGATCAGCGCATCGCGACGCGCGAGGTTGCGGTGCATCCATTCGATCTGGTCCGCATAGAAGTTCGGCGTGCCGACCTCGACAGTCGCCGGCAGGTTCACGATCGCCTTGTGCTCGGGCGTCGGCTGCCACACGTCGAATACCGCGTCGCAGACTTCCTTCGCGAAATCGAGCTCGGTCGCCGTAAACGTTTCCGGGCTGTACTGCAGCGTGAACTGCGTGTCGGTCGCGGCATCGGCGCAGCGCTTGATCGTGCGCGCCGCGTTCACCGCGAGCTGCGTCACGCCGTCGCGGTCGAGGCCGAACACGATCTTGCGGAATTCCGGCGCGGTTGCGTTGTACAGATGCACGATCGCGCGCTTCGCGCCGCGCAGCGATTCGAAGGTGCGCTCGATCAGGTCGTCGCGCGCCTGCGTCAGCACCTCGATCGTCACGTCGTCGGGAATGTGGCCGCCTTCGATCAGCTCGCGCACGAAGTTGAAGTCGGTCTCGGACGCCGACGGGAACGCCACCTCGATCTCCTTGAAACCGATCGCGACGAGCGTCTTGAACATCCGCATCTTGCGCGCCGCGTCCATCGGCTCGAACAGCGCCTGGTTGCCGTCGCGCAGGTCGGTGCTCATCCAGATCGGCGCGTGCGTGATGGTGCGCGACGGCCATGTTCGGTTCGGCAAGTTGACGGGCGTGAACGGCCGGTACTTCGTTGCGGGGTTCTTCAGCATCATGATGTTCGGTCCTCGGTCGGTTTGTCGGGAAACCGCGGCGCGGCGGCCTTCAGCAGTGGCGGCCGGCTGCGCACGCAGCGATCAAAGCGGTAAAAAGCGGCACAACGGCAAAGCGGTACGGCGAACGACAGCCTTGACGGTTGAGCGACCGGGACGGAGCGGAGCGATACGGAAAAAAGACGAGCTCAGGCGCCGGTCGACAACCGGGGCCAGGTCGGTGATACGGGGGAAATCTGGCGCTTCAGGAAAGAAGCAGATGGAAAGCGCGCAGCCGCAGACCCAGCCCGGAACAACGGGCTAGTAGTCGTAGCGAGAAGAGGGGCTGGGCGGCTTGCATGGCCGGAATCAAATCACAGGGTGGACGGGGCTGTCAACGGGAAGCGCGTGCCTCGCATGGCCGCGCCGTCTGCAAAATCAGTCCCGTCCGATAGGCGGCGGCCGCGCCCGTCGATATGCTTCATGGGTGCGGCGCCGGTGAGGTCCTATTCATGTTCGGAGTGAGTCGGTCCATCCTCTTCGCCGGTCGCCGCACACCCTCCCTTTGCGATCGGGCTTCGGCGTGGGCGTTTGGTGGTGGCCGGTGGGCGCGGCCACGACAGAGATGCTGATGTTGAAACGAACGCTGCCAGATGCGAACACCGAGCGCTCGCCCCGAAGCCCGATTGCCCCGTTGCCGATCCGCCTGTACCGCGCACTATTCAGAAAAACGACACGCGCGCCGGCATAGTTTCCGGAATATATAAAAACATCCTCGATTAAACCTGTTTCATTAAATCGATTCACCTTGATTTTCGATTTATTGAACAATTACCATTCTCATCTGAATATTTTTTTATTTATTTTTCGACATGCTTGTCGAACCGCGTTTCAAACGGCAAACGTTTGCGAGACGCGGGGAGACGCCTTACTACTGATCTTCAGGAGGAAAGCATGGCCGATTCTCAAACGTCATCCAATCGCGCCGGCGAATTTTCGATTCCGCCGAATACCGATTTCCGCGCGATTTTCTTCGCGAATGCCGCCGAACAACAGCACATCAAGCTGTTTATCGGCGACAGCAAGGAACCCGCCGCTTATCACAAGCTGACCACGCGCGACGGCCCGCGCGAAACCACGCTGAATTCCGGCAACGGCAAGATCCGCTTCGAGGTGTCGGTAAACGGCAAGCCGTCGGCCACCGACGCGCGCCTCGCGCCGATCAACGGCAAGAAGTCGGACGGCTCGCCGTTCACGGTCAACTTCGGGATCGTCGTGTCGGAAGACGGCCACGACAGCGACTACAACGACGGCATCGTCGTGCTGCAGTGGCCGATCGGCTGATCGGCCCGCCCGCCGATTGACCGATGACCGCCGGGCTGCCGCCTGCAAGGCAGCCCGGCGGTTCCACATCGAAAACGCGAAGCCATTCAATTCAAACCCGTTTCGCCTTCAGGAGACCGCCATGCCCATCATTTCGGCATCGATCAACAGCGCGCCCGTCGTCACGTCCGAGACTTACGTCGACATTCCGGGCCTGCATCTCGACCTTGCGAAAGAGCAGGCAAACATTCGCGACGGCAAGCTGCTCGTCACGCTCAACGTGCCGACGCCGTACGCGACCGGCAACAACTTCCCCGGCATCTATTTCGCGATCGCGACCGACAAGGGCGTCGTCGCGGACGGCTGCTTCACCTATTCGTCGAAGGTGCCGGAAAGCACCGGGCGCATGCCGTTCACGCTCGTCGCGACGATCGACGTCGGCAGCGGCGTCACGTTCGTGAAAGGCCAGTGGAAAAGCGTGCGCGGCAGCGCGATGCATATCGACTCGTACGCGAGCATTTCCGCGATCGGTAACGCCGTCGCGCAATCGTCGTCGCAATCCGGCGGGAATCAGGGCGCCGAAACCGGCAGCGGAACCGGCGGCGCCGGCAACATCGGCGGCGGCGGCGAACGCGACGGCACGTTCAATCTCCCGGCCAACATCAAGTTCGGCGTGACCGCGCTCACCAACGCGTCGAACGACCAGACGATCGACATCTACATCGACGACAACCCGAAACCGGCCGCCACGTTCAAGGGCGCGGGCGTGCAGGACCAGAACCTCGGCACGAAGGTGCTCGACTCCGGCAAGGGCCGCGTGCGCGTGATCGTGACGGTGAACGGCAAGCCGTCGCGGCTCGGCTCGCGGCAGGTCGACATCTTCAAGAAGTCGTTCTTCGGGATCGTCGGGTCGGAGGACGGCGCGGACGACGACTACAACGACGGCATCGTGTTCCTGAACTGGCCGCTGGGCTGATCGACGGACGTCAATAACAGGGACGCACGGCGCGGCATGGATTGCGCGCCGCTTTCGGTATCGCAATGACGACAGGGCCAACCACGCGTTGCGATTCATTCGGGCAGCCGCGACTGCCCACGCTTTGCTCCGCGCGCGACACGGCGAAACCGATTCGTCGGCCGCGCGACGCGAGACCTTCCATTACGACGAGGACGACATGCCACAACCCTTTACCCATGACGATCTGTACGCACTGCTGCAACTCGCCGGCAACGACGCGCTCGCCGTGCAGGCCGGCGGCGACCAGGCCGTGCTCGACCGGATGCGTCAGTTCATGACCGCGCAGCTCGTCGAGAAGCTGCCGCAATTCGATGTGTTCGTCCACCTCTCCACCGTGCCGTACAGCTTCGACATCAGCAGCTGGATGAACAAGGTCAAGACCGACACGACCGGGAAGATCGACGCCTGCACGGTGACGTGGGCCGGCGCACCCGGCGTGCTGCCGGGCGCTGCCGCGAAGTTCGGCATCGGTGCGGTGGTCACGTACTTCGCGAAAGCGACGGCGCAACCGCAACCCGCGCAGCCCGACCCCGCGACGAATGCCGGCGGCGAACGCGACGGCATCTTCAACCTGCCGCCGAACATCGCGTTCGGCGTGACGGCGCTCGTCAACTCTGCCGCACAGCAGACGATCGAGGTATTCGTCGACGACAACCCGAAACCGGCCGCGACGTT
Source organism: Burkholderia sp. IT-111MI5 (assembly GCF_949752865.1). NCBI lineage: Bacteria > Pseudomonadati > Pseudomonadota > Betaproteobacteria > Burkholderiales > Burkholderiaceae > Burkholderia > Burkholderia sp. IT-111MI5. The sequence goes on along the minus strand of NZ_CATKIF010000022.1, from coordinate 550,613 downwards.
CCAGGGCGCCGGCACGCAGGACGCGAACCTGAACACGCAAGTGCTGAATTCGGGCAAGGGGAAGGTGCGCGTGGTTGTGACGGCGAACGGCAAGCCGTCGAAGATCGGCTCGCGGCAGGTCGACATCTTCAAGAAGACCTACTTCGGGCTGGTCGGATCGGAGGACGGTACGGACGGCGACTACAACGACGGGATTGCGATCCTGAACTGGCCGCTCGGCTGAGCATCGCGCGACGCTGACGGTCACGCTTCGGCATCGCCAGGCCTCATGGCCTGGCGATCCGGGTTCACGACACTCAGAAATTGAGTGTCGCCGTGACCCACGTCTGCCCGTTGTCCGGCCGCTGGCCGGCCGGCGCGCCCACCCGGAACGCATGCGATACGTCAACCCGTGCACGGGCCTTGTACTGATAGGAAACACCCACGCCATAGCCGCGCGCGTTCCACGTGTTGTCCGCGCCGGCGAGCGCGCGCGACTTGTTGATCTGACCGCGGCCGGCATCCGCGAACACGCGAGCCGAAAGGCCGGGCACGGCCGCGATCTGCTGCGTCAGATCGACCGACGCAATCGCGCCCTGGTCGACGCTCGGCGCATCGTATCCATAGGCGCGCACCGCATTCGGCCCGCCAAGCGACATCTGCTCCGACGGATCAAGGTGCCGGCTCGCGAACTGCGCACTCATCCGCGCGCGGACATTCGCCCCCGGCCACAGCGTCTGCGTGAAATCGGCGGAGCCGCCCCACTTCACGAAACGTCCCTGCGTGGACGGATCGCCCAAGCCGACGTCGAGTTGCTTCACATCGCCGGCATCGACCGAAAGCGCATACTGCAATCCGTTCGGCCGCCCTTTCCAGTCGCCGAAATGCGAGCCGTTCAGCGTGACGCTCGCCACGTTCGAGCGGCGACGAAACGCGTAAGAGAAAAACGAGTCCTTCAGCAGTTTCCGGTTATAGGCGACGCCGACGCTCAGATCGTCCTTGGGCGTCAATATCAACGGATGCCTGACATACGCGCCGATGACGTCCGCATAACCGTCGCCCAGATCCTGCAAGGGCCCGCCCAGCGCATACTGGACGCGAGAATACTGAACGCCGCCGCGCGTTCCCGCGCCGCCCAGCGGAACGTCGTACGACGCGAGACCGATCCACGTCATGCCATGCCTGCCGTCTCGATCCTGAATCGCGGATGGCGCGTTGTAGGCAAGCACGCGCGCGCGATCGCCGATGCCCAACGGACTGTTCGCCGCCAGTTGCGCGCCGATCCGGTAGCGTCCGGTACTCGGCGATCCGCCGTTGTCGGCAACCGCCGTCGCTTCGAAGGCCGGCTCGGGCGCGACGTCGAGCACCACGCGCGTGCCGCCCTCCGTCTCGCCTTGCGTGAGCATCGGCGTCACGGATGCGACGCCGGGCAGCGTGCGCGCGATCTGCGCGGCATGCTGCAGGTCGCTCAAATCCGGGCGCGTGATCGACAGCAGCGCCGCCCCGCCCTTTCCCGCGCCCGGCACGACTCGCTCGAGCGTCGCATCCGACACACGCGAACGATTGTTCAGTTCGATGCTTTCGACATGCCCGCGCACGATCCTGAAGCGCACGACGCCGTTGCTCGCATCCTGTTCCGGCAGGACGGCGAATACCAGCAAACCGAGCTGCCGGCGCAGCAGCGCGTTGAGCTGCATCCGCACCGCGGTGATCTGCTCGAACGTCAGATCGCGGCCGGCCGCGCCCGCGAACAACCGCGCGATCTCGCCGTCGAGCGGCTCGCCCAGTGATTCGTTCAACTCGAAACGTTCGACGTGCAGCGTCGCCGTCCCGCCTCCCGCCGCGCTCGCGCGCTCGTCGACGACCGTAGCGTCCGCACCGCGTTGCTGGCGCGCGGTATCGGCGTCGGGGGACAACAACGACTGGTTCTGCTGCAGCAGCTGGCCCGCGTTCCCGGGCACCTGCGTCGTCTGCGCGTCCGCGCGGGCGGCAGCAAACAGCAGCAATGCGGACGCAGAGATGCGTGCCGTCGCCCCATTCATGCGACGGCCAACCGTTAACCTCGATTTCATGATGAGTTCCGCCAACGAGCAACCGCAAGTCAGGCGCGGACGCCGTGTTGCGGCGTCCGGTCATGCGGCTCTTCAAGAGATTCGGGATTCGACGCCGCATGCCTGCGCTGCGGCGGATACGACGGAGGAGGCGCGGCGCGCTGCCGCGCATCCGTCGGATGATGCATTCGCGGCTCGAGCCGCGACGGCCGATCGATTGGATCGGGACGGCGCAAGCGCACCCACGCCTGTCCCGAGCGCGAAACGACGAGCGCCTACGTCACGTTTGCGCTCGCCCATGCCGCACGGAAGCGATTCCATGCGGCATGCGGCGCGACTTACCGCGACGTGCCGATATTGCTCATCGACAGTTTGCCGGACGTGTTCAACGGCCCTTCCGCCACGTACACGGCGTCGTCGCCGACACCCTGCACGGTTGCGTCGCCGTTGATCGTCGCGCCGGTCGACGCGATCGTCACGCGCCGGCCGGCCAGCGTCACGCCGTAGTCCGGGCCGACGTTGCGCGTGTTCAGCGTGGCGCCGTTCGACACATTCAGATCGCCCGTGCTGGCCAGACGAACGGTCTGCCCGGTGATCCGGCCGCGGATATTGACGATGCCGCCCTGGTCGCCGTTGTCCGCGTTGCGGCCGCTGATCAGCACGTCGCCGCGGCTCAGGCCGTTCGCCGACCGGCCGGCGTTCGACCGGTTGATCGCATCGATCTGACCGCGGTTGCGCGCAATTTCCGCATCGGCAGCGCCGGATGCGTATGCGTGCAGGCTGGCATAGCCGTTGTCGGCCGTGATCCGGCCGTCGTTCGCCACCAGCGCACGGTCGGTCGCGTCCGTCACGTCGATCCGGTTCAGGCTGCCGTCCGCGTTCAGCGACATCGTTGCGCCGCCCCCCGCCGCCAGCGCGACGTTGCCGTTGCCGCTCGTGATGCGCCCGGACGCCAGATTCGTCGCCTGGCGGCCGATCAGCGCCGCGCCGGTCCTCGTCGCGATCGACCCTTCGTTCTGGACGATCCCGCGCTTGGCCTGATCGATGTTGAAGCGCAGCGCGCGCTTCTGCATGAAGTCGTCGTCCGACGTGTCCGCAGCCGCGAGCGTCACGCCGTTCGCATTGATCGTCGCGTCCTTGCCGACCACGATGCCGTCCGGATTCAGCACGAAGACGCGGCCGTTCGCGTTCAGCGCGCCATCGATCGACGTGACCTTGCCGGACGCGACGCGGTTGAGCACCGCTGCATTCGCATTCGGTTGCCGGAAATTGATGGCCTCGTCGCGCGCGATGTCGAAATCCTTCCAGTTGACGACCAACCGATCGGTCGACTGCGCGACGTCGGTGATCTTGCCGTCCTGGGAGATGGTGCCGGCACCGGCAACGATCGAGCCGCCACGCCCCGGCTTGGCCGGTGCGACGGTCGCGCCGTGCGCCTGCCCCGGCGCGTAGTCGCCCGGTGCATAGTTGAAGGTGTCGTGCTCCGTGACGGAATACCCGGACGGCGCGTGCACCGTGCCGTTGAGCGCGACGCGCCCGTCGGTCGCGACGCTCAACGATCTGGCGCCGCGCAGGATGCCGCTCGGGGATTGCTCCACGCTCCGGTCCCCGTAAAGCTCGACGCGCATCCCGTCGACCAGGCCATCGATACGAAGCGTGCCATCGCCTCCTTCCGTCGTCCCGATTCTCAGCGCCCCGACGGGGCCGTCTGCCGTCGTCACCGCACCGGCAATATTCACGTTCTTGCCGGACAGCAACCCCGCACCGGAGGACACATTGACCCGTCCGTCGACGTTCAGATCGTTGCCGGCATGCAGCCCGGTGCTGATTGCATTGACCGCGCCGGTTTCGGAGACGGTCAGGTCGTTCCCGGCCCTGACGCTGGCCGTGTTCGCCGTCAGCCCGCCGTTCACGTCGAGATTGCGATCGGCACTCACCCTCAGGACGCCGGGCGTCGTCACTTCGCCGAGTACGATGTCGCGTGCGGAAAGATCGATGGGCCCCTCTGCGTACAGCAGCCCGCCGTTCTGAGCCAGGCGATCGAAACCCGAGGCGCTCATGGCGCCGTTGGTCAGGATCAGGTCGCCCTGCTGGAGATATGTCGCATGCTCGCCCGTCCCCACGACCTGCAGCGTACCGTCGGATGTCGCGCCGTTCTCCGATACCGTGACCTAATTGGCTTTAAGGATCGTGTCGGGTACGCGTCGCGGGTCGCCCCGGTTGGTGCTCAATTTCGCTCCGTCGAGCGTCAGGTCGCCGGAACTTTCGATCGAGATGTTGCGCGTGCTGATGTCGCCGCCGACACGAATGCCGGCGCTCGCGGGCGTGTCGCCGCTTGCGCGAAGCATCACGGTGCCTGCACCCTCCGGCGCACCCAGACCGCCGAGCGATTGCGCTTCGACGAAGCCGGTATTGCGTACGACCTCAGTACGCAGCGCATCGGTCGTTCGCCCTTCGAGTCGCACCCAGCCGCTCTCGGCCCCCACCTGTCCGTCATTGGCCGCCGATGCCCCCGACGCACCCGTGCTGACGTAGGCCTGAGCCATGCTGCCGTCCGGATTGAGCTCGAGCATCACCTTGCCGCCGGCCGCCAGCGCGATGTTGCCGTTCCGGGCCATCAAGATACCGTCCGGGCCGTTGATGACACGCGCCCCCGCCAGCAGTGCGCCGCTCTGCGTCTCGATCGTGCCGTCGTTCCGCACGGTGCCCGTCGCGCCGTTGGCGTTCTGCAGCGTCAGTACGCGATTCGACATGAAATCGCTATCCGACACGTCGGCTGCGGACAGCACCACGCTGTTCGCGTTGATCGTCGCGCCCTTGCCGACCACGATGCCGTTCGGGTTCACGACGAACACGCGTCCGTTCGCGTTCAGCGCGCCCTGAATCGACGTCATGTCTGCCGACTGCACGCGGTTCAGGATCGCCGCATTGACATCCGGCTGCTTGATGTTGACCGCTTCGGTTCTGCCGATATCGAAATTCTTCCAGTTGACGATCATCTTGGACGACGTCTGGTCGATCTGCGTGTTCGGGCCGGTTTGCGTAATGCTGCCTGCACCGGCCGCGATCGCTCCGCCTTGAACCGCGTATGCGTGGCCGGCGGCAATGAGCGGCACCAGCATCGCCAGCGGCTTCAGCACGCATTGACGTGCCTGCTTCTTGTCTGATTGCAAGGACTGCTTTGAATTCATTTTCCTTCTTCCTGAACTGGTCGATAACGGACCGGATTTCGTTCACGGATTTTCTCCGTTGCATCGGACCGAAAAAGCCGAATGGGTACGAAATCCCGGTGCACGAGATGCAGTGACCGATGCAATCTCGGGATGCTACGCAGGCACTTTCGGCACGTCCATCAGACCAGGATGATTCTGCGCGGAGCGCGCGGTTCTCCCCATTCACGCCACGAAAATACTGCGTCGATGGCCGCGTGATCCGAATCACGCCATGGCTGAACACACGCTCGGACTGGTCCGATGCAACGGGAACGAAATCGCTCATCGACCGGTATTCGAGCTGCACTTGTCCGGCCCGCACAGCGCGCCGTGATCGTAATGAGCTTGTTCAAGTGACTTCTCCCGTTCGATGAATGGGTGCCGGAAGCGAACATCGCTGCCGACATGGCGTCGGTCGGTTCGCAAACGGGAAAATGACAGCGCAAACAAAAAACTTCTGGATCGGCCGTTCGGGAAGTACGCCGCGGTGCGCGGATGCTCGCCGCCCGGCGCGGCGATTTGCTTTGGCGCGCCCGCCAGGCCAAGCCGCGTGTCGCAAGAACGATCAAATGCTCCCGCCACCGATACCATATAGTCCGCCCGACACCCTCATTGGCACACCATGAACCCGGTTGGAAAAGCACTCTGGTTTATCGAAACCGAACTGGACAGGAACCTGACACTCGACAGGATTTCCGCCGATTGCGACATGACGCGCTTCGGTTTTTCGCGCCTCTTCTCGATGAATACCGGCTGGCCGGTGATGCGCTATGTCCGGTCGAGGCGGCTGACGCGTGCGGCGCGGGCATTGGCGCAAGGCGCGCCGGACATCCTTCACGTGGCACTCGATGCCGGATATGGCTCCCATGAGGCGTTTACACGCGCCTTCCGCGATCTCTTCGGCGTCACGCCGGAGGAAGTGCGGGCACGGCGCACTCTCGACGGGTTGTCTCTTGTGGAGCCGCTTCGCATGAAAGAGCTGAAAATCATCGCCGTTACGCCATCGCGCTTCGAAGTCGCCGAAAGGCAGCTGATCGCGGGCATGAGCAGCCGGTATACCTTTGAAACCAATGAAGGGATTCCGGCGCTCTGGCAAGCCTTCATCCCGTATATCGGCCACATCCCCGGCCAGGTCGGCGGCGTAACGTATGGCGTGTGCTGCAACCCGGATGCGGATGGCAGCTTCGAATACATCGCGGGCGTGGAGGTCGAGAGTCGCGACCGGTTGCCTGCTCCATTTCGTTGCGTCGAACTCGAACCGCAACGTTATGCGGTCTTCGAACACAGCGGGCATATCTCCACGCTGCATCAGACCTTCTACAGCATCTGGAACGGCTGGCTGCCGACGTCGGGGTTCAAAGCCGTGGACGCGCCCGAGTTCGAGCGCTACAGCGAGGACTACGATCCGGTGACGGGCACCGGCGTGCTCGAAATCTGGTTGCCTGTAGAAAAATCCGCGTGAGTTGGCTGTCTGCACTGATCGGCCGCGACGATGTTCGCCGCGACCGATCGATCAACGCGTCATCGCCAACGACATCACCACGCCCAGCGCACGCCCGCATCGCCGGTAATCGTGCGCTGATGCTCGCCGCCGAGGTTCGTCAGGTAGCTGACCGTCGCATACACGCTGCCGCGCTTCGTCAACTGCGCGACCAGCCCCGCGCCGATCTGCCCGGCCGTCTGCCCGACCTGCGTGCCGATCGTCGTCGAGCCGCCGAACGAGGTCTTGTCGTCCGCGCCGAACGAGCGCAGCACGTTCACGCGCAGGTAAGGCTTCCAGCTCACGCCGTTCGTATCGAACGCCCATTGCAGCCGTGCGCCGATCCGGCCGACGAACGTGTTGCCGTTGTTCCACGTCACGTCCGACACCCCGTCGTTGAACCTGCCGAGCGACAGGTACTGCCATACGAGTTGCGCCTGCGGCTCCAGCGTCAGCCCGTAGCCGAGCGCGACCGGAAAGCCGGCCTCCACCGAACCCGTGAACGCGTTGCCGTCCGTCGAGCCGTTCACGTTGTCGTTCGAGTGCGTGCGCACCGTCAGCGCACTGCCCATCACGACGGCGTCCGTGTACCAGCCGCCCGGGCCGATATGCGTCCAGTAACCGCCGAGGTTGTACGAATTGATCTGCAGCGTGCCGACGCCGAGATCGGGCTGCGCGACCGCGAAGCCGTTCACGTCGCCGACCGCGCGCGCGAAACCGACGAAAAAGCCGTAGTGATTGCGATGACCGCTCGGGCTGTTGTCCGCATACAGATCCTGGCCGACCTGCATCCCCCACACCGTGCCGTCGAACGACGGCGTCGCGTCGCCCTTCTGCTTGATGTTGCTGTTGCCGCCCCACACGCGCGCCCACGACGCAGGCATCGGGCCACTCTCGCTCAGCAGCCCCTGTTCGCCCTGCCGGTCATGGAACGTGTCGATCTGCAGCAGGCCGAGTTGCCGCGCGACGGCCGGTGCCTCTGCATACAGCGGCACTTCGGGGCGGAAGATCGGCTCCGGGCTGCCGCCGGTGCCGGCATCGGCGACGGCTTCGACGATCGATTCGGGCGTGCCTTCGGCCGGCGTGACCGGCACCACGGGCGGCGGTGTCGGCTGCCCAGGTTCGACGACCCGCGGCTGCGGCTTCGGCGGCACCGTGTTGCGCAGGTACCAGCTGTCGCCGGTGCCGGCCGCCGCGCCGCCTTTCGCGAGGAAGTATGAATACGCGCCAGCGCTCACCGTGCCGCCCGACAACGTGAACGCACCCGCGCTCGACGTCGCGCCGTTGGTAGCCTGCACGACCTGGATGCCGTCGCCGGTCGTCAGTGCGCCCGCGCCGCCGACGTTCGTCACCTTCAGCATGCTCGCGCCGCTCGCCGTGCCGCCGCTGACGACCAGCTTGTCCGACGGCGCGCCGTCGCCGGCGAGCGTCGTGTTCAATGCGATCGTCGCGTTCTGGCCGACGTAGTTGCCGGCCACCGTCAGCGCGTTGCCCACGCCGCTGCCGCCGAGCTGCACGAGCCCCGCGTTGGTCAGGTTGCCGTTGATCCGGAAATTGCCGGTCGCGCCGCTCGCGAGGCTTGCCAGCGCATTCGCGACCGAGATCGTGCCGTTGCTGGTCACGTTGCCCGTCACGCTGCCGTAGCCGCCGAGCGTCGCGCCCGATGCAACCGTCACCGGCCCGCCGCCGCCCAGCGCCGCCGACGCGCTCGTACCGTCGCCGACGATCACCGTGCCGGCGTTCACGTTCGTGCCGCCCGCGTAGCTGCTCGCTCCGTTCAGCGTCAGTGTGCCGCTGCCGAGCTTCGTCAGCGAACCCGCACCGGCGATGCCCTGCGTCAACGTCGAATTGAAGCCCTGCGTATCGATCGTGCCGTTGTTCGACGTGATCGACACCGCGCGGCCCGACGCAAGATTGAACGCGCTGCCGAGCTGCAGCGTGCCGCCGTTGAACGTCAGGTTTCCTGACGATGCGCCGAGCGCATGGTCGGCCGCGACCGTCAACGTGCCCTGCGTGATCGTCGTGCCGCCCGAATACGTGTTGCCGCCGGCCGACGAAGGCGCGACCGTCAGCGTGCCCGCGCCGGTTTTCTCCACCGCGCCCGAGCCGCCGATCGTGCCCGTGTACGTGCCGGCGCTGTCCTGCTGGAAGCGCACGAGGCCGTTGTCGGTCACGGACAGCGGCAGGTTCGACGCATTCGCCTGCAGCGTCGCGCCCGCGTTGACGGTCGCGACGACCGACGCCGTCGTCGTGCCGAGCGTGCCGGTGAGATTCAGCGTGCCGCTCTGCACGAGCGCGGTCGAGAACGTGCCGGTGCCGGCCCATGTCCAGTCCGTGCCGGCCATCGTCAGGCTCTGGAAATTCGTGAACGCGTTCGACGCGGTGCCCGTGCCCTGCAGCGTCACGGTGTTGGCGCCGCCGCCGCCGTTCGCCGTGCCGACGATCTGCGAGCCCGTCTGCAGGATCAGCGTCACGTTGCCGCTGCCTCCCTGGATCGCGGTGCCGCCGCCGCCCTGGATCAGCCCCGCGTTGGTGATCGTCGTCGCGCCGTTGGTCGAGCGCACGCCGATGCCGTTGTTGCTGATGATCCTGCCGCCGGCCTGGTTCGTGATCGTTGCGGTAAACGAGCTGCCGAGCGTGTTCGACACGACCGCGTCGACGCTGCCGCCGCTCGTCGCGGTGCCCGTCGTCTGGATCGTGCCGCTGTTGACCAGCGTGTCGTTGTTGCCCTGCATGTAGACGGCCGGCGCATCGCGGCCGTTCGACGTCAGCGTGCCGCTGTTGATGATCGTGCCGTTGCCGCCGAGCAGCGACGCCGCGCGCGCGTTGTTGCCGGACGTCGTCACGGTGCCGGTGTTGACGATCTGGTTGCCCGACGCGCCGGGATTACTCTGCCCCCACGCGGCCGTCATCCCGTACGCATTGTTGCCGCTGGTCGTGATCGTGCCGTTGTTGACGAGCGTGTTGTTGTTGCCGTTCGCGGCCATCCCGTCGTTGTACTGACCAGTCGTCGAAATCACGCCGGTCGCGGCATTGGTGAGCGTATTGCCGTTGTTCACACCGAGCAGCACCGCGCCGCGGTTCGCGACGCCCGTGCCGTTGCCGGACATCGACAGGTTGCCGTTGTTGGTGATCGCACTCGACGTGTCGACGGAAAACGGCGTCGGCGTGGACGTCAGCACATAGCTGCCCGTCACGGTCGAATCGAGGTTGACCGTCACGTTGGTGCTGCCGGCCGTGGCCACGACCGACGGCGCATTGGCGCCGGAACACGTGACCGTCGTGCCGCTGCCCGGCGCGGTGGCCGAGCATGCCGCATGGGCGCCCACCGGCATCGCGCCGGTCAGGATCGCCATCCCACCCAAACCCAGGTTCCGCGTTTTTCTTTTCATCGTTCCGCTCGCATTTATTGGTGACGTTATTGCTGCAAATCGGTGCGTGGAACGGGTTATATCACCTGTCTTGAAATAATCGCAAGGTCAGTTCGTGTGATATTGGAAATCAGCCGGCGATTAATTTCTCAACGAGAAATAATGGGAACGGTTTCTGCCGCTGCGCAGCATTCGGAGATGCGGCAAGCGTCGCATTCGCGATGGAACGAAAAACCGGTTGAATTTGCCGGCTTTCGCTCACGCGCTGAAAGCGATCGCGATGCAGTCCGAAGCAATCGGAAAATTTGACGCAATCTATTAAACGATTCGCCGCGCATGTGTTGCCGCACGCCATTCAGCGATGTTGCTTCGCACGATGACCTGCCGTTCAAACGCGGACGTACCTCGGAATATCGCTGCCGCTGCGCGACTGCGCGTGCTGGTGCAGCGACGCCGACCGCAGCGGCCGGCATCCGGCGCTAGCGATCAGCCCGTATGCGGCTCGACTGCCGTCGACATGGCGACCGGCTGTGTCCACGTGGCCGACGCCAACTGCGTACGGGCGGCATGAGCCACGCGGTTGAACGCGACACGCAGTTCGCCCTTCAGCTTTGCCGCGTTGGCTGCTTGCACGAGCGCGACCGGATCGACGAGACGGGCGTTTCGCCGGACCTCGAAATGCAGATGCGGGCCGGTCGCGGTCCCCGTACTGCCGACGGCGCCGACACGCTGGCCGCGCTCGACGCGCGTGCCGGTTCGCAGCGTCGGCTCGAACGCCGACAGGTGCGCGTAGTACGACGCATAGCCGCCGTCGTGACGAATTACCACGTACTTGCCGTAGCCGCGCGGCTCGGTGCCGATGAACGACACGACGCCGTTCTCCGACGCATGGACGGCACGGCCCGTCGGCGCAGCCAGATCGACGCCGGAATGCACGTGGCGCGTGCCGGTCACCGGATGCACGCGCGCGCCGAACTGCGAGCTGATCCGCGTCGCGGCGACCGGCATCGCGAAATGCGCACCGGCGAGCGGCACGCCGTCGAGGTCGTAATACGCGCCCGGCGAGCCGGCGTCGGGCGCAAACCACACGCCCGCCACCTGCTGGCCGCGAAAACGCACGTCGAGCGCCGTCACGCGCACGCCGCCCTGCAGCGTCGCGTCGTCGTCCGGTTCGAATGCCACGCGGAAGGTGTCGCCAATCGCGCCACGCTGCTTCGGGTCGATGCGCCCGGCCAGCAAACGGACGACCTGCGCCGCGACGCCGGCAGGCAGTTCGGCGCGCGCCAGCGACGCCCGCAGGCTGCCTGTAATCGCACCGGCGCGCGTGCTGCGATCCGGCGCCGCGAGCATGAACGGCTCGGCCGACGCCAGATCGACGGAGCCCCGCTCGAATGCCGGCTGCGCACCCATCGACGGCAACGGCGATGCAATGCCGTACGCGAACCGCGTCGCGTAGCCACGTTCGATCGCACCGCGCGCCGCGTCGCAAAGCACGCGGTAAGCCACGCATGCGCCGAAGCGGGCAACGGGATCGTCGCCCGTCGGCAGGTTCGACGCATGCGATGCGTACGCGACGTCGAGCGGCGCCGCCGACGATGCACGCAAGCCGCCCCACGTCGTTCGGGCAGAACTGAAAAAAGGCACGTCGACAAGGTCTGCCGTTTCCGCCGTCACGGGCGTGAACGGCGCGGCGTCGTTAAACGCCTGTGCTGCCGCACCGTGTGCGCCGGCGACGCAGGCCGCCGCGACGGCACCGCGCAGCAGCACACGGCGAATCGGGAAACAGCAAACGCCGCGTCGGGCGGGTTGACCTTGTTCGCGTGCGAGACGGAAACGCAGGTTCAACCGCATGACGTCGTCACTCGCTATCAATGAAAAATCGGGAAAGGACCGGGTATCGCGGAGGAACGATCGTCGCGATCCGGCAACTTGAAACCGAGTGTATCGGCGTGCTTGAAATCGCTGAATAGGACGAATCCTATTTTATGGAACAGTCGATTAGTACTAGAACGAAATCGCGATTTCGCCGTCCGCCGACAGGGCGCTCCGCTCCCTGCATTCGCGCGAACCAACGTGTGCCGTGTACAGTCGAACGCTGCCTGCGCATGAGCGTCGTCCCGCCCGACAACGGCGGGCGGACGCACTATGCGCCGCGTACTGTATCTTCAACCCGGAATCCCGTCATGTTTCTCGATCATCTTCATCCGGAACGCTGGACGTTCCTGTGGAACGCACTGTCCACCCTTTCCATCAAGCTGAGCGCCGGCCTTGCGCTGCTCGTCGCAGGCTGGTGGCTGTCGAAACGCGTCGGCAACTGGCTGAACCGGTTGCTCTCGAACAAGGAGCGCGTCGACGACACGCTGCGGCCGATTCTCTGCGACGTCGCCGTGTGGGGCGTCCGCATCGTCGCGATCGTCGGCGCGCTGTCGCAGCTCGGCATCGAAACCGCGAGCATCGTCGCGGTGCTCGGCGCGGCCGGCCTCGCGATCGGGCTCGCGCTGCAGGGCACGATGCAGAACATCGCGGCCGGCATCATGCTTCTGCTGCTGCGGCCGTTCAAGGTCGGCGACTATATCGACGGCGGCACGGGCGTCGCGGGCACCGTAGACGAGGTCGGGCTGTTCATGACGCGGCTGACCAAGCCGGACGGCATCTGCGAATTCGTGCCGAACAGCGCGCTGTGGGGCAGCTCGATCCGCAACTACACACGCAATCCGACGCGCCGCCTCGATCTCGAAGTCGAGGTGTCCGTGCACGACGATATCGATCGCGCGCTCGACGCGCTGCGCACGCTGGCCGAAGCCGATCCCGACGTGCTGCAGGATCCGGCGCCGGACGTGATGGTGATGCGCTTCGACGACAGCACGGCCGTCGCGAACATGCGCGTGTGGACGCATACCGACAACTTCTGGGCGATGCGCTGGCGCCTCGCCCGCCAGGTGCGCAAGGCGCTCGCCGATGCGGACTGCGCGCTGCCGATCCGTACGCGCGAGCTGCACATCGTGCACGACGCGGAACGTCGCGCGGACAGCGTGCGCGTACGGGCGTCGTAACGCGTAACGACATCGGGGCGCGCAACCGCGCGTGACGCGCGGCGCGCCCCGGCTTCGTCGTTACATCTTCACGATATCGAGCAGCGCCTTCCTGCCGCTCTTGTACGTGAACACCGAGATCGCGCCGTGCTTCAGGTCGCCCTGCGGCGTGAAGCTGGTTTCGCCGATCACGCCGCGATAGTCGGTGGCCGGCATCGCGGCCAGCACCTTCGCCGGGTCGGTCGAGTTCGCGCGCTTCATCGCGTCGACGATGATGTAGACCGCGTCGTACGAGAACGGCGCATACACCTGCATCGGCTGGTGGTAACGCGCTTCGTAGCGCTTCGCGAACGCCGCGCCGCCCGGCATCTTCTCGAGCGCGATGCCGGCCTCGGAACACACGACGTTGTCGGACGCCGGGCCCGCGAGCTTCGGCAGGTCGGTCGAGCACACGCCGTCACCGGCGAGGATCTTCGCGCGCAACCCGAGCTGCCGCGCCTGCTTCGCGAGCGGCCCGCCCGTCGCGTCCATCCCGCCGTACATGATCGCGTCCGGGTTCGCGCCCTTGATCTTCGTGAGGATCGCGCGGAAATCGATCGCCTTGTCGTTGGTCGCGTCGCGCGACACGATCTTCATCCCGGCCGCCTTCGCCGCCTTCTCGAACTCGGTCGCGAGGCCCTGCCCGTAAGCGGTCGAATCGTCGACCACGGCCACCGTCCTGATGCCCATGTTCTTCGCCGCATACGACGCGAGCGCCGGCCCCTGCTGCGCATCGGTCGCGACGACGCGATAGGTCGTCTTGAAGCCCTGCTGCGTGTAAGTCGGGTTGGTCGCGGCCTGCGAGATCTGCACGACGCCGCCGTCGCGATACACGCGCGACGCCGGAATCGACGTGCCCGAGTTGTGATGGCCGACCACGCCGACGACCTTGTCGTCGACGAGCCGCTGCGCGACCTGCGTCGCGGTGCGCGGATCGCCCGCATCGTCCTGCGCGTCGAGCTGCAGCGTGACCTTCCTGCCGCCGATCGCGAGCCCCTTCGCGTTGATTTCCTCGACCGCGAGCCGCGCGCCGTTCTCGCTGTCCTTGCCGAGATGCGCGATCGCGCCGGTCAACGGCGCGACGTGGCCGATGCGCACGACTTCGTCCGCGTGCGCGGAGAACGCGGACAGCGCGCACGTCAGCGCGGCCGCGGTGGCGAGTGCCGTCTTGTGATGTCGATTCATGCTTGTCTCCTTCGTTGTCGCACTTCGTTCGTGTTCGGATACGTCGTTCGTTGAAGGCAATGCCACGCGCTTACGCGCGCCCTTCGAAACCCAGCAGTACGTTCACCGCGTTGATGCCGATCTCGTCGACCATGTAGCCGCCTTCCATCACGAACAGCGTCGGCAGGTTCAGGCGCGCGAGCGCCTCGCCGATGCGCAGGTAGTCGGGCGAGCGAAGGCGAAAGTGGCTGATCGGATCGTGCTCGAACGTGTCGACGCCGAGCGACACGACGAGCAGGTCGGGTGCATGCGCAACGATCGCGGCCGCCGCATGGCCGAGCGCGGTTGCATAGGTGTCCCACTGCGTGCCCTTCGGCAGCGGCAGGTTCAGGTTGAAGCCTTCGCCCGCGCCCGTGCCGCGCTCGTCCGCGTAGCCGGAGAAGTACGGATACGACACCGACGGCTCGCCATGGATCGACGCGAACAGCACGTCGTCACGTTCGTAGAAGATGTCCTGCGTGCCGTTGCCGTGATGGAAATCGACGTCGAGCACCGCGACGCGCGCGGCGCCGCTCGCGATGCCGTGCTGCGCCGCGATCGCCGCATTGTTCAGGTAGCAGTAGCCGCCCATGTACTCGCGGCCCGCATGATGGCCGGGCGGCCGGCACAGTGCGAACGCCGCGCGCGCGCCGCCGTTCGACAACAGGTCGGCGCCGGTGAGCGCCGAATTCGCGCTCGCGCTCACCGCGTCCCACGTGCCCGCGTTGATCGGCGCACCGGCGTCCATCGCGAAGAAGCCGAGCTTGCCGTCGATGAAATCGGGCAGCGTCGCGGCCGCCGGCATCGCGCGCACCGGCCATACGAGCGGCAGCGCCTGGCAGGTGCGGCCGGTCGCGGTCCATTCGTCCCAGGCGCCGGCGAGGAACTCGACGTAGCGCGCGCTGTGCGCACCGGCATAGCTGGCTCGGTCGAATGCGCGCGGCGCGATCACGTCGCCGAGGCCGGCCGCGCGGACCTGCGCGAGCACCGTTTCGGCGCGAAGGGGGTTTTCGAACGACTCGGTGATCGCGCCGTCCTTCAGTTCGACGCCGCGATGCAGGTGGTGATCGCTGCTGTAGACCGTGAGCATGGTTGACCGTTGCAGTGATGGCAGTGAGGGGGTGGCAACAGTCTATTGACGCCGACCGGCAATAACTTTGCTTTTCACATTCCCGTTTCGTACAATTTTGAGAAAACTGTCTACGGAACTACGGATATGAGCAAAAATCGCGCTTCGGTTGAACTGGACGGCGTCGACCGCGCGATGCTCCGCCTGCTGCAGGAAGACGGCGCGCTGTCGAACGCGACGCTCGGCGAAAAGCTGTCGCTGAGCGTCACGCCGTGCTGGCGCCGCCGCAAGCGGCTCGAGGACGAGCGCGTGATCACCGGCTACCAGGCGAACCTCGACCGGCGCGCGCTCGGGATGAACGTGTTCGCGTTCGTGCAGGTGACGTTCAACATGCACTCGGGCCAGGATTCGGATCACTTCGAGGATGTGATGCGGCGGCACGACGAGGTGCTGTCGTGCCACAAGATCACCGGCGCGGCCGATTACATCCTGCAGGTCGTCGCGGCCGATCTCGATGCGTATGCGGAATTCGTCGAGCGCGTGCTGAGGAAGCAGGCCGGCGTGTCGTCGATCCAGTCGAGCCTCGCGTTGCGCGAAGTGAAGTTCTCGTCGCGCGTGCCGGTGCCGGACGCGTGAACGGTGCAATGAACATGCAGGCCGTCATTCCGTTCCCCCAAACCCATCCCATGGAGCACGCCCCCATGAAACGTTTCATCCCCTCCGTCTCGCTTGCCGCCGCGATCGCGTTCGCACTGAGCGCCTGTGCGGCGCAATCCACCGCGCCTGCCAATGCGTCGGCGCCGCTCGATGCTTCCGCGCCGGCCGCGCCGCCGATGGTCGGCGGCGATCGCGATGCGCACGGCTGCATCGGCTCGGCCGGCTACGCATGGTGCGAACAGACGCAGCAATGCGAGCGCCCGTGGGAACTCGCGAAGCAAAAGGGCTTCGCGAATTCGGCGCTGTCGTACGAGCAGTTCTGCAGGAATAATTCGGCGAAGTGAGCGGATCGCGGCGCAATGCCGCGACGCAATGACGGGCCGACGCGAAGCGTTGCGCGAGCGATCGCGCAACGCTTCGGCACATCGACATTCCGACATGTCGCATCGGCACGCGGCGCGCCAATCGCGAACGCCGTGCCGCCAAATTCCCGCCGGTTTTCCGGCGCGGCACACCACGATTCCGGAAACCCGGACACGCGAAAAACCCCACAAAAACAAGGACATTTTTCGCGTGCGACACGTTAACCGAGTTCGGTTATATTACGCGCCCCTTGCCACCCCGCCCCCGGCAACAACGTCGCGTGCGGCCCTTTTCGATGCAGCCTGAAACCCCAACTACTCAGGCTTGCCGCAGGGGCCTCGGCGCAATGCGCGCCCCGTGACGCCGGCAATTGCGTGCCTGTCGCGAGCCGATCCGAAGGTGTCCTCCTCAACGGTTTCGCGTGCGCAAATGCAACGGCGAACAGCGTCGATCCGGAATTCCGGATTCGCGATCCGGATCTCCGGATGCGCGTATCGCGCCGCGATCGAAACGCGCGTCGGGCGGCATGGCAAAACCGATGCATCCAAGTTGAAAAAGGGATCTGCTGTGATCAAAACGTTACGGGTAATACTGTCGGCGCTCGCGCTGTGCATCGCCGCGTCGTCCGCGCACGCGGCCGATACGAAGAAGGTCGACGTCCTGCTGGTGGGCGGCGGCATCATGAGTTCGACGCTCGGCGTCTGGCTGCACGAGCTTCAGCCTGACTGGTCGATGACGATGGTCGAGCGCCTCGACGGCGTCGCGCTGGAAAGTTCGAACGGCTGGAACAACGCCGGCACCGGCCACTCGGCGCTCGCCGAACTCAACTACACGCCGGAAAAGGCGGACGGCAAGATCGACATCTCGAAGGCCGTCGAGATCAACGAGTCGTTCCAGATCTCGCGCCAGTTCTGGGCGTGGCAGGTCAGGCAGGGCGTGCTGAAGAACCCGCATTCGTTCATCAACTCGACGCCGCACATGAGCTTCGTGTGGGGCGACGACAACGTCCGCTTCCTGAAGAAGCGCTACGAAGCGCTGCAGGCGAGCCCGCTGTTCCGCGGCATGCAGTATTCGGAAGACTACGACCAGATCAAGCAGTGGGTGCCGCTGATGATGGAAGGCCGCGACCGCAAGCAGAAGGTCGCCGCGACGTGGACGCCGATCGGCACCGACGTGAACTTCGGCGAGATCACGCGCCAGTTCGTCGGCTACCTGAAGACGCAGCCGAACTTCACGCTGTCGCTGTCGAGCGAAGTGCGCGAGATCACGCGCAACGCCGACGGCACGTGGCACGTGTCGTGGGTCAAGCTGCATTCGGATGAAGCGCCGCAGGCCGTCGACGCGAAGTTCGTGTTCATCGGCGCGGGCGGCGGCGCGCTGCACCTGCTGCAGGCGTCGGGCATCCCCGAGGCGAAGGATTACGGCGCGTTCCCGGTCGGCGGCTCGTTCCTCGTGACCGACAACCCCGACGTCGTGAAGCAGCACCTCGCGAAGGCTTACGGCAAGGCGTCGGTCGGCTCGCCGCCGATGTCGGTGCCGCACCTCGACACGCGGATCATCGACGGCAAGAAGATCATCCTGTTCGGGCCGTTCGCGACGTTCTCGACCAAGTTCCTGAAGAACGGCTCGTATTTCGACCTGCTCACGAGCACCAACACGCACAACGTCGCGCCGATGATGCGCGTGGGCGTCGACGAATTCCCGCTCGTCCAGTACCTCGCCGGCCAGCTGATGCTGTCCGACGACGACCGCTACAACGCGCTGAAGGAATACTTCCCGAACGCGAAGAAGGAAGACTGGCGCCTGTGGCAGGCCGGCCAGCGCGTGCAGATCATCAAGCGCGACCCGGTGAAGGGCGGCGTGCTGAAGCTCGGCACCGAGATCGTCAGTTCGCAGGACGGCAGCATCGCGGGCCTGCTCGGCGCGTCGCCGGGCGCGTCGACGGCCGCGCCGATCATGCTGAACCTGATGAAGAAGGTGTTCAAGGACAAGGTCGCGACGCCCGAGTGGCAGCAGAAGCTTCGCCAGATCGTGCCGAGCTACGGCACGAAGCTGAACGACAGCCCGGCGAAGGTCGTCGAGGAATGGACCTACACGAGCGACGTGCTGCAGCTCTCGCCGCCGCCGAAGATCGATGTCAACGTGCCGTCGCAGGCGACCGGCACCGCGCCGGTCCGCCCGGCGAAGGCGTCGGCCGACATGGCGCTGTAACGCGTACGACCGCCGCGCGGCGCCGTTTCGCCGCACGACATGGCCGCCCTCCGGGGCGGCCATTTTTCATGGCGCGCCATAGGCGACGCCCGCGCCGGCCGCCCACGCCGGTCGCCCGCAGTCGTCGCCCGCCGCCATCGCCCACTGCCGGTCGCCCGCATCCGCTAGAATTGCGGCACGCGCGACCCCGTCGCCGCCCGATCCATCATCCGCATCGACGCAGTCCAAGCGACCGCCGGTGCGGCCCGCGCCCGAGCCGCGCGAGCGCCGCACGCCGTTGCCGCGCCCGCCCGGGCGCGCCACCAACCGAATTCAGCTGGAGAAAGACCGTGTTTACCTGCAGAAACCAGAGCTGCGGCACGCAGTGGGAAACGTCCGACGTCGTCATCAAGGACGAAGGCCAGGGGCTGTTGTTCCGCTGCCCGCTGTGCGGCGCGCGCAACTATCTCGAACGCTTCGAAGGTGACGACGGCACCATCGTCTACGAACAGATGGAAGGCAAGCCTTACCTCGGAGACCTGGAATGACCCAACCGACTGCAGCGCCCTTCAGCGCGCTGCCGCTGACGCCCGCCACGCTCGCCAACCTCGCGCAGCTCGGCTATGTCGACATGACGCCGATCCAGGCCGCGAGCCTGCCGATCGCGCTGGCCGGCCAGGACCTGATCGCGCAGGCGAAGACGGGCAGCGGCAAGACCGCCGCGTTCTCGCTCGCGCTGCTGTCGCGCCTCGACGCGCGCCGCTTCGACGTGCAGGCGATGATCCTGTGCCCGACGCGCGAGCTCGCCGACCAGGTCGCGCAGGAAGTGCGCCGCCTCGCACGTGCCGAGGAAAACGTGAAGGTGCTGACGCTGTGCGGCGGCACGCCGATGCGTCCACAGGCGCAGAGCCTCGAGCATGGCGCGCACATCGTCGTCGGCACGCCGGGCCGCATCATGGATCACCTCGATCGCGGCAACCTGAAGCTCGATGCGCTGAACACGCTCGTGCTCGACGAAGCCGACCGGATGCTCGACATGGGCTTCTTCGACGACATCGCGAAGGTCGCGCGGATGTGCCCGCCGACGCGCCAGACGCTGCTGTTCTCCGCGACCTATCCGGACGGCATCGTGAAGCTGAGCCAGCAGTTCCTTCGCAACCCGAAGGAAGTGAAGCTCGAAGAGCGTCACGACAACAGCAAGATCCGCCAGCGCTTCTATGAAGTGACCGAGAACGAGCGGCTGCACGCGGTCGGCCAGTTGCTGAACCACTATCGGCCCGTCAGCACGATCGCGTTCTGCAACACGAAGCAGCAGTGCCGCGACCTGCTCGACGTGCTGCATGCGCAGGGCTTCCACGCACTCGCGCTGCATGGCGAGCTCGACCAGCGCGAGCGCGACCAGGTGCTGATCCAGTTCGCGAACCGCAGCTGCTCGGTGCTGGTGGCGACCGACGTCGCCGCGCGCGGGCTCGACATCGCGCAGCTCGAAGCGGTGATCAACGTCGACGTGACGCCCGACCCGGAAGTGCACGTGCACCGCATCGGCCGCACCGGCCGAGCGGATCAGGACGGCTGGGCGCTGAGCCTCGCGAGCATGGACGAGATGGGCCGCGTCGGCGCGATCGAGCAGGCGCAGAAGCGCGACGTCGAATGGCATCCGCTCGCCGAGCTGAAGCCGGCCGGCGACGACACGCTGCTGCCGCCGATGGAAACGCTGCAGATCCTCGGCGGACGCAAGGACAAGATCCGCCCGGGCGACGTACTCGGCGCGCTGACCGGCGACGCCGGGTTCGACGGCAAGCAGATCGGCAAGATCAACGTGACCGAGTTCTCGACCTATGTCGCGATCGAGCGCGGCGTCGCGCACGACGCGCTGCGCAAGCTCAATGCGGGGAAGATCAAGGGCAAGCGGGTCAAGGTCCGGTTGATGGACGAGGAGTGACGGGAAGCGGCGCGGACGGTCCCACCGTTGCGCGCCGCCCTGTACTACCCGCACCTCACGCCAGTTCCGGATACCCGTGCGCGGCGGCCTCCCGTGCAAACCGCGCAATCGCGTCGTAGTCGGCCGGCGACAGCCGTTCGAATCCCTTCAGTCTCAGCATGCGCGAGCGTTCCGCATCGGCCGCGACCGCGCGATCGAGCGCATCCTGCAATGCGGCGACCTGCCCGCCTTCCAGCGCCCGCGAGGCGATGAACGGCAACCCCGGCGCGGACGCCGTCGTGCCGATGATCCGGATCTCCTTCAGCAATTCAGGCAGCGCGTCGCGCACATACGCGAACGTCACGCAGTCGATCGCCGCGCAATCGGCTTCGCCGGAAGCCAGCGCACGCAGCACGTTCAGGTGCGAGCCGAACGGCGTGACCGATCCGAAGAAACTTCCGTCGTGCGCATGCGGCGCGACCGCGTGCCGAAACGCGTTCATTCCACTGTGCGAATCCTCGCCGTTGAACGCGGCCCGCAGCCCGCGACAGGCGGCGAGCGTGGTCGCGCCGCCCGCGTGCACGCGCGCCGACACGACCAGCACGCTGCGATAGCGCGCCCCCTGACAACCATCCGCGTCGAAAACCGGTGTCGCGATCAATCTCACGGTGTCGCGCAAACCAAGCATCCGGTACGGATAGCCGCAGGTCTGCGACAGCAGCAGATCGTCGCGCCGCCACAGCGCGTGCAGGTCGTCGAACGGTTCGTCGGGCAGCACGACGTCCGCCGGCCCGCCCGCGTTCGCGAACGTATCGAGCGCGTCGCGCAGCAGCGCGCGCCACAGCACGGCGTGGCGCGGCGTCACGTTGTACATCGGCAGTTCTGCGATCCATTGGCTCATGCGCACATTCTACGCATCGGCGTCGGCTCAGCGGAACCCGGTTCGATCGCACGAAAACGGGCACCGAACGCGCCGCGGCGGCCTGAAAGCTTATCGGCCGCGCGACGATAAGCAAATGCGAATCGATTGGTTGGCCGTGCCGCGCCATCCCGGTAACGTCCGGATGCCTGCTCCCGCATCGCCGCCGCGCGCATGCCGGGCAAGCCGACCGTGATCCGCGAGACACCCGAGCATCCGGGCCGGCTCCGCGCCGCCCGTTCCATCCCGCTTCAGCACCATGGCCGAATACTTCGACGTCGACCACGCGCGCGCGATCGCCGCGCTCGACGCCCGCTTCACCGCCCGCACCGAATGGCCGACCTGGCTGCTGATCGTCGCGATCTACGGCGGCTGGCTCGCCGTGCTGCTGCTCGTGCGCGCGCAGCACCTGTCACTCGCGGCCGCGACGCCGCCGCTGATCCTGCTCGGCGCGTGGCACCTGTCGCTGCAGCATGAGCTGCTGCACGGCCATCCGACGCGTTCCGCATTCGTGAACAAGCTGCTCGGTTATCCGCCGCTGACGGTCTGGTATCCGTACACGCTGTATCGCGACACGCACCTCGACCATCACCGCGACGAAGACCTGACCGTGCCGGGCGTCGATCCCGAAACGAACTACGTATCGCGCGAACGCTGGGCGCGGCTGCCGCGCTGGCGTCGCGCGCTGACGGTCGCACGCACGACCTTCATCGGGCGGATCGTCGCCGGGCCGCCGCTCGCCATCGCCGCGACATTCGCCGACGCGTTCGCCGCGTTCCGGCGCGGCGACTTCCGCTACCTGCCGATGTGGGCGACGCACGCTGCATGCGTGGTCGCGCTGCTCGCGTGGCTGCAATGGGCGATCGGCGTGCCGTGGTGGTACTACCTGCTGGCGGTCACGTGGCCCGCGCTGTCGCTCGCGATGATCCGCTCGCTGTACGAGCACCGCGCCGCGCGGCATCCGAAGGCGCGCATCGCGATCAACGAAGCCGGCTTCGCGATGCGGCTGCTGTACCTGAACAACAACTATCACCTCGTCCATCACGACCTGCCGAAGCTGCCGTGGTACGACCTGCCGCGCGCGTACCGGATGCGGCGCGACGCGTATGCGGAAAAATGCGGCGGCTTTGTGATCCGCGGCGGGTATCGCGAGCTGCTGGCGCGCCACGCGTGGACGCCGACCGATGCGCCGGTGCATCCGTTCGATCAGGGCACCGCGTCGCTGTCGACGGGTGGCGGGGTGCAGGTGGCGGTGGTCGACGAGGTGCTGCAGATCAGCACGTAACGTTCGACGGAGCCGCGCTTCGTCGTGAAGTCGCCCGATTCGACGATGCAGGCGCGACGCCGCACGCCATGCCGATCCGCGCGCGTCGGCGCGAATTTCTTACGAAATGCCGACAACCCGGCGGTTCGTCGTCGAATTGCCAATCGCGTCGGCAATGTCCAGAATGGCGGGTCATCCGGGGCTCCCAAAACAAGCCCATCGCCCCGGCTCCGCTGCTGGCCGGGCGCTCATTCTCCGACGACGATGCAACCGAACACCCCGCCCGGCGCGATCCGCGCGATCGGCAACGACTGGTCCGTTTCCGCGATCACCGCCGGTTTTCTCGCGGTGCTGATTTCCTACGCGGGCCCGCTCGCGATCTTCTTCCAGGCCGCGCAGGCAGCTCACGCGTCCAATGCAATGGTGTCGTCGTGGGTCTGGGCGATCTCGATCGGCGCGGGCGTATCGGGCCTGTTCGCGAGCTGGAAGTTGAAGGTGCCCGTCGTCACCGCATGGTCGGCGCCCGGCACCGCGCTGCTCGTCGGCCTGTTTCCGCAACTGACGCTCAACCAGGCCGTCGGCGCGTACATCACGGCCGCGCTGATCATCCTGCTGATCGGCGTCACCGGCTATTTCGACCGGCTCGTGCGCCACATTCCGCGCGGCATCGCGTGCGGGATGATGGCCGGCATCCTGCTGCCGTTCGGCACGCATGCGTTCGCCGCGGCATCCGAGCAGCCGGCGCTCGCATTCGGGATGATCGCGGCCTACGTGATCTTCAAGCGCCTGCTGCCGCGCTACAGCATCGTGCTCGTGCTGCTCACGGGCGCCGCGCTCGCGACGCTGCTCGGGATGACGCATCTCGGCAACGTATCGCCGAGCATCGCGCAGCCGATCTTCATCGCGCCCGAATGGACGCTCGGCACGACGCTCAGCCTCGCGCTGCCGCTCGTCGTCGTCAGCCTCACCGGCCAGTTCCTGCCGGGGATGACGATCCTGCGCGTGTCGGGATATCACACACCCGCGCGCCCGATCATCACCGCGACCAGCGTGATGTCGCTCGTCGTCGCATGCTTCGGCGGGATCACGATCGTCGTCGCGGCGATCACCGCGGCGCTCTGCACGGGCAAGGACGCGCACGAGGATCCGGACCGGCGGTACATCGCCGGGCTCGCGAACGGCGCGTTCTACCTGATCGGCGGGCTCTTCGCGGGCACGATCGTCACGGTGTTCTTCGCGCTGCCGAAGGCGTTCGTCGCGATCCTCGCGGGGCTCGCGCTGATCGGTGCGATCGGCGCGAACGTGCACGGGATCTTCGAGGACGAGAATCACCGCGAAGCGTCGGTAATCACGTTCCTCGCGACCGCATCGGGGATGACGTGGCTCGGGCTCGGCGCCGCATTCTGGGGGATCGTGATCGGGTCGCTTTCGTATGCGGTGCTGAACAAGGTGCGGCGGCCCGCGTGATGCACGTTGCGCCCGTCGTGCGCATCGCTCGCCGCCGCTTCGATCACCGCGCGTGCCGGCGCACCAGTTGCGCAAGCGCATCCGCCAGCGTCGTCGTGCCGTAAAGTCGCTCCGACACGCCGGCCTCGACGTCGATCTGCCCGGCGTTGTGCACGTCATACAGGTCGACGATCAGTTGTGCATGGCGTTCGCCGAGGCCCGCGCGCAGCAGCGCCTCATTCCAGGTATCGCGCGGCAGCTCGTGCGCGACGATCGTCCGGCCGGCCGCCGCGCCGAGCGTATCCGCGATCGCCGTCACGCTCACCCGCTGCGGCCCTTCGACGCTGACGATGCGCGGCCCGTTGCCGCCTTCGGGCGCATCGAGCAGCAGCCGCGCCGCGACGACGCCCACATCGGGCGCCCAGACCGTCGGAAACACCTTGGCCACCGGATGATGAAAGCTCGGCAGCACACCGGTGCCGAGCGCGACCGGCAGAACCCGCGCCCAGTTCTGCAGATGCTCGGCCGAGCGCAGCAGCGTCAGTTGCGTCGGGATCGTCTTGAGCCGTTCCTCGAAGTGATGAAAGAGACGCGTGATGCCCGTATTGCCGTCGAGCTCCGCGCCGTAGTCCGACAGCGCGAGCAGCGCCGGCGGCGGGTTCGCGGCGAGCGCGGCGGTGGTGACGTCGATCGTCCGCTCCATCGTCGCGGCCGGATCGGAGTCGGCGACGGGCACCGGGCACAGCATCTGCACGGCCTGCGCGCCGTCGATCGCCGACGCGACCGCGTGCGCGTCCGTCAGCGCCGCGATCGCCACGTCGCAGCCGAGCTGCGCGAAACGTTCACGATGGTGTGCGTCGCGCAGCACCGCGCGCACGGGATGGCCTGCGTTGCGCAAGGTCGTTACGGTCGACAAACCGACGTTGCCTGATGCACCGAAGATCACGAACACGATCCGCTCCTGGGGGATGAAGGTGTGGTGATTGTCGAGGCGCATAGCCGGCATGGCGCGCACGGACAGATGAATCGGACAGGAACGGATGATGGATTGTCCGGCGGCTGTGACGCATATTGCCCGCTGCGTCACCTCTCACTTTGAATCGTACGGTCTGCCGATGACGGACAGCGACACGCCTGTGATGAATGAACCGTTCACGCTGAAGGCGTTGCGCTTCAACAGGCCGACGGTGCAGCGGTGAGAGTGCCGTCGCAGTCCCCGTTTTTGCATTTGATCGACTGCCGCGGCGAAGAAATCGTGAGTTTTGATCCGTCCGCCATCCCGCCGGCAATACCGGCTGGACGAACGCACGTGGGCCGGCGCGATGCGGTATGCGCAGCCGGCCGCCAATGACCGCTATGCGTGCGCCGCCGAGCGAGCGCGCGAACGCGCACGCGTTGATGCGGGAGCAGGCGCCGACGCCGATTCGGCTGCTGGCGCGGCCGGAGCAACGGTCAGGTGCAATCCCAGCGCGCTGACAACCTTCATGATCGTAGCGAATTCGGCGTTCCCACCCTCCGACAGTGCGCGGTAGAGCGCTTCACGCTTCACGCCAGATTCGCGCGCCAGCGCCGTCATGCCGCGTGCCTTCGCGACATTCCCGAGCGCGGCCTGGATCAGTCGCGGATCCCCATCTTCGAACGCTTGCGCCAGGTAGTGACGAATCGTTTCCTCGTCCTTCAGGTACTTCGAGCCGTCGAATTCGGCCAGTTCGCTGATTTTCATACTCAATCCTCCAGTTCGCCGGCGATTTGCTTCGCCACCCTGATGTCCTTCTTCTGCGTCGACTTGTCCCCGCCGCACAACACCACGACAATGATTTTCCCGCGTCGCACGAAGTAGGCTCGATATCCCGGCCCTACATCGATCTTCATTTCGTTGACGCCGTCACCGACTGCGCGCCATTGGCCGAGGTTGCCGAGCTTCGCCCGCTCGATGCGCAAGTTGATCGCCGCGCAACCGACCGGGTCGCGAAGCCCATCAAGCATTCATCAAATTGGGGAGTGGTCAGGACTTTGAACATGAAGTCACTGTAACCCATGAGGGACAATATAACTACCTGCATAACCATGGTGACCGTGTCGACAGTCACGCCTAAACCAGCACGGTTATGGGACCTGCAATTGCACGCGTTGAAGATCAGTGCCTACGCCCGCTGCGCTGCGCCTGCGTAATTGACGAAGGCGGCGCCAATTTCAACGTTGAGGGCAAGCCAGCCGCAACCCACCCAGAGCCCCCGATCGCACAATCTCCATCGGCGTCGCGCCGAGCACGCGGTTCATCCAGTTCGCCATGTGGCTCTGATGCGCGAACCCCGCTTCGAGCGCGATCTGGCTGATGCTGAGCCGGCCTTCGAGCAGCAGCGCCTTCGCGCGCTCGACCCGGCGCCGCACGACGTACTGGTGCACGGGCATCCCGAGCGTTTCGCGGAACAGCACCTTGAAATGCGGCACGCTGATCGCGACGAGCGCCGCGAGTTCGGCAAGCGTCAGGCGCCGGTCGAGGTTCGCTTCGACATAGTCGATCACACGCGCCGCCGCTTTCGGTGCAAGCGTGCGCCGACGCTCGCGGAATGCCGGCTGGCTGTCGACCAGCCGCGTGACGAGCGCCGTGCACAGGCTTTCCGCATAAAGCGGATCCGACGCGTCTTCCGCTTCGAGCTCGGCGGCCATCGCCCACGCGATGTGCTGCAGGCGCGGGTCGCGCACCTGCAGCCGGCGGCGGATCTGCGCCTGCGACGGTTTCAGCTCCAGATGCTCGAAGGTCCGCCGCACGAACGTGTCGCTGAGCATGATGTGCAGGATCCGGCAGTCGGCGCTGTCGGTCCACTGGCCGGGCAGGCCGGCCGGAATCACGTCGACGTCGCCATGCGCCTGGATGCGCGACACACGCTCGCCGTCGCACACGCAGTCCGCTCGAACGGGCCCGCCGATATGCACACCGATGCGGTGATGGTCGGCCGCCGGAATCCGGTACGTGCCGGCGCGAATGTCGAGCAGCGCCGCGCCGAAGCCCCGCCAGCCGAGCCCGCGGCTCGAACGCAGGCTGACCGGCACGCCGTTGTCCGACGGCGCGGCGAGAATCGGATCGCTCATGGCTTGGCTCCACCAGATCGTGTGTCGAACGCGCATTGTGACGCGTTTTCGGGCGGCATGCCGGGCCTGCGGGGGCCGTATCCGGCCGGACAGAAAAAGATCATCCGTTTCTGCTCAAGCCGATCCTTACGTGAGCGCCGGCGGGCACCGCGACGCTTACGATCGCCCCATCCGACACCTACGGAGCCCGTCATGCCCCATTACTGCCCGCAATGCGCGGCGTTCATCGCCCGCTCGCCGTCACGCGCCGCCCGCCTTCCGTCCCGCCCCGACGCCCGCAATGACCGGGCTGCCATCGCCACGTGGTGCCTGCGCATCGTCGGCTGGTATCGGCTCGAACGGTTGCTCGCGTCGATTCCCGACAGCAACGACGACTTCGGGCTCGGCTGACCGAGCGGCCGCCCGGCCGACGTCATCCGCCTACTTGCGCCGCCGCTCGTGCGGCGCCGCCGTCGCGCCGTCGATCACCGGCGCGCCCTGCTTGATCAGGAAGTCGCGAAACAGCCCCGTCACCTGCGAGATCCGCCGGTCGGCGAGCGTGACCACATACCATTCCCGCTCGATCGGGTTGCCGGGGAACGGCAGTTGCCCGAGCAGGCCCGTGCGCAATTCGAGTGCACACGCGTGCAGCGACAGGAACGCAATGCCGAGACCCGCTTCGGCCATCTGCTTGATCGCCTCGTTGCTCGACAATTCGGACCCCACATGGAAGCGATGGCCGGCCGTCTTGAACAGGCTCTCGACGGTCGAGCGCGTGCCCGCGCCGCGTTCGCGCACGAGCAGGTGCGCGGATTCGAGATCCTTCAGCGCGACGCGCTTGCGCTGCATCAGCGGATGGCCGGGTGCCGCAACGAACACCATCGGATGCTTCGCGAACTCGACCGCGTGCGTGCGCAGCTCCTTCGGCGCGCTGCCCATCACCGCGAGATCGATTTCATGCGTCGCGAGCATGCGGATGATGTCGTCGCGGTTGCCGACCTTGAAATACGTCTTCACATGCGGACGCGTCGCGGTGAATTTGACGAGCAGCGGCGGGATCAGATACTCGGCCGTCGTGATCGCGCCGATCCGCAGCGTGCCGCCGAGATCGCCCGTCAGCGCGGCCACTTCGTCGCCGGCCTCGCTCCACAGATGCAGGATCTCGCGCGCATAACGCGACACGATCTCACCGGCCGCGGTCAGCTGCACGCCGCGCCCCACCCGCTGCAGCAACGCGGCGCCCACGGCCTCCTCGAGCAGGCGAACCTGCAGCGACACGGCCGGCTGCGTCAGGTTCAGCTCCTCGGCCGCGCGCGACACGCTGCCGAGCCGCGCGATCATGTCCAGCGCCTTCAACTGCCGGAACGTCGCGGTCTTTCCTATAAGTGAATACATATGAGTCGCTTATAAACATTAAATTGTTCGACTGGGTTCGAAACTATATCGTCGGTTCTTGAGCAATGTCATCCGAATCGTCATCAGCGGGAGCCCAACATGGACAACATCACGCCCAACCTTGCAACGGACCGCGCGCCGCGCATCGTGATCGTCGGCGGCGGCGCCGGCGGCCTGCAGCTCGCCACGCGTCTCGGCGATACGGTCGGACGCCGCGGGCAAGCCGAAGTCGTGCTCGTCGATCGCTACCCGACGCACTTCTGGAAGCCGCTGCTGCACGAAGCCGCATCGGGCCATCGCGACCCGGCATCCCACACGATCGAATACGCGGCGCAGGCGAAGCGCCACGGCTTCCGCTTCGTGCAGGGCGCGCTGCAGCAGGTCGACCGCGCCGCTCGCACGGCGACGATCGCGGCCGTGCACGACGCGGACGGCACGGAAATCCTGCCGCAGCGCGAGCTCGGTTATGACGATCTCGTGCTGGCGGTCGGCAGCGTGACGAACTTCTTCAACGTGCCGGGCGCCGCACGCCATGCGCTGCCGCTCGAAAACCTCGACCAGGCCGAGGATTTCCGCCGCAAGTTTCTCGCGGCCTGCACGAAGGCGAATCATCAGGCCGAGCAGCATCCGGCGAAGCACGCGGCGCCGATCTGCATCAACGTGATCGGCGCGGGCGCGACGGGCGTCGAGCTGGCCGCCGCGCTGCGGCACGCGATCCAGCAACTGACGACGTACCGCTTCAAGGCGCTGGTGTCCGCGCGCGACGTGCACATCCGGCTGATCGAAGGCGGCCCGCGCATCCTGCCGGCGCTCGACGCGCGGCTGTCCGCGAAGATGCACGCGCAGCTTCGCGCGCTGAACGTCGACGTGCTGACCGATACGCGCGTGGCGGAAGTGAGCGCCGATGCCGTGACGACCGCGACGGGCGAACGGCTCGCGAGCGACATCACGATCTGGGCGGCCGGCGTCGCGGGCCCCGCGATCCTGCGGGAGATCGGCGACATCGCGCTCAATCGCTCGAACCAGGTGATCGTGACCGACACGCTGCAGACACCCGACGATCCGCACGTGTATGCGTTCGGCGATTGCGCCGCGTGCCCGTCGGCCGGCGCGAGCGGCTTCCTGCCGCCGCGCGCGCAGGTCGCGCACCAGCAGGCCGTGTATCTGGTCCACGCATTCGCGCGGCGCGTCGCCGGCAAGCCGGTGGCCGGCTTCACGTTCCGCGATGCGGGCACCGTCGTGTCGCTCGGGCACGCCGGCGCCGTGTACCAGGCCGACCTCGGCGTGCGTTCGCGTTCGCTGATCGTCGACGGGCTTGCCGCGATCGGCCTGTACAAGTTCCTGTACCGCAAGCACCTGTTCAGCGTGTACGGCGCGAAGCGCGCGCTGTTCCAGTCGCTGAGCCACTGGCTGCAAAGCCGCAACCAGCCGTCGATCAAGCTGCACTGATCGCCTGCTGAAAGCTGCAGCGCATGACGGCGTATCGGGCGCGTATCGCCCGATACGCCGTTTTTTTCACATGCATCTGACCGGTGCATGCGCAACGTGCGCGAGTTTGGTGCATCACATTGAAAGCCGTCGACACGATGCATTGCGTAAAAAAAACATTGCGCGACACGCATGCCGCGCCCACACTGGCTCGCAACCCGATTCATTAGTCGTATCGTATGAGTCGGATAAAAATATTAATTGGTTGCATATTCCGGATCAACGCTAAGGTGTGTGGCATTCCCGTCGGCGAACGGATCATCACGTTTCTGAAGAGGAATCACCGTGGTTATCGAAGCCATCGTCACCCGTCTCGACGCTGCATTCGCACAGATCGAAGCAACACCGGATTCGCACGAAGCGCGCCATCAGCGCGACGCAATCATCCAGTGGCTCGACCGTGCGTCGGAAGAAGGATATCGACTCGGTCTCGTCACGACGCTGCCGGCCGCACGGCTCAGCGACATGTTCGAAGGCCAGTTCGGCCGCGCGAACCTCGACCGCTTCTCGGTCGTCGTCACGGACGCCAATCAGCAGGACTCCGGATCAAACCAGCATCCTTTCGACGTTGCGCTGCAAGCGCTCGGCGTACCGCCCGAACGTGCGGTGGCGATTGCGAGCAGCGAACCGGAACGCCGCGAAGCCGAGCATTTCGGCCTGTCGCGCTGCGTGAACATCACCGATACGGTGCGCTCGATCGCATCGGCCGGCCTGCACTGAACGCCGGCACACGGGCCGGCGGCGGCCGGCCATCGTCGATCGGGCCGCAATCCGACGATTGCCCGACCCGATCCTGACATTCTGCTGTCAAAGTCGCTTGCAACACTTCCGGGTTCGACCGATCTCTCCCGGAAACGGGACGACGCGATACCGCATCGTCCCGCCCGTTACACGCCACGATGACACGCCCGCCCCACACCGCCCTCGCCCTCGCAATCGCCTGTCTGTTGCTTGCCGCCTGCGGCGGGGAAACCTCGACACCGCCCGCCACGTCGACCGACAACAGCGGCTCGACGCCCGCACCGCAGCCGCAACCAACGCCGACGCCGGTTCCCGCGACCTACTACCAGACGAAGACGCCGTACCGCCCGCAGCAGGACGCCGCGACGTACGAAGCGCCGCCCGCCGGCTACGTACCCGTCTACGCCGAACTCGTCGCACGCCATGGCTCGCGCGGGCTGTCGGGCTTCAAGTACGACGGCGCGATCTACGCGATGCTGGTCAAGGCCGAGGCCGACGGCGCGCTGACTGCGCTCGGCGCGCAGCTCAAGGCCGATACGTACGCGATGATGAAGGCCAATGCGCTGCTCGGTTACGGCGTGCCGGGCATCTCGACGCCCGGATACGGCAATCTCACGCAAACCGGCATCCGCGAACACCAGCAGCTCGCCGCACGGCTCGCACAGCGGCTGCCCGCGCTGTTCTCGGCGGGCAACCGGCAGGTTGTCGTCGTCAACTCGGGCCAGGATCGCGCGGTCGACAGCTCGACGTTTTTCTCCGCGGCGCTCGTCGCCGCGCAGCCGGCGCTGGCCGCGGCGATCACGCTGCCCGCCGCGCCGTCCGGCTATCCGGCAAACGCACCGGCCGCGCAGCCGGCCGGCACCAACCGCTTCCTGCTGTATTTCCATTCGCTGAAACCGGCCACCGATCTCGTGACCGACACGAGCGATCCGTACTACGCGACCTATCAGGCAAGCCAGGCCTACCAGGCCTACGCAAACGACACGGCGGTGGCCGCGAAGCTGAAGGCGATCAAGGCCGCACCGCAAGCGGCCGACGTCGCGCAAACGGTGCTGTCCGCGCTGGTGTCGCCGGCGTTCATCGCGAAGCTCGGCACCGACGGCTACACGTTCGCGAACACGGGAACCTATGCGTTCACGTCGGCGGACGGCAAGTTCACCAACACGCTGAAGGGCGACGGCAAGACGAAGATCGCGACGGCCGTCGATGCGGTGAACGTGCTGTACAACCTGCTGCAGATCGCGCCCGCGATGACGGCGGAAACCGGCGGCGTCACGATGGAGAAATACATCGGCGCGGAGCAGGCGCAGTATCTGGCCTATCTGCAGGATGCCGAGGACTACTACCAGAAGGGGCCCGGCATCCAGGAGGCGAACCCCGTCACGTACCGGATGGCGAAAGTGCTGCAGGACGACTTCTTCGGCGAAGTCGACGCGATCGCGCGCGGCGACCTGACCCGCGCCGCGAAGCTGCGCTTCACGCATGCGGAGATCGTGATTCCGTTCGCGTCGAACATGAACCTGAAGAACGTGTTCGTGCCGACGCCGCAGGCGCAGACCTACACGTATGCGAACAACCCGTGGCGCGGCGACCAGGTGTCGCCGATGGCCGCGAACATGCAATGGGATGTCTATCGCAACGGGTCGCGGCTGATCGTGAAGATGCTGTACAACGAGCGCGAGACGGATTTCCAGGCCGCATGCGACGGCGCGAAAATCGCGCCGGGCAGCCACTTCTATGACTATGCGGGGCTGAAGCAGTGTTACGGGTATCAGTGACCTGACGCGCGGTGCACGCGTCGCGCGCGGATGAGAGGATGAGCGGGGCGCCGCGGCATCGACGAACTCGCGTCCGCCCGCGCGGTCGAACCTGCATCGCCGGAGATTCCCATGAAACGCGTTGCCACTGTCGCTGTCCTGACCCTGCTTGCCGCCGTCAGCTTGCCGGCAGCCGCCGGCGCATCATCGTCCGGCGCCAATGCGCCGGTTCCGGTTCAAGCGCACGCAAAAAATTGCGTCCCGTCCCGGGACGCCGCGTACGACACCCGCTCCCCGTCGAAGGCGCCGCCGATCCGCGTGTGCGTCGGCGATTCCGACACGCAACTGAACCTGCCGTGGTTCCTGACCGACGTGCTCACCGCGGTCGACACGCACCAGTCACCCGGCGACCTGCTGCGCAAGATGCGCGACGATTTCTGAATCGCGGCCGGTGCGACGCGCCGGCACCGCATCGATCATTCGACGTCAGGCCGCTCCAACACCTGCATGAACGTGCCGGCGATACCGGCCCGCATCGCGGGATCGGCACTGCGATCGAGCAGCGCCAGCCATTCCTGTCGTTCACCTTTCGACAGCACTCCATGCTCTCCGTTGATGGCGTCATAGCGCGGCGTACCGTGCGGCCGACTTCGTGCAGCGACCGCTCACGCACCGGCATCGGTTCGACGAAAACGGCGCCGCGTAAAAAATATTTCCTGTCGAGATGCAATCACAAAACTACACCATTTGTTGAATAACAATATTTTGCAATCCCGCGTCGCACCTTATACTTGCCGCGCACCATCCTCGTGCCAAGAGAAGGTGTCTTTCGTCCCGGCCGCACGACCTTGCGGCCGGGGTTTTTTTCGGTGTGCTACGTCGATATACATGTGCCACAGGCACATGTTATGGTCGCGAGCCTCCGGATGAATGGCCGATCGCGAGGTGCCGCCGCCCATGGCCCTCGCGACCGTTGAATCGATTAGCATCGGGATATCGGCGCGCCGGACCCGGCACGACGCATGCTCGCCGTTTCCGCATCGACCGGTTCGGCTTGCGTCTCCATGCGAACAACACGAAAGGCAACTGCGGGAATGTCGGCGCTCACGCCAGGCTCTAAGCCAGTTTTCCAGCGCAGCGGCGCGTGGCCGCGAGTTGTCTTTTTCGTTGCCGTAATCGTTTGCGTGATCGTGCCGACCTTGGCGATCGTGCTGGCCGATCGCTACGCGCGCGATGCCGTCACCACACACGAGCGCGTCACCGCGAACGACATCGTCGCATCGGTGGACCGCATCCTCGACGGCGTCCGTCTGCGACATGCGGACGAACTGACCGCGCTGGTCGGGCGGCCATGCGCGACGATCTTCCGGACGCTGGCCGAAGTGGGCACTCGCCTGCGCTACCTGCGTGCCGTCGGGCTGGTGAACCACGGTCGCGTCACGTGCTCGTCGGCGCTCGGCGCGATCGACGTGCCGCTCGACGCGTACACGCGCGAGCCGAAACCGGGATCGACAATCGTCACGCTGTTGCGCCAGACGCCGTTTCAGCACGATATTCCGGTGCTGTCCGTGTTTCGCGCCACCGCGCGCGGCGCGGGTGTGCTCTACCTGATCGAGGGCGACTACGTGGCCGACGCGCTCGCGCGCGGCGCCCATCACGGCACGGAAACCGCGACGCTGTCGATCGCAGGTTCGGGCCATCTCGACCAGAACGGAAAGTACGCGCCGGAATCGGACGCCGGCCTCGCAGACGGAAGCACGATCGCGTCGCACCGATGGCCGTTCACGGTGTCGGTCGCCGCGTCGACGCACTACGCGTCGCAGGCCCAGCGCCACTATCGGTTGATCTGCATGACGATCGCGCTGCTCGCCGATGGCCTCGTGATCGCCGCCTACCTGCTGGCGATGGCGCCGCGGCGGCTGTTGCTGAAGGCCGTTCGCCAGGCGCTCAGGCGCAACGAGTTCCATGTCGTGTACCAGCCGATCGTCGACGTCCGGACGTGCAGGACAGTCGCCGTCGAGGCGCTGCTGCGCTGGCACCATCCGAAATGGGGGCCAATCAGCCCGGCGCTGTTCATCCCGCAGGTCGAATCGAGCACGATCCTGCCGAAAGTGACCGAATTCGTGCTGCGGACGGCCGTGTCCGAACTGACCGCGCTGACGCCGTCCGTGCCGCTGCGCATCGCCGTGAACGTCTCGCCGAAGGATCTCGAAAGCGCGCGGTTCGTGTCCGTCGTCGACGAAACAATCCGCTCGCTGCCGCCCGGCTTTACGCTGGTGCTCGAAGTCACCGAGCGCATCCTGCTCGAAAAGAACGCGCGGACCACCGCGATATTCCATGCGCTCAGGTCGAAAGGCGCGAAGTTCGCGATCGACGATTTCGGCACGAATCACAGCAATCTCGACATGCTGTCGCGCTTTCCGTTCGACTACGTGAAGATCGATCGCCAGTTCACCGCACGACTGAGCGATGGCGGCGCGGGGCTGATCGAGGGGATCGCCGCCGTCGCGCATTACTACGGCTTGAAGATCATCGCCGAAGGCGTGGAAACCGAAGCACAGCATTGCGCGCTGGAGGCGATCGGGATCCAGTACGCGCAAGGCTACCTGTATCAGTGGCCGCAGCGGGCGGAGAACCTGAGGCACGATTGCGCATGGGTGTAGCGGCGTTGCCGCCGAGGTGCGCGGCCCTATTGCGCGCACCTCGAACGCTCAATCCTGCGCGATAGCCGCCGGCTCGATGCCGGCCGCTTCCGGGCGATGCCCGAGCCGCGCGGAAATCGCCCGCCCCGATTCCTTCAGCAATGCGATGTAATGCGCCTTCGTATCCGCGCCGCAGCGCATCGTCGGAAACGAAATCGACAGCCCCGCGATCACGCGGCCGAAACGATCGAACACGGGCACCGCCAGACACATCAGGCCGTCTTCCTGTTCTTCGTTGTCCTCGCCGTAGCCCTGCTGCCGCACATGCGGCAGGATGCTCATCACCGCGTCCGCCGACGACAGCGTCTTCGCGGTCGACTTCCTGAACTCGATGCCGGCCAGCACCGCGCGCGCCTCGTCGGGCGACATCCACGCGAGCAGCACCTTGCCGATCGCCGTGCTGTAGAGCGGATTGCGCCGGCCGATCCGCGACTGCATGCGCAGCCCGTAATCGGCATCGATCTTGTGGATGTAGATGATCGCGTCCTCGTCGAATGCGCCGAGGTGCACGGCTTCGCGCGTCAGCTGCCCGATGCGGCGCATCTCGAGATCGGCCTCGCGCACGAGGTCCACGCTCTCCAGCGCCTTGCTGCCGAGCTCGAACAGCCGGATCGTCAGCCGGTAGCGGTCGGTCTCGCCTTCCTGCGCGACATAACCGAGCGTCTTGAGCGTTTGCAGGAAGCGATGGACCGTCGTCTTCGACATGCCGAGCTGCTGCGACAACTCGCTGATGCCGATCTCGCGGCGATCGCCGAGCGCCGCGAGGATCGTGAAGACCTTCCCGACGGCCGCGACCGAATCGGCCTTCTCCGCGGCGCCGGCCGCCGACGGGTCGGCCTGCGGTGCCACGTTCGCCTGATCGCGCTTGCGCTGCCTGGGCGTTGCTGTCATGTCCGTGAATCCGTAGATGCGAATCGGGAGAGCATAACGCGTCCGCCGCGCAATACCGTCAGCGTGCGAGCCACCCGCCGTCGACGGCGAGCGTGTGGCCGTGCACGTAGTCCGATGCACGCGACGCGAGGAACACGGCCGCGCCCGCGAGATCGTCGGGCACGCCCCAGCGGCCGGCCGGGATGCGGCCGAGGATTTCGTCGCTGCGCCGGCTGTCCTCGCGCAGCTGCGCGGTGTTGTCGGTCTCCATGTAGCCGGGGGCGATCGCGTTCACGTTGATCCCGCGCGCGGCCCATTCGTTCGCGAGCAGCCGCGTGAGGCCCAGCACGCCGCTCTTCGACGCCGTGTACGACGGCACGCGGATGCCGCCCTGGAACGACAGCATCGACGCGATGTTCACGATCTTGCCGCCGCGCCCCTGCCGCACCATCTGCCGCGCCACCGACTGCGACAGGAAGAACACGCTCTTCAGGTTCACGTCGACGACGGCGTCCCAGTCCGCCTCGGTGAAATCGAGCGCATCGCGGCGGCGGATCATGCCTGCGTTGTTGACGAGGATGTCGACCTGGCCGAACGCATCGACCGCGCCGCCGACGATCCGCTCGACCGGCTCCAGCGTCGACAAATCCGCGCGCACGTCGACGAAACGCCGCCCCGCCGCTGCGACACGCGCCGACGTAGCATCCGGCGCCGAGCGATTCGCGCCGACGATGTCGCAGCCGGCCGACGCGAGCGCGACGGCCATCGCCGCGCCGAGCCCCGTATTGCAACCGGTGACGATCGCGACCTTGCCGGTCAGGTCGAACAGGCCGGCGAGCGCGGAACGCGCATCGGCGGAAGGAAGATCGGGGTTGTCGCGTTTCATGGTGTCAGCGCAGATCGGCGACGGCGATGTGGTCCATGTCCTTGAACACCTGGTTCTCGCCGACCATCCCCCAGATGAACGTGTACGCCTTCGTGCCGACGCCCGAGTGGATCGACCAGCTCGGCGAGATCACCGCCTGCTCGTTGTGCACGACCACGTGGCGCGTTTCCTGCGGTTCGCCGAGCATGTGGAACACGGCCGCGTCGTCGGCGAGGTTGAAGTAGAAATACACCTCCATCCGGCGCTCGTGCGTATGACACGGCATCGTGTTCCACAGGCTGCCCGGCTCGAGCTTCGTCATCCCCATCGACAGCTGGCACGTGGGCAGCACGTCGGGCACGATGAACTTGTAGATCGTGCGGCGATTGCTCGTCGCCGCATCGCCGAGCGTTTCGGGCGACGCCTGCGCGAGCGTGATGGTGCGCGTCGGATACGCGGTGTGCGCGGGCGCGCAGTTCACGTAGAACTTCGCGGGATGCGCGCGATCGTCGCTGCCGAACACGACGCCCTGCCCGCCTTGCCCGATGTAGATCGCCTCCTCGGTACCCACCGCGTGACGCTGCCCGTCGACCTCGACCCAGCCGGGCCCGCCGATGTTGATCGCGCCCAGTTCGCGCCGCTCCAGCAGATGGCTCACGCCCATCGCGGCGCCGAGCGATGCGGGCACCTCGACCGGCCGCGTGGCCGGCCACGCGCCGCCGACGATGATGCGATCGATATGGCTGTAGGTGAGCGACAGCCCGTCCGGCTCGAACACGTTTTCCACCAGGAAATGCCGGC
The DNA here is from genome assembly GCF_949752865.1 of Burkholderia sp. IT-111MI5. Classification (NCBI taxonomy): domain Bacteria; kingdom Pseudomonadati; phylum Pseudomonadota; class Betaproteobacteria; order Burkholderiales; family Burkholderiaceae; genus Burkholderia; species Burkholderia sp. IT-111MI5. The sequence continues at coordinate 512,726 of NZ_CATKIF010000022.1, read as the reverse complement.
GCAGGCCGGCCGTGTCGAGCGCTTTCGCGTGTTCGCTGTGGATGCCCTGCCGCACTTCCATGCCGGTTCTCCATGGGGGATGGACACGCCGCCGATGCCTGTGCGGCCGACGGTCATACGATGAATTGAAGCATAAATTTTGCAGATTCGGAACGATGAACCGGATTTTTTGCATCGCGCCATGGCGCAATTAATCCCTTTTTTATCAGCAATTTATGAAGTTACGGGTATACGACTACCCGACAAATTCATAAAAACGGACCGACGTTCCGAATCATGTCCTATAGTCAGTCAGCAGACATCATTTGACAACGGGACGCATCGACGTCCACGGAGGAGACGTGAAGCTGAAACAGGCCATCGACCGCATTCCCGGCGGGCTCATGCTGGTCCCGATGCTGCTCGGCGCGTGCGTGCATACGTTCGCACCGAACGCCGGGAAGTACTTCGGCTCGTTCACCAACGGCCTGATCGCGGGCACGGTGCCGATCCTCGCCGTGTGGTTCTTCTGCATGGGCGCGACGATCAACCTGCGCGCGACGGGCGTCGTGCTGCGCAAATCGGGCACGCTGCTCGCGACGAAGATCCTGGTCGCGTGGCTCGCGACGCTGATCGCCGCGCGGTTCATCCCCGACGACGGCATCCGGACGGGCCTGTTCGCGGGCCTGTCGCTGCTCGCGATCACGACGTCGATGGACATGACCAACGGCGGCCTCTATGCGGCCGTGATGCAGCAGTACGGCAGCAAGGAGGAAGCCGGCGCGTTCGTGCTGATGTCGATCGAATCGGGGCCGCTCGTCAGCATGCTGATTCTCGGAGCGGCCGGCGTCGCGGTGTTCGAGACGCGGCTGTTCGTCGGCGCGGTGCTGCCGTTCCTGATCGGCTTCACGCTCGGCAATCTCGATGCGGACCTGCGCGAGCTGTTCGGACGCTGCGTGCATCCGCTGATCCCGTTCTTCGGCTTCGCGCTCGGCAACGGCATCGATCTCAACGTGATCGCGAAAAGCGGCCTGCCGGGCATCGCGCTCGGGCTCGCGGTGATCGTCGTGACGGGCGTGCCGCTGATTCTTGCCGACAAATTCGTCGGCGGCGGCAACGGCACGGCGGGTCTTGCTGCGTCATCGACGGCCGGCGCAGCGGTCGCGAACCCGGCGATCATCGGCGAGATGATTCCGAAGTTCAAACCGATGGTGCCGGCCGCGACCGCGATCGTCGCGACTGCCTGCCTCGTCACGGCGATCCTCGTGCCGATTCTGACGGCGATGTGGGCGCGGCGGGCGGCGCGGGCAAGCGGTGCGTCGCTGCCGTCGATGGCCGCACGGCCCGCGCATGGAAGCCCGATCGAGCATGAAGGCCATGTGTGATGCGCTTTTGACGTCGTTCCCCACTCCCGTCACAGGAAATCCGTTCGCCATGTCATTGCTCAAGCGCTTCGGCGCCGCTGCCCGTTTCGTCGCCGTTGCCGCGCTGCTTGCCGGAAGCGCCGCCGCTCACGCCGCCGATGCCGATGCCGAGCGCGTCGCGCATGCGGTCGAGCGCCTGCGCGTCGCGATGCTCGACAGCAACGGCGCCGCGCTGCGCACGCTCGTCGAGGACGATCTCACCTACGGCCACTCGTCCGGCCAGTTGCAGGACCGCGCCGCATTCCTGAAGACGCTCGACGGCACGCACGCGTTCCAGTCGATCGCACTGTCGGGCCAGACGGTGACGGTGAGCGGCGGCAGCGCATGGGTGCGCCATACGTTCGATTCCGTCAACAACCTGCCGGACGGCAAGACGAGCACCGCGCATATCGGCGTGCTGCAGGTGTGGAAGCGGCATCCGGACGGATGGCGGCTGTTCGCGCGGCAAGCGTATTTGCTGCCGAAGGAGTGACGGGGCTATCCCGCGGCATCGTGCAGCGCAGTCGCACTGCCCCGATCCCGTCCGCTCCGGAGCGTCGCGCGGCTCCGGAGCGCATCGCGCTACAACGCCATCCCGCCGTCGATCGTCAGGCTCGATCCCGTCATGTATCCCGATTCGGCACTCGCGAGCCATGCCACCAGCGATGCAATCTCGTCCGGGCTGCCGGCCCGCCGCAGCGGAATCAGCGGGCGAATCCGGTCGAGGTGATCGGCCGTCATGTCGGTCTCGACCGGCCCCGGCTGCACGTTGTTGATCGTGATCCCGCGCGGTGCGAGATCGACGGCGATGCCCTTGACCATCACGGCCACCGCGGCCTTCGTCATCGAATAGACGCTCGACCCCGGATGCCCGCTGCGCACGGCCGTGTTGCTGCCGATCGTGACGATCCGGCCCCCGTGCGTCAGGTGCGCGGCGCCGGCCTGGACGGCCAGGAACACGCCCCGCACGTTGACCGCCAGCATCCGGTCGAGATCGTCGACGCTGACCTCGGCCACGTCGCCCAGCTTCAGGATGCCCGCATTGACCACGACGACATCGAGCCGCCCGAAGCGCCCGACCGCCTGCGCGACGGCCTGGCGGATCTCGTCCGCGTTCGCGCTGTCGGCCCGGATCGCCAGCGCAGCCCGCCCGCTCGCTTCGATCGCGGCAGCGGTTTCCTGCGCGCGCTCGGGCGCCGAGACGTAGGTGAACGCGACATCCGCGCCGTCGGCCGCGAGCCGCCGGGCGATGGCCGCGCCGATCCCGCGCGACCCGCCGAATACGATCGCGGCCTTGCGTGCGCCGCCGGAAATGCCTGTCATGATTCGCTCCTTTATGGACTGATCAGTCAATAAGTACCCAAAAAAAACGCCGGCAGCCGTGCCGGCGCGTTGTCTTGCGTGTATCGGTATCAGCGCGCCCTGAGGCGATCGGCCGCGAATTCCGCGGTCGTGCGCAACGCCTGCAGCTTCGACCCGGCACGCGCGCCGAGCTGGATACCCTGCATCGTCGTCAGGATGAAACTCGCGGCCTCGCGCGCATCGACCGCGCGGTCGATCTCGCCCGCGTCCTGCCCTTCGCGGACGCGCGCGACGACCTGCTTGTGCAGCACCGCACCCGCTTTCTCGCGCAGCTCGGCCAGCTCGGGATCGGCCGTGCCGAATTCGCAGATCGCATTGACGCCCATGCAGCCGAGCACGCGCTCGGCCGCGTTGCCGGCGATCACGCCGAGCAGCAGCGCCTCGATACCCGCGATCGCGGACGCCGGTGCCGTCAGGCGTGCGACGTGGCCCGACACGCTGTCCGACTGGTAGCGTTCGAGCGCTTCGACGTACAGCCTGCGCTTGTCGCCGAACGCGTTATAGAGGCTCTGCCTGCCGATCTGCATCGCACTCAGCAGGTCGTCAGTGGACGTCGCGGCATAGCCCTTCTCCCAGAACACGCGCAACGCGCGCTCCAGTGCCTCGTCCCGATCGAATTCACGTGGTCTCACCATTGCCGCAGAATAGGCGTTATGGACAGATCAGTCAATAAACCGATATCGCTCCATCCCCATTTCGTCCATGCCCGCGTCAGGCACGGACCCCGCCCAAGCGCTAAAATCCGCCGCCTGGGCATCCACGACGAGCAAGCGTTTTGACTGCGTTCGAGCAGGGTTTCATCCTCACCCGCCACTGGCGGGACACCGCGACCGGCATCGAGATCGAGTTCTGGCTGGCAACCGAACACGGTCCGCGCCGCGTGCGGTTGCGCCCGCAGGAAGCCGTCGCGTTCATCCCGGCCGAACAGCAGGCGCTCGCCGAACGCACGCTGGCCGGCGAACGCGATGCGGAACTGCGCCCGCTCGCGCTGCGCGATTTCAGCCGGCGCCCGGTCGTCGGCCTTTATTGCAAGCGCTATCGCCACCTGTCCGGGCTCCAGAAGCGCCTCGCGGCGGCCGGCGTCGACGTCTACGAAGCCGATGTGCAGCCGCCCGACCGCTACGCGATGGAGCGCTTCATCACGGCATGCGTGCAGTTTCGCGGCCAGCCCGGCAACGACGGCACGCTGACCGGCGGCGAGCTGAAACCCGCGACCGGCTACCGCCCGGCGCTGCGCTGCGTGTCGCTCGACATCGAAACCAGCGTGCACGGCGAGCTGTATTCGATCGCGCTCGAAGGCTGCGGACAACGGCAGGTCTACATGCTCGGGCCGCCGAACGGCGATGCCGACACGAGCGCCATCGACTTCCGCCTCGACTACTGCGACAGCCGGCCCGCGATGCTCGCGCGGCTGAACGACTGGTTCGACGAACACGATCCCGACGCGGTGATCGGCTGGAACCTCGTGCAGTTCGACCTGCGCATCCTGCACGCGCACGCGGAGCAATACGGCGTGCCGCTGAAGCTCGGACGCGGCGGCAGCGTGCTCGACTGGCGCGCGCACGGCCAGCAGCCCGACCACTTCTTCGCGGGCGCGGCCGGCCGCCTGATCCTCGACGGCATCGACATGCTGAAATCCGCGACGTGGACGTTCCCGTCGTTCAGCCTCGAATACGTGTCGCAAGCGCTGCTCGGCGAAGGCAAGTCGATCGACAATCCGTACCAGCGGATGGACGAGATCCAGCGCCGCTTCGACCACGACAAGCCCGCGCTCGCGCACTACAACCTGAAGGACTGCGAGCTCGTCACGCGCATCTTCGACAAGGCCGACCTGCTGTCCTTCGCGCTCGAACGCGCGAGCGTCACGGGGCTCGCCGCCGATCGCACCGGCGGCTCGGTCGCGGCGTTCACGCACCTGTACCTGCCGCGCATGCACCGGCTCGGCTATGTCGCGCCGAACCTCGGCGACGTGACGGGGCAGAACAGCCCCGGCGGCTTCGTGATGGATTCGCGCCCCGGGCTGTACGACTCGGTGCTCGTATTCGACTACAAGAGCCTCTATCCGTCGATCATCCGCACGTTCCTGATCGATCCCGTCGGGTTGATCGAAGGGCTCGCGAACCCCGGCGACGACGCGTCGGTGCCCGGTTTTCTCGGTGCGCGCTTCTCGCGCACCGCGCACTGCCTGCCCGATATCGTGCGCCGCGTGTGGGAAGGCCGCGACGACGCGAAACGGCAGCGCAACGCGCCGCTGTCGCAGGCGCTGAAGATCATCATGAATTCGTTCTACGGCGTGCTCGGCTCGACGGGCTGCCGCTTCTTCGACCCGCGCCTCGCGTCGTCGATCACGATGCGGGGCCACGAGATCATGCACCGCACGCGCGAACTGATCGAAGCTCAGGGTTACGAAGTAATCTACGGCGATACCGATTCGACGTTCGTGTGGCTCGGCCGCGCGCACGACGACGACGAAGCCGGCGCCAAGGGCCGCGCGCTCGTCGAGCACGTGAACCGCTGGTGGCACGCGCACCTGCGCGACCACTTCGGGCTCGAAAGCGCGCTGGAACTGCAGTACGAGCGGCATTACCGGCGGTTCCTGATGCCGACCGTGCGCGGTGCGGAAGAAGGCAGCAAGAAGCGCTACGCGGGCCTCGCGGCGACGGCCGACGGCGGCGAGGACCTCGTCTTCAAGGGGCTCGAAACGGTGCGTACCGACTGGACGCCGCTCGCGCAGCAGTTCCAGCGCGAGCTGTACCGGCGCGTGTTCAGACGCGAGCCGTACCAGGATTTCATTCGCGACACCGTGCAGCGCACGCTCGCCGGCGAATTCGACGACCAGCTCGTCTACCGCAAGCGCGTGCGCCGGCCGCTGCGCGAGTACGAGCGCAACGTGCCGCCGCATGTGCGCGCGGCGCGGATCGCCGACGAGTTCAACCAGGCGCAAGGCCGGCCGATGCAGTACCAGCGCGGCGGCTGGATCAGCTACGTGATGACGACGGCCGGCCCCGAGCCGCTCGAAACGATGCGTTCGCCGATCGACTACGCGTTCTACCTGAGCCGCCAGTTGCAGCCCGTCGCCGATGCGATCCTGCCGTTCCTGCGCGACGATTTCGAACGCGTGATCTCCGGGCAGGGGCAGTTGTTCGGCGACTGATGCAACGGCGCTGCGCACGTCACCGCAACCTCTCCTCCGCGTGACGTCGATCTTCGTCGTGTTGCGCACGCATCACTCACTCTGACTCATTCAGGAACACAGTTGGTCAGGAATCGCCATTTATCCGGCCGGTCCGGGTTCCTAAACTTGTCTCGTCGGTTCAGCGAAGCAAATTCGCGCCGAACCGCAACGCAATCGTCTGAGGAAACCGTGAAATCCATCATTGTCACCATCGCCGCCGTCGCCGCTACCGCCACCGCTCTTCTCGCCGCACCGGCCGCGTCGTACGCGCAATCGTCGCACTCGACGCTCACGCGCGCACAAGTGCGCCAGGAACTGCTCGACCTCGAATCGGTCGGCTACGAGCCGATTGCCGGCGACGGCGACAACTATCCGGGCGATATCGTCGCCGCGCAGGAACGCCTGGCCGCCAAGCGCCTCGCCGAACGCAAGAGCGCGGAAGCAGCCTACGGGGCGAACGGCGCAGCGGGCTCGGATTCGGGCGCGCCGGCGGTTGCGCCGGTAAGGCAATAACGCGCTGCCGGTCGTTTCTGAGGAGCAGGCCCTTCCGGGCCGCCGGCGACCGGGACCTCCATGGCACGTAGCGTTGCTCGCTGTCGCCCGGGCGGCCAGGTACCCGATACGACGCAAGCACGGAACCGGAAGCCGGAGGAACGCCCGTCCGGCTAAAATACCGGCCTGCCGCGCCTCCTGCCGCGGCCGGAGGACATCAATCATGACCGCACGTCGCGGAGCCGCGGTCGTCATCGCGCCCAGCCACGAGACAGCCAGCCTGTCGAAAGCCCAGAAGACGTTCAATACGCTCGTCGAGCAAATCGAAAAACGGCGCGAACGTCTCGGTGCGTGGGAAGCCGTCATGCCGGTCTTCCAGAAAAAATTCGTCGACGGGCTGTTGCCGCTCGAACAGGCGTCGACGGCGTTGCGGATCAGATTGCTCAATCTGCTCGACGACGCGTTCCTGCAGAAGGGCTTGAGCAAGGCCGAGCAGCGCACGCTGTCCGCACTGATCGCCGATATGGCGCGCAACCTGCTCGACGTCAGCGACGACGTGCAGTTGAAAGTCATCTACAACCGGCACAGCGCATCCGACAACGAAGGCAACGCAGCGGCCGATCTCGAGCAGATGAAGCCGGAACCGGCGCCGATGCCGCGCATTGAACCGGCAGACGACCTCGACACGCTATCGCCCGACGAACTGATCGAGCGCATGCAAGCCGAACAGGACGAACAGTTCAAGCGCGACATGGCCGACCACGAGGCCCGCGAAGCACAGCGTGCGAAGCGCAAGAAAGCACCCCGGCAATCGGCCGCGGCGGCCAAACGCGAAGCCGAGCAGGCCGAATCGAGCAAGTCGATCCGCGAGGTCTATCGCAAGCTCGCGAGCGCGCTGCATCCCGATCGCGAAACCGATCCCCGTGAACAGCAACGCAAGACGGTGCTGATGCAGCGGGTCAACCACGCTTATGCGAAGGGCAATCTCCTGCAACTGCTGGAGCTGCAACTGGAGATCGAGCAGATCGACCGGCGCGCGATCGCCGGCCTCGGCGAAGATCGGCTGACGCGCTACAACGGCATCCTGGAGGAACAGCTCCGCGAGCTGGATCAGGAGATCCTGCACGTCGAGACCGGTTTCCGGCGGACGTACGGAATCGCGTCGTCGGTCAAAGTGGCACCCGATACCGTGATGCGCATGCTCACGCGCGACATTGCCGGCATGCAGCGCAGCAACCACGACCTGACCGTGGCGCTGCGCGAATTCGACGATCCGGAAAACGTCCGGGACTGGCTGAAGGACATGAAGCGCCGGCCGGCTTCCTCCCGCTTCGACGACGATCCGTTTTAAGCGCGCACGCGCTGTACCCGCAGAACGTCGAGCGTCACTGCGGCTCGCCCATCCCGCCCATCAGCGTCATCAACTGTTCGCGCAGCCACCGGCTGCCCTGGTCCTGATCGGCGCTGCGATGCCAGTAGCAGAAGTATTCGAGACCCGGCATCTCGAACGGCAGTTCGAGGATCCGCGCCGGATAGCGCTGCAGCAGCCGCAGCGGCGCCGTCAGCGCGAGATCGCCGCGCATCGCAATCAGCGGCGCGACCATGTAGTGCTGCACGCGCATCTGGATGTTGCGGCGCAGCCCGAGTCGCGTCAGTTCCGCGTCGACGTGCCCGCTGCCCTTGCGGCGGCTCGACACGTGGATGTGCCCCATCGACAGGTAGTCGTCCATGGTCAGCATGTCGCCCTTGAACGGGTGATCGTCGCGGATCATGCACGCGTAGCGGTCGCGCACGAGCAGTGCCTGGTGCAGATGCGGATCGCCGATCAACGGCGCGTCGATCGCGATGTCGACCGAGCCGTTCGCGAGCGCGGTGGCCACTTCGCGGCGGTCCATCGTGTAGCTGCGCACATGCATGCCGGGCGCATGCGTTTGCAGCAGTTCGCCGAGCGCCGGCAGCAGCAGCGCTTCGGTCAGGTCGCTCATGCTGAGCCGGAACACGCGCGCCGACGAAGCGGGATCGAACACGTCGCCTTCGTGCGCACTCGAATCGAGCAGCTGCAGCGCCTCGCGCACGCGGCCGACGATGTTCTCGGCCATCGGCGTCGGCATCATCCCGGCCGGCGTGCTGACGAACAACGGATCGTTCAGCGTCTTGCGCAACCGTGCCAGCGCGTTGCTGACGGCCGGCTGCGTGAGGTTCAGCACCTCGGCCGCCCGCGTCAGGTTGCGCTTGTTGTAGATCGCCTCGAATACGACGAACAGGTTCAGATCAATCTTCGAAAGGCGCATCGCCGGATCTCCTTGCCGGCATCTTACGGCGTGCGCCGTTCGTTCGTCCATGCCGGCCCCGCGAGCGGCACCAGACGCGTTGCGCATCCCGGCGCACCGCTCAACCGCGCGGCGGCGGCGTCAGGTAAGGCGCGGTCGAACCCGGCTCGCCGTCCTTGATCTCCATCCGCGCGATCGCCTGCAGGTGCACCTCGTCCGGGCCGTCGGCGAAGCGCAGCGCGCGGCCCCAGGTCCACAGATCGGCGAGCGGCGTATCGGGGCTCAACCCCGCCGCGCCGAACACCTGCATCGCGCGGTCGCAGACGTCCGTATACACGGTCGGCACGAGCGCCTTGATCATCGAGATTTCCTTGCGCGCGGCCTTCGCGCCGACCTTGTCGATCATCCACGCGGCCTTCAGCACCAGCAGGCGCGCCTGGTCGATCTCGATGCGCGAGCGCGCGATCCATTCGCCGACGGTGCCGTGCCGGTTCAGCGGCTTGCCGAACGCGACGCGCGACTGCGCGCGATCGACCATCAGCTCCAGCGCGAGCTCGGCCGCGCCGATCGAACGCATGCAGTGATGGATGCGGCCCGGCCCGAGGCGTGCCTGCGCGAGCGCGAAGCCGCTGCCTTCGTCGCCGAGCAGGTTGCGCGCCGGCACGCGCACGTTGTCGAACGTGATCTCGCAGTGCCCTTCCGGCGCGTGGTGATTGACCACCGTGATGTTGCGCACGACCGTCACGCCCGGCGTGTCGCGCGGCACGAGGATCATGCTCTGCTGCTGGTGCGACTCGGCGCCGGGATCGGTCTTGCCCATCACGATGAAGATCTTGCAGTTCGGATGCGCGGCGTTCGTGATGAACCACTTGCGGCCGTTGATCACATACTCGTCGCCCGCGCGCTCGATGCGCGTCGTGATGTTCGTCGCATCCGACGACGCCACGTCGGGCTCCGTCATCGCGAACGCCGAACGGATCTCGCCGCGCAGCAGCGGCAGCAGCCACTGTTCGCGCTGCTCGGGCGTCGCGAACATGTGCAGCAGCTCCATGTTGCCCGTGTCCGGCGCATTGCAGTTGAACACCTCCGACGCCCAGCTCACGCGCCCCATGATCTCGGCGAGCGGCGCGTATTCGAGGTTCGTCAGGCCCGTGCCGGGCTCGTCGCCCTTCAGGTGCGGCAGGAACAGGTTCCACAGCCCCTCCGCCTTCGCGCGTTCCTTCAGTTCCTCCATGAACGACACGGGATACCGGCCCGCATGCACTTCCTCGTTCCACTGGCGGATGCGCGGCACGATGTGCGCGTCCATGAACGCGCTTACGCGCTCACGCAGTTCTTCCACTTTCGGGGTGTAGCCAAAGTCCATGATCGACTCCTCGAGATTCCGTTTTGCGTTCTGTCAGAAGGCCGAGACACCGCCGTCGACGGCGACGGCCTGCCCGGTCAGGTAAGTGTTTTCCTTCGCACACAGCGTCAGCATCGTCGCAACGATTTCGTCGGGCCGGCCGAGCCGCTTCATCGGCGAGCCCTGCGCAAGAAAATCCTGGCGATCGCCGATATCGCTGTCGGTGACCATCGGCGTCGTGCTGTAGAACGGGCACACCGCGTTCACGCGAATGCCGTGACGCGCGTATTCGAGCGCAGCCGTCTTCGTGAGCCCGACCACCGCATGCTTCGACGCCGCGTACGCGGCCAGCTTCGGCGCGCCGCCGAGCCCGGCCATCGACGCGACGTTCAGGATCACGCCTTCGCGCTGCGCGAGCATCTGGCGGATCTGGTGCTTCATCCCGAAGAACACGCCCTTCGCGTTCACCGCGAAGCTCAGGTCGAGATCGGCTTCGTCGGTGTCGATCAGCGCCTTCATCGGCGGTGCGATGCCCGCGTTGTTGATGCCGACGTCGAGCCGCCCGAAACGCGCGGCGGCTTCGTGCACCAGCGCCGCGACGTCCGCTTCGACACGCACGTCGCAGCGCTGCGCGATCACGTCGGCGCCGGCCGCGCGCAGTGGCGCGGCCACGCGTTCGAGCGCTTCGCCGTTCAGGTCGCCGAGTACCAGCCGCGCGCCCATCGCGGCCAGTTCGCTCGCGAGCAACGCGCCGAAGCCGCTTGCGGCGCCGGTGATCATCACGGCCTGCCCGGCGTAGCTGTCGATTTTCATCGTGCGCTCAGATCGTCAGGCCGCCGTCGACGACGATGCATTCGCCGTTCGTGTAGCTCGCCGCGTCCGACACGAGATACAGCACGGTGCCGGCCATCTCACGCGGCTCCGCGTGGCGGCGCAGCGGGATCTTCGCCATCCAGTTCTCGTAGATGTCCTTGTCGGCGAACAGCGCGCCCGCGAACTTCGTTTTCGTCAGGCCCGGCAGCAGCGCGTTCACGCGGATGCCGAGCGGCCCGCATTCCTTCGCGAACGCCTTCGTCATGTTGACGACCGCCGCCTTCGTGATCGAGTAGATGCCCTGACGATCGCCCGGCTGCAGCGCGTTCACCGACGCCGTGTTGACGATCGCGCCGCCGCCGTGCGCCTTCATCAGCTTGCCGGCCTCGACCGACATGAAGAAGTAGCCGCGGATGTTCACGTCGACGGTCTTCTCGTACGCAGCGAGATCGGTATCGAGGATGTGCCCGAAATACGGATTCGCGGCCGCGTTGTTCACGAGGATGTCGAGCCGCCCGTGCTTGCCGCGGATATGCTCGAACGTCGCGGCGATATCTTCCAGCCGCCCGACGTGGCACGCCAGCGCCTCGGCGCGGCCGCCCGCCGCGACGATCGCGTCGGCCACGGCCTGGCAGTCGTCGAGCTTGCGGCTCGACACGATCACGTGCGCGCCCTGCTCTGCGAGCAGCTTCGCGATTTCCTCGCCGATGCCGCGGCTCGCGCCCGTCACCAGCGCGATCTTGCCGGTCAGGTCGAACAGATTCGTTGCCATGTCGTTGTGCTCCTCCATTGATGGTTTGTCGTGTCGCCGTTCTGCGATCCCGGCGATGTCAGCGATTTCAGTGATTTCAGCGATGCGCGTCGATCACGCCGACGGCCAGTTCGGCCAGCCGCCCGGCCATTTCGCCGACGCGCAGCGCTTGCTCGCTCGACGCGTTGCCCTGCAGCGCGCGCGCCTTCACGCCCTGCGCGATCGCCGCGAGGCGGAAGAAACTGAACGCGAGATAGAAGTGCCAGTCGCGGATCGGCTCGATCCCGCGCAATTCGCAATAACGCGCGACGATCGCCGCTTCGTCCGGCACGCCGAGTTCGGCGCGATCCAGGCCCGCGATCCCGCGCACCTGCCCGCCGGACGGCAGCCGCAGGCACATGCAGAAATACGCGAGATCGGCGAGCGGGTTGCCGAGCGTCGACAGTTCCCAGTCGAGCACGGCCTGCACGCGATAGCTGTCGCGCGCGAACATCAGGTTGTCGATCCTGAAATCGCCGTGCACCAGCGCCGGCCGGCCCGTGTCCTCGGGGCACGCCTTCGGCAGCCAGTCGATCAGCGTCTCCATCGCGTCGAGGCGCCCGGTTTCGGCCGCGCGATACTGCTTCGTCCACACGCCGATCTGGCGCTCGAAGTAATTGCCGGGGCGGCCGTAGTCGGCAAGGCCCACCGCGTCGACGTCGACATCGTGCAACGCGGCCATGGTCCGCAGCAGCGCGTCGTAGCACGCCGCGCGATCGGCCTTCGGCAGTTCCGGCAGCGCGGGATCCCAGAAGATCCGGCCGTCCTCGAAGCTCATCACGTAGAACATGCTGCCGATCACGTCGCGGTCGACGCACAGGTGATACGGACGCGCGACCGGCACCGCGGTGCCCGACAGCGCGGTCAGCACGCGGAATTCGCGGTCGACCGCATGCGCGGATTTCAGCAGTTCGCCCGGCGGCTGGCGGCGCAGCACGTAGCGGCCGCTCTTCGCGTGCAGCAGGAAAGTCGGATTCGACTGGCCGCCGGCAAATTTCTCCGTGTCGACCGGGCCTTCGAAGCCCGGCACGTGCGCTTCCAGATAGCGCGTGAGGCGGGCAGTGTCGAGTTGCTGGGAAGGGTTCGTCATCGTCGCGATCATTCGTGGGTCAGCCGTAGGTTCGCAGCGCGAGTCGTTCGGGATCCTCCAGATGCGGGATGCCGTTGAACGACGCGAGGTGGAACGCATCGGCGTTGAAGAAAAACTGCGAAAGACTGCTGTTGCGGATCTGCAGGTTCAGCGCGATCGCGCTCGACGGCGGCGCCGCGAGCACCTGCTGCACGGTGACCGCGATCGGGCCGCCGGAGCTCACCGCGAGCACGCGCTGGCCGCCGCCGTGGCGGATCGCGGCGCGCGCATCGGCGACGCGCTGCTGGAACTGCGCCCAGGTCTCGGGGGCCGCATCGCCGAGCTTGTCCTCGGACCACAGCTGCAGCACCTGCCGGAGCGCACGGAAATATTCCTTCATCGATCCGTCTGCGCGCCGCGCGATCTCCGGATAGTCGCCGGCGGCCGCCGCGAACAGCCCGTGGAAATCGTATTCGTTCAGGCCCGGATGACGGTCGTACGGCACACCTTCGCGGCCCATCCCGCGCAGGATCGCGTCGACCGTCTGCGCGTGGCGGTTCAGCGTGCCGCAGATCACACGGTCGAACACCAGGCCCTGCCGCGCGAAGTATTCGCCGAGCCAGACGCCCTGCTGCTCGCCGGCCGCGGAAAGCCGGTCGTAGTCGTCGGTGCCGAACGACGCCTGCCCATGCCGTACCAGAAAGAGTTCAGCCATCGCATGCCTGCCGGATCAGAAGAATTCAGCATAACGAGCGGGGGTGCATTTTTGAAATTTATTTTCTGAATCGAACAGTATTCACCCCATGAATTCAACCGCCCCAGCCAGGCTCGTTCGCGACACGCGGCCCCGCGGCACGCAAATTGCGGCGCCAACCGCCGTCAAGTCGACAACGTTCCAGGAGGGATGCGATGCTCGGTACCATCCTTATCGTCATACTGATTTTGTTGCTCATCGGAGCATTTCCTACATGGCCGCACAGCCGAAGCTGGGGCTATTGGCCATCGAGCACGGTCGGGCTGATCGTCGTCATCGTCGTCGTGCTGGTGCTGCTGGGTCAAATCTGACGTCCGGCGGCGCCGGTCGTGCTGCCGGGAAGCCTGTTCGGGGCCGGTTACGCCGGCCGCGTGAATCCGGATCAGCACTTCGCCGCGCCCCGGCGGTGTCCTGCCGGGAGCGCGGCCGCATGGCGCCGCTTACTCGCGCGTCCAGCCGTTCTGATAGAGCTGCCCGGCCAGCACACCGAGGCGCGACGCAAGCACGTAGTTCTCGCCGTCCTCGATCAGCGCCGAACGCACGTCGCGGAACAGCTTCTCGATCGGGAACTCGCGCGTGGTGCCGTTGCCGCCGAACAGCTGGAACGCCTCGTGCGTGATCTTCATCGCTTCCTCGGTCACGCTCACCTTGGCCTGCGCGGTTGCATACGGATGGCTCTGCGGCGACAGGCGCGAGAACGCGAGGCTGCGGCGCGCGATCGCACGCGCCATCTCCAGCCGGCGCAGCATCTCGCCGATGCGCAGGTGCGTCATCTGGTGATCCATCAGCAGCGCGCCGCCCTGCTTGCGCTCGTGGCAATACGCGAGCGCCAGTTCGAACGCGGCGCGCGCCGCGCCGACGAACACCTGGCACATGTGCGTGCCGGCGTACGACCACGTCGAAGCGAGGTTGCCGAGATAGTCGTCCTTCAGCGCGACCGCGAAGCGCTTCGGCACCTTCACGTTGTCGAAATAGATCTCGCCCTGCGGCAGCGCGCGCTGGCCGATCTTGTCGAGCGGCTTGCCGCGCGACACGCCCGGCAGATCGAGCGGCAGGATCATCGCGATGCCGTTCGTGAATGCGCTGCGCTCGCCTTCGCCGTAGAACCCGTCGCCGTAGTCGGCCGCCATGTATGCGAGCGCGACCTGCGCGACCGACCCGTTCGAGATCCACGCCGAGCTTTGCCCGTTGATCACGATTTCATCGGCGCCGACCTTCGCGGACACGTTGCCCACCGGCTGCCTGCCGTTCGCGCTGAGTTCCTGCCGATACAGGATGGCCGCGTCCGACCCGCGATCGGGCTGCGTGTTCATCCAGCAGCCGACCTTGCCAGCGCACATCTCGATCAGTTCCTGATTGCCGACCGTCTGCGCCATCATCAGCGGCATCGTCGCGGCGCCGATCGACACGGCGAGGCCCGAATCGCCCCAGCCGAGTTCCTCGCCGATCAGCGACTCGATGCGCACGGCCGTCTCCGGCGGAAACTGCGCGATCAGTTGCGGATCGAGCCCGAGCTTCGCACTCTCGACGATCGCGGCCCAGTACGGCGAGCCGGGTGCGATCACCTCCTCCGGCGTCATCCGGTCGAGCTCGCGGCCGATCGGCCGCAGCACGTCGCGCGCAAAGCGGTGAACCGTGTGCTGGATTGCGCTTTCCTCTTCGCTCAGCGGCGTCTCGAAGCCGGTCAAGCCGACCAGCGGCAGCGCCGCGGACTTGTTCAGACGAATCATCTCCGTTCTCCTCCTGGACTCGAATCATGTCGACCAGGCAGCGGACGCGCCCGGCCATCCCACACCTAGTAACACATACCAAACATAGGTCATCATGGCAAACACAGGGAGCAAAAAAAAGACAGGGTATTCCCCTGTCTGCTCCTGCGTGGCGGCTGTGAGGTCCGGCCGCTATTTGCCGGCGGGCACCACTAACGTGCCATAGGCGAGCGCGCGAGACGTCGCCGCGAAATACGCGTCGAGCGCCTGCGTGTGCCGCCCGGTGCCGTACTGCATCGCGAGGCCGTCCGCCAGCGCGATGAGCATCGTCGCCGCATGCCGGCTGTCGGCCGCGCTGAATGCGGGATTGACGGTGCGCAGCAGTTGCGCGAGATCGCGCGTCAGCGTCGCATACCATTCGTCGTAAAGCTTGAAGCACTCGGGATCGGTCGCCGCGAACGACAGGAAGTGCCGGAACAGTGCGTTGTACTTGGCATCCTTCGCATCGCGGATCGAGCGCTCCACGATCTCCTCGAACACGTCGCGCGGCGACGCGTCGCTGCTGAGCGCGCGCTTCATGTCGTCCAGGTATGTATCGATGACCGGCTCGATGACGGCCCGCAATACGGCGATCCGGGTCGGGAAGTAGTACTGCAGATTGCTGACGCTGATGCCTGCCGCCGCGGCAACCGCGCGCTGCGAGAATTCCAGCGGGCCGCCTTCCAGCAGCAGCTTCCGCGCGACACGAATAATCGTGTTGCGGGTGCGCAGGCCTTGCGCCCGCAAACCGTCCGGGTTGCTTGCCGCTGCGGTGGTCGCAGTCGAAGTGCGCCGCTTTTTGCCGCTGCGCTGCTCGTTGGGCACTGTCATCGTGTTCGTCGTGAAGGTGGCGTTTCGGCTTCGTCGAATTGACGCTCCGTACCTTACGGAGCGCCAACGACTATACCCGATGCGAGCCTCATTTTCCATCGAGCCGCCCGTCGGCGGGGCAGTCCGGCCGGATGCACGTTTCAGCGTCGTGACGATCGCTTGCGCCGCTACATCTTCCGCGCCTTGCGGTTCACGCGCTCGTCGAGCAGGTTCGCGACGCCGAGCATCGCATTCATCGCGCACCATCGCAGCGGCTCCGGCGGCACCGATGGCGTCTTGTGCGTCAGCGCCTCGAGCAGCGGCGATTGCTCGCCCTGGATCCGCTCGGCCAGCACGCGCCCGATCAGCGACTGCGTGCCCACGCCATGCCCCGAGCATCCGGCCGTATAAAACACGTTCCCGTGCTTGCCGGCCGCGCCGACCACCGGCAACGCGTCGCCGGCGAACGAGATATAGCCGCTCCAGCACGCGCGCACCGGCACGTTGCCCAGTTGCGGAAAGCGCGCGTGCAGCGCCTTCACGAGCGCGCGATACGCGTCGTCGTCCGGCACGTTCGGCGTCTGCGAACCGTAGACGTAATGCAGCCGCTTGGTCGTCAGCAGCAGCGTGTTGCGGGCGGTGAGGCGATGGCTCTCCATCGTCAGGTGCGACGTGACGATGCCCTCGCGACGCGGCCAGCCGAGCGCCGCGAGTTGCGCATCGGACAGCGGCTCGGTTTCGAGCGCCGACACGCGCAACGGCATCACCTTGTCGCCGAGCAGGCCGAGCTGCGGCGTGTAGGCGTTGGTGGCGAGCACCAGCACCGGCGCACTCGCGCTGCCGCGTGCCGTGCGCACGCGCACCGTCTCGCCTTCGTCGAAATCGAGCAGCGCGGTGTTCTCGTAGAGCTTCACGCCGGCCGCGAGCGCGGCGCGCCGCAACCCCGTCACGTACTTGCCGGGATCGAGCGTGCCGCCGCCCGGCACATACGCGCCGAACAGGAAGGCCGGCGGAATCCCGCGCGCGCGCATCGCCGCGCCGTCGAGAAACTGCGCGGGCGAGCCGAGTTCGATGCCGGTTTCCATGCTCTCGCGCAAACGCTTCTCCTGCGACGGATGCACGCCCGCGCGGATGATGCCCGACGCACGGTAGTCGCAGTCGATCGCATATTCGGCGAGCTTGCGCTCGACGTAGGCCACGCCTTCGTCGTAAAAGCCGACGATCTGCTTTGCCTGTTCGCGCCCGACGCGCTTGAGAAACAGCTCGTATTCGAGCCCCTGGCCACCGGCGAGATAACCGGCGTTGCGCCCGCTCGCGCCGAAGCCCGCGAACTCGCGTTCGAGCACGACGACGCTCGCGCCGCGCGCGGCCAGTTCCAGTGCGGTGGACAGGCCGGCAAAACCGGCGCCGACGACGATCACGTCCGCGCGGACGTCGCCTTCGAGCTGCGGCTGCGCATCATCCGGCGCCTCGATCCATCCGCCGACGGGACGATACTTCTGCAACGCGGCGTCGGCCCGGATTTCCTCGCCCCAGCGCGCCAGCGGCCCGGCCGCGGCCGCGCCCACTGCCTGCATCGACGCCGCCGCGCCGACGCCGTCCGGCGCGCGCCGCGCCGCCTGCCCTGCCCGCCCGAGCGCCATCGCGCCATGTGCGTCGCTCATGTCCGCCTCCGTCAGTCCCTGCTGAGAATGTGAATCGCCAGCGCTGCTTCCTCGACGCCCTGCAATCCGCCGCCGTTTTCCTGGATCGCATGGCGCGCGCCCTGCACCTGGCGCCCGCCCGCCTCGCCGCGCAACTGCGTGACCAGCTCGTACAGCTGCCCGATGCCGGTCGCGCCGAGCGGATGGCCCTTCGATTCGAGGCCGCCCGACGTGTTGATCGGGATCCGCCCGCCGAGCGTGAATTCGCCCCGCTCGGCAGCCGGGCCGCCTTCGCCGAACGGCACGAAGCCGAGGTTCTCGGCCTGGATGATTTCGCCCATCGCAGACGCGTCGTGCACTTCGGCGACGTCCATGTCCTCCGGCCCCACGCAGGCCTGCTCGTAGGCCTGCAGCGCGGCAAGCCGGCCGATGTGCTTGTGCGGCTCGTCGATGCGCCGACGCGTGAAGCTGCGCAGCACGCTCGCGGCGATCCGGATGCAGCGGCTGCGATCGGCGCCGATGCGCTCCAGCCCTTCGTCGGTGCAGAGGATCGCGGCCGCCGCGCCGTCCGACAGCGGTGCGCACATCGGCAGCGTGATCGGGTACGTGATCGGCGCCGCCGCGAGCACCTCGTCGATCGTGAACGGCTGGCGGAACTGCGAATACGGGTTGTGCACCGAATGCCCGTGGTTCTTCGATGACACGGCGGCGATCTGCCGCTGCGTCGTGCCGTACGTGCGCATGTGATGCCGGCACAGCGCCGCGTAGATCTTCATGAAGCGGCTATACGGGCGGTCGGATTCGGAGCCGGGCGGCGACTCGATCCCTTCGCCGAGCTGCGCGAGCATCGCGAAGTTTTCGTCGATGCGCGACACGTCCCAGCCCGCCTCGAACAGCGCGAAGGATTTCGCCTTGTCCGCGACGTTCATCTTTTCCGCGCCGAGCGCGAGCGCGACGTCGCACGCGCCCGACTGAAGCTGTCGCACGGCCAGGTGCACGGCCGTACTGCCGGACGCGCATGCATTCTCGACGTTGAACACCGGAATGCCTTCGAGGCCGATCTTGCTGAACACGACCTGACCAGGAATCGACAACTGCCCCTGCAGCGGGCCGTTGGTGATGCCGGCGTAGAACGCAGCGCGAATCGCATCGGCATGGCAGCCCGCGTCGCGCAACGCACGCTGCAGCGCCTCGCGCGCCAGGTCGTCGAGGCTACGGTCGAGGTGCCGGCCGAACACGGTCATCGAAATGCCGGCGATGTAGATGTTGCTCATCGTCTGGAATCCATATTAAATGGGCTCATATCCTGCGCTGCTGGCCCTGCCAGTACTGTTCGCGCAGGTCCTTCTTCAGCACCTTGCCGGCCGTGCTGCGCGGCAGCGCGACGACGAAGTCCACGCTCTTCGGCGCCTTCACCGAGCCGAGTTTCTCCTTGCACAGCGCGACGAGCTCGTCCGCGCTCACGTGCTGGCCGGCATTGAGTTCGACGACGGCCTTCACGGCCTCGCCCCACTTGTCGTCGGGCACGCCGATCACCGCGCAGTCCTGCACCGCCGGATGTGCCCAGATCACCTGCTCGACCTCGCTCGGATAGACGTTGAAGCCGCCGCTGATGATCATGTCCTTCTTGCGGTCGGTGATGTGCAGATAGCCTTCCGTATCGAGATGACCGATGTCGCCGGTGTGCAGCCAGCCGTCGACGATCGTCTCGGCCGTCTTGTCCCGCGCGTTGTAGTACCCCTTCATCACGAGATCGCCGCGCACGCAGATCTCGCCGGTCTCGCCCTGCTTCAGCACGTCGCCGCGATCGTCGACGATCTCGACGCGCACCAGCGGATTCGGGCGGCCAACCGACGACAGCCGCTCGTCCGGTGCGAGCCGGCCGTCGACGAAGTGCTCGGCCGGCGTCAGGTACGAGATCGACGCGGGGGCTTCGGTCTGCCCGTAGCCGCCCGTCATCACCGGCCCGAATACATCGATCGCGCGCTTGAGCTTCTCGACCGACATCGGCGCCGCGCCATACAGGAAGTAGCGCAACGACGAAAAATCGACGTTGTCGATGCCCGGGATGTCGAGCAGCCGGTAGATGACGGTCGGCGGCAGGAAGAACTCGGTCACGCGGTGCTTCACGATCGCGCCGAGCAGCAGCGCGGGGTCGGGCTTCGGCAGCACGACCACCGTGCCGCCACGCGCGGTGCATGGCAGCGACAACATGCCCGCCGTGTGCGTCATCGGCGCCGCGGCGAGATTCACCGGCCGCTCGGCGCCGTACGTCATCGCAATCATGAATTGCGCGAAATACGTCTGCAGCGAGCGGTGCGTGTTCATCACGCCCTTCGGCGCACCGGTTGTGCCACCGGTGGCCGACAACGCGACGACGTCGTCCATCGCGTATTCGACGGCCGGCAGCGTCGCCGGCTGGCGCCCGCTCCAAGTGGCCAGCGACGGCGCCCACGACAAGTCGGCGTCGAGGCACACCCACAGCCGGATCTTCGGCAGGCTCGGCCGCAGCGCGTCGATCGCGGACGCGAACGCCTGGTGGAAGAACAGCACTTCGCAGTCGAACGCATCGAGCACGTACTGGTTCTCCGCAGGCGCATTGCGCCCGTTCACCGGAATGTACGCGAGCCCGGCCCGCCACATCCCGAGCGCGCAGCTCCAGCCGATCACGTCGTTGTCCGCCCACACAGCCGCCTTCGTCTCCTTCGCGAAGCCGGCGGCAAGAAGTCCGTTGGCGATGCGGCACGACAGCTCGCCGATCTCCTGGAACGTATAGCTGCGGTCGCCCTGGATATAGGCAATGCCGTCGGGATTGATGCGCCACCCGCGGTCGTAGAAATCGATAATGGCCATTTCACAGGTTCCGTTGAGTCTGTACCGGTAATGCGGCGGCCGTCACAGTTGCGTGACCGTGGCGCGCGCGAGCCCGCGCTGCTCGAGGAAGCCGAGCAGGTAGCGATGGCCGAACGCCTTCGAACCCGATGCGAAGCCGACCTTCGCGGTATCGCCGTCCAGGAGCTTGATGGCGCCCGCTGCATGCAATGCACCGGTTGCGATGTACGGCGTGATGCCATGCAACGTCGCGCGGACTGCGTTAAGGTGGCCACGACCGATCGCGAAGTCGACCGTGCGATGAAGCGACGTACGCTCGCGCGGTGGCATCGACGGCGTCGTCGAATCCACGATCTGCTTCAGCACCGCGTCCTGCTGTTCGCGCGGCAAGTGCTTGTACTCCGCATCCCATTTCTGGCCGAGCGCATGCACCATCTGCATCGCGTTGTTATCGTAGAAACCGACGGACGAGATACAGCTGCGCACACGCGCGTCATGCTCGAAGTACACCGGCAGGGACGTGCCGCCCCACGGCAGCGAGAACACCGGCTGAATGAAATCCGGGGAGACGATGCTGAACGAAGCGTGCTGTTCGTGCGGCACCAGCTGCTTTTCCCACAGATAGCAGGCTTCCTGTCGATACCCTTCGAAGATGGTTGCCGTCGAACCGACACTTACGCCGGCGCCTGCGCCCCGCGGGCCGCGCGTAAGCGTTGCGGTTTCCAGCGCATCGATGCCCGGCGTCTCGAGTGCCAGCTCCGCGGCAATTTCCGCGAACGAGTACATGTACGCAACCGAAGGGGACAGCAGCAGCCCTGCCTGCC
This sequence comes from Burkholderia sp. IT-111MI5, assembly GCF_949752865.1. Taxonomy (NCBI): domain Bacteria; kingdom Pseudomonadati; phylum Pseudomonadota; class Betaproteobacteria; order Burkholderiales; family Burkholderiaceae; genus Burkholderia; species Burkholderia sp. IT-111MI5. The sequence goes on along the minus strand of NZ_CATKIF010000022.1, from coordinate 491,417 downwards.
GATACAGTTCGCCGAACTGTTCGCGGACCTGGCGGATATAGTGCTGTTCGCCCGTGGTGTCGAGGTAATGACAACCCGCCTTGAGCGCTGCTTCGACAGACACCAAACCGAAATTGAAGAACGGTCCGACCGTGTTGCATACGACCTTTGCGCCACGGAATGCGTTGACGAGCGAATCGACGCTGTGATCCGCTTCGATGATCTCGAAGTTCGCCGATTCGAGGCGCACGACGCGCTGCGCCATCATTTCCTTCGTGCGGCCCGCGTTGCGCGCGACCGCGGTGAACGGGATGTTCTGGTCGATCAGCCAGTCCATGATCAACATGCCGGTGTAACCGCTTGCGCCATAAACGACGACGGGGTGCTTAGCCATGGTTGTCTCCTGAAACGTACGTTGTTCAAAATCGATTCGGCCGAACGCCGGGTACTGCCGCTTCACATCCGGGGGGTGTTTCTTTTATAGAACACATTACCAATCTTAGGTCACTATGACAAAGTAAGCGGCAAAGAAAAAGGCAGGGTATTCCCGGTCCTGTCGCGCGGCCGGCATCATCGGGCCGCACCGTCGGCACTGCCCGGCGACAGGCCGGCCAGATAGTGCGCAACTGCGCGCGTGTCGTCGCCCGACAGTGTCGCGGCGACGCCATTCATCGCGCCGCCCGGATCGTGGCGCTGGCCCGATCGGAACGCCGCGAGCTGCGCCTCCAGGTAAAGCTGCCCCTGGCCCGCGAGACGCGGTGCCTGGTCCCTGCCCGTCAGCGCCGCGCCGTGGCATGCCCGGCAGCTTCTGGCCTCCACCAGCGCCATCCCGCGCTTGTCGAGCGCGGCGTCGGCCGGCGCCGTCTCGTTACGCGCCGACGCCTGCCGTGCGAAATAGGTCGCCAGCGCGTCGATCTTCGCGTCGTCGAGTTCGCGCGCGAGCGGCCCCATATACGCGTTGCCGCGCCGGTCGCTCGCGAACGCGCGCAGTTGTGCGGCAAGATACGTGGCCGGCTGCCCGGACAGCGACGGATACCACGCGTTCTGCGACTGGCCGTGCACGCCGTGGCAGAAGAAGCACGTCTCCTGCGGCTGCGGCCACGCGCCGCCATTGGTTTTGTCCGCGTCGCCGATCGCGGCCATCGCCTTCTGGTAACGCATGCCGTCGACGAGGTCGGGCCCGAACAGCACGCCTGCCGCCACCACACCGGCTACCGCAAGCGCGGCGCCGATCGTCAGTGTTCGTTTCATTCAGGCCTCCCTGCCGCGGCCGGCCAGTTTGCCGAGCGCCTGCAGCGCCGCGCGATGCCCGGAGCGCACCGCACCGTCCATCGCGCCTGGCCAGAGGTCGGCCGTCTCGGTGCCCGACCAGATCAGCCGGCCGACCTCCGGACGCAGGAACTTGCCCCACCTCGTCCAGAAGCCGGGCGGCAGCGGATGAATGCACTGCAGCGTCCATGGATCGACGCGGCCCCAGTCGTAGTCGTGAAACTGCGTCGGATGCAGCGCCTTGTCGCCGAGCGCGCGAGCAAAGATCGCCGACAGCGTCCGCTCGGCGCCCTTCGGGTCCGTCGGCAGCGCGCCCGGCGCGACGAATGCGGCGAGCACGCCGACCGAACCGTCCGGCGGCGAGTTGTCGTACGCCATGAAGACCGGGCCGCCGACCTCGAAGATCTGCCCGTTGTAGCCGTCGTCGCGCCAGAACGGACGCTCGTACACATGCACGGTCTTGCGCATCGGCGCGTTGGCCGGCCAGTTCCGGTGCAACTGCGCGCGGCCGTCCGGCAGCGGCGGATCGAACACGATCTGGTTGCACAGCGCCGGATTGAGCGCGACGATCACGCGCCGCGCGCGGATCGTGCCGCGATCGGTCTGCAAGTCGACCACCTCGCGATCCCATCCCGAGATCTTGCGCACCGGGCAGGACAGCTGCACCTTCGCGCCTAGTTCGTTCGCCATCCTGACGCTCAATACCTGTGAGCCGCCGACGAAGCGCGTTTCCTGCGCGCCGCCCTTGATCGATTCGAGTTTCGCGTAATCGCAGTCGGCACTGTTGATCATCGACAGGTAATGCAGCAACCCGAGCTGCGCCGGTGCACCGCCGAGCGACAGCTTGGCCGCGACGCCGAGGAAGTATCCGTCCTCGTAGGTCACGCCCTGCTTGAGCAGCCAGTCGCCGTAGGTCAGCTTGTCGAGTTCCGCCGCATGCCGTGCGGTCCAGGGCTCGCGGGACGGCACGCCGCGCGCGAGCGCGCCGAGCTTCGTGCCGATCGCGTCGTCGCCGCCCGAGCCGCCGTGAAGATCCTGCGCGACGCGCGCGTCGCCGGCCAGCACGACCGTCTTGCCCGCGTACCAGGTCGGGAACGTATCGACGCCGAGTTCGCGCGCGAGATCAGCGATCGCCGTTTGCCCGGGGCCGATCCACTGGCCGCCGGCTTCGGACACGACGCCGTGCCCGAGGTCGTGGTTGAAAGTCCGGCCGCCGACGCGATCCCGCGCCTCGACAACGACGAACGATTCGCAACCGGCACGCTTCAGGTCGCGCGCGGCGGTCAACCCGGCGAGCCCGGCGCCGATGATGACGACATCGAACACGCCGCGCTCCGCCGAAGCCGACGCCGTGCTTTCCGCGAACGACATCTCTCCGGCCGCGAGCGACGCGGCGCCCACGGCCGCGACGCGCAGTACCTGTCGCCGGGTCTGCGGGTCCGGCTTGTGCTTGCGATTCATCTTGAGTGCTCCATCCTTCCAGGCCTTTTTAGTGGATTCAACTCACGGCGCAGCCAGCACGCCGTCCTGCGAAAACAGGATCGGCTTGCCGCGCGCATCAATCAGCGTCGCGGTGAGCGTCGCGCGATCTGCGCGCTGCGCGACGTCGAACGGGCCGCCTGCGACGCGCTGCGCGAGCGTCAGCCCGTCGAGCCCGACGCCGACCAGCCCGCCGCCGGTCGCGACGAGATCGGTGATCGAGCTGCGCGTGCCGGATTTCAGCGCGGCCCACGTCGCGCCGCCGTCGTGACTTTCGAAAAGGCTGCCGAGCAACCCGCCGACCACGATTCGGCCATCGGGCATCGCGACGCCCGACCACAACGTGCCCTTGCCGCCGGTCGGCAGATAGGTCCAGTTCGCACCGCCGTCGGCCGACTTGAGCACCATCCCCTGTTCGGACACGATGTAAAGCGCCTGCGTGGCGTCGGCGAACACGTGATAGAGATTGCGGTCGGCCTTGCCGCCGCCCGGTGGCTTCGGCAGCGTCGTGCGCGCCCACGTCTTGCCGCCGTCGTGCGTCTGCAGCATCAGCGACCACAGGCCGACGGCAATGCCGTCCCGCGCGTTCGTGAACAGCACCGAGAACAGCGGTTGGTCGACCGACGTATCGAGCCGCTGCGTGACCCACGTGTCGCCGCCGTCGTCGGTCGCGAGAATCCCGCCCCACTGGCCGACGGCCCAGCCGTGCTTCGCATCCGCGAACGACACGGCCGACAGCGTCGTCGCTACCGGCACGCGTTGCGCCTGCCGCCAGGTCTTGCCGTCGTCGTCGGACAGCAGCACGATGCCGTGCTCGCCGACCGCGACGATCCGCGATCCGGCGCGCGCCGCATCCATCAGCATCCGGTGCGTCGGCGCGGCCCAGGCATGCGCGGGCTTCGCGGCCCAGGCCGCAACCGTTCCGTCCTGCGGTTGCGCGAAGGCCGCCGCGGCGGCGCAGAGCGCGGTACAGGCAACGAGCGTCTTGATCATGGAAGAACCTCCGTAGTGGTATGCGCTGGCATCAGTGGCTGAACAGCACCGACCAGCCGGCATGCGCGACGCCGAGCGCGACGACGGCGGGCTTGTCGGCACCCTGCGCGGCCGCCGACTGAGGTCCGGCGTCGCCGTCGTTTGCCGACGGGGCCATAGCCGGTTCGTCGACCGCGACGTGGCGCACACCGACGCGTTGCGCGTCGGTCGCGAACGTGCGGGCCGGCGCGGGTTGTTGCGCAACCGTTTCATGGAAGCGTGCGAAGCCTGTCGCCACGAGGCAAAGTGCGCCGCAAACAGCAAAGGTCTTGACCATGACTGGATCTCCGTCGGGACGTGCGTCTACTTCAGTGGCTGAACAGGCCTGGTGCGCGGGCCGGCTTGCGGCGCGGAAACCAGCGTTCGAGCAGCGACGCGAGCGCGGGCAGCGCGGTCATCGCCATCACCAGATTCACGATGAACATGAATGCGAGCAGCTTGCCCATGTCGGCCTGGAACTTGAGCGCCGAGAAGCTCCACGTCGCGACGCCGATCGCCAGCGTGATCGCGGTGAAGATCGTGGCCACGCCCACTTCGAGCATCGCGTGCTGCACGGCCTTCACGATGTCCTGCCCGCCCGCGAGATGCACCTGCAGCCGGTTGTAGATGTAGAACGCGTAATCGACACCGATGCCGACCGCCAGCACCATCACCGGCAACGTCGCAACCGTCAGCCCGATCTGCAACTCCTTCATGAACCAGTAGCCGATGAAGGTCGCGACCGACAGCGGCACGCAGCACGCGAGCATCGCGCGCCAGTCGCGGTAGGCGAGGAACACGAGCACCAGGATCGCCGCATACACGTAGAGCATCATCGGCAGCTCGCTCTTCTCGACTTCGTCGTTCGTCGCGGCGAGCACGCCCGCGTTGCCCGCGGCCAGCCGCACCGTGATGCCCGGGAACGGATGCGACACGCGGTATTGCTTCACGTCGTCGAGGATGCGGTTGATCGTCGTCGCCTTGTGATCGGTCAGGAACAGATGCACGGCCGTCATCCCGCAGTCGCGGCTCATGAAGCCCTTCAAGCGCGACACGTCGACCGACACCGCGCCGTAGTTCTCGGCAGCGATCGGCACAACGTTCATCTTCGGGAAATCCTCGTTGTAGCCCTGGTTGTACGCGCGCAGCATCGCCGAGTACGATTGCACCGACACGACGCCCGGCTCGGTCTTCATCGCGGCCGAAAAGTCGTCCTCGTACAGGCCGACCGCCGGGTTGTCGCACGCGTGGCCGGTCGATTCGATCGCCACCGTCAGCCAGTCGAGGCCCATGTCGTAGTTGCCGGCAATCGACGTCGCGTCGCGGTTGAATCGCGCGTCCGCACGCAGTTCCGGCGCGCCCGGCTGCAGCGTGCCGATCACGCGATCGCGGCTTTGCCACGCGGCGAGCGCGAAGATCGCCACCGTCAGCGCGACGGTGATGCCCGCGTACTTCGGCTCCGCCACGCGGGCGAGCACGCGCAGCGGCTTCGCACGCTGCTGCGCGCGCTTCAGCGAATTGTCCGCATAGGTTTTCGTGAAGTTGAAGCACGATGCCGCGACGGGCAGTAGGATCAGGTTCGTCACGATCTTGTACGCGACGCCGAGCGACGCGGTAATCGCCAGCTCGCGCACCATCGGGATCGGGATCAGCAGCAGCGTGATGAACGACACGAACGCGGTGATCAGCGCGAGCACGCCGGGGATCAAGAGGCCGCTGAAGCTGTGGCGCGCCGCATCGAACGAACTCTGCCCGTGCGCGATCTCGCGGACGATGAAGTTCACCTGCTGCACGCCATGCGACACGCCGATCGCGAACACGAGGAACGGCACGAGCACCGCGAGCGGATCGAGGCCGAAGCCGAGCAGCTTCAACGTGCCGAACTGCCACACGAGCGACGTGAGCGAGCACGCGACCAGCAGCACCGTGAAGCGCACCGAATGGCAGTACCAGTACACCGCGAGCGTGGTCAGCAGCAGCGCGACCGCGCAGAAGCCGAGCACGGCCGTCGCGCCGTCGGCGATATCGCCGATCTGCTTCGCGAAACCGATGATCTGGATCTCGTAGCCGGCATCCTCGAACGGCTTGCGGATCTTGTCTTCGAGCAGGTGATTGAACGCCACGTAGTCGAGCACCTTGCCGGCGCTGTCGCGCTCGTTCAGCTCGGCCGTGATCATCGCGCTGTCCTCGCCGTGCGACACGAGCGTGCCGACGTAGCCGCCGAGCGTCGTCGCGCGGCGCACGCGCGCCACGATGTCGGACGTCAACTGGTCGGGCGTGACCGTGCCCGGAATGATCGGCTCCGCGCGAAACCCTTCGTCGGTCACTTCGTTGACGAACGCGTTCGGCGTCCACAACGAACGAACGCCGATCCGGTCGACGTTCGGCAGGTACGTGACGGCCTGCGTGACGTCGTACAGCCGCGTCAGCCCCTGCTTCGACCAGATCGAGCCGTGCTTCGCGCGCACGACCACCGTGATCCGGTTCGCGCCGAGCAGGTCGTTCCGGTATTGCTGGAACGTGCGGATGTACTCGTGCCCGATCGGCATCTGCTTTTCGAAACCGGCATCCATGCGCAGTTGCACGGCGAACACGGCCATCGCGACGGTGAACAACGCGATCGCCGCGAGCACGATCGCGCGGTGACCGAAGAAAAGCCTTTCCAGGCGACTGACCAGACGATTGAGCACGACGTTACCCCTTCATGTATTCCGGTGGCGTACGCCACCTGCCACCTGCCACCTGCCGCTTGCCACCCGCCGCCGTCAGAAATTCCGCGTGACGAACAAGCCGACGAAATTGCGGTCCGCATAAGGCTGGCCCACCGTGTTGTGGCCGCCCCAGAACGCGGTGAAATTGATGCCGGCCTGCCAGTTCGGCGGGTTCTGGTTGAACAGCACGTAGACGTTCACCGACTTCGCGCCCTGCATGTAATTCGCGGTGAAGGTCGGCGTGTAGCCGTACAGGCCGGTGCTGAACGTCACGCCAGGCGTGACCTGCCAGCCGGGGATCAGCGAGCCGTCGTAGGTCCAGTTGAAGTCGATCGTCGCGCCCACCGAGCTCGAGGTGCCCTGGCCCATCCCGATCGGATAGCCGGCCGCCGACCCGTTGTTCAGCCACGGCAGGTAGCCGGCCTGCGGTACCTGCGTGACGGTCTGGCCGTCGATCGTGCGCGTGACGCCGCTGGATTTCAGGCCCGGGTAGTAGATCCACGTCAGTTCCCAGGTCAGCGCGGCCGAATCGGCGCCGAGCAGCTTCAGGAACGGGTATTCGCTGCGCGTCAGCGCAAGCAACCCGTTGATGTCGTACTGGAATTTCTTCTTGTCGGCCCATTGCTGGCAGTTGATGCCCGCCACGCCGTTCGTGTTCAGGTCGAGCGGGCCGCCTGCGCCGTAGCAGCTCGACAGCGCGACCGCGTCGCGCGGCCGGTACGACAGCTCGGTGCCGATCGCCCACGGGCCGAGCCCGAAGTTCGCGCTGACGCCGAACAGTTGCCGCCGGCCGAGATATGACCATTGCACGGTCCCGTTCGCGAGCGACGCGAGCACCGGCGACTTGTCCGTGTAGTTCAGGTAGTAGAACGCGAAGTTCGCGTCGAACGAGCGCGGCGAGTAGTTGAACTTCACGCCGAACTGCGGCCGGTATTTCGCCGGCAGGTTCGTCGTGCTCGGCAGGCCGATGTCGTTGAACGGCGGCCCTGCGTACGTGCCGTTCACGAGCCCGTTCTTGATCGCGTTGAGCGTGTCCTGGTTGCCGGCGGCGCCCGGCCCGCCGATCGCGTTGGCGATCGTGCCCGCGCTCGGGCCGGTCACGTTCAGGTTGTTCGTGTTGATCGTGAACGGCTCGGCACCGCGGCCGAAGCCGTTCGTCACCGACCAGTACGAACCGACCGGCGGGTAGCGATTGCCGTTCCACTGGAACTGGTAATACGCCTCGGTGCTGAACCCGTGCGACAGGTCGGCAGCGAAGCTCGCCATCGGCGCCGGCAGCAGCGCCTGCTTGAGCTGCGAGCCCGGAATCAGCAGCTTCTGCACGTCGATCGAGTTGGTTGCGTTGATGCCGCTCTGCGCGAACATGCTCTCGCCCCAGTTGATCACCTGGTTGCCGAGCCGCACGTGCGCGTTGCGCCCGCCGATCGTGAAATCCTTCTGCGCCCACAGGTCGAGCAGTTGCGCGTTGTACACCACCTGCGCGGCCGCGGTGCTCGACAACGGCGTGCGGTTCGTGTTCTTGGCCATGAAGTCGTACATGCCCGTGCCGCGCACCATGAACTTCAGCCCTTCGCTCGGCATCTTCAGCAGCAGCTCGCTGGTCGCGCTGATGTAGGTGCTGAACGGCTGGCCCTTGCGGTAGTTCAGGTCACCGTTGTCCGCGTAGCCCCACTGGTTGGTGTTCGCGCCCGCGCCGCAGCCGAAGGCGTTCGGGTCGCCGGTGAGCGAGCAACTCGGGTTTTTGGTGCGAATACCGGCGCCGGCCGTCAGGTTCGACACCCACGAGCCCTGCAGTGCCCCGCCTCCCATCGTGAAATCGTACGCATAGGCGCTCGACGTCGCAGCCCCCGCCATTGCAATCGATACCGTAGCATTCCTTACTAATCTTGCCGATTCCATAATCCACCTCCGCCCCTGTTCGATGCCGGCGCACGATCGTTGCGCGCGCCGGTCCTTGTATCCGTCAGCCGGTGACCGTCACCGTTCGCTGACCGAGCGCAGCGATTCCGCCGTATAGAAATCCGACTTGAAGCGCGGATCGTCGGCCTGACCGAACCAGCGAATGTCCTTGCCCTGGCCGATCGACGACGCATCGAACACATAGCGACCGTTGATCATGTCGTACTGCGCGAGCGGTTCGTTGTCGCAGGTGCCGCCGAGCTCCCATACCGGAATCGGGTAGCTTTCCCGCACCTTCCACAACTTGCCCTGCGCGTCGTAGTCCTCGCCGACGAGCGCGAGCCAACTGTCTTCGTCGAGATAGAACACCTTCTTCGACGCGACGTGCCGCGCGCTCGGCTTCAGCGTCGCTTCGACGACCCACACGCGATGCGTCTCGTAGCGACGGTTCGCGGCAGCGAGGCCGTCAGGCGTCGCGACGTCGTGCAGCTTGTTCTTGAACCGGTACATGCCGAACGCGTTGTACGGGACGAGCATTTCCTTCTTGCCGACCAGCTTCCAGTTGAACCGGTCGAGCGAGCCGTTGATCATGTTGGCCTCGTCGATCAGGTACTGGTTCTCGAAGCCGATCAACGGCGCGTCGTGCGTATAGGCCGGCATGCGTCGCACGCGGCGCTGGCCCGGGAAGTAGTAGTAGGTTTCCGAGTCCTTGTTGAAGTACTGCCGCTGGACGAAGGCCTGCCCGGCGAGCGCGGCGGGCGAATTCATCTGGAAGTAGACGGCGGCGCTCAACTGGTCGACGTCCTGCGGCGACGCCTTGCCGAGCTTGGCCGACGGGAAGTAGAACGTCTGCGGACCGACCGCGTCGATCCATTCGCTGCTGCCGGGGCGCGGCGAAATGCTCGTGGCGACCTGCGCCCATTCGACGCCTTCGCCGCGATAGCGCATCTCGTAGTTCAGGATCGCTTCGATGCCGCTCTTCGGTTGCGGGAACGGCACTCCCGGCAACGCGGCCGATGCGAGGTTTTCACCGGTCGAATCCAGCTTCGCGGCCGTGAGGTTCGCCTTCGAATTCTGCTCGGCGGCATCCGGCAACTGGCATTCGCGGTGGGACGGGTAGACGTCCATCCGGTAGCCCTTCTTCTGCTTGATCAGCGCAACCTGGCCGGGCGACAGCTTGTCCGCATACTTGTCGACGTTCGCCGCGTCGATCGAGTAGAGCGGCTTTTCGTTGCGATGCTTCCAGAAATCGCCGCGCACCTTGCCCCACTCCCAGCCCGCATCGGGCGATTGCTTGCCGGCGTAGGCCGGCACCGCGCCGTCCTTGCTTGCCGTTCGATCGGCGCCGGCCGGTGTCAGGTCGTCCGCCGCGACGGCCGTGCCGATCGCGAGACATGCAGCGGCCGCGATCGCGGACACGGCCCAGAAACTATGCTTCTTCATCACGGTTCTCCTTCCCACTCCGCCTTCGTTCGCCCGTCGTGGGCGAAACGCGTTCACTCCGACCGCTTTCGTCGACCGACGATTGCGTCGCTCCTTGATCGCGGCCGGCCGGGGGTCCGGCCGGCCGACTGCCGATTGCATTGCCTTCTTCGATTCGCTCGTGCCTTTCCTTCAGGACTGCGATTCATATGGAACGCGAACCCGTCCTGAAATTCGTCGCTGCCGCCCGTCAGTCCTTGCCGGAACCGGCCACCGCTACCGCGCGGACCTCCACGCACAGGCCCGGCAGCGCCAGCTGCGTCACGCCGACCGCGGTCCAGGACGGATAGCGGTTCGGGAAATACTCGTCCTTGACTGCCGCAAAGCCCTCGGTCTCGCGCTGCAGATCCGTATGAAATGTCGTCAATTCGACGACGTCGGCGAGGCTCGCGCCTGCCTCCTCGAGGATCATCTTCAGGCACTCGAACGCGATCCGCGCCTGCGCCTGCACGCCGTCCGCCGGCTGCATCTGCGCGTCGAGGCCGACCTGACCCGAGACCCAGATCGTGTCGCCGACACGCGTCGCCGGCGAGAAGTGGTACGCGTCGTACCACGGCTGGAAGGCGGGCGGAACGATCGATTGCCGCTTGGGGGTAGCTGCCATGATGAAAATCTCCTGGCTCAGACGAGTTGACGGAAACACGGTGCCCGGAACGGATCGCCTGCCTTCAACGCGGCGAGTTCCTCGACGAACAGCACGCCGGCGGGCGTGAAGCCCGAGCGGCTTTCATCGGGCAGCGGGCTGAACACCGCGTCGTCGCCGAAGAAGCGCAGCACCAGCGTGTGGCGATCGGGGAAATCCGCATCGACCGCGCCACCGCCGTGCAGCACGCCCGGATGGAGCAGCAGCACGTCGCCCGGCTTCGTTTCCCACGAGACGATGTCGTACGCGCCCGGCGCCGCGCGGCGTTCGGCTTCGATGTTCGGCAGGCGCGGCCACACGTCGCCGCCATGGAGCGGGTCGGTCGGGTCGTCGGCATTCTGGAACGTGGTGCCGTCGTGGCGCACGCCGTGATGCGAACCGCGTACGATCTCCAGCGCATTGCGCTTCGGCACGGCCTCGAAGCTGATCCATGCGTTGCCGAAGTGCATCCCCTGCCATGGCAGGTACGACGTGTCCTGGTGCCACGGCGAGCGCGCGCTCTTGCCGCCGCCCTTCATGAACAGCTCCTCCGCGAAGTACCACACGTGCTTCGAGCCCCACAGGTCGGCGAACAACTGCCCGAACGGCAGCGTGCCGACGAGTTCGTCGAGCCGTGCCTTCGCATACGGGTTCGCGTTGTCGTTGTGCGACTTGTACTCGGTGCCGTCGAGCAGCGTCGTCGCCATCGGGCCCGGGTTCTCCATCCCCCAGTCGAACACCGCGCGGCATTGCGCCAGTTGTTCGTCGTTGAGCACGCCTTCGACGAGAACCGCACCATCCTCGAAGAAAGCCCTGCGTTTGGCTGCATCCATCGTAGATCTCCTGATTCGTCCAACGATAGCCGGCGATCAACCTCGATTGCCGACCTTTTCAGTAGAACATGGTGACAATGTTAGGTCATCATGACAAAAATAAAATAAAGAAATAGACGGGGTATTCCCTGTTTTGTCTGCATGATTGAACGAGCATCGCGACGGGCTGCCGGCCCGTCATGACAATCGGCTTTCGGCCTTCATACAAGCTTGCGACGAAGCGCGGCCGGCACTTCGTCGCGACTTCGTCCGCGCGCGCGGCCGCATGCCTCTTCTCCGCGAAGATCGCACGCGGCGCCACTGCGCCCGAGTCAGGCGGGTCGCTTCCGTCGGCACGCTCCGCCACCGCCTCGGCCAGCCCATTCCGATTCGTGAATCCCAACCAGTTTTTCAGTACAGCTACTCATTTCGGATACGACAAGACGCCCGCACCGTCACGGCTTCGCCCCTGCTCCGGCTCCAGCGCGCAATACGCGTAATAGATCACGACCGTGAAGTACGACCACGTGAGCAACGCGAGTACGTAGAAGTTGAACACGACATTGGTCTCGTCGCCCGGTATCTTGTAGAAGTCGTAGATGCACGCGATCGCCAGCGACGCGGCGAGCGCGACGAGCGTCGTCAGCGCATGAAACGCGTGCCCGGCGCGCAGCAGCCGCATCACGAAGCCGGCGAGATAGATCGCGAGCAACGTCCACATCGTCACGTAGAAATACGGCAGCGGGCCTTTCAGGAAATCGGCCGTTACCAGCGCGATCGTTCCGACGGTCGCGAGCACGAACAGCAGCACGTCCTGCCACACCGACGGCCGGTAGCCGTGCGTGACGGTCATCAGGCCCGCGACGGCGATGACCGGCATCCCGAACCCCCGCGAGAATGCATCGAGAAAGTGCGAAATGGCGTACGACACCGGGGATTCCGTCGCGAAAAAGATCAGCGCATTGGTCGCGGAGATCGTGACGATCCACCATTCGAAGCCGAGCAGGAAGTTGCGCTTGCGGACGAACTTGAAGCCGTACACGCCAGTCGTCGTCGCAAGCGTCGCGCTGGCAAGACAAAGAGCAAGTGATCTGTGATCCATGGTGAGAACTCCCGAGGTCGATTGCTTTCGATGATTCACTGTTTGCCGGGGCCGACACTCGCGAGATAGGTCGCGACCGCCGCGCGATCGTCCGCCGACAGCGCCTGCGCGACGCGCTGCATCGTGCCCGTGGCCTCGCTGCGCGAGCCGTTCGCGAACGCGTCGAGCTGCGCGAGCAGGTAGTCGTAGCCCTGCCCGGCCAGACGCGGAAACTGCGCCTGCCCCGTCAGCCGCGCGCCGTGGCAGGCCGCACACGCGCCGCCCGTCACCAGTTGCTCGCCCTTCGCGCGCAGTCGTGCATCCGGTTTGAAATAGCGGTTGTCCGCCGGCGCCTGTTTCGCGTAGTAACCGGCCAGATGGACGATCTCCGCTTCGCTCATGGTCATCGCGATCGGGCCCATCGTCGGGTTCGCCCGTTGCCCGCTCGCGAACGCGCGCAGCTGCGCGGCGACGTATTGGGCCGGCTGGCCGGCGAGGCTCGGATATGCCTGGCTGAGCGACGTGCCCTTCACGCCGTGGCAGCCCATGCACGCGTCGGTCACGCGCGGCCACGGGCCGCCGTCGGCGTCGTCGGCTTGCGCCGTCGTATCGATATGGTGCTGCAGGCGATAGAAGCCGAGCAGCGCAGGGCCGTAGAGGGCCAGCAGCGCGCCCGCCACCACGAGCACCGCGAGAAGCAGCATGCGTTTCTTCATCTCCGCTCTCCTATGCGCGACGCAGTGCGTTGAGCGCCTGAAGCGCGCTTTGGTGACCGGAGCGAACGGCGCCGTCCATATAGCCGGCCCAGATGTTCGCGGTCTCGGTGCCCGACCAGATCAGGTTGCCGCACGGCGCGCGCAACGCTTCGCCGTGCGCGCTCCAGAAGCCGGGCGGGATTGCCGATACGCACGTGAGCGTCCACGGGTCGGCGAGCCCCCAGTCGCGATCGTGGTACGACACCGGCGCGCGCGCGTCGTCGCCCCATGCCTGCGCGTACAGATCCATGTGCATCTGTTTCGCGGCCTGCGGGTCCGACGGCACCAGCGCATTCCGGACGAACGCGTTGATCACGCCGATTTCGCCGCCCGGCGGCGAATTGTCATAAGCCCAGAAGATCGGCCCGTCGGTCTGGAAAAGGTGGCCGTTCAAGCCCTTGTCGCGCCAGAACGGGCGGCGGTAGACCATCGCCGTCTTGCGCGCCGGCGAATGGGCCGGCCACGCACGCTGCAGCGCGCTGCGCTTTTCCGGCAGCGGCGGGTCGAACTGCACCTGGTGGCACAGCGCCGGGTGGAGCGCCATCACGACCTGTTTCGCGCGCACCGTGCCGCGATCGGTCTGCAACGTGACGACGTCGCGATCCCAGCCGACGATCCGGCGCACCGGCGACGACAGGCGCACCTTGTCGCCCAGTTGCTGCGCCATCCGGGTGCTGAGGATCTGCGAGCCGCCGACGAAACGGGTTTCCTGCGCGCTGTGCTTGATCGAGTCGAGCTGCGCGTAATCGCAATCGGCGGAATTGATCATCGACAGGAAATGCAGCAGCCCCATCTTCGCCGGCGCGACGCCGCCCGACAGCGAGATCGACGCGTTCCAGCCCATCCGGTCTTCGGGTTTGATGCCCTGCTGCGCGAGCCAGTCGCCGACCGACAGCCGGTCGAGTTCGCCGGCCTTCGGCGACGTCCACGGCGTGGCCGACGGCACGTCGCGCGACAGCCTGCTGAGCTTCGCCGCGACGGCCTCGTCGGTGCCGAACGTGCCCTGCAGGTCGATCTCGGCGCGCCCGTCGCCGCCGAGAATGACCGTCTTGCCTGCGTAATAACTCGGGAACGTGCCGACTTCCAGCTCGCGGGCGAGATCCGCAACAGCCGTCTGGCCCGGGCCGATCCACTGGCCGCCGACTTCCGTCACATAGCCTCCACCCACGTCGTAATTGAGCGTGCGGCCGCCCACGCGATCGCGCGCCTCGAGCACGACGAAGGATTCGCAGCCCGCGTAGCGCAGATCGCGCGCGGCCGTCAGGCCGGCAAGCCCGGCGCCGACGATCGCGACATCGAGCACGTCGCCGTCGTTGCCGGCGGCAGGCACCGCATCGGCCTTCGCCCGCACCGTGCCGAGCGCAAGCCCGCCCGCCGCGACGGACGCGCCCGCGACCTTGAGCCACTGCCTGCGCCGCATGTCGGCCGACCCGCTGGTGGATGACTTCCTGGACATGATGTGTTGGTTACCGCCTGCAAATGGCGCGAGCGGCGGCCGCCTCGGCGGCACGCGGCCATCGCTCGCGCGGGATCTGACGACTGGATGCGACCTCGTTCCGCTTCACCTGCCGCCGGCCCGCCCACCTCGATTCCGGTGTGCGATCCAGTTCGCATTCCTGCCTGTACGCGTGCCGTATTTCCTTGTATCGATAAGGATTTGCCGGCCCCCTGAATTAGTAAATGTTGCAAAAGTTAGGTCATGATACATAAAACAAGATTGAAAAAAAAAGACAGGGTATTCCCCTGTCGCGATGCGAATCGTGCCGATTCTGAAAGGTCTGTGAAAGACGGCGCGCACGATGCGGATCGGTGGCGCCCGATGTCTACGTTCGATGGAACAGCCCGTGCGGTAGTATGGCGGCTCGATGGAACCCCGATGGATCTGAACGAGTGGCCATGCCCGATATTTCTTCATCTTCCGGCGCCGGCCAGGGCGCCCAGGCGCTCGTCCTCATCGCCGAGGACGAACCCGAGATCGCCGAGATCCTGATCGCCTATTTCGCGCGCAGCGGCCTGCGCAGCGGCCTGCGCACCGTACACGCCACCGACGGCCGCCGCGCGCTCGAACTCCACCTGTCGCTCAAGCCCGACCTCGTGCTGCTCGACGTGCAGATGCCGCACGTCGACGGCTGGAAGGTGCTCGCCGAGATCCGCCATCGCGGCGACACGCCCGTCATCATGCTGACCGCGCTCGACCAGGACATCGACAAGCTGACCGGGCTGCGCATCGGCGCCGACGACTACGTGGTCAAGCCGTTCAATCCCGCCGAAGTCGTTGCGCGCGCGCAGGCCGTGCTGCGCCGTTCGATGGCCGGCTCGCGCCACGAGGAACAGCGCGTGCTGCGCGCCGCGCCGTTCGAGATCGATCTCGAACACCACGAAGCGACGGTCGAGGTCGGCAGCACACGGCACACGCTCGTGCTGACGCTCACCGAATTCAAGCTGCTCGCGCAGCTCGCGCGCGCGCCGCGGCGCGTGTTCAGCCGCGCCGAGCTGATGGCCACCTGCCTGCCGGAAGGCGATGCGCTGGAGCGCACGGTCGACAGCCACGTCAGCAAGCTGCGCAAGAAACTCGACGATCTCGGTGTCGCGGGCGTGCCCGTGAGCGTGCGCGGCGTCGGCTACAAGCTGTGGAGCGGAGATTGAAACTCGACGGGCTGAGCCGCCAGATCGCGCTGGCGATGGGCGCGATCGCGTTCGGCGTCACGCTGCTGGTCGTCGTGACGGCCTACGCGTTTTACTACGTTCTGTACACCTACTGGCCGGACGATTTCAAGCAGACGGGCTGGTTCCCGACCGGGCCGGAGTGGGTGTGGATCACTTCGACCGCGCTGGTCGGTCTCGTGATCTCGATCATCGTTGCGGTCAACCTGTCGCGGCGCATCCTCGTGCCGCTGAATTCGGTGACGGACGGCATCCGCCGCGTCGCGCGCGGCGATCTCGGCGCGCGCGCCGTCGCCGGCGACCGCTCGCTGCACGAAGCCGCGCGGCTCGCCGACAATTTCAACGCGCTCGCGAGCGAACTGCAGCGCGTGACCGACGAGCAGACGTTCTGGAATGCCGCGATCGCGCACGAACTGCGCACGCCCGTCACCGTGCTGCGCGGGCGGCTGCAAGGGCTCGCCGAAGGCGTGTTCACGCCGAGTGAAGCGCTCTACCGCAGCCTGCTCGCACAGGTCGAAGGGTTGACGCGGCTGATCGAGGATCTGCGCGTGGTCAGCCTCGCCGATAGCGGCCACCTGAGCATCGAGATTCGCGAAACCGATCTTGCCGCCGACGTGCGCGCCGTGGTCGACGTGTTCGCACACGCGCTGCAGGCCGCCGGCCAGCAGCCGGTGCTCGATCTCGACCCGCGGCGCATGTGCTGCGACCCGGTCCGCCTCCGCCAGGCGCTGCTGGCACTGCTGGAGAATGCGCGCCGCCATGCGGTGCCCGGCGCGATCCGGATCCAGACGCGCATCGAACACGGGATGTGCCGGCTGCGTGTCGAAGACGACGGCCCCGGCATCCCGGCCGATTTCGCGCCGCACGTGTTCAAGGCATTCAGGCGCGTCGACGAGTCGCAGCCCGGCGGCACCGGCCTCGGGCTCGCCGTCGTCGCGGCGATCGCGCATGCGCACCACGGCGAGGCGATCTGCGTGCCGACGGGCGCCGGCGGCACGCGGTTCGAGGTGCAGTGGCCCGACAACCTCGTGCCGGCGCCCGACAGCGAGCGGTTCCCGGCTTAGGGCCTGTTCCGGCCAATAACGGGCTTGCGCCGGCGCCGCGTTCCCGCGATCACGCGCGCGGTTCGCGCCCGACCTGTTCGAGCGGCGGGCTGAACCCGAGCACCGTGTACTCCGTCACGGACACCGTCCCCTTCCCGGCCGCGCCCTGCACCACCACCGCGCGCACGGCGCCGGCCCGGTCGAATTTCAGCTGCGTGCCGACGGTCGCGTTGCGCAGCGCCTCCAGTTCCTCGATCCGCGCAATCGCCAGCTTGCGCACCGCGCCGGACACGTACACCGGCAGGAACACCAGCGCGATGAAGATCGACACCGCGTCCTTCGACACGCTGTCGAGCATCGGCTGGCCCGACATCACGAGCGACAGCGACGTTGCCGCGACGAAGATCGCAAGCACGGTTGCGCCCACTCCGAGCGACGAGAACCGTTCGGCCGCCTTCTTCATGCGCGCCTTCACGAGTGCGCGCGCGGCCGCGGACGTCACCAGCCATTCGCGCTGCGCGCCGAAGAACCCGGCGATGCCGAGGAACAGCGTCGCAACCGCGCTGACGACGATGCCGCTGTACAGCGCGTCGAACATCACGCAGACGAATTCGAGCACGAACACGATGACCAGCGGAACCAGCAGCAGACGGAACGAATAGCCGCCGCGACCGTGCCCCTGGATCCACCATTTCACCGGCGACAGCTGCCAGAATCGGCTCTCCCGGTGTAGCGAAAGTTCTTCGTTGTCCGTCAATGTCTCACCCGTGGAGTTCCGTTGCGCCACCAGCACTGCGTTACCCGCGCCCGACCGAAATACAAATGAATACCTCAGGTTATCGATTGATCCCAAAGATTCATTAGACGGTGCCTCCGCCGCCGCGCGATGCTGGCCCCGCCAGTGAACGCGGTGTCATTGCAACGCCGCGCACGCGAATGGAGTGAGACACATGCCTAACGACCACCGTCAACGGCGCCACACACTGTGGCTGCTGTGCGCGCTTTCGTTCATCCTCTACGTCGACCGCGTCAACCTCGCGACCGCGGCCGGCGCGATCAAGGCCGAGCTCGGCCTGTCGAACACCGAGCTCGGCGTCGCATTCTCCGCGTTCGCGTATTCGTATGCAATCTGCCAGATCGGCGGCGGCTGGATCGCCGACCGGTTCGGCGCCCGCATCACGCTGATCGGCTGCGGGCTGATCTGGGTCGTGTCGACCTTCACGACGGGGCTCGTGCACAGTCTCACGCTCCTGTTCGCCGCGCGCCTGCTGCTCGGCATCGGGGAAGGCGCGACGCTGCCCGCCCAGGCCCGCGCGATCACGCACTGGTTCCCGCGCGAGCGGCGCGGCGTCGTGCAAGGCTTCACGCATTCGTTCTCGCGGCTCGGCAACGCGGTCACGCCGCCGATCGTCGCCGCGCTGATGACGTGGCTGTCGTGGCGCGCCGCGTTCTTCGTGATCGGCGCGGTGACGCTGGTGTGGCTCGTCTGGTGGGTCGTCGGCTTCCGCGAGCATCCGCTCGGCGACGACGGCCACGCACGCGGCGCCGCCCGCCCCGCGCCACCGTCCGGCCCGACGCCGTGGGGGCCGCTGTTGCGCCGGATGGCGCCGACGATCTTCGTCTACTTCTGCTACGGCTGGACCGCCTGGCTGTTCTTCACGTGGCTGCCGACGTTCTTCCTGAACGGCCAGGGCCTGAACCTGAAATCGACCGCGCTGTTCGCGTCCGGCGTGTTCTTCGCGGGCGTGGTCGGCGACACGCTCGGCGGCTGGCTCTGCGACCGGATCTACCGGAAGACCGGCAACCTCGCGCTGTCGCGCCAGAGCGTGATCGTGACGAGCTTCGCCGGCGCGCTCACCTGCCTGCTGCCGCTCGCGTTCGTGCATTCCACGGCCGGCATCGCACTGTGCCTGTCGGGGTCGTTCCTGTGCCTCGAACTGACGATCGGGCCGATCTGGGCCGTGCCGAGCGACATCGCGCCGATCCACGCCGGCATCGCGAGCGGGATGATGAACGCCGGTTCCGCGATCGCGGGGATCCTGTCGCCGATCCTGTTCGGCTATCTCGTCGACCGCACCGGCAGCTGGACGGTGCCGTTCATCGGATCGGTCGCGATGCTGCTGATCGGCATCGTCGCCGCGCTGCGGATTCGCCCGGACCGCACGCTGTCGGCATCGATGCCGACGCTCGCCGAGGCGCCCGTCGCACCGTCGGCGCACTAAACCGGCTCGCCATGACTTCACCCGTGCCGCCCGCACCGCCATCACGCATCGCCACGTTCCGCGACGCGTGATCGGCACAGCCGGCAAACCGCTCCGTCAAGCGCCGTCATCCTCCTCGCCACCCTCCCGGTGAAACAGCGCGAGAAACTGCTGCGCGGGGATGCTCAGCGGCCGGTCGCGCCGCACGATGCTGCCGTACGACGGCAGCTTCTGATCGAGCGCGTAGTCGATGATCGCGACGAGCCCGTGCTCCGCGTTGCGCTGCGCGACCGTCAGCGGAATCACGCCGAGCATCGTCGAACGGTCGACGAGGTTCATCGTGGTCAGGATCGAGCCCGTTTCGACCAGCCCGCGCGGCATCGGCTGGTGACGCGCATGGAACTCGCGCTCGACGACCTCGCGTGCCGGGCTACCCGCCGGCTGCAGGATCCACGTGTAATCGAGCAGCGCATCGAACCCCACCGGCCCGGCGCCCGCGAGCGGATGGTCGCGGCCCGCGATGATCGCGAGCGCCTCGTCGTCGACCACGCGAAAGTCGCAATCGGCCCCGACGTTGCGGCCGATCACCACTTCGAGCACGCCTTCGCGAAGCTGCGGCATCAGCCGGTCGCTCGTGTCGACCGCGATGTCGATCGCGAGCAGCGGATAACGCGCCTTCAGCTGCACCAGCGCCTCGGTGAGCCGCCCCGGCGACGCGGCCATGATGCTGCCGATCGCCAGCCGCCCGGCGCTGCCGAGCTGCAGTTCGCCGAGCTCGCGGTTCAGCGCCTCCATGCTGCCGCGGATCCCGCGGAAATAACCGAGCACGCGCTCGCCGGCCGGATTCAGCACGAGCCCGCGCCCGATGCGATCGAACAGCCGCTGGCCGAGCGCGCTCTCCAGTTCGGCCAGCATCTTCGTCGCGGCCGGCTGCGTGAGGCCCATCTGCTCGGCTGCCGCGCGCAGCGTCAGGCATTCGTCCACGGCAAGCAACAGCGCGATCTGCCGCATGCGCAGCCGGTTCAGCAACTGCGGGGTCGAGTCTCGTCTGTCGATCGAGCCCATTTTTGATTACTCCAGGTTATCGATTCATCAAGAGTTTTCAATTTACCGACTCATTCCGTCTACCTAGCATCAACCCCATACAACGAACGGCCACGCGCCGCCACCGGAGACGCAGCATGAACACCCCCTCGACCGCCGCCCCCCTGCCCGTCGTCGCGCTGACGCTCGGCGACCCCGCCGGCATCGGCGCCGAACTGATCGCGAAACTGCTCGCGCGGCCCGATGCCACGGCTCATGCGAATCTGGTGCTGATCGGCGATCGCTGGCTGTGGGAAGCCGGCCAGCGCGTCGCCGGCGTGCAGGTCGCCGTCGAACCCGTCGCTTCGCTGGCCGCGGTGCGCGGCCGGCCGTCGACCGCGCGCGCCGCGTTCGTCGAAGTCGATACGGTCGTTCCCGCGCAGGTCACGGTCGGCCAGGCCGGCGCGGACGGCGGCCGCTCGACGCTCGCCGTGCTCGACCGGTGTCTCGACGCCGCGCTCGCCGGCGACATCGACGCGATCTGCTTCGCTCCGCTGAACAAGTACGCGATGAAGCTCGGCGGGCTGCGCCACGACGACGAACTGCACCACTTCGCCGAAGCGCTCGGCGTGACCGGTTACTTCTGCGAATTCAACACGCTCGGCGAACTGTGGACCGCGCGCATCTCGTCGCATATCCCGCTGAAGGACGCGGCGGGCTGCCTGAGCATCGAGCGGATCGAACAGGCATCCGAACTGATCTACCGGTCGCTGCTCGCGAACGGCGTCGCCGCGCCGAAGGTGGCGATCGCCGCGTTCAACCCGCACGGCGGCGACGGCGGCAGTTGCGGCCGCGAGGAAGTCGACATCATCGAGCCCGCGGTGCGCCAGCTGCAGTCGCGCGACTGGCCGACCGACGCGCCGTTCCACGGCCCGTTCCCCGCCGACACGATCTTCCTGAAGGCGCAGGCCGGCGACTACCAGGCGATCGTCACGATGTACCACGACCAGGGGCAGATCGCGATCAAGCTGCTCGGCTTCTCGCGCGGCGTGACCGTGCAGGGCGGGCTGCCCGTGCCGATCACGACGCCCGCGCACGGCACCGCGTACGACATCGCCGGCCGCGGCACGGCCGACGTCGGCGCCACCTGGCAGGCGCTGCAGATCGCGTGCCGGATGGGCGCCGCGCGCCGCACCCCCGCTGTTCCGGCGTGACGGCCACGCCGGCCTCCCGCCTTTCACACACGACAACATCGATTCTCGGAGACACCATCATGAAAATCAGGTCCGTGCGCGCACGCGTATTCCAGTGGAAAGGAAAGACCGTCCCGCCGCAGGGCAACTTCTGCTCGAATGCGATGGATCTGCTGTACGCGCCTCAGGAAACGATGAGCACGTTCCGCTTCCATTCGTGGACGGTCGTCGAAGTCGAGACCGACGACGGCATCGTCGGCCTCGGCAACGTCGCGCTCGCGCCGCACGTCGCGAAGGTCATCATCGACCAGTACCTCGCGCCGCTCGTGATCGGCCATGATCCGTGGGACTACGAATACCTGAACCAGCGGATGTATCGCGCCACCCACGCGTGGGGCCGCAAGGGCATCGGCATGGCGGCGATCTCGGCGGTCGACATCGCGATCTGGGACATCCTCGGCAAGAGCGTCGGCAAGCCGGTGTTCAAGCTGCTCGGCGGCCGCACCAAGGAAAAGATCCCCTGCTACTACTCGAAGCTCTACCGCACCGACCTGAAGGCGATGCAGGACGAAGCGCAGCAGTATCTGAAGGAAGGCTTCCGCGCGTTCAAGATGCGCTTCGGCTACGGGCCCGCGCACGGGCAGCAGGGGGTGATCGAGAACCTGAAGTCGGTCGCGGCGATCCGCGAGGTGATCGGCTACGACAACGACCTGATGCTCGAGTGCTACATGGGCTGGAACCTCGAATACGCGAAGCGCATCCTGCCGAAGC
This sequence comes from Burkholderia sp. IT-111MI5, assembly GCF_949752865.1. Classification (NCBI taxonomy): domain Bacteria; kingdom Pseudomonadati; phylum Pseudomonadota; class Betaproteobacteria; order Burkholderiales; family Burkholderiaceae; genus Burkholderia; species Burkholderia sp. IT-111MI5. The sequence continues at coordinate 469,422 of NZ_CATKIF010000022.1, read as the reverse complement.
TCGAGAAATACCAGCCGCGCTGGCTCGAGGAACCGGTGATCGCCGACGACATCGACGGCTACGCGGAGCTGAACCAGCTGACGCGCATTCCGATCTCCGGCGGCGAGCACGAGTTCTCGCTGTACGGCTTCAAGCAGCTGCTCGACCGCAAGGCCGTGTCGGTCGTCCAGTACGACACGAACCGCGTCGGCGGGATCACGATGGCGCACAAGATCAACGCGCTGTGCGAGGCGTACAGCGTGCCGGTGATTCCGCACGCGGGCCAGATGCACAACTATCACCTGACGATGAGCACGCTCGCGTCGCCGATGAGCGAATACTTCCCGATGTTCGACGTCGAGGTCGGCAACGAGCTGTTCTATTACATCTTCGACGGCGAGCCGGTAGCCGAAAACGGCTTCCTGCAACTGCGCGACGACGTGCCGGGTCTCGGCCTCACGCTGAAGACCGAATTCCTCGACCAGTTCGACATCGTCGAGTGAGGCCCGCCATGAACGCACGCTACCAGGGCGTCTTTCCGGTCGCGCCGACGATCTTCGACGCGCACGGCGCGCTCGATCTCGACGGCCAGCGCCGCTGCCTCGACTTCATGATCGATGCCGGTTCGCAGGGCCTCTGCATCCACGCGAACTACTCCGAGCAGTTCGCGCTCGGCGACGACGAACGCGACCTGATCACGCGCACCACGCTCGAGCACGTCGCGGGCCGCGTGCCGGTGATCGTCACGACGTCGCACTTCAGCGCGCGGATCTGCGCGGAACGCAACCGGCGCGCACAGGCGCTCGGCGCGGCGATGGTGATGGTGATGCCGCCGTACCACGGCGCGACGTTCCGCGTGCCCGAAGCGCAGGTTCGCGCATTCTTCGCCGAGGCGGCCGACGGGCTCCGCATTCCGCTGATGATCCAGGACGCGCCGGCCAGCGGCGTCGCGCTCACCGCGTCGTTCCTCGCGACGCTCGCGCGCGAGATCGATGCCGTGTCGTACTTCAAGATCGAGACGGCCGGCGCCGCGTCGAAGCTGCGCGAGCTGATCGCGCTCGGCGGCGACGCGATCGAGGGGCCGTGGGACGGCGAGGAAGGCATCACGCTGCTCGCCGATCTCGACGCCGGCGCAACCGGCGCGATGACGGGCGGCGGTTATCCGGACGGGATTCGCCGGATCACCGACGCGTATTTCGCCGGGCGCCGCGATGAAGCATGCGAGCAGTACGCGCGCTGGCTGCCGCTGATCAACTACGAGAACCGTCAGTCGGGCTTCCTGACCGCGAAGGCGCTGATGCAGGAAGGCGGCGTGATCGCGTGCGACCGGCCGCGCGCGCCGTGGCCCGAGCTGCATCCGCAGGTGCGTGCGGGGCTGCTCGATACGGCGCGGCGGCTCGACCCGCTCGTGCTGCGCTGGGGACGCTAGAGATCGAAAGCACGCGCGACGCAAACGCGTTGCGCATCGGCGGCCGGCACCTGCCGGCCACCACGGCGAGACAGCGGCCCATCAGAAGGCCGCCGCGGCCGACTACCCGAACTGGACGGAGACACAATGACCCTGTTGAACCCCACCACCCCGGCATACGAAGCCGGCGAAGCCATTCCGCGCCGCCGCTGGCTGCGCGTGATTCCGCCGCTGCTGCTCGCCTGCATCATTTCCTACATGGACCGCGTGAACATCGCGTTCGCGATGCCCGGCGGGATGAACGCCGAGCTCGGCATGGACGCGACGATGGCCGGCCTCGCCGGCGGCATCTTCTTCTTCGGCTACCTGTTCCTGCAGATTCCCGGCGGCCGGCGCGCGGCGCTCGGCAGCGGCAAGACATTCATCGCGTGGTCGCTCGTGAGCTGGGCCGTGCTGTCGGTGCTGACCGGGCTCGTCACGCATACCTGGCAGTTGCTGGCGCTGCGCTTCCTGCTCGGGGTGGCCGAGGGCGGCATGCTGCCCGTCGTGCTCACGATGGTCAGCCACTGGTTCCCCGACCGCGAACGCGGCCGCGCGAATGCGATGGTCATCATGTTCGTGCCGCTCGCCGGCATGATCACCGCGCCGCTGTCCGGCTTCATCCTCGCCGCGTACGACTGGCGCCACCTGTTCTACAGCGCGGGCGCACTGTCGCTGCTGTGCCTGGTCGCGTGGATGCTGCTCGCCGACGACGGCCCGGAGACCGCGCGCTGGGTGTCGCCGCGCGAAAAGGCGTACATCCTCGACGCGCTGCGCGACGAGCAGGAACGCAAGCGCGCGGCCGGCACGCCGGCTGCCGCATCGTTCGGCGAGATGCTGCGCAACCCGACGATCTGGCTGCTCATCGCGATCAACTTCTGCTATCAGGTCGGCATCTACGGCTATACGATGTGGTTGCCGACGCTGCTGAAGAACCTCACGCACGGCGGAATGGGCAAGGTCGGCCTGCTCGCGATGCTGCCGTATGTCGCGATGGTGATCGGGATGTTCGTCACGTCGTATTTGTCTGACCGAACCGGCAAGCGCCGCCTGTTCGTGCTGCTGCCGCTCGTCGGCTTCGCCGCGTGCCTCGCGCTGTCGGTGCTCACGCACGCGTCGATGGCCGTATCGTTCGCGTTCCTGATCGGCTGCGGCTTCTTCCTGCAGGCGGCCGCCGGCGTGTTCTGGGCGATTCCGCCGAAGCTGTGCAGCGTCGAGACGGCCGGCAGCGCGCGCGGCCTGATCAATGCGCTCGGCAATCTCGGCGGGTTCTGCGGCCCGTATGCGGTCGGCGTGCTGACCCAGCACGTGAGCGCGGCGGCCGGCGTGCTCAGCCTCGCGGTCACGCTCGCGGTGGCCGGCCTGCTCGCGCTGACGCTGCCGAAGCGCTGCGAGGACTGAGCCCTGATACCCGATATGCAGGCCTGCGAACGAAATAACGGAGACACACCTTGAACGACATCCTGCTGCTGGTGCAGAAATGCGCCCATACCTTCAGTTTCTACGACCTCGACACGAAAGCCGCGCTCAAGCACATCGTGCTGCCGAACTTCCCGCACGAGTTCACCGTCGACGTGAACGAGCGCTACGCGTACGTCGGCATCTTCGGGATCGAGACCGCGTGGACGCGCGGCCATGAAGGCGACCACCGGATCGCCGAGATCGACCTCGTCGAGCGCACGCACACGCGCATGCTCGACCTGTGGCCGTACTACCGGCCGCACGGCATGGCGAGCGACCGCGACGGTCGGTTGTACGCGATGAGCGAGGCGCACGACATGCTGCTCGTGTTCGACGAGCCGACCCGGCAACCCGTGCCGAACATGGCCGTGCCGTCCGGCGGCGTGAAGACGCACCTCGTGACGCTCACGCGCGACGCGAGCCGCGCGTACGGCGTGCACCTGCTGTCGAACACGGTTACGCAGTTCCATCCGCGCGATGCGACGGTCGCGCCGCGCGCGGTGATGCCCGGCCCGCGCCCCGAAGGCAATGCGCTGTCGGCCGACGAGCGCACGCTGTTCGTCGCGAATCGCGGCGACGACACGCTGGTCGAGATCGACACGGAGACGATGACCTGCGGCCGCCGCGTGAAGACGCGCAGCGATCCGAACCGCATCTACCGGACCAGCGCGCCGGACGGCCGCGACCTGCTTCTGCTGACCAATTCGGGCGAACGGTCGATCTCCGTGTTCGATGCACGCCAGCTCGAGGAAATCGAACGCATCGCGCTGCCCGCGAACCCGACCGCACTGTCGTTCCATCCGTCGCGACGCGTCGCCTACGTGTCGTTCCAGGACGACTACGTGCGCGAACTGGATCTCGAAACCTGGCGTTTCGTCGGCGCGCTGGCGACGCTGCGCGAGCCCGATGCATCGTACGTGCTCGCGGGAGCACGCTGACATGCGCGACGGATCGCCGCCCGACGGCATGCCCGATGCGCTCGTCGATGCGCATCACCACCTGTGGCGGCTCGATGCGGGCGCGCACTATCCGTGGCTGCAGACACACTACGATCCCGCGCGCTTCATGTTCGGCGATTACGCGGCACTGTGCCGCGATTTCGGCGTGGACGATTTCCGGCGCGCGGCGCAACGCGCGCCGATCGTCGCCAGCGTGCACGTCGAGGCCGAACGCGCACGCGACGAAGCACTGGCGGAAACGCGCTGGCTGCACGAGGTCGCGGCAGCGCACGGGTTGCCGTCGGCCGTCGTCGCGTGGGTCGACCTGCTGGCCGGCGACGCGGACGAACGGCTCGCCGAGCAGGCCGCGTGGCCGCGCGTGCGCGGCGTGCGCTTCAAGCCGCGCACCGCGTCGTCGCCGGATGCGCCCGTCGACGGGCCCGGCACGCTGCACGATCCGCGCTGGCCGGCCGCGCTGGAACGCGTCGCCGCGCACGGCCTGTGCTGGGATCTGCGCGTGCCGTTCTGGCATCTCGGCGACGCGGCCGCGCTGCTCGCCGATGCACCCGCTGTCGACGTCGTGCTCGAACACGCCGGGCTGCCGTGGGATCGCTCCGACGCAGGGCTCGCGCGCTGGCGCCGCGGCATGGAAGCGCTCGCGGCATCGCCGCGTGTGGTCGTGAAGATTTCCGAACTCGGCTTGCGCGACGCCGCGTGGAACGACGCGGACAACGCGCGGATCATCCGCGACACGATCGCGATCTTCGGCTGGGAGCGCTGCCTGTTCGCCAGCAACTTTCCGGTGGCCGGCCTGCGCGTGTCCTATCCCGCGCTGCTGCGCACGTTCGCCCGCGCGATGGCGAACCTCGACGACGCGGCACGCCGCGCGATCTGGCATGACAACGCGCTGCGCGTTTACCGGATTGCGCTCGATGGGCCATCCCGGACAGCTCGCGGATAAGCTGCCGTTCCGCGCCTTTCCCGATCCCGTCGATCGGGCATGGCGCCCGGCCGCGGCCAGCGACCAAGTGGCAGCGCGCTCGCGTATTCGATCCTTCGCGCGTAATCGTGCTTGACCCGGCCCTTGGGGTCGCCTTTATGCTGAGCGCAACGAATCGACAGCAGAGAGAGGTGACGGATGGGTACGTCCACGCCCCGTTTGAGCGCATCGGCCGCCGCCGCGCAGCTCGGCGTATCGGTCAAAGCGCTGCGGCTGTACGAACAGCACGGTCTCGTGACACCGGAGCGAACGCCTGCCGGATACCGTGCCTATGGCCCGGACGACCTCGCACGCGCGGCCGACATTGCGGCACTGCGAGCGCTCGGCCTCAGTCTGGCACAGGTGGCGAACGTGCTCGATGGCGACGCACGCAGCCTGGACGACGCGCTGGCCGCTCACGAAGCGGTGCTTGAGCACGGCATTCAGGATCTCGTGCGCAAGGTCGACAGCGTGCGCTCGATCCGCGCCGGCCTTGCGCGCGGCCGAATGCCCGCCGACGGCGAACTGACGCGGCTGCTCGACGATACCGGCGCCGGCGTCGCGTTCAGCCTGCCGTGGCCGTGGGGCGGCGAGTGGTTCGAATGTCGCGATATCCGGCCGTTGAACTACATCATCGGCTCGCTCGGAAGCGGCAAGACGCGGCTGGCGCTTCGGCTGGCCGACGCGCTGCCAGGCGCCGCGTTCGTCGGTCTCGATCGGCTGGAAAACGATGGCGCTGCCGCATGCGATGCGTTGCGCGCCGATCCGGAACTGAAGTCGCGCGTCGACCGCGCATCGGCCGCGCTCGTTGGCTACGGTGCAACGCCGTCGGTAGCACTCACCGCGCTGCTCGTCAGTCTCGAAGCGGATGGCCCGCGCGCGCTGGTCGTGGACATGATCGAACAGGATCTCGACCGGCCCACGCAACACGCTTTGATCACCCATCTGCGCGAGCACGCGAGCGCCGGGATGCGGCCGCTGTTCGTGCTGACGCGCTCGTCTGCGATCCTCGACCTGTCGGCGGTCGGCCCGAACGAAACCATCATCCTGTGCCCGGCCAATCACAGCCCGCCTTCGCGCGTGGCGCCCTACCCGGGCGCGCCGGGCTACGAAGCGGTTGCCACGTGCCTTGCGTCGCCCGAGATCCGGGAGCGGATCGCGCGTCGACCGGAAGTGGCGTGATCCGCCATCCGTTCGCTGTGCCGGCAACAAGCGCGTTCGGCGCGCCCGCAAGCTGGCGATTGTGACCGGGGAAAGTATCGGAAAAGTTCGTTGTTTGCCGGGCGCTATCAGGACAGGTCAGCGTGTCGTCTTGGCCGGACGGCCAAAATCGCGCGCAGCCGGTCGATCACGCCTAACATGAAAGGCGTCCGAAAGCGTTCGTTTCAGGTATCGTCCACGTCTCCAGCCAACATTCCGCATGTCCACACGCAATGGAAGCAGTACCGGCCCGGCCGATATCGGCCCCTTCGATGCAATGAGCCGATTTCGCGTCACGTACGACGGGCCCGCGCTCGAATCGTCCGAGATGGACGTGCGCGAACTTGCACCCGCGCTGCTTGCAATCGGCGATTTGCTCGACGCGTCGACCCGCGCGCTGTGCGGCGATCAGGTTCGGCCGCAGGTGAACGTGCGCGGCAGCTTCAAGACCGGCAGCTTCGGCATCGACTTCACGCTCGCGACATCGCTGCTCGGCCGCATGCGCGATATGCTGAGCGGCAACGAAGGTACGGCGCTCGCCAATGCGGTCACGATCCTGACCGCGCTCGGCATCGCCGCGCCCCGGGCAAGAAAGGGGCTCTTCGCCGTCCTCAAATGGCTGCGCGGGCGCGAGATCCGGCAAGTGCGGATGCAGGACCACACCGCGGTGCTGCACGTCGACGGCGACGAACTCGAGATCGACCTGCCCGTCCTCACCCTGCTGCGCGACGTCCGCGTTCGCAACGCAACCGCACAAGTCCTTGCGCCGCTCGCGCGGGAAGGCATCGTGATGTTCGCGGCCGGCACCGATACGGAAATCATCGAGACGGTCACCCGCAACGAGATCGCGTGGTTTCTCGCGCCCGAACCAGCCGATGCGCTCCTTCTCGACGAGCATCGAAAGATGGCATTCTCGATCGTGTCGCTCGCGTTCAAGGACGACAACAAGTGGCGACTGTACGACGGCTCATCGACGATTCACGCGGCGATCACGGATACCCGCTTCCTGTCGCGCGTGAACAACAGCCAGATCAGCTTCAGCAAGGGGGACGTGCTCGTCTGCAATGTCCGAATGCAGCAGTGGCAAACCTCGGACGGCGCAAAAACCGAATACGAGGTCACGGATGTCCTCGAACATCGCCCGGCCGGCCTGCAGATTCAGTTGCCCGGCCTTTGATCCGCGTCGAAGGCCAGGCGCCCGACCCAACCCGTCATCCATCATGAAACCGGCGATCGATCTGCGTCCTGCCACCCTGGAGGATCTCCCCTTCCTGCTGACCCTCCGCCGGCTCACGATGACCGGGCACCTGCAACGGGTCGGCGCACCGACCGACGATGAAGCGCACGACCGGCGCATCCGCGCGCACTTCGAGGACGCGATGATCGTCTGCGAAGGCGCCACCGCAATCGGCTTGCTGAAGGTGACGCGCGCCGCCGGCGCATGGCACGTCCATCAGATCCAGATCCTCCCTGCCCGCCAGGGCCAGGGCATCGGCGAGGCCGTGCTGCGCGAACTGCTGGCCGACGCGGCACGCGAGAACGTGCCGGTATCGCTCAGCGTGCTGCACGGCAATCCGGCGCGGCGGCTCTACGAACGGCTCGGCTTTCGGCCCGCATCGGAAACGGAAACGAGTGCGAGCCTCGTCTGGCGCGCGTAACGCATCACAGATCGACGCCGCGTTATTGCGTGATCTTCGCGTCCTTCAGCAACTTGCCGATCATCTGCGCACTCGCCTTCTCGACCGCAATCGCCTGCAGCTGCTGCTGAAGCACCGGCTTCGCAGTCTCGAAGCCCGGCACCTGCGTCGGCCGCTTCGCATCCAGCTTCACGATGGCCCGCACGCCATCGACCGGGATCGAATCCTTCGTCGCGGCACCGACCGTCAATTTCTCGAGCGCCTGCGCGATCGGCAGCGGCAATCCGCCCGTCTTGCCTTCCGCCGCCGGCGTGTTGAAACTCACCCACGGCAGCTCGCCGCCGGCATCGCGGCTCGGCGCCATGCTGTACTGGCGCGCCAGCCCGTCGAACGACTTGCCAGACTTCAGCTCGCTCAGCACGGTCGCGGCCGTCGCCGGATCCCTGACGACGATCAGCCGCGGCTTGTACTCGTTCTTGCCGAGCGCCGCGACGAGCGCGTCGTAGCGCGCCTTGACCTGCTCGTCGGTCACCGGCTCGGGCTTCACGTTGTCGCGCACGTACAGTTGCACTTCGGCATTCGTCTTCGCCTGCTGGATCGCCGCCTTGACCTCGGGCTTGTCCGCGTAGTTCGCTTTCTCCGCGGCCTGCTGAACCAGCACGCGCGTAATCAGTTGCTGCTTGATCGCGTCGCGGATTTGCGGCGAGTCGGGCTGCCCCGACGCGCGCAGCACCGCATCGACGTCCGCCTGCGTGATCGCCGTGCCGTTGACGGTCGCAACGGTTGCCGTCGCGCCGGACGGCTGCGATGCAGCCGCCGTCTGGGCGTGAACAGGACCGCTCAGCGCGCCGGCCAGCACGGCAATCAGCAACAGGCGGTTCGGTGTCGTTTTCATCTTCATCGTTTGGTCGCTTCGTGCTTGGAAAACGCGGCATGGGGTATGCCGCGCAGGTTCACCGGCGTTGCCACACGCCGACGCAACCGTTCAGTCGTTCAGGTTCATCATCGCGAGCACAGATAGCCTCCGCCCGTGCCGCTGTCATTGTGCACGGAACCGCGTTTGCGCGTCGGGAGGTTAGGGGCGGCCGCCGAAGGCGGCGAAGCGCGCGTTGCGCGCGCCGTTCATCACGCAAGCAGTGACGATCGCGGTACGACGAATTCCCGCCGCCAGCCGAAACGGCGACGGGCATGCGTCACCGCAACCGGCCGCACCGCCGTCAAGGCGTCCACCGATACACGGTGATGCTGTTCCCCTTCACGTTGTTCTTCATCACCACATACTCGCCGTTCGATCGGCGGTACGCGCGAATGCTGTACATCGCATCGATCGCGCTGCTGGTATCGACGGTCGCGGGGCTCGCGTTGACCAGCGTGGTGTCGAGATTGCCGGTGGTGAGGTTGAACGCGTCGACGTTCGGCCACAGGGGCCCGCTGCTGCTGAACCAGTAGCCGACGAACAGATGGTTGCCGGCCGCGTCGATCGATTTCGCGCCGCTGTGCGGCAGCATGATCACCGGATCCGGCTTCGTCGTGTTGCCCGCGCTCCAGCCGTGATACACCTCGATGCGCGTGCCGATCGACGTCCAGTCGTTGGTCCCGACCGCGCCCTGCGCGAGCACCATCGTGTCGCTGTCCGCGAGGTAGACGATGCGCGTCAGCGGCTGGATGCTGGCGGGAACGCGGGTCGCGACGCCCGCCCCCCACGACGGCTTGCCGCTCGCGTCGAAGCCGGTCAGCGGGTAGTGGTAGATCGCGCCGGTCTTGTCGAGGCCGGCCCACACGCCGCCCTTGCTGTCGATGCTGAACCCGCTCGTGACGCGCTGCGTCGTGTTGAATGCGGGGCCCGGAATCGATCCGTCCGGAATCGCGATATAACCGTTCGCCGCGTTGAAATGGAAGAAGTAGAAGACCGGCGGGTTCTGGCCCGCCGCGACGAGGATCCGGTTCGCGCCGACGGACGTGAGCAGCCCGAAATGCTCGTCGCGCTGCGTGTCGCTCATGTTGATGCGCGGATCCGACGGGTACGTGAACGGATCGACGGTGTTCGCGACGAACGTGCCGCCCGCGCTGCCGCTGTATACATGCGTGCCACCGTAGAACAGCGCGCCGTCCGTGACCGGGTCCGGCGCGGCGATGCCTTCGAAGTTCAGCGACTGCAGCGTCCAGCGCAGGCTGCCGGCACTGCTGTACGCATGAATGTCGGTGGCGCCGTTGCGGCCGAGATCCCAGCTTCCGCCCCACGGGTTGTTGAGCACATAGAGATTGCCGGCGCTGTCCTTGCCGATCCCGGCGACGCGCGTGAAGCGTTTCGCGCCGACCTGCCCCTTGATGCCCGTCGTCGTGTCGAGATAACCGCCGCGCACGCCGAACGTGCCGGCCAGCGCGGGCCGGCCCGACACCGTATAGCGCTTGATGTTCATGTCGGGGCCTTCGTCGCCCACCATCAACTGCCCGGCCGCCGCATCGAAATACAGCGCCGACGGTTGCGACCCGGCCGGCATCCGGATCGTGTTCAGCAGCGCGCCGGCCGGGCTGAAGCCGACGACCGAGCCCGCGCTCTTCTGCGCGACCCACACGTTGCCCGCGCCATCCACCGCGAGCGCGCCCGGCCCCGACACGTTGATGTCCCGCTGCCAGACGCCGTCGGTGGTGAACACGCGCACGCGATTGCCGTAGAAGTCGCTCGCATAGAGCAGCGAGCCGGCCGTCGCGAGCCCGGTGACGACGTCGATGCGCGGCTGGTTGGTCGCCGCGCTGATCTGGATCACGCGGTCGCGATACTTCGTGGCACGGTTGTACCGCCCGACCGCGCCGCTGCCGTAGGTTTTGCCGGGCTGCAGCGCGACGAACAGCGACGTCGCGTTGCCCGTGATCGCGCTGCCCTGGAATTCCGAATGCGCGCCCATCGAGCCGACGCTCTTGCCGTTCTGATAGATCGCGACACCGCCTTCATCTTCGTCCCACATCGACGCCGTGTAGATCACGCCTTCGGGCGCAACCCACATCGAACGTGCGACGTTGCCGACGTGGGCCGCGAGCGTGCCGTACGTGTTCGCCAGCCAGTCGGTGGTGTTGCCTGCGTGAGCGGCCGGCGCGATCGCGGCGATTGCTGCGGCAAGAAGCGCAGCCTGAATACGTTTTCCAGCGACCATGACTGATGCTCTCCTGAATGGGGCAAACATTCACATGAGGGGACGGCCGGCCGGATGGCTTGAAATCCGCGATGCGTAAATTGTTCCGCTGAATCATCCGGCGCAGTCGGTATTACGTGCGGCATGCGTTCGATAATGAGCAGGGCGAGAATAGCGTTATATAAATCGAAAAAAATTGCGGACCGTCCGTGCCATGGCGCTTTTCGCCGAATCGGCTTCGATCGCATCGCCCGTGGCAATCAGGCACCCCGACAGCGGGCGCTGCGGTGCGACAGTGAATGTTCACTTGCGCGCTCGATCGAGAATGGGGAAAACCGGGGAAATCAGGCCGTTCGCCTGCGGGAATATCGCCGCTTGTTCAACGACGAAAGATTGAAACCGCGAATGCCGTTTCCGGCGAATCGGGAAAAAGCTACCGCACGTAATGCGGAATCATTGCCACAAAACAAATCGCCGGCCTGAATCCGTTTCGAATCCAGGCCGGCGATCGTCATTGATCGCGGAGCAGGCAATGCGCCGTCGCCGCCGCGTTGCCACGCATCATGCCGATGTCTCCGGCACCTTTACCTGCATGACGCGCCCTCCGTCCGGATCGTCGTCGTCACGCGGCGCGTCGAGCTGCCCTTCCCACTTCGCGACCACGGCAGCCGCGATCGAGTTGCCGACGGCGTTGGTGGCCGAGCGCCCCATGTCGAGAAACATGTCGACGCCCATGATCAGCAGCAGCCCCGCTTCGGGCATGTTGAACTGGTTGAGCGTCGCCGCGATCACGACCAGCGATGCGCGCGGCACGCCCGCCATCCCCTTCGACGTCACCATCAGCATCAGCAGCATCGTGATCTGCGTGCCCAGCGGCAGATGGATGCCGTACACCTGCGCGATGAATAGCACCGCGAACGTGCAGTACATCATCGAGCCGTCGAGGTTGAACGAGTACCCGATCGGCAGCACGAAGCTCGAGATCTTGCGGTTCACGCCGAAGCGGTCGAGCGCGTCCAGCAGCTTCGGATACGCGGCCTCGGAGCTCGCCGTCGCGAACGACAGCAGGAACGGCTCGCGGATCAGCCGGATCAGCGTGAACGCGCGCTTGCCGAGGAACGTCACGCCGGCGAGCGTCAGCACGCCCCACAGCAGCGCCAGCGCCAGATAGAAGCTCGCCATGAACTTCGCGAACGTGAGCAGGATGCCGAGCCCTTCGGTCGTGATCGTCGACGCCAGCGCCGCGAACACCGCGACCGGCGCAAACCACATCACCGCGCCCGTCACCTTCAGCATCACCTGCGCGAGATCGTCGATCACGCCGGTCAGGCGCTTGCCCGCTTCGCCGAGCGCGGACAGCGCGGTGCCGAAGAAGATCGAGAACACGACGATCTGCAGGATTTCGTTGTTCGCCATCGCCTCGGCGATCGATTTCGGCACCAGGTGAACCACGAAATCCTTCAGCGTGAATGCGCCCGTCTTCAGGTTGAGGGCCGCGTCGGACGCCGGCAACGGCAGGCTCAGGTGGCTGCCCGGCTGCAGGATCGTCGCGGTCAGCAGGCCGAGCAGCAACGACGTGAACGACGCGATGAAGAACCAGCCGAACGCCTTGACGCCCACGCGGCCCACCGCGCCGCCGTCGCCCATCTGCGCGATGCCGACGGTCAGCGTCGCGAATACCAGCGGCGCGATGATCATCTTGATCAATCGCAGGAACACGTCGGACAGCAACGACACGTAGCCGGCGACTTCCTTGGCCATCTTCGGGTCGGGAAACGCGCTATGGCACGCGTAACCCACTGCGATACCAAGAATCATCGCGACGACGATGTACTTGGTAATGTTGTGCTTCTTCTTCATTAGCAATCCAAATTACAGAGCGTGTGCTTCTAACGGCTGGAAAATCATTCGCGTCCGGCTGCGAATCGGAACTCACGTCGCAACGCGTGCGACAGGCCCGCTTCCGGCGGTCGCCATGGCGGACAGGGGGGGCATTCTAACGCAAATGGCGCGCCGGCTTTCAAATCTGAAAGCAAAGGGGTTGATCCGCGTCCATGCGGCCGCCGTAAAAGCGGGTTCTGTCGCGATCCGGCCGAACGGCGCGAGCGGCTATCGAGCGCCGCGGCCTCGATGGACGGACAGGCCGCCCGTGCCGGCCCGCGACGACACGGGAAGACGATCGCGACACATTCACACAAAGATGCGCAGACCTCGACACTACCGCGCGTAACCTCTATGTAATATTTCGAAATGATTCGCGTTGCCGTAACGCCCGAGCGGCAATGCGCAATCGCGAGTCGGGAATGCGGAGCCGCGTTCGCGCCTTTTTTCGAGACGGGGCGAGTCGTTCGCTTGATAAGCAGTCCTCCCAATGAATGAACGGGAAAAATCGGCATCGTGATGAACATTCTGTACACCAACTTCCACGGCGACTACGGCGGCGGCCAGGATACCTACGTCCGCGATCTCGCCGCCGCGATGAGCCGGCATCACCGCGTAACCGTCGCGTCGCCGGAGGGAAGCCGCCTGTCGCGGCTGCTGAAGGACAGCCCCGACGTGGCCATCTTCGACATGGAATTCAAGCCGCGCTGGAACCGGCTGTGCCAGGAGCTTGTGCGGCTGCGCCAGCGGATCGTCGCCGAGCGCTTCGACGTCGTTCACGTCAACGGGTCCGCCGATCACCGGCAGGTGATGCTGGCGCTGCTCGGGTGCCGGCACCGGCCCGCGGTCGTGCTCACCAAGCACAACACGTATCGCGCCGACAGCTTCGGCAACCTGCTGCGTGCACGGCTCGCAACCGACCACACCATCGCGGTCAGCGACTATGTCGCGAGCATGCTCGCGCTCCGGTCGCCGTACGGGAACGTCACGGTCGTCAAGCACGGCGTGCGCAGGCAGGCCGCGGAACGACCGGCGAGCGACGAGATCCGCCGCCGCAAGGTCGCGCTGTTCGGGCCGTCCGGCGCGGACGCGATCGTGCTGGGCAGCAGCGCCGGCACCGCGCCGGAAAAAGGCTGGATGGACCTGATCGCGGCGCTCGGCCGCCTGCCCGAGCACGAGCGCGAGCGGTTTCGCGTGCTGCTGGTCGGTGCGGAGCCGTCCTGCGACCAGCGCGAGCAGATCGCGCGGCACGGCATGACGTCGCGCACCGTATTCACCGGACGGGTCGACGACATATGCGCGCCGTTCTCGATCATCGACGTGTCGTTCGTGCTGTCGTACCACGAGAGCCTGTCGTACGCGTGCCGCGAAGCGATGTCGCTGGGCTGCCCCGCTATCGTGACGCGCGTGGGCGGGCTGCCTGAAAACGTCGAGCCGGGCGTGGACGGATGGGTCGTTCCGCCGCGCGAGCCCGAAGCGATCGGCGAGATCCTGCGCGCGATCGTGCGCGAGCCCGGCTGCGTCCGCGCGATGGGACGCAGCGCGCGGCTGAAAGGCAAGCGCGAGTTCTCGTTCGACAGATTCGTCGACGCGACGCTGTCCGTCTATCAGAAATCGATTCGACACAACCCGTATCGTTGGGTGGCGTCCCTGAGGTCCATGTAATGGCCATGAATATCTGGAAGAAGTATTGGGACCTGCGGACGCAGGAGTGCCCGTGCGACGTGCACTTCGTCGAGGTCGGCGACTTCAAGACCCTGCGGATTTTCCGCAAGGACGCGTAACCCTTGCCTTGTCACGATCCGCCGATGCTTCTCGCCACGCGCTATCCGATCCTGATGTATCACCAGATACGCCCGCTGCCGCCGCCGCCCGACCGGCTGCGCGGCCTGAGCGTTGCGCCCGACGCGTTCCGCCGCCAGATGACGTTGTTCAGGCGGCTCGGCTACCGCGGCCTGAGCGTGCGCGAACTGCAGCCGTATCTGCGCGGGGAGCGCAGCGGAAAGGTCTTCGGCATTTCGTTCGACGACGGTTTTCTCAACGTGCTCACGCATGCGATGCCGGTGCTGGACGAGCTCGGGTTCACCGCGACCTGCTATTTCGTCGCCGGCCGGTTCGGCGGCGAGAACGACTGGGATGCGGGCGCCGATACCGCACGCTCGCCGCTGATGACGCGCGAGGACATGCTCGCGTGGCGCGATCACGGCCATGAAATCGGCTCGCATACGCTCGATCACGTCGCGCTGTCGTACGTGCCGGCGCACGTGTCGGACCTTCAGGTCATCGAATCGAAGCGGCAGCTCGAAGCGCTGAGCGGCCGGCGCGTCGAATCGTTCTGCTATCCGTACGGCGATCTGGACGCGCGCGTCCGCGACCAGGTCGCCGCCGCCGGGTACGGCAATGCGACGACGACCCGGCGCGGTTGCGCCGACGCGTCCGACGATCCGTTTCTGCTGCCGCGGATTCCGGTGGCGGGCGGTGTCGGTGCGCTTCGGCTGCTGTTCAAGTGTACGCGTTGGCGGGTGCGCAAGCGCGGGTAGCGCCGGGAACGGCGCTTGTGTCATGGCGAAAGGGTGAAGCGTCGGCACCGAGTTCGATCGGCCCGACGCCTGCGCACGGATCGATGCCTTTACCGAGGCAAGGTCTTCCGGATCGCGGCCGTCGCCGCCGCGTTTGCCGCGATCGCCGCGCGTGCGCGATCAGTCCGATGTTTCCCGCGCGAGTTTTGCCTGCCGCCGGGCCCGGTCGTTCACGATCTGGTGGCGCCGATGGTCCGTCATCTTCTTCCACGCGCGCGCTTCGTCCCGCGTTCGCAGGCACGCCACGCAGTAGCCCGTTCTGCCGTCGAACGAGCACACGTCGATGCAGGGCGATTTGACCGCCATGCTTATTGCCCCTGCGTCGCCGGCACGACTTCGACGGTGACATGCGACAGATCCTTGAACCGCTGCAGCACGCCGTGATAGAAGCGCGAATCCCGCTTCGGGTCGTCCGTCGCCACCGACACGACCGCACTCATGTGCCCCGGCCCGAGACGCCAGACGTGCAGGTCGTTGATCGTGTCGCCGCCGCCTTCGATTGCGCTGCGCACGTTGTCCGCCAACCGACGGTCCGCACTCATGTCGAGCAGGATGCCGCCGGTGTCGCGCATCAATCCGTATGACCAGTTCGCGATCACGAGCGCACCGATGATGCCTGCCAGCGGGTCCATCCAGAGCCAGCCGAATGCGCGCGCGAGCAGCAGCCCGACGATCGTCAGCACGGAGACCGCCGCGTCGGCAATCACGTGGACGTAGGCCGAACGGATGTTGTGATCGCGCGCCGCTGCCGCGGACGCGCCATGGTCGTGCTCGTCGAATGCGAGTTCGTGCTCGCGCCCGTTCAACCGGACAATCGCCGTGAATTCATGCGGCTCGGGAATGTTCTCGACCGACTCCAGGCATGCGCCGCGCACGCTCATCGCGAACGCCTGCCGCGTACCGTCCGGACGAATCGTCGTGATCGATGCAGCCGTGACGTCGCCGAGCGTCGTGCCGGAGATCGCCGGTGAGATCCGGAACACCGGCGGCACGCCGTCTTCGAAGATCGACACGAAGAACGCGCCGCTTTGGTCGAAGACCTTGTGCGTCACCTCGTCGTGGTCATGGTCGTCGTGCCCATGCCCGTGGTGATGCCCATGACCGTGCCCGTGCCCATGGTGGTCGCCGCTCAGCAGCCAGACGCTCGCGATGTTGACGAGCAGGCCGGCAACCGCGATCGGAATGGCCTCGCCGAAATGGATCGGAACGGGCTCGAGCAAACGCGCAACCGCTTCATAGCCGATCAGCAGCGCGATCATCGCGAGCACGATGGCGCTCGTGAAGCCTGCCAGGTCGCCGAGCTTGCCCGTGCCGAACACGAATCGCGGGTCGCTCGCATGCCGGCGCGCGTACGTGTACGCGAGCGCGGCGATCAGCATCGCGCCCGCGTGCGTCGACATGTGCAACCCGTCCGCGATGAGCGCCAGCGAGCCGAAAATCGACCCGCCGACGATCTCGACCACCATCATTGCCGCGCACAGCCCGATGACCATCCAGGTCCTGCGTTCGTTCTGTTCGTGCGCGGCGCCGAGAAAGATGTGGTCGTGCCCTGCGCCGAAGGCGTCGTTCCTGAAGTCGCTCATCCCTGCCTCGATCATTTGAAGTAGCTGTGAACGACTTCGATCAGCTGCTCGGTCGCGCTGCCCTCGTCCTCGTGCCCCTCGGCATCGACGAGATGGCTGCGGATGTGATCCTCGAGCACGACCGCGAGCAGGCCGTTCATCGCACCGCGGCCGCTCGTGATGAGCTGGAGGATTTCGTTGCAACCGCGCTCTTCCTCCAGCGCGCGTTCGATGGCTTCGACCTGCCCCTTGATCCGGCGGACACGATTCAGCAGCTTCTGCTTTTCCTTGACGGTGTGGCTCATGGCGATCCTTTGATATACCGGGGGGGAGTATATCCGGAAAGGATTTTCCCTATAGAGGGGCGGGGTATATTCAGCGAGACGAAAGGTTGAGCTTGAACTGCGAACCATCGGTGCCTGACCGCCGCTACACGTGCCCACGACGCCATGCCGCCCGTCCCCGAAAGTCATCTTGTAGAGATTCAGACATGGAAGTAGCATTCTCTACATGACTCCGTTCTCAATCTGGTCGATTCTCGTTCTGACCCTCCCTACGGAAAACGCGACGGCCCGCATGCGGTTCTGGCGCGCGCTCAAGGCGAAGGGTTGTGCCGTGCTGCGCGACGGCATCTACCTGCTTCCGTACACGGAAGAACGCGAACGCATGTTGCGCGAACTCGCGGACGCAATCACCGACAGCGGCGGGACGGCCCACCTGTTGCGCACGCAGAGCCTCGACGCATCGCAGGAGCAGGAATTCCGCGCACGCTTCGGGCGCGACGACGACTACGCCGCCTTCATCCGCGAGCTCGCGGATGTGCGCAAGACGCTTGCCGGGCAGTCGGCCACGGAACTCGCCCGGCTGCTGCGCCGCCTGCGCAAGGATTTCGACGCCCTCCGTGCGATCGACTATTTCCCGGGCGATGCGGCGACCCGCGCCGAAATCGCGCTGCAGGATTTCATCGCGCTGGTCGACACGCTGCTGTCGCCGGGCGAGCCGCACGCCTCAGATCGCGTCGTCCGCCGGCTTGCTGCCGACGAGTACCAGGGCCGCACCTGGGCCACCCGTCAGCGGATGTGGGTCGATCGTGTCGCCAGCGCATGGCTGATCCGCCGCTTCATCGACGCGCGCGCCCGCTTCGTCTGGCTCGCGTCGCCCGCGGATTGCCCGCCTGACGCGCTGGGCTTCGATTTCGACGGCGCCGCGTTCACGCACGTCGGCGAGCGCGTGACGTTCGAGGTCTTGCTGGCGAGTTTCGGGCTCGACACGGATCCGGCGTTGATACGGCTCGGCGAGATCGTGCATGCGCTCGACGTCGGCGGTCCCGCCGCCCCCGAAGCGGCCGGCTTCGAGGCCGTGATGGCCGGCACGCGTCAACGCACGGAAAACGACGATCAGCTGCTGGAACAGATGAGCGCGGTGCTTGACTCGCTCCATGCGCACTTCGCGTCGAACGGAAAGAACGAAACCGGAGGACGGCCATGACCACGACGGTGACGACAAACGCGCCGGGTTACTCGCTGGGCCAGCTGGTCGGATACATGTTGCGACTCGGCGCGCTGGGGTTCGGCGGCCCGGTGGCGCTCGCCGGCTACATGCGTCGCGATCTCGTCGAGAGGCGCGGCTGGATCACGGAGGCCGACTACAAGGAAGGACTCACGCTGGCCCAGCTCGCACCGGGACCGATGGCCGCCCAGCTCGCGATCTATCTCGGCTTCGTACACTACCGGATCCGCGGCGCGACGCTCGTCGGTTTTGCGTTCGTGCTGCCGTCGTTCCTGATGGTGCTCGTGCTCGGGTTCGCCTATGCACGCTTCGGCGGGCTGTCGTGGATGCAGGCGGTCTTCTATGGCGTCGGGGCCGCCGTGGTCGGCATCATCGCGATGAGCGCGTACAAGCTCACGATAAAGACCGTCGGCAACGACAAGCTGCTGTGGGCGATCTTCATCACGCTGGCTGCCGTGACCTTCATCACGGAATCGGAAATCGCGTGGCTCTTCATCGTCGCCGGCCTGATCGGCTGGCTGTGGCGCGCCCCGCCCAAGTGGCTGCACAAGAGCGGGCTGAGCGCGCTTGCCGGCGCCAACCTGCCGGCGGCCAGCGGCCTGCTGAGCGGCATCGATCTGCCGCAACTCGCGCAGATCGGCGTGTTCTTCGCGAAAGCCGGCGCATTCGTGTTCGGGTCGGGGCTCGCGATCGTGCCGTTTCTGTACGGCGGTGTCGTGACCGAGCATCACTGGCTCAACGACAAGCAGTTCGTCGACGCCGTCGCGGTCGCCATGATCACGCCGGGGCCGGTCGTGATCACCGTCGGCTTCATCGGTTATCTGGTGGCAGGCTTCCCGGGCGCAATCGTCGCCGCGCTCGGCACCTTCCTGCCCTGCTATCTGTTCACCATCATCCCGGCGCCCTACGTCAAGAAATACGGTCACCGGGCCGACGTCAAGGCGTTCGTCGACGGCATTACGGCGGCAGCCGTCGGTGCAATCACAGGCTCCGTCCTGGTCATCGCGAAACGCTCGATCGTCGACGTCCCGACCGCCGTCGTGGCCGTCGCGACCGTTCTGCTGCTGTGGCGCTTCAAGAAGCTCCAGGAGCCGGTGATCGTCACCGCCGCGGCGCTCCTCGGGCTGGTGGCCTACCCGTTGCTCCATCATTGATTCGAAGGCGCGATTCGCGCTTTCGGATCGACGGGCCGGCCTGTCGCTCGCGCCCGTCGACCGCCGGACCGCGCCCGTTCTCGCCAGCACGCCGGGCACGAAGCGATCGCAGCGCTCGCAGCGCGAACGCTACGGCTTCGCTCTCTGTCGAAACCGGCCTCTTGCTCATTGCGGTTCGATCCCGGCGGCGCACGCTTCGGACGAAGTGCCCGCAGCTTTCAACCGAATTGGGCGGTCAGCCATCCTTCGGCCCATTTCGTCGCGTATGCAACCGCGTCGTCCCGCGCATCGAAGCCGGCCAGATCGCCGCTGGCGTGTACTTCCCGCTCACCACCGTCCAAAAGAGTCGTGGTGATCCTCACATGCGCGATGTACTCTCCGTCCGCCCTGCGGGGTGTCGGGTCGATTCGGAACCGTGTCGAATTGAAGAGCATGGGCTCCTCCCTGTTGGGTTACCGCGAGCCAGGCTGTCGCGGGAGCAGCGCGAGAAAGCGTCGGACGTCGACAAGTGCCGTCGCCCGGCCGCCTCCCGGCAGGATTAACGATTCGCCATCCCGCTTTTGCGGCGTGGCGCACAACCCGATTCGAACATCGGGAACGCATCCGCATCGACCTCGCAGCGATGGTCGCGGATAGACCGGCAAATGAAGTGCCGCCCGCAGACAGAGATGGAAGCTCGTTGCTTCGGAATACCTCCGAAGCCACTCTCAAGCGACGGGACGAGAGGGGAGCGTCATCGCTATTCAATGGTGCCCGGACGATCGGCCACGGTGAGCAGCCCGATCGCATTCAGAGAGGCACGCAGAGCGATGCGCAAGAATCGGTCATGGGTCATCCGATGATTCGATGCTACGCCGTTCCACAATTTTGTATAGCGAAATTTCGGGTGAATTCCTGTCGCCGGAGCGTGCCTTCGTACTGTTGCGAGGTGTGAGTCACGGCGGCAGCGCGTATAGTGGGGCTAGCTGCGCCACCGGCTCCGGATAACAGTTTCGGCACTGACGACGCAGCTCACGCATGGGAGCCGATGCTCATGACTCGCATCATCAAGCATCGATGAATTCGAAGCACGCCGTGCCTGGCTTGCACGAGCCGCGGATATCGATACTGGAGCTGCATTCGACGATGTCCTGCGCATCGAGCAGCGTCGACGCATAGGCGAGAAGCACGTCACCAACGGTCTTTTGCGTCCACATCGAACGCCCTGCTCGAAGGAGAGCGTCGACACGAGTTGGACCGGCTAACGCAAGCCCTCCCTGGAACAAACAGCGCAACCCATGAAAATCGATCGCAGTTCCATTCCCCACTACCTCGTCCTACGTGCCGGCTGGCCACCCTATGTGTTGAATGCAGACCGCCTGGTGCTCCGCCGCGAAGCGAGCCCGCTGTTGCGAGCGTTCGCGCGAACGCGCGGAAGGTGCGCACATGTCGATGACGTCGCGTGGAACATCTTCTCCGATGCAGAGGGCCTTTCGATGATCGAGCGTCGGGAAACAGGGTTCTTCACGTTGATCACCGGAACCGAGACCGAGCATCAGTTGCATTTGCTGGCAACCCTCTGACGTTGCAGTCGGGACGGCGTACGACCAGGGCCGACGAACGGCCGCGCGCGGGGATTTTTCGCGCATTTTTTACGGAATGCTGATTTTCCTGGGCAGTCGCTTGTTCTGCCCCTCGGCCGAAAGCGCTTGACACCTTCGTTGCCGAGGCGTACTGTCAGCCGCTGAAGTATTCAAGAAGCGCGATTGCTGCCCATCATTAACCGCGGCCTGCGGTATTCGTTGTCCTCTCCCTCCTTGATTATTTTTTCCCGCGTCCATTCAGGGCGCATACGCTCGTCCATTTTCAGGAGATCTAACATGGATACCGGTACCGTCAAGTGGTTCAACGACAGCAAGGGCTTCGGCTTCATCACGCCCGACGCAGGCGGAGACGATCTGTTCGCGCATTTCTCGGAAATCCGCGGCGACGGCTTCAAGACGCTCGCCGAAGGCCAGAAAGTCAGCTACGAAACGAAGAGCGGCCCCAAAGGCCTGCAGGCGTCGAACATTACCGGCCTGTAAGTCCCGTTCACGAAGCGGCACGTAACTGCCGCTTCCTGCGCATACGCACCTCCATCGCGGGCGCCACGCGTCCCGATGCAAGCTCGACCGGGTCATCCGTTTCGTATTCGGACGTCGAACGTGCGCGTATGCAGATGCCCAGCCCCCTCGCCGCGCGCGTGTCCAGCCGCGCGTGCGTGAGCGGACGAGTCCCGCTCGGCGGACCGCTCAAGCCGCGCAGCAGGAGAACCCGCATGACCAGAAGTCAACCTCGCAGTAACAAGGCGCCTCCGCGTGCCAAGCCTGCCATGACCCTGCCCAAGCTCGGCACGGCATTGAACTGGGTGCCGCCCAAGGCTCCCGCTAGCGAGAAATCGCGCCCGAAGAAGCGGCCGCCTGCTCCGTAATAGCGGAACGAGCCAACCGCTGCGCGACGAATAGGCAAAGAGGCGGCCACCGCTGCCGTGCAGCGCGATCTCGGCGTGATGGGCCGAGCGCATCGACGCGCGCAATCCGGAATAAGTTGAACGCCCAACAAACGATGCGCGTATGATGGGTTTATTCGGGCGATCACTTGCCGTCTGACTGCTCACCCCTCCATCTACCCTCTTGCTGCATCGCCCCTCCCTCGCGCTGCAACGTTGTCCCTTTCACCCCACCGGCACGCCCTGCAACGGCGATACTGGCCGGATGTGTTCGTCCATGCAATTCGTGGTGGCCGAACGCCAGGAGTTTGCCATGAGCATGCATGTCTACCGTGGATTCGAGATTTATCCACTGATTTACCCCCACGTACCGGCGCCGAATGGCTGTCCGCATAACTACGATGCCGGTTTCGACGCGGCAGTCAAGATTTGCCTTCGCGGCACCACCGACACGGTGACGCAGAGCCAGACGTTCAGATTGCACGACAACTCCCCGTTTGACAGCGCCGGTGACGCACGTCGCGCTTCGCTGCGCTACGCCGAGAACATCATCGACGACAATCGCGAGAAACAGGGCTTCTTTTCCAACGGGATCTGACGCGCCCCGTCTACGCAACGCAATCTGTCGGCGATTTGGAGGGCAACATGATCATCGACGAACTACTCGGCTTGATCAGTCGACGTGAGGTCAGCTGGACCGGCACCGTCCTGCCCGCCGGAATCGCCGACTCGGCACGAAGCCATCAGCAAGAACTGCAAATGTTCGTGGCGGTACGCGCGCTATCGATCGGAGCCGGATATTCGGAATTCGAATCCGACGAGATAGCGAGCGCCGTCATGACACGACTCGGCTAGTTTTCCGTTCAAACGTTCCCAAACAGGATCTACATGACAACAGTCACACTCAAGGTCAACGAACCGATCGACGTCGCGCTGCGGCGATTCCGACGCACTATCGAGAAAACCGGGCTGATTCGGGAGTTGCGCAGTCGCACCAGCTACGAAAAACCCACGACGGAACGCAAGCGGAAGAAAGCCAGCGCCGTTTCCAGGCAGCGCCTGCGGGCGAAGCGGATGTTGCCGCCCCGCAAAATGTACTAGGGAGCACACCGTGTACAAGATGCCGGGCGACGAGCCGCCGTTTTTCCCGCTGACGAAATGCGAAGTCGATTTCGATCAGCAGAAAGACATGGTGACGCTGCTGCCGAGCTTCTATGCGTTCGGATGCGAGTACACCAGCCGCGGTTTTCTGATCGGGCGGGACGATGCGTTCAAACTGATTGCAGCGATCGAGAAGGCGCTCAGCATCCAGGGATGAGCCGGCGCCGGCACACTCGCGAGCATCGACAACCAGAAGATGGACTATGCGCGTCCGGACCAAGTACGTTGATTTGCTCTATTTCCTTGTTGTCCTGCAACTCGTCACGCAACGGCAGAGTCGCGAGTGGCTGTCGCCGTTTCAGCTCGTCGAATCGCTGCAAGGATGGTTGATCGTCCATCGCGCGAAATGCGAGTGGCGCGATCGGGTCTGGATCGGCCATGCGTCGCTTCAGATAGCGAAGTCGGTCCGCCCGGTCGACAACGCCGCATTTTCAGGACCGCCCCCTGGTGCGGCAAAAGACTCGACGCCCCCTCCGCGAGACGCACTCGCTGGGCGGTCGAGTCTACGAATGAAGTGCATCCGCTACCTCAGGGAGAATGTCTGATCCCGGCAGCGCTCGCACGGCGACAATGCGTCCAATCACGCAGACGGCGCAGGCCGCCGTCTGCAACCCGCATCACTCGATCGATCGGCAGCCGTGCCGCTGGCTGCTGCCCGGCCTCGACCGCCTCCGCGGCTGCGCCGCGCGAGACACGGGCCGTTTTCCACGAAGGCGCGCCGCAAACGGCGGCGTTCGCCGTCGAACTGGCGATGCAATTCGGCAGGGACATCGTCGATGGCGAGATCGCTTCACCAGAGATCCGACCCACCAGCCGCGGCAAATTCGCCGCGACCGGCCGACAATCCGCTCACCTCGCTCCGAGGGAACCATGAAATACCAGGAAAGCACGGCAATCGATCGACGCGATCAGGCAACCCGGCAAAAACTCCGCGACGACCTCGCCCGCGCCGACATCGAACGGGCCGACAAGCGTACGCAAAACGACGCCCGCATCGACTCCAATGCGAGCAAGTGGCGCTATTTCAGTCCCGACCATCGGGTGAAGTAAATGACGCGGCACTGCTCCCGGCGCAGGCGGCGGTTGACGTTCGCGCCTCGCGTCGTCGTGCGCGCTTTGCGCAGGCTGCACCGCAGACGTTCCGGCGCCAGATACCCTGGCGCAGGCGGATCGAGAATTCGGCGCTGGCCTTGATCCCGCGCGGCTCCGCGCAACGACACCGCTCGTGCAAGCGGGCCGGCAATTGCTCGTTCGATGCGGGTGAGCGCCTGCAGCATCGATGAACCGATCATCTCCCGCAGCGAGGTTTGAACGCGGTCGTTTGAATCCGCTCGTCGATCACTGCGACGACGTTGTCCCGTATCGGGATGATCATAAAAAACCGGCACCCTTGACGCCGCTGCCCGACGACGGACATCGCAGCATTGCAGGCGCCGTTTGTCGTAACGAGCGACGTGCCAAAGTAAAAAGCCGGCGCTTGGCCGGCTTCGAATTCCGCCTTGCTGGGGCGGCTCCTCGTTCTGTTTGAGAGCGAGGAGTTTTGCTACGCCTGGGTTAATGGTTCGACATAAAACCCATTCCCAGACGTTTCCTTGCATCGGAAATGCGTTGCTTGGGTGTGACGGCTTTCCACGAAAAGGCAGGGCGTCTTGGCCAGTCCGGATGAACAACAGGCATTCCATCGTCGGTCGCGCGTGCGTCCGCCTGTTCCTGTTGCCCGTCCTGCGAATTCTTTTCTCGTTTCGGATGATCGTTCATCAACAAGCTCCGTCAAGCAACCGCGTTTCGTCATGGATTGGCTTGCGCCGCCCGAGTCGGGATAAAACTGCGCAAGCGATACGAATCGCAACGGCCCGCTTCCATCACGGCATGCTCTCTCCATGAAGTCTGCGGCCGATCTGCAGTCTGTGCGTCATGCACCACCATGCACCTGCGGGCTTCGGCAGTCGGTACGCTGCCGTACGAACCCGATGGCACGGACAGGCGCGCGGCCTCGGTACGGTTCCAAAGGGCTCTAAAGGCGCTTCAAATCAGGAAGCAAGCGGTCGAATTCTCGCCTGACCACGCCGTAGCATTCGCACACACGCTTTTCGAGCCCGGATCGATCCAATACCTCGATGTGCCCATAGTTGTACCGGATCAATCCGGCATCCTGAAGTTTCAGCGCAGCTTCCGTCACGCCCGATCGTCGGACACCGAGCATGTTGGCGATCAACTCCTGCGTCATCTTCAGTTCGCTCGACGGCAGCCGGTCGAGACTGAGCAGGAGCCAGCGGCACAGCTGCTGATCGATTGAATGATGCCGATTGCAGACGGCGGTCTGCGCCATCTGCGTGATGAGCGCCTGGGTGTAGCGCAGCAAGAGCCGCTGCATCGAGCCGCCGCGACGGAACTCGTCTTTCAGCATGCGTGCATCGAGTCGGTAAGCGTGTCCGGCGCTTTGGACGATCGCGCGGCTCGGGGTCGTTTCGCCCCCCATGAACAGCGCGATGCCGATCAGCCCGTCGTTGCCGACGATGGCAATTTCGGCCGACGAACCGTCTTCCATCACGTACAACAGCGAGACGATGGAGGTCGTCGGAAAATAGACATGACTGAGCGCACCACCCGACTCGTACAGCACCTTTCCCAACGGCATCTCGACCAGCACAAGATGCGGCGAAATATGCGCGAGAGCTTCTGGCGGCAAGGCTGCGAGCAGATGATTGTCAATCGGGGATAGCTGCGCCGACATAGCTCGCTCCTGCAGTGATTGCGGCCTTCCCCCAACGCGACTCGACGCCACGAAGCGTCATCCGCTCAAGACTCGAACTCGCGAAGCAGACGTTGCGCGAGGATCTTGGCGTCTTCGAGCGCGAGATCGTACTGCTCCCGATCGAAATCGGTCTGGTATGGGGGATCATCGTTCGGCCCCTCGTCGGTGCGGCGCAAATACACATAACCTCGGTACACACCACGCGCAGATTCCATCACACGAATGCGTGCGAAGTGTGTTTTGGTACTGAATGTGAAATCGTCCATGATGTGACTTTCTGCACTGCACATGTTCAATCATCCTAGCACTCCGGGTGAAATCGAACGGAGAGGTCGGTGGGCTGTCAGTCAAGGCTGTCTCTCGTACGGCGGAAATGCCGACAGACGTGGATCGTCCACCGCGCCGCCAACGGTGAAGTGATACAGGGATTGCCAGACATGGTCCTTCGCGCCGAGCAATGCATGCATTTCATCATCGAAAAAGCAGCCGATCCCCGTCGCGCGCACGCCGGCGGCTTCTGCTTCGAGATAGAGCGCGTGGCCAAGCATCCCGCATTCCCAGAACAGGTGGCGATAACGCCATGGCTGCTTCAACGCGATTTCGAATCTCGTGATCATCCCGAGCGCAAAGCAGGAATCGGCGGCGATATCCTGGTGGCAGCAGATCAACCCTGCCGCCGCGCGCAAATCGTAAGGCAGTAGCAGATAGAGCGGCAGGTCGTCCGGCCCGGTCTTTTGCCACAGCCATTCCGGACGCAGGGATCGCTTCAGATCCGGCAGTGCGCCAGGGTTTCTTGCGAGCATATAGAGGCCCGGCTCCAGGCCGTCGACGCGATGCACCAACAGCGCCGCATGCACCGCGGCAGGAGACGTCAGCGCATTCCACGGCGGTGTGCCGGGACGTGCCAGCAGGCATGTCAGCATGCTGAAGAAGGCCGCGTCGCCGATGCGCGTCGTGCCATCGAAATTCACGGCGCTGCGACGCTGTCTGGCGATTCGGGCGAAGCCGAGATCGAGGGCTGGCATCGCCGGCGCCGAGCACGGCTCCGGGTTCGGCGACGGTGGTTCGCGAGTACGGGTCTTGTGCGTGGCGCGATGAATCGAATCGATGTCCGGCCAGGCCACATGTCCCGAACTCAGTTGATTGGCGCGCCCGTGCCACTGTGCGCTGCCCAAAGCGATCCGCATGCGCTCGAGATCGGGTCGCGTCTCGGGGCTGCCGATCCAGAGCAAAAGATCCGGCGCCTCCGCTTCGGCTCCGCTGAAATCTTCGCGGCGGTCCACGCCGAGCAAATCGGCCACAGCATCATCCGCAGCCGCCTCCATCAACCGCGTCTGCCAGCCGAGCGCAGCTGCTGCATAACTCATCGCAGCGACGACATGGCCGCAATCCTGTTGGCAGTAGCGCCAGGCGCGCATGCCATATTTCCACGCTTCGCGCCAATGGATCGAGCTGACGCCGACCAGGACGCCACTTCCCGAAAACGCGTCGGTCCATTGCGGCTCGTCCACCGCGGCACGATGTTCAAACGCATGATCCCGGCTCAGGTAATGGTAGACGCCTGCGGACAAGCCGGGCAGGGCCGGACACAGAAGATAGCCCTCGGTCGGATGCAGATTCCCGCTCGAAGGATTGCAGCGCAGTGCCCACCGCTGGGCACCATAGGATTTCCACCCCGACAAGCCGAGCGAAAGTTCGAACAGGATTGCCAGACTGGACAGATCGAATTCGTGCGCGGGCGGCAGGTTGCCGCAACGCAACGCGTTGTAGCGAGTGGCCAGCGTGTCCGCGGCCAATGGCAGATCGACGCGCGGTGCGCCACGAAACACCCGGAACGGGTCCGGCTGGGTTGCCCAGTCGAGCCGCCCGGGGCCGGGAGCGTAGAAGTCGAGGCGGTGCTTGCTGCGTTCGTGATAATCAAGCAGCGCATGCCATAACCGATCCATGTCCACCTCAGACCCGGAATACTGCATACGCACTGTACAAAACCGGATGGCTCGACGCTTAAGCGCGGCCGTCATCATGTCGGGGAATCCGGCGCGCGCCTTCCTTCAACATCGATTTCGCCGAGGTGCGCGTGCTTGTTTTCCCCGAGGTCTTCAGTATGCGATCGGCAGGAAATAGTCGCGAGCCCGCCGGACCGAGCCGTCCGTGCTCTCCGCCCGAACGATCGGCAGTCCCGACGCCAGCAGACGACTACTCACGGCCAGTGCAGGCCGGAAGGAAGGCATACGTCGGGTCGGGCGCGTGCGCAAACCGGCCCCGTCTCACGAGATCATGTACCTGTTCTGGGGGCCGCCCTTGTAAAGATCTCTGGCGAGCCCCAGGATCCGGTCGCGGTTGCGGTCGAAGGCCGCCAGCAACGCGGGCTCGCTCGAATCCATGTCGGAGTTCAGTTTCGCCAGCATCGCATCGTCGACCAGAAAGGTAATCTCGCGAGCATTGTCGTAGCCCCAGAAGCACACGCAGTGCCTGGACATGTCGTAGGTGCGACTGGGATTGGGAAAGTTGAGTGCCGCGTCGATTTTTCCCATCTAACCCTCCTGGCTGATATAACGCCACTTGCTCGCGTTGACATCGAGGCGGGCGTCATTTTCGCGTCGCTTCTCGGCGCGCTCGATGTCCGCGCGCTTCAGTGCCTGGGCGCGGGACTTTTGCGCGTCGACGTAATCGTTTTGCCTGACGGACGTGGCGGACTTCTGTTCGGTTTGCTTGGGCATGCCGGTTCCCGAAAAATGAATTTCAAATGTCAGGACCGTCGCGGTGACCGAATTTCGTCGTCGTCCGGCCCACAGGAGGCACGAACGGACTACCCGCGGGCTTGCCGCCGACGGCCTCTGTTGCGCACTGAACTGCCGGATCGGGCCTCGCGGGGAGGCCGGGTTGACGCACGACGTTCGCAACTTCGACGTTCGCGCGCGGGGTCATTGTGGTGAGCGTTCTGCGGAACCGTGCGGACAGGGGGAAGCGTAAGGAGTCGAAACAAAATCGCCGGTCGCGCACATCGAACCTCATGAGAATGCGCCCTATATCACGGCCATGCAAGCGCTATCTCGCGTCAAGGGCCATCAACGGCACGATTCACTCCAGGCCACATTACTGTCATCAACCGGACCGGGCGGCCGCCGGCCAGCATTTTCCCGGCCCCACGACCCAAGCGATGCGCAGCGTGCGCGGCGGCTTGTTCAGCGTCGCGCACAACTGTCGTCGCTGCTTCGTGGAGCGGGATCGGAACCGCATCGTCGACCACGCCGTCAGTGCTTGTGGTGCATCCAGCCCATGTGATGTGCGTCAAGCCACTGAACCATCCCTTCGCCCTTGTGGTCGCGCAGGTAACGCAGCGCCAGCATGACCGCGATGGCGAGTACGACCGCCAGGCCAACTACAAAGCTAATCATTGACTGAGTCATGGCAGCCTCCTTGACAGGTCGCGACCATCTTTACATTGTAGGTGATGCCCTCGCGGAAACCAGCGTCCGGCACGGCTTCTGTCCCTCAGGAAAACGAATCAGCGTTTCCCTGGCCCGGCGGTCGATGGAGGCCGGCAGCTTCGCTTCGGTTCCGGCCGATTTTCTGGTCCGCCGGACAAAAAGGGGCCGGCGTTTGGCTGGCTTCTGCCGTACGCGTAAACGAAATACCGCCGGCAAGCCGGCGGCAAAAGATGCGTCCACGGATGACGTGACGCACCTGAGGCACTCGATGCAGCTGGCGCGGATCATTCAGCAGCGAATGACCCGCGCAATGCTGCTGCGCCAGAGGCACCCGCTCAGTTCTGCGTGAGCGGATTCAGCGTCGTGCACAGGAAGCCCGTGCAGTTCGCCGGCTTGAAATAGAACGACGCCATCACCGGGGTCGTCGTGCCGAGCGCGAGATCGCCCAGGTACGCGGAGCCCTGCGCGCCAAACGTGTTCGACTGCTGGACGAAGCTGTCGCCGGTCGACTGGATCGCGGCCGACTGGTACGTGAAGGTCGGCGACTGCGTCTGGTCCTTCACGTAGACCCACGAAATCGTGCTGCCGAACAGCATCCCGCCTTTCGCGCGATAACCCTTCGCACCTTCGCTGTTGGCCTGCGCGATGAAGTCGCTGACGTTCGACGTCGGCACCAGCGCGTCGTACGTGTAGGTTGCGTTCGAAGCGTTGTTCTTCATGTACACGTTCGCCTGCACCGATCCGACCATCATCGGGCCCACGAACCAGTAGCCCGACTGGCCCTGGCCGTTCGCCTGCGCGAGGAACGCGTTCGTGTCGGCCGGCAGGCCCGTTGTCGCGTACGTATAGGTAGCCGACGAGCCGCCGTCCTTGCGATAGAGATAACCGTACGTGAGCGGCCCTTCGAAGCGGTAGCCGCTCGCGCCTTGCGCGTTGGCCTGGCTGACGAAGCCCGTCATGTCGGCCGGCGTCGACTGCAACTGGTACGTGTAGGTCTGTGCGGTGCCGTCGCTCACGAAGATCGAGCGCGAACCGCCGTTGGACGCGTTGTAGAAGTAGTCGCCCAGATAACGATAGCCCTTCGCGCCTTCACTGTTGAGCAGCGTCAGGAAGCCGGCCTGATCCGCCGCGGTCGGCTGGGCGTCGTAGCGCAGCGTCAGCGTGCTGCCGCCCGACCCGCCGCTGCCGCCGCTTACCGTACCGCCGGAACCCGTGCCGCCGCTTCCACCGTTATTGCTCGTGCCCGATCCGCTGCCGGACGATGCGGGCGAGGAATTGTCGTCGCCGCCGCACGCGGTCAGCGCCAGACAGGTCAATGCGATCAATGCAAAGGCTTTCATCGGAGTCACCTCGGAACGAAAAGGGCGAACGAAGCCGAGACGCGCAGATCACGCCGCACGCACGGACATTCACGTATCGGAAATCGACCGGCGGCGCACCGCCGGCCAGGGGACATCAGTTGACCTGGAGCTGGCCGCCGCGGCCGAGGCCGCCCTTGACGTCCTGCGCCTTGTAGCTGCGCAGTGCGACGACCATCTTGTTGTACGCATCGATGAACGCGACGACCGTCGCCTTGCCTTCCGGCGTCGACGAGAAACCGGCGAGCGCACCGCCCACGCCGCCGCCGAAACCGCCCAGCGCCGCGCCGTAGTTGGTCGCCGTCGAGCTGCCTTCCGACGCCGCGATCTGCACGGCCGAGCGCACGTCGAACAGCGTCAGCGTGACGACCGATGCCTTCGCCTGCAGGTGGCCGGCCACCGCCGCCACCGCGCCGTTGCCGATCAGCCCGCCGATCATGCTGCCGATGCCGCCGATCGGCGAATCGTTGATGACGATCTGCGGTTCCATGTAGTAGTCGGCCGCGACACGCTGGCCCTTCTGCTGCTTCGAGCCCGCGCGATATTCGCCGGAGCTGCGCTGCAGCTGCGTAATCCGCGACAGGCGCGCGTCGCTCTTCTGGTTGCCGATCGACGTGATCACGAAGCAGTTCGACTGCTGGACCGCCAGGCGCAGCAGCGGGTCGATCGTCGTCATCTTGGTCGCGCTGCCGAACGGGCCCCACCAGTCGGCGTTGCGGCCGTCGTCGACGGCGATCGTGCCGAGCGGCGACGTGCAGCGCTGCAGCCCCGAATCGGCGCCTGCGCTCGTGCCGCCTGCCGCGGCGCCCGTCACGCCGGCGTTCTGGCCGCCGGGCGTCACCACGCCGCCGCAGCCCGCGACGGACGCGCAAAGCGCTGCAACCAGCGCACCTTGGGTGAGACGATGGGAAAGGATGGTCTTCATGTCGTTATCGTTCGATAGAGTCGTTATTCGGCTTACGTGTCCGTACGAACGTCGATAAGCCCCCCGGCGTGGCGCGCGATGGTGGTCTCCCCGCTGCCGCCCCCGTTGCTTCCGGCCCGGTCAGTAGTACCAATACGTCTGATTCCAGACGCCGTAGTACGGATAGCCCGAGTTCCAGTAGCCGTAATAGACGTCACGCCATTGCGTGCGCCATTTCCAGTCTTCTTCGTCTTCCTTCTTCGCCTTGCGCGCGAGTTCGAGCAGCTTCTTCGACTCCTTGTCGCCGCGGCCGGCCGCGATCGACAGCCACTTGTCCGCTTCGCGTGGATCGGAGCCCATTTCCTCGAGGCCGAACAGGTAGAAGCTGCCGAGCGCCTTCTGCGCCCGCAGGTCGCCGCGCTCGGCGGCGTCGCGCATCCACTTGAGTGCCTGATAGCTGTCCTGGCGCACGCCGTCGCCGCGGAAATAACGCAGGCCGAGATCGTAGGCCGCCTTCGGCTGGGCTTTCGCGGCCTGCTTCAGTGCGACGATGCGAGGGTCTTCGCGATCTTCCGCATCGTCCTTATTTTGATAGGAGACCTGATCTTTAGGTCGATAGGAACAGCCGGTGTCGTCGCAGATCCGCACCGTGTTGCTGGTCACGGACGGATCCTGCGCGCACGCGGCCAGCAGCAACAACAGCCCCGGTGCGAGTAAACGGCGGTACATGGGTACTTTCCTCGAGTTTTATTTGCGCCGACTGCTTCGCGCGATCCCGCCCCGCGAGCGCGCACCGGTTTGCGCGCGGCGCGGCGAATACCATCCGCCAGCACCGACACGTAACCCACGGCTCTCTCAGGTTCTCTTTTCGTCTTGCATTACCGCTGCATCGCCAGAAGCCGGCAAGAGGCACAGGGCGCCGCCGGCATTCTTTCAATTTCGCTGCTGTGCCCGCTGCGGCACCGTCGAGCAGTGAATCGATGGCTCACGTTCCTATTTTTTTAAAGCACGCAGCATCGACCATCGCTTTCCAGTTTCAAATGATACATATCGGTCTATATCATAGTCAAGACAACTTGCGAACGCGCATCATGATGCGGACCCGCCAAGTCCGGGAGATCGGTGGCGAGACCGGATGTGACCGAGCGGTACGATGCTAGAATGTTTAATTTACGCAGTCGGAAGGATCAAGGAGGGAACCGTTCGTGCGAGCCAGCAAACGCCAGTTGGTGGTAGATAAAGCTACCGAACTGTTCTCGAAGCACGGTTTTCATCCGGTGGGTGTCGACTGGATCATCGACGATTCCCGCGTCGCCCGAATGACGCTGTATCGGCATTTTCCGAGCAAGGACGAACTGATCCGGGAAGTGCTGGTCCAGCGTTACGACCTGATCGTAGGCAGTATCGACGCGCAGCTGCAGCACGTCGCCGATCCGGTCGAGCGGGTCAAGACGATCTTCGACTGGTACGAAGCGTGGTTCAATACGCCGGCATTCGCCGGTTGCCTGTTCGAGCGCGCGCTGGCCGAATTCGGAACGGCGTATGCGCCCATCTCGGATGTCGCGATCCGCTATCGCCGCAAGATGGTCGAATGGATCGCCGAACTGCTCGCGGATCTCGTTTCGCCCGAAACGGCACAACGGCTGGCGGCCGTTTATATGATGCTGCTGGACGGTGCGACAGTCGAAGCGAGAGCGTTCAACGACTCGGCGTCCGCAGGGCGGGCGTGGCAAGCCGCGAAAGCGCTCCTGGAACAGGAAATGCGTGCCGGCACCGGGCACGCGAAACACGCGGACGCCCATACGCAACGCGCGTGATCCGAGTGGGGCCGGAACGTCGCCGGCTAATTCTTGAAAACTTGATGGCGATCAAGCTGCCACAAGCCGCGCGCGCAAAAAATTACCGCGTACAAGACCTTGGGTTGCCACCGGGAGACGCTCATGAGCACCAGCACTTCAACCTTCCAGGCAGGGGCTCCTCTCCAAAGGGTACTGATCGCAATCGACGGCTCCGTTGCATCCGACCGGGCAGTCGCCTATGCGCAGCACATCGTTCCGCCGAATGCGTCGGTACACATCGTGAGTATTGCGGAAAATCCGCGAACGCTCGTGCCGCTCGGATCACAGGCCACTGCATTTCTCGAGGCCGCGCGCAACGAGTTGCTTAAAGACGCATCCGACTCCGTATCACGCGCCAAAAACGAAATGCAGCGCGACGATATCGACATCGACACGGAAGTCATCGACCTGTCCAAGCATGGCGGCGATATCGTGCGTGCGCTGATCGAGAGTACGGGAGCTCAACAGGCCGACCTTCTGATCGTCGGTGCGCATCAGCACCATGGCTTGCGCAGATGGGTTGAAGGAACGGTTTCGGGCCCGCTTGCCAGGCTTGTTCGTTGCCCGCTGCTTATCGTTCCGGAAAGTTTCGTCTCGGCTGCCGAGCATCTGCCGCAGCGGATTCTGTTTGCCGTTGACGGAAGCCCCCTGGCGCTCGACGCATTGCGAGTCGGATTGCAGTTCTCGAGACCCGACACCGAGTTACGCGCGATCTACGTACAGGATCGCGCCGTATCGCTGGGTGACTTCGTACCAGTCGAAACAATAGAGGGCGCATTGATCAACGAAGGAAATCAGGCGCTGCAACAAGCCACGACCGTGCTCGATGGTGTAACCGC
This sequence comes from Burkholderia sp. IT-111MI5, assembly GCF_949752865.1. Lineage (NCBI taxonomy): Bacteria > Pseudomonadati > Pseudomonadota > Betaproteobacteria > Burkholderiales > Burkholderiaceae > Burkholderia > Burkholderia sp. IT-111MI5. Next base: position 435,212 of record NZ_CATKIF010000022.1, on the reverse strand, counting down.
GCACTCGCGGTCGCAACTGCTTCAAACGGATCGAACCGGCTCGGACGTTTCTCAGGTAATCGTGCACGAAGCTGCCGAATGGAATGCGGACATGATCGTCATGGGCACCCATGGGCGGCGAGGCATCGCGGGCTGGGTTGTCGGTAGCGTTGCCGGCCGCGTCGCGCGGATCACGAAGACGCCTGTCCTTCTCGTGAATGCGCGTGGTGCGTGACGCGCTTTTTGTCACGCATCCGTTCCGACTGCGTGGAACAGCTCCTCCTCTTGAGCACAATGCAGGCGTACGATTGCTTCCAGCCCGTACAGCAAGCGTTGTACCGCCTGCATCTGCATCGCGTCCGGTCCGTCATCCGGCATGTCCGCGACCATCTGCCTGAGCGACCGAACCATCTTGAAAATTTCCCTGTGCGCGCTGCTCATCGCCGCGAGCGGGTCCTCGCCGCCGAGAAGTGGCGCGAGACGCGGGTAGACGTCGAGGTCGTCGGATTGTTCGTGAGGCAAAAGCCGTTCGTCCAGCGAGTCGATTACATGAGCGAGTTCGTTCGCCATGATTGCGCCGGATAGCTTAGGTATGCGATCTGCCAGATCCCTGATCTGGTCCATCAGCGGCGCCAATGCCGAATGCTCGCTCTTGAGTTTTTCGACGTCGATGTCGGCGAGGCGAGCCTCCGTCGACATCGGGCGCGCAAGTGACGCCCGTAACGCATTGATGATGACGACGACGTCGATGATCTCCTGAATCACCGCACCGGCGATCGGCTGCAGGAATCCCAACGCAGCAATCGTCATGGCGGCGACAGACAACGACATGCCGATCACCACGCTCTGCAGCGCAATCCGGCGCGACTGCCGGGCGATACGCATCGCGTCCACGAGCCGATCCAGCCGATCCACCAGCAGTACCACGTCGGCCGCTTCCGACGACGCCGCCGCCCCGCGCGCACCCATTGCAATACCGACGTCGGCCGCCGCCAGCGCTGGCGCGTCATTCACGCCGTCGCCCACCATGATCACTACGCCCTCCTTGCGAGCTGCCCGAATGGCGGCAAGCTTGTCCGTTGGCGTTTGCTCCGCGCGTACATCGGTTACGCCCAACAGTTCGCCAACGGCTTCCGCAATGTCCCGCCGGTCGCCGGTCAGCATGATGAGACGCTTGACGCCCTCGCGTTTCAGCAGCCGCAATGCCCTCGGCGTTTCCAGCCGCACCTGGTCGGCCATTTGAATTGCGCCGATCATCGCGCCATCCACGCCAACGAATACAGCAGCCCCGCCCTGGCTGCCGACCCGCCGAAGGAAGGCGTCGCTCCAGGGCACAACGGTCGAACGGGCGGATACGTACTCGAACTTGCCGATTGCGACGGTCCGGTTGTCGACCTGGCCTGTCACGCCTTCGCCGGCCGTTTCCTTGACGGCCGACGGCGGAGAAAGGTCGACGTGGCGTTCCCGCGCCGCGACCGTCAACGCATCCGAAATGACATGACCCGAAGCTTGCGCCAACGATGCCGCGAAACGCAGCACATCGTGCGTTCCGACATCCGGGCCGCACTCGATCGAAACGATGCGTGCCCGGCCGCCCGTCAGCGTCCCTGTCTTGTCGAAGAAGAGAATCGTCGCTTGCGCTAGACGCTCCAGCGCGCCTCCACCCTTGACCAGAACGCCTCGCTTCGAACAGCGCGACATGCCGGAAACGATTGCTACCGGCACCGCGAGGATCAACGGACATGGAGTGGCTACGACAAGCACGGCAAGCGCGCGTGCAATGTCGCCTGTCACCAGCCAGGAGATACCCGCGATCAGCAGCGAAACCAGCACGAAGAATGCCGCATAGCGATCCGCAAGACGGACGGCCGGACTGCGCTCGCGTTGCGCACTCTCGACCATCCGGACGATACCGGCGAATGTACTGTCGCCGACCGTCGCGCGGGCGACCATTTCAAACGGAGCACCGGCGTTCACCACGCCGCTGCATGCGAGCTCCCCGGAGCTTCGCCGCTGGGTCGACGACTCGCCCGTCAGCATGGATTCGTCCAGTTCCGCGTCATTGGTCAGCGTGCCGTCGACCGGCACGAATTCGCCGCTTCGCACGAGCAGCCGGTCACCGGGGCGAATGGTTTCCAGCGCGACAGAACGCCATTCACCGTTCTCGAATCGGATTGCCTGCCGGGGCGCACGGCTGAGCAGCGCGGTCATCTCGCGTTGCGCACGATCTTGCGCATACTGTTCGAGGGTACGTCCGCTTGCCAGCATCAATGCAATGACGGCGGCAGTCAGCGTCTCGTCGAGCGCCACCGCCAGCCCGATCGCCAGCCACGCGAGAATATCGATGCCGGCCTGCCGCTTCACGACGGCCTTTGCGATGGATACAGTCAGGGCGAGCAAGACCGGCAACGTGCCGAGCAGCCAGACGATTCGCGCGACTGAAGGCAGGCCGAACGCAACGCACACGCCTCCACCGGCGAGCGTAACGGCCGCAAAGACCAGCAACATGAAATCGATTGACCAGGGAATTCGAGACATGACGATATTTCAGATCCCCGTGCATGGACGTGTTCGGTGAACCCGAACCCGGTCGCGGATCGCGTTTCATCAGTCTAAGAAACGCCTCCGTTCGATGCTTGACCTGGGTCAGGACGACGTGCCTCCGGCGAAATGCGGGCACGATGCCTTGCTTGACGTGAGTCAAGCCGTCGACTCCTTTCGTCAGCAAAATGGAATCATGATGCCGGATGGCCTGGAGTCGATATCGTGCTAACGCTGGCCGTGCTGTTCCTCGTGATTCTTCTGCTGAATCTCATACCGGCGTTCGCCCCTCCGACCTGGATGGCGATGTCGTGGGTCGGGTTCAATCTGCCTGCCGGAAATCCATTGATCTTTGCTGTCGTCGCGGCTGGCGCTGCGACAACGGGCCGCGTCATTCTGGCTACCTTCGCGAGGTCGCTCGTGCGGTCCCGCTGGATACGGGAATCCGATCGCGAGAATATCGACATCGCCACACACTGGCTGCGGAAGCACAAGACGCTGACCGCCAGCGCATTCTTTTTCTATGCATTGAGCCCGCTTCCATCGAACTATCTGTTCATCGCGTATGGGCTCTCAGGGTTGCCGCTCAAGATCATCGCTGCGGCGTTCTTCATCGGCCGCACAATGACCTATGCGATCTGGGCGCTCCTCGGCCGCTTTGCGTCGACCCGGCTGGATGTGGAATCTCAGGTCGAAGGCACTTACCTCGGCGGATACTTCGTCGTCACGCAACTGGTATTGCTCGGCTTGGTCTTCGCGTTGATGAAGCTCAATTGGCGTGCACTCGTCAACGAACGTCGATTGACGTTTCGACGCGGTCATCATCCGCGCAACTCCGGATGACATGAACGGGCGCGCTCCGGGAGAGTGTGGGCATGGCAAGAAGGCATATCGATGTGCACAGCGCGCCGACAATTCTGCGCCCACATGATCATCTCCGATTGCACATGGCATCTTTTGCATCCGTTATTGCCCGGATACGAACGATGCGGGACGGCCGCGGAGATTATGCGTACGAATCTCGCTGCTCTCGCCATAAGCATCCTGCCGCCCACCAGTTCGACCTTGACTCAAATCAAGCGATCGACGCACGCAGAAACCTAAAGCTGGTTATCAAATCGGCCTCGACGCCACAAACAGCGGGCGAAACGAGCTTGATGATCAGTTGAGGACTCCCGCGATGATCACGTACGAACAGCCATGTGGATTGCTTCCACGGTTTTTGCGATGCTCGCCGCGCCAACTGCCACTGCTGAAGAATTGGCGCGCATACCTACTCACTCTCAGCGCTACGGGATCCATATCGGAATTTCCGCGTACGACGATCCGCTGCTCAAGGGGGTGACGTGCTTCGTTTCGGAACCGCATACAAACGGCCAACGCCCCGGGTTCCGCGACAGACATGGCAACGGCGAATCGTCGGTGTCCTGCCATCAAGTCGGAGCACTCGCGACTACGGCGCATGTGCCGCAACAGGCACAAGTGTTCGACGAATCGGTAGACCCCGTATTTCGATCGATACACGTAATTCGTATTCTCGATATGAAGCGTCTCGTCGTGTTGTATTTCTCATACGCCGAGAGCGACGTGGCCGGCGATCTACCGGGACATGTCGACGTCATTCGCCTTCCCGTACGTTCTGAAAAGCAAAGCTCGTCAGCCGAATGATTCGGAGCGCGATCGATCGACTGCGGTGATGCTGACCCGCCCTCTTCGGCAGAATGCCGACCGTAGCATTCGACGGGACGGGTTCTATCGAGATCGACTCGATCGATCACAACCCGTTCTCCGCCGAAGACCTGCTGCAGAACGAGCGCCCGCCCCGTTCGTGCAGTGGCTTCGCATCGTTCGATCGCGTTCACACCGAGCCCTCGCCCGACTCAAAACCGATGTCGCATGCCGACGGCCAGCACCAGCTGATTCGCACCGGACGCGCGCGAGAAGTTCGAAATCTGCGCACCCGAAATGCCGGTTCCGTCAAGTCCGTTCGCGTGCTGGAACAGCGCTTCCGCATACGCGTCGGTGCGCGGTGACAGCGCATCGATCCCGATGATTCCGGCTTGCTGCCAGTTCGGCCGCGCATGTCCGGACGGGCCGTCGAACGACGCAACGGTAAACGTGTAGGCCGCCGCCACGGTCCACCGGCGCGTCAGCGCATAGCACGCGTTGACCTCCGCGTTGCGGAACGTGATGTCCGCGTCGTGAAGCACGACTGGCGTATCGGCGACGTTGTTGATCGACGTTGCCTCGTCGAGCCGCGTTCGCGTCGCGATGGCCGAGATCCGCAACCGGCCCCACGTGTAGGCGGCCGCCGCGCTGACGGTGCGCTGCCGGGCCGCGTTGAACGGCGCACCGGCCGGCTCCATGCCGTCGGCATTGGCCGGTGGGAGATTGCCTTCGTGGTCGAATGCCAGATAGCTCGTGCCGAAGGCAAACGCGCCACGCTCGTAGGTGGCGGCCAGCGCGTAGCCGCGGTTGTCCGCAAAGCCGCCCGCCGCGTTCGAGAATCCGTAGGTCGCGCCGAACCGGAAGCCGTCGAGTAGCGGGCTGCTGTACTTCACCGCGTTGTTGCTGCGGGTGTAGTTCGCCAGGTTGTCGTTGTCGAACGGATGCGCGAACGCGACTCCGCCGAAGGGCGTTCCGCCCAGCGCGAACGGCTGCACGAGCTGCAGCGTCGAATCGAACTGGCGGCCGACCGTCACCGTGCCGTACCCGAGCGCGTTCACGCGATACTCGCGCTCGCTCAGGTAAAGCGAGCCGGTCTCCGCGACCGCGAACGCCGGACGCACGATCCCGACATCGACATCGTTCAGATCGTGCGGACGCTCGACCGCTTCGATGCGCCGCGTGCCGGCCACTTCGGGCACCGCCGAACAGAAGGTCCGTGCATCCGGAAAGCGCGCGCGGATCAGCGCTTCGATGTCGCCGTCCGCGGGCGCGTCGCACCAGACGCCGCCCACGCGGTCGAGCGATCGTTTGAACGCGTCGATGGCGGGCGGCAAATCCCGATCGAACAACGGCACCGCCAGCAGCGGTTGCGGCGACCGTCCGGCGCCCCGCAGGCGGGAAAGAATCAGGTCGCGGCTGCTCATTTCTTGTTCCTCTTCAGATACCAGTCACGGAAGGTTTCGGTCGGCGGCTCCGGCAGTTCACGCTGCTTGCCCCACGCGTTGAGCGGGTTGTAGAGCACCGCGCGCGGCAACGTCGCGATCGCGCCGGCGGCCCCCTTGATCGCCGCGCGATAGAGCGCCGGTCTGGAAAGCACCTGGCCGGCCACCTTCATCGCTTCCTGCTTGACGAATGGCAGCGCGTGCCGCTCGGCAACGATTTGCCGCCACTTGTAGATCTGCTCGTGGATGTTGATCTTGACCGGACAGACGTTGGTACAGCTGCCGTTCATCGTCGACGCGAACGGCAGCGAGCTGTATTTCTTCAGGTCGTAGGTCGGGTTGATGATCGCGCCGATCGGCCCGGAGTAGACGCCACCGTAGCTCAGGCCGCTGCTGCGCCGGTAGACCGGGCATGTATTCATGCAGGCGCCGCACCGGATGCACTTGAGCGAATACCAGAAATCGTCCATCGCAAGCCGTTCGGAGCGGCCGTTGTCGACCAGCACGAAATGCATTTCGCCGCCGTCGCGCGGGCCGCGAAAATGCGACGTGTACTGCGTGATCGGTGCGCCCAGCGCATTGCGCGACAGCATGCGGATGAACAGGCCCAGGTGTTCGAGCTTCGGAATCAGCTTTTCGATGCCGATCGACGCGATGTGCAGCGGCGGCACGTTGGCACTCAGGTCGGCGTTGCCCTCGTTCGTGCAGACGGTGATGCCGCCCGTCTCCGCCACCGCGAAGTTGCACCCGGTCATGCCGGCTTCCGCCGCCAGGATGAGCGGGCGCGTGGCCTGTCGCTGCGCCTCGGCGAGCCGGGGGATGCTGCTTTCGGCGGGATCGGTGCCGAACGAGTCCGCGAAGGTCCGGGCCACGTCCGTCGCGAGCTTGTGCACGGCCGGCACGACGATGTGCGACGGCAGCTCGTCGTCGAGTTGCTGAATCCGCTCGCCGAGGTCGGTTTCGACGACCGCGATGCCCCGCGCCTCCAGGTACGGGCGCATGTCGCACTCCTCGGTCAGCATCGACTTGCTCTTCACGAGCGTGCGCACGTTGCGCCCGTGCAGAATGCCGTAGACGATCCGGTTGTGCTCTTCGGCGTCCTTCGCCCAATGCACGATCACGCCGTTTGCGACGGCATTGCGCTCGAACTGCTCGAGATAGTCGGCCAGATGCGTGAGCGTATGCTCCTTGATCGCCGACGCGAGCGCGCGCATCGTTTCCCACTCGGGAATCGCGTGCACCGCCGCATCGCGCGCAGTGCGCAGGCCCCACAGGCGCTTGTCATGGAATTCGACGTGTTTTTCGTCCGCGATGAACTTCTTCGAGTAACCGGCATGGTCGATGCGTTTCATTCGGGTGCCCCATTCAGGATGCTCGCGATGTGGATGAACTTCAGGCCGAGTCCGAGACGCTCGGCGCAGCCCTGCTGATGCATCAGGCAAGACGAGTCGGCGGACACGATGTACTCGGCGCCGTTGCGCGCGTGATCGCGCACCTTGTCCGCCCCCATGCGCGCGGATACCGGCTCCTCCGACACGCAGAACGTGCCGCCGAAGCCGCAACATTCGTCCGGACGATCCGGCTCGATGAACTCGATGCCCTTCACGCCCTTCAGGAGCGCCAGGGGTTTCGAGAAGAACGGGCCGTTGATTTCGGACATGCTGGCGGTTTTCAGGCCGCGCAGCGTCCCGCAACTGTTGTGCAGGCCCACCTTGTGCGGAAATTCCGCCCACGGAAATTCGCGAACCTGCAGCACATCGTGAATGAACTCGACCAGCTCGTATGTATTGCGCCGGACCTCGATCGCGCCGGGCGTCTGGTCGGCCGCGGTCAGGTGATCGCGAACGTGATGCACGCAGCTACCGCTCGGCGCGACGATGTAGTCATATCCGGCGAAGTTGCTGACGAACAAGTTCTCGGTGGCCGCGGCCTGCCTTTCGCAGCCGCTGTTTCCCATCGGCTGGCCGCAGCAGGTCTGGTCGAGCGGATAGTCGACGTCGCAGCCGAGGCGCTCGAGCAGTTCGAGCGTCGCGATGCCGACGTCGGGAAAAAATGCGTCGATGAAGCACGGGATGAACAAGGCAACTTTCAATGCAGCGACTCCTGATACGGGTTTGCAGGTTCAACGTTCGGCGTGGCCACCTGGAACGACGCCACGCGATGCCCGCTACGTCGGCTCGACCGGCGACGCTCGGCGCAAGAAGAAGCGGCGGACGTGGCCGGCCATCGACGGCAGGAAGGACCGGCTGACGCGGGCCGCACACGCCGGTTCGAACGACACGCGCGCGCCGCCCCGCGTCGAATCAGTCGTGTGCTTCGCGGTAGTTCGCGAACTTCGACGTCTGGCCGATGCCCGGATTGAAGCAGTTGCACGGGTCGAGCCCTTCGTAGAAAGCCTTGAGCGCGGGCTTCGCGTGGTACAGGTGCCCGACGTTATGCTCGGCCGGATACTCGGCGCGCCGCGCGTCGAGCAGTTTCCACATCGCGTGTTCGAGCGCGAGGCAATCGTTGCCCTTCCTGACGATGTAGTCCTGATGGAAGACGTGGCAGAGGAAATGACCGTAATACAGCTTGATCGCGATCGGCGCGTCGATCTCGTCCGGCAGCGTTTCGAACCAGTCGCGGTCGTTGCGGCGCAGCGCGATGTCGAGCGCGACGATGTCTTCGACCTCACGGGTGTGTACGTTGCGGTAACGGATCGCCGCACCCGCGGCCGCGAACCGGTGCAGGAACGCCTTTGCACCCTCCGCCGGCGTGCATTCGAAGAACGCGCCCGTATGCCGGGCAAAGAACGAGGTCAGGTAGGTCCGCGCTTCGTCGGCGGTATCGGCCGACACCTTGAGCATCAGGTGATGCTCGTATCGCTTCCCGTAGTCGCGAATGCGCTTGGGCAGGTGTTTCGGGAACAGGCGGCTGACCGCCTGCATCACGCGATCGCTCAGATGCCGGGGCAGGAAGCCGAGCCGGTCGAACCACGCGTCGCATTTGCTCTTGAAGGCGAACAACATCGGCATGCGCTGCGTGCCGAAGTGATGAATCATCAGGAACGTGTCTTTCCCGTACTTCTCCGCGATGTCGAACGCATCGCGGTGCAGGTACTCACCCGAGATCGGCAGCCGGCTGAATTGCGTGAGAACGTGGCGGCGGATGTCGGTCAGTTCGTCGATGTCGTTGGTGCCGATATAGAACACCTTCGCACCCGCCTCGATCGGAAACGTATCGAGGCGCACCGCGAACACCATGACCTTGCCCGCCGAGCCCGACGCTTCGTGCAGCCGCAGCGGATCGGCATTGTAACGGGCGGGGGTGTCCGCATCGACGTCCCGCACGTGCTCGGCGTAGCGGTGATCGGACGCGGACGCGCCGCTGTCGACGATGTCCTTCTCCGCGAACTCGCCCTTGTCCAGGCGCGCGAGGATTTCCTCCGGGACGGCGCCGAGACGGACATCGAGGTGGTTCACGAGCGCCAGGCGCCCGTCCGCGCCGACACACGCGAAGAGGGCCATCTCCGTATAAGCCGGCCCGCGTTGCACGAGCGCGCCGCCGGAGTTGTTGCAGACACCGCCGATCACCGATGCGCCGATGCACGACGAGCCGATCACCGAATGCGGCTCGCGCCCGAGCGGCTTCAGCGTCTGCTCGAGCTGATCGAGCGTCGCGCCCGGCAGACAGATCACCTGCGTGCCGCCCTTGATGACGTGGACCGTCCGGATCCGGGCCGTGCTGACGATCACGATATCGCGGTCGTAGTCGTTGCCGTCCGGCGTGGATCCGCCGGTCAGCCCGGTGTTCGACGCCTGGCAGATGACGATCACGTTGGCGGCCACGCAGGCCTGCAGCACCTTCCATTGCTGGAGCAGCGTACCGGGCCGCACCACCGCCAGGACCCGACCATCGCCGAACCGGAAGCCCGTCCGGTACCGTCGGGTATCCGGCTCCTTCGTCAGCACCTCCTGGTGTCCGACGATTTCCGTCAGCGAATGAATGAACGCCTCCTGCCGCCTGTTCCGCGGCGTCGGCGGCGAAGACGATTCGCCTGAAACGGTTGACACGTGAATTCTCCTGTTGGCCGCGCATCGCGATGCGCGCGGGTAATGGACTGAACGGCGCCGCGGCGGCCGGTGCACCGCCGAACCGCACTCCGATCGAATCCCGTAAGGCTAGGCGTGCGAGCCGGTGAAGTCCAATATCGCGCGGACGCGACTTCAAGACGAAATGCATATCGATCGTTGTACGGCGCAGCGGTCCACGGGGCACGTGAGGGTGCGCGGCGCGTGCGTGAAGACGTGCACGTGCCGCGCCGCACGAGCGAAGACACCCGTGGGCAGCGTCGCACGCGCGAAGCATCGGAAGCACGGAGGTGGCGGGGACGAGACGGAAACGCCATGCCCGCCCGGAGACGGCGCACGCGCGGCCTGCGGCGTTACGCCGGCTGGCGCACGGCTGCTAGCGACAGCGCCAGCCGTCGGCGAGGTCCGTCACGGCAAGGCCGTGCGGTCGGCCGTTTCGCGAGCGAGCGCGCGAACGGCCCGTACGAGGTGATGAATCACCGGCGACTTTTCTCTTGGCCGGTGGACGAGCGCGATCGGGGATCGGAGCGGTTCGCCCTGCAATGCGTGGTATGTGACGCCGCCTGTCGGCGCCTGACGCACCGACTCGGGAATCAGCGTGACGCCGAACCCCGCCGCGACCAGATTCACCGCGGCCGGAATCTGCGGCGACTCCATTCCGATGGCCGGCGTGAAGCCGGCCGTCCAGCATGCGCCGACGATCGCGTCATACAGGGCCGGGCCGATCGCGCGCGGAAACAGTACGAGCGGATCGTCGGACAGCGCGTGCAACGCGAGCACCGGCTCGCCGCCGTGGCGGTGGCCGGACGGCAACACCGCCAGAAACCGCTCTTCGACGAGCGGCTGCACCGCCAGGTCCCGGCAATCCACCGGCAAACGCACCAACGCCGCATCGACACGTGCCTCGAGCACCTTGTCGACCAGCGCCGGGCTGTTGCTCTCCTCGCAGTGAATGAGCACGCCCGGATAGTCGCGCCGGTAGCGTTGCATCAGCGACGCGACGAGCGGATGGAACACGATCGAGCCGGCGAACCCCAGCACGAGCCGGCCGCTTTCGCCGCGACCGGCGTTTTGCGCTTCCGCGAGCGCCAGTTCTGCTTCTTCGACGATACGCCTCGCGCGCTCCCTGAACAGCCGGCCTGCGTCCGTCAGTTCGACCCGGCGCGGATGGCGTACGAAAAGGCGCGTGCCGATTTCGCGTTCGAGCTTGAGGATCTGCTGGCTGAGCGGGGGTTGCGCGATGCCGAGAAACTCGGCGGCCTCGGTGAAATGAAGATACTCGGCCACCGCGAGAAAGTAGCGCAACTGACGGAATTCCATACGGTTTTCGTCTCGGGAAGGCGTAGAGGATCGGGCGGGCGATTCTAACCCGACTCGGCGCGTCTACATCCGGACGGACCGCACCTCCTCGGAGGCATATCAGGAAGCGCATCGAGGCCGTTCGCCGCGACGATGGGGGTGACGCACACAGCTCGACGAAACGTGCCCGGCCGCAAGCCCGGGCATGACGCTCGAATTATCGAACTGGAATCGGCTCGCTATTGCAACGATCGCGCAAGGATCGAAATAGCGAGCCGCGGGTTTGACGCGGGACCGCCGGGGACGGCATCCCGCTCGCAGGCAGCGCCGTTCAATCGGCGTTTAGTGACCGCGATACAGCGACTTCATTTCGTCATTGGCGCGCGGGGCCACCACCTTCGCAGGCTTGCCCGACGCAACGGCGCCTTGCGCGTCCTTGCCGATACCACTGTTGTCGACACCTTGCGCACGGGCAAGCGCATGTTGTTGCTCCACGCGAGCTTCGGCAGCCTGGAGGTCTTCCGGATAGTGCGGGTCTTCGCCGACTGCCGGGTTGTAGCCCGCCTTTTCCAGTTCGATCAGTTCGGCGCGGACTTGCGCGCGAGTGAGCGGCGCGCTGCTCTGAGCGAAAACGGCGACCGGAGCAGCAAGGGCGGCAGCAACAACAACGGCTTGAATCAGGTTCTTCATGATACTTACCTCCGACTTTGTCTGGTTGTCTGGCTTCGAACACCTTGTTCGTTACCGATGACTCAAGTCTAGGCAGGCGATCACTCGAGAGTTATAGGGCGGCGAGGAAGAGATTGTTGCTGCTTGCTCATGGAATCATGGGCCACGAAGCAGCCCTCCGGAACGCCGGCGGAGTCGCACCGATTGGGCCTGGACGCGGAAATTCCCGGAACAGATGTCTTTGGGAACGTGCAAAAGTACCTTCGAGAAGCGATTCGGATTATCCGAGTTGCAACAGATATCTCCGAAGACGTAGGAATAACGCTCTTCTGGTATCGCAATGAGCCGCTGCCAACCTTCGACTACAAGACTGCTGAACAGCTCGTGTCGGAAGGACGCGTTGAGGACTTGCTTCGCTACGTCGTTTCGCTTATGGCAGGTGCAGACGGGTAAGGTAAAGAACACTTGTTGCCGGTCTGAAAAATATAACGACCACGCTCAGATCGTGGTCGACCTAAGTTCGACGAAAGAAAACAGGGAGTGGGACATATCGGCTTGGACGTTGTTCCGCGGTATGTTCCTACCCCATCTCTTCGAAGTTAAATGCCATCGAACGCAACTGATGTCAGAAAGCAAAATGGATCACGCCGCAGTCGATTACAGCGTGGCTGCCATACTCCCAAGTAACGTTCCGATGCTCATGTCCAATCGGCAGGCCAGCATAAATCGGCCGGCCCCACGAACTAAGTAGGTCGACCAGCATCTCCTCGAGTGTGAAATCCGCACTCTCGGGGACGGGGCATCGCGTAAATTGTCCAAGCACGAAAGCCCGAGCACCATCGAAGGCGCCGCTTAGGCGCAACTGGGTCAAACTGCGGTCCAAGCGGTACCCGAATTCCGTCACGTCCTCCAGCAAAACAATGGCATCTCGTGCGCGCAACGACCACCGCGTACCAGCCATACTCGCGAGTACCGTAAGGTTGCCCCCACAGAGGCGTCCAGTCACTGTGGCAGGATCTCCGAGCAGATGGCGCAGCTTTAACGGCTCGCGTTCAGTTCCGGTCAGAACGGCACGTATGTCATCGCGCGTTGCATCATCCACCTTCATCGCGAGACTATGAAAGGTCGGTCCGTGCATTAGGCGAACGCCCGGTCGATCTGAAAGAGCACAGAACAACGATGTCGCGTCAGAAAACCCAATGAGTACCTTCGGCGTCGCTATTTCCTCGGGCAAGTGCTCGAGCAGATGCGCACAACCAAACCCTCCGCGGGCGAGCCAGATGATGTCAACGGTCGGATCCGACAAAGCAAGTCGCAGGTCGTGCGCTCGCTCGGCAGTCGTGCCCGAAAAATAGCGATAGCGCCCCCCAAGATACTCGCCTTTTGTGACGCTGAATCCCCAGCTCTCAAGGAGTGCCACGCCGCGCTCGATACCATCCGGGTCAGGGACACCAGCAGGTGCCACTATCTTAATTCTATTTTTTCGTATTTCCATCGAAGTGATATTCCGACGACAAGAATACAATGACTATACTCGGCGGCGAACACCTGCATTTCATCTTCAAACAGGCGTCGGCTATGCATGAGAATACTGCGAACCTGCATCGGCGAACGCGCTGCGAAGCCAGCGTCGTTTGAGGATCACTGTCGAGGCAAAATCACCTACTGAACGATCTCGGTCCCATTCGATCGATTCACCAAGCAACACATCCATCGGATAGACCTCCGTTCCGTCAACTTGACGGACACGTCCGAGCGTCAATCCATCGGTTGGCACAGCGGCAAACGAATCACCGTCGAACCCCCGCAACGTAGTCAATGCCTGTTTCATTTGAGCGAGGTACTGGACCTGGTTGAAGCTGCCGAGGCACTGAAACTGATTCAGGAAGGCAAGTGACGCGAATACCGGGAATGGCCCCGGGCACAACACACGGCTTCGCAAAGCAGTCACGATCGCAACAGGGCTCCAGTCCAACGCGAGATCGCGCCCACTTAGGCAAAAGCCGTTCGTTCGCAATTGTTCGAATCGATCACCGCCCCTTCCGGCATGACTGAACCAGGAAATGTGCGGCAACGCCTGACGCAACTGCCCATTTAATTCCGGATCGAAACAACGGTTTGCGCATGTATTCCACGAAGCCTGCAACTGTGGGCTCTCGGAAAAGATGTCCTCGGCACCGTATATAAATCAACGACTTGGACATCTTTTTTGAGACGATCGCATGCCACCCGTCTCAGAAAAGATGTCCTTGGGCACGGAAATTCTCAGAAAAGTTGTCCTTGGAAGCATCGCTTGCCTGCGTTCGCGTACCCATGGAGCGGGAGAACGTCGCGCGACGCTTCGGCGACCTCAAGGGCAATGCCCGTATCGGAGACGATTTTGATGCGGCGCTTCCCGAAGAAGTGCGCGCCGTATTTGAGGGTCGTTAGGCCTGCACGTCGGCGACGACTGGAATTCACCGATTGTTCGGCCATCCCATTAGCTCAAGCAACTTCCGACTGTTCTCCGTTAGAGTCGCCAGCGTTTCCGATTCTGAGCAGCCCCAACTCGACCCGAGCAATTGCGCAGTTCGGGCCATACTCCATGGCTGAACCGTTGCGCCACCCTCGCTCGCGAATGGACCATCGCTTTCGGGAACGACTCTGTCTCGGGGAAGCCTAGCAGCGAGTGCACGCCCCGCTGTGCTGGCAAACGCAGCAGGGCCCAAGCTGAACCAGCAGCCCATTTTGTGGGCAACTTCCACCTCGACCAAGGTTCCGCTGAACCAATGAAGCACGGCGGTTCCGAACCCGGGATTTTTCAGAAGGATGGGCAATACCTCCTTCACGGCACCTCTGGAGTGGATGCTGAGGGTCTTGCCGCCGAGCTCTCTGCTCCGAGTTACGACGGCTTCGAACACCTTGCGTTGCGCCTGCAAGCTCGATTTGAAGCGATAGGAGCCATCCATTCCCACCTCGCCGATGGCCATCGCTTTCTCCATCTGCTTGAGCAACTGAGGGAGTTCGCCCGCGCGCTGCTCGACCAGTTCAGGATGCAGCCCTGGGGTGATAAGCACGCGCGGAACGTGACCAAGGACCTTTGATGTGGCTGCATAGGCGCGAGGGCTTGTAGTCACAAGCCACGTGAACTCGTTACGACGTGACGCCTCATCGGTGACGGCTTTCGCGCCCGGATAGAGGTCTAGGTGGCAGTGGAAATCCATCAGAGAACGCCGTCTCTACGAAGAATTGCTTCGACCTCGGAAAGGCCTCGTCTCATTGTGTCCCGATACGATTCTCGGTCGGCCGTTGGGGCAAATCCTAGAGTTGCGCCGAGGAATCGGTCGAGCCCCCGCTCTTTGACGGTTAGGACCGCAAGCGCTGCTGCCATGGCGTCATCGGGGCCGCTCGATTTGTCTGCAGCAAGAAGTGATTCGTGTCTGTAGACCGTTTCATCTTTCCCAGGTCCCCAAGCATGAAACGCACCTTTTCGAATCATGCACGGGACGCATCGGCCACAGTGCTGTCGATTGTAGGTTCGGAACCGGCCGCAACTCGTCGTGTCGCTCGCCAGTTCCTTGAGCAGATCCTGATTGAGGCATTCTTGAAGCATCTGTCCTTTCGTCTTGAATCGATAGGGCAGCTCAAGCGCGATGTCGAGGCCGACTCCATCCAGCAGCTCTTGCATCATCGAGATGAATTGAGGATGCGTCGTCTTCGTGCTCAAGCTCGACACACGGCCCGGCACCAAAGGCGGGTTGATACAGATGAAACCGTTCTCCGGAACGTAGACCTGAACTCGGTTCCCTTGCAATCTTGATGCCGCGAGTACGGCGAACGCATAGAAGGCGAGTGACCGAGCACGCGTCGATGGTTCGCGTTGGCCCGGAAAATTGATGCCATGGCTCCATTGCCAATGTGAGTCGGCCCCGCCAAGCCGTCGAGCGTACGAGATTTGCCGAGCGGAATCGTCGTGAGCGAGTTGGGATACGAATACCGGCCGGCGACCTTGCGACACGAGGTTGATACCACCGATCAAGCTGTCTAGGCCTCCCGAGAGAAGGCATACGCAATCGTGAGGCACATCTGCGACCTTGCCTGCGGGCGGTGCTTCGCCACCGACGATGAAGTGGAGCTTCCAATAGTCTCCTGTCAGCAGCTTGAGCATCTTTTCGAGGTGCTCTTCGAGGCCGACCCACCGCATCGGCTCGTGCAGGCCGACCGTGAGGTCGATGACTCGAGTCCAGCCATCTGCGCTTGTCTCCCGTAGGCAAGCTAAGTCTGCCGCACAAACAGCGAGGCAAAACTGAACGAAATCCCACGTGGCCGCGTTGGGTGCAAAGCCTCTGCGCTTCAGCAGCCGCTTCCAGTTATTGGCGATGTTTCCGACGCCTGCTCGCCGACTCGAACGAAAGAACGAGAACGCTTGCTCGTCAGGTTCAAGATTTGCCGGGAGGCTATCCGGGCTGGTGCATAAGATTTTCATTCCCCGAATACCTCCAGAGTTTTCGACAGGACATCGCGCGCGAGCCCATGGGGGTCTACCGGTCTCGGTCCCAATTTGTCTAGTTCTACTCGGACGAGTCCATGGACATATTCACGGACATCGTTCCGGTTCATTTGCACTTGCTGGGGCGTGTACTTCAGCTTTTCGTAGGTTTGGCCGAGCAGCAGGTCCATTCGGTTGCAGATGTCGTTGGCGACGGTGAAGCCGATGACGTCTGCGATTTGCTGGTCTGTGAGGTCGAAGACGTCCACGTCGGGGGACCTCTCGTACAGCATAGAGAGCGTTTCCGTCGCCGCGTTGCGAAGCGACTCTTCATCGACGCTTCCCGAATTGGGTATGACTTCTCGCACCACTTCCAAGATGAGATCGTTGGCCGATAGATTCGCAGCGCGAACGCGCGCGACCCAATCTACGACTCTTGGATTTGTCCCATCACGTGCTTGGGTAAGGAATTGACCCAATGCCCCCGCGCCCTGCGCGGTTGCACGCATGGTTCTTGCCGCCCGGGCTGGGCCACCCATCCCTCGCCCGACCATACGCCTAGCAGCCGACTTGATTTGGTCGCGACCACCTCCTCGCAACGCACCCGCTAAGGCTGTGCGAGCTCCTGCGAGGCGTCTCGCAGGGTTCAGGGGAGGAAGCTGCGGGTCTCCCAGCGCGTCAGCACCATTGTCGATCATCTGACCATCATCGTCTGCAGCGATGTCTCCTTCATCGGCGCCGTCTCCACCGTCACCGTTGTCGTCGTTGTCTTCGCCGTCGATGTCGCCGTCACCGCCGCCCACAGCGGGCCCCTCGAGCCATTCTGGGTCAAATGGTGAGCGCGGGCCGCCACCTTTGCTCGAAGTTGAGGTCCCCATTAGTTATTCCTTTTGTCCTGTTGGTCGATTGCGCGTTTTACCTTCTGGTCGATATCAGGGTGGGCCGACCATTTGTCCAGTACGTCCTTGGCCCATGCCTGTGCTTTGAGCTCGGGAATAATGCCGACCCCAATGTCACCAATCGGGGCGGTGAGCAGCATCCGCGTGGCCTGCTCAACATGCTCCGGGAATGCTCTGGCAACTTCGATAAGCATCAGTACGTCCTCAGCTTTCTTCCACCCGCGCTTAGGCGACTTAAGCGCCCACGCACGCGACAGTGCCAGCCCTGCTTGCACTGACCCAGCGGTGTTGATTGCTGTAGCGAGCGGGTGATTTCGCGTTGTTGCCTCGGCAAGCGCATCACGTAGTCCGCGTCCGACCGCGGTCAGCTCGTCTGGTCCGAAATCGCGGGTTGCGGTGTCACGACTGAGATGAAGAAGAGGGCGGAGATCAACTTCGCCCAGCGGGGGAGCAAGCCCGAGCCATTGGGGTATGAATGGGTCGTCTACACCAAATATTCCTGTTAGCGGCTCTCCGGCTTTACTACCTTCCTCAGCGACTCTCAACGCCTCCACGCGTCCGTCAAACTCTGATGTCACAAGGTTTGCGAGCGCCGTCGCAAGCGTCGGGGCGCAACGTTCGACGAGGTGCCATTTTGCGAGAGCCTGAAGGTCAAGTTTGATGCCTTGCGGCTCAGCCAAGCTTGAGCGAAGGAAGACCGTGTTGAGAAATCGCTTCATCAAGCGAGGGTTCCCATCGACTGCACCGGACCTCGTCAGCAATGGCGCTAGTCCGTCGGCTAGCCGCATCAGTTCGACCATGTCCTGGTTGCCGGCAGCTTGCGCCTCCAAAAAGTCGAGTGTGACGGAATCCCCGCGCCACGCGTCTCTTAGTCTTTTGGACACAGCGTCTTTGGCGGCTGCGAATTTATCCTCTGCGAACTTTTCGTCCTGACATTCCCTCTGCAGCAGCAAGAGTGCCATGTATGCTTTCGCTTCGTTCACGCCGAGCCGTGGCACATGAAGAGGAACCTGAATCAGTTTGTCGAAGTAGTTCGTCGCGACCTCGTCCTTGATTTCCGTTCCGGCAAAATGAATGCGAACTGCGCCCTTGATGAAATCGTTGTCGGCCGCGATAACGAACGCAGTCCGCTTGATAAATAGCAAAAGTCGGATGGATTCGAGCGTGGAAATAGCTGTCTTGGGCAGACACCGGTCAAGGTCATCCACGAATACCACTAGCGTGATTTTCATCTCTTCCAACAAGGCTTCGAGCGCCAAACGAAACTCATGTATCTCGTTCGGCAGAGAAAGCGGCTCTGCTTTCTTGAGAAGTCCATCATCCTTCTTGTCTTCTTTTTTATCGCCCTCGTCGCTCTTATCACTATCGAGTAAGCCGAATCTTTTCATGGCTCTGCCAATCGTCCCGATAGGAACGCCGGTCAGATAGGTGGCGGCGGCCTCGCCACCAAGTTGTACGACGCGGAGCACGTTTATGCGCTTCAGAAGGCGTACAGCCTTGTCGCGCAGCCCTTCTCGGTCGTTGGCCTCCTCGAGAATTTTGTCGCCAACTAACTGCAACAGAGCACTGCGAGCGCTATCGAAGTCTTGATAAAGCCAAGGGTTGAACGTGACAAAAACGTAGCTGTTATCACCAGGCTTGTTGAGCCCTTCGAGACGTTCTCCCACCATCTTCACCAGCGAGCTCTTGCCGGCGCCCCATCCGCCGGATATCCCGACAGAAATCGGCTCGCCGCGGGTCTGTTGAAGCAACTTCGCGCAAGCATCCGCTACGATGCCGAAGTTCAAATAGTCAACGGTAGTTTCGTTGTCATGCCACACTGGTTTGGCCCTCTCGATGCGGTAGCTCAGCGTTGGGTGAGCTCACGTAAGCGTTTTTTTGGTGGATCCGATGCTTTGGTATAAATGATAAATCACATAAGCGATCGTTTATACCAGATTTTTACTTTATAGAGACGGTGAAGGTGCCTCGGGTTTGTATTTATACAAAATAAAGGAATTTGCATCGGATTAATGGAAGTCGTGCGATTCGACGCGCAACCCGCCAAGTAGGTCGCTGCGGTCGGCAAGATGCTTCGCCACGAGGTGCCGGACCTTACCTTCGACCTGCCAAAGGCCTATACGGCCAGCAGCGATGCGCCGAGAGCTTCGCGGCGGTACTTTTCCAGCAGCGCGGGCTAGAGAATGACGTTCGTTTGACCGGATTCGTCCTCAATCGTGATGAATAGCACGCCCCTTCGTAGTCCGTGGTCGCTGCCTGACTATCACGATGCCGCACGAGATGCTCCTCGAACCGCATTGGCACGCTAAGCAAGATTTCCAGCTCAGTTGCCCCCCGATATGTCGCCTTTTATTCAAAGGCAACATATTGAGACTGCGGACATCCTTTCCAAGAGTCAACAGCAACACACACACCGTCGCCGACCCTACCCCCTCCCCGTATCGGCAATCGTCAATCAAACTGTACCGGTACTGTACCGCCAACCGTCGCTAAACTGACCTCCATCCCAGTCTCGAACCGAATGGAGAATCCGCGATGGAATTCCTCACCCTGAGCGCGCTGCCAGCCGGCATGCTGTTCGCGCTCGTCACGTCGATCACGCCCGGCCCGAACAACACGATGCTGCTCGCATCCGGCGTCAATTTCGGTTTCCGCCGCACGATGCCGCACCTGTTCGGCATCAGCATCGGCGTCGCGATCCTGATGCTCTGCGTCGGCTTCGGCCTCGGCGAAGCGTTCAAGCGCATGCCGCTGCTGTACACGATCCTCGAAGCCGCAAGCGTCGCGTACCTGCTCTACCTCGCGTGGCGCATCGGCACGTCGGGCGAAGTGAAGGCGAACGGCGGCAAGCCGCGGCCGATGACGTTCATCGAAGCCGCCGCGTTCCAGTGGGTCAACCCGAAAGCCTGGATGATGGTGCTGACCGCCGCGACGACAGTCCGCCTGTCCGCCGACTACGGCATGAACGCCGCGTGGATGGCCGTCGTGTTCATCCTGATCGGCTTTCCGTGCATCTGCCTGTGGGCCGCGTTCGGCCTCGGCCTGCGCCGCTTCCTGTCGAACCAACGCGCATTGCGCATCTTCAACGTGACGATGGCCGTGCTGCTGATCCTGTCGCTGTATCCGCTCATCGCGCACCTGCTGCCGCAGTGAGCGCTCACAGCGCACCCGTTGAGATTCATGTGATGCAGGCGTACCCTTTCAGTACGGGCGCGCGCAGCCGCTTCGCGGTCGCGCCGCTGCTGCCGGGAGAAAGCCGATGAAACCCATGCTGAGGACGGGCGAGCACATCGAGGGGATGCACTGGATCGCCGAGTATCGCCCGCTCACGCACGACATCCGCGTGCTGCGCGAGAACATCGAAGTCGGCACTTACTGCGCGCCGCCCACGCTGTTCGGCGAAGAGGAAGAGATGGGCGCCGCGAACCTCGCCGATCATCGCGGCCGGGAGGCCGCGCTGCGCGCGTATCTGCGCAACTTCGTCAAGGAACACGACGCGGAGGAATAGCGGCGCGAAAGGCGCCGTTCGCAAAGGGCCGGCGCATCGCGCCGGCCCGCGCTTCGCTCAATGTCCGAGCGATTCGATCTTGCCTGCCGGCTGCGCGACGCCATGCGGCCGCGCCATCTGCTTGATCAGCAGCGCGATGCACGCGAGCACGCCCGCGACGGCAATCGTCGCGAACACACCCGCGAACGTGAAGTGCCGGCGCGTCAGTTCGGCGACGAGGAACGACCCGGCAATCCCGCCGAAGCGGCCGACGCCGAGCATCCACGCGACACCGGTGCCGCGCCCCTCGGTCGGATAGAACGCGGCGGCAAGCGCCGGCATCGACGATTGCGCGGTGTTCATCAGCACGCCGGCCACGAACACGACCAGCACGAGCAGCCCGACGTTGCCGGCCGCCTGCCCGATCGCATACACGCTCACCGCCGTCAGCGCATAGCACACGGCGATCACGCGGTTCGCGTTGAAGCGGTCCATCAGCACGCCGCACAGCACGGCGCCCACGCCGCCGAGCGGGAACAGCGCCGAGATCAGCGTCGCGCTCTTCGGCGTCAGGCCGGCATCCTTCAGCAGGATCGGCATCCAGTTGATCGACGCGTAGAAGATCACGAGGCCCATGAAGTACGCGATCCACAGCATCACGGAGCCGACGATGTACGAGCGCGACAGCACGACGCCGAGCCCCTTGCCGCCCGTCTGCGGCGCGGCCTCGGTCATCGCGAACGAGCCGGCATTCAGCGCGTCTCGCGAGATGCGCGCGAGCGTTGCGCGGATCTTGTCGACGGCCTGGCCGCTCGCGACCATGAAACGCACCGATTCAGGCATCTTCAGCAGCAACAGCACGCCGAGCAGCAGCGGCGTCACGCCGCCGAGCATCAGCACGCTGCGCCAGCCGAAATGCGGAATCATCCATGCGGCCAGGAAACCGCCGAACGCGGCACCGAGCGGGAAGCCGCAGAACATCAGGTTGATCACGGTCGCGCGGCGCTTGTCCGGACAGAATTCGCCCATCATCGTGACCGCGTTCGGCATCGCCGCGCCGAGCCCGAGGCCGGTGATGAAGCGCAGGATCGTCAGGTGTCCGATGGTCGTCGAGAACGCGGACACGAAGCACGCGACACCGAACAGGAATACCGAGCCGAGCAGCAGCGAGCGGCGCCCGAGCCGGTCGGACAGCGGGCCCGACACGAGCGCGCCGCACGCGAGGCCGAACAGCGCGGCGCTCAGCACGGGCGCGAGATCGGGCTTGGTCAGGTTCCATTCGCCGAGCAGCGACGGCGCGATGAAGCCGATCGCGGCCGTATCGAAGCCGTCGAGCAGCACGATCACGAAGCACATGAGGAACACGAGCCATTGAAAGCCGCCGAACGGCTGCTCGTTGATGAAGGTCTGGACGTCGACCACGGTTGCGCGATTCATCGCGAGTCTCCTGAATATATGTATATGAGCAATACGGCATGGTTGCCGCGCCCTTCCTTTGTTCGCCCACCGGCCATCCGGTGTGCCGCGCGCCGATACTCTGCCGGCGCGTTCATCGCTCCCGTCGTCGACGGCCCGCTTGCGACGGCGGGCCACGCGATCGGTTGCGGTCGCCCTCAGCCGACCGCTCCTGACCGGCCGTCTTACGCGGCCGCGTCCTGTTCCTTGAAGATCTTGTCCGCGAGATGGAACGCGGAATTCGCGGCCGGCACGCCGCAATAGATCGCGGTCTGCAGCAGCACTTCCTTGATCTCGTCGCGCGTCACGCCGTTGTTGCGCGCGGCGCGCAGATGCAGCGCCAGTTCCTCGCCGCGGTTCAGCGCCACCATCATCGCGATGGTCAGCAGGCTGCGCGTATGGCGCGGCAGGCCTTCGCGCGTCCAGATCTCGCCCCACGCATAGCGCGTGATCAGGTTCTGGAATTCGTCGGTCACCTCGGTGCGGTTCTCGAGCGAACGGTCGACGTGTGCATCGCCGAGCACCGCGCGGCGCACCTTCATCCCTGCTTCGTAACGTTCCTGGTCGTCCATCGTCGGTGCCTCACGCAGTCAGGAAATCGAGCAGCGCGCGGTTGAAGCCGCCGGTGCACTCGATGTTCGAAATGTGCGCGGCGTCGAATTCGACGTGAAGCGCACCGGGAATCGCGGCAGCCAGCGCGCGGCCCTGGTCGGGCGGCGTCGACATGTCCTTCGCGCCGGTCACGACGAGCACCGGCAGCGTAATGCCTTTCACCTCTTCGCGCAGGTCGGCCGCGTTCAGCGCGTCGCAGTTCGCCGCGTAGCCGTCCTTGTCGGTATGCACGAAGGTGTCGCGGATCGCGTCGAACAGGCGCGGCTCGCGCTCGACGAACGCATCGGTGAACCAGCGCGGCAGCACGGCGTCGGCGAGCGCGGCCATCCCTTCGGCGCGTGCCTTCTGCGCGCGCGGCACCCACACTTCCGGCGAGCCGATCTTCGCGGCGGTGTTCGACAGCACCGCGCGAACGATGCGCGACGGGTAGCGCGCGGCCAGCGCGGCGCCCGTCAGCCCGCCCATCGAGATCCCGCAGAAATGCGCGCGCGCGATGCCGACGTGATCGAGCAGGCCGATCACGTCGCCCGCAAGCTGGTCGATCGTGTACGAACCGGCCGGCGCATCGGAATGGCCGTGGCCGCGCGTGTCGTAGCGCAGGATGTTGAAGTGCTGCGTGAGCGGACGGATCTGCGGCGCCCACATCTGCAGGTCGGCGCCGAGCGAGTTCGAGAAGACGAGCCACGGCGCGTCGTCGCGCGCGGCACGGTCGATCCGGTAATGCAGTTTCACGCCGTTGACAGTGGCGAAAGGCATCAATGTTCTCCTGGTTGGGTCGTGCCCGCATGCAGCGCGAGCACGGCATCGACATAGGCCTGCGCCTCGCCGACGTAATGTGCGGGATCGAGCAGCCGCGCGAGCGCGTCGCGCGACAGGTGGGCCGATACGGTTGCATCGGCGGCGAGCACGTCGAACAGCGTCGCGCCCGTGCGCACGGCTTCCTTCGACGCATGCTCGACGACGTGGTGCGCATCGAGCCGGCCGATCCGGTCGCCGAGCGCGAGCATCACGGCTTCGCCGAGGATCAGCCCGTGCGTCAGGTCGAGGTTCGCGGCAAGGCGTTCGGTGTTGACGTCGAGGCCCGCGACGATCTGCGCGATCTGCGCGAGCGCGCCGCCCGTCAGGCGCGCGAGGTCGGGCAACGCATCCCATTCGGCCTGCCAGCCGCCGAGCGCGCGCTCGTGCTCCTGGACCATCCCCGCGAACACGGTCGCGACGAGGTTCGGCGCGCGTACGGCGGCGGTCAGCACGGCCGCGCAGCCGACCGGGTTGCGCTTGTGCGGCATCGTCGACGAGCCGCCCTTGCCGGCGGCGGCCGGCTCGCCGAGTTCGCCGACTTCGGTCTGCATCTGCAGCGACACGTCGCGCGCGATCTTGCCGAGCGTACCGGTCAGCATCCCGCAGCATGATGCGGCTTCCGCGATGCGGTCGCGCTGCGTATGCCACGGCACGGCCGGCACGGCGAGCTTCAGGTCGGCCGCGAGCGCGGCCGTGACGCCACGCGCGTGCTCGCGCAGGCTCGCGAGCGTGCCGGCCGCGCCGCCGAACTGCAGCACCAGCACGCGCTCGCGCAATTCGGCGAAGCGCGCGCGATGGCGCAGCAGCGCATCGAGCCATTGGGCGAATTTCAGGCCGAGCGTGATCGGCAGCGCCTGCTGCAGCCAGGTGCGGCCGATCATCGGCGTCGCGCGATGCGTGCGCGCGAGCGCCGCGAGCGATGCGCACGCCTGGTCGAGCATCGGCTCGAGCACGTCGAGCGTGTCGCGCAGCTGCAGCACGGTGGCGGTATCGATGATGTCCTGGCTCGTCGCGCCCCAGTGCACGAACTTCGCGGCCTCGGGGTCGTCGGCCTTCACTTGCGCGGTGAGCTGCTTGACGAGCGGAATCGCGAGATTGCCGCCGAGCGCCGCGCCGTGCGCGAGCGCGTCGGCGTCGAGCCGGCCGGCATCGCATGCGCGTTCGATCGGCGCGACCGCGGCGGCGGGAATCACCTGCTGCGCGGCGAGCGCGCGCGCGAGCGCGGCCTCGACGTCGAGCATCCGCTGGATCGTCGCGCGCGGCGACCAGATCCGGTTGAGCGGCTCGGTGCCGCAGATGAGGGAGGTCAGGCGGGCGCTGTCTTCGAGCATGGCATCAGATTGGGGAAACGGCGTGCGCCTATTGTCCACCCAAGCGCGCCGGCGTGCGCTCGATCGCGCGCGCCGGCACGCCTGCGGTTCAGGCAGCGGCCTTTTGCGTCGCGTCGATCAGCGGCACGCCGGTCAGCTTCTGCAGTTCGTCGAACGACAGGTCGGTGAAGATCTCGCTCACCGCGAGGCCGTCGGCCGTCACGTCGAGCACGGCGAGATCCGTGTAGATACGGCTCACGCATTGCACGCCGGTGACCGGATACGAGCACTGCGCGACGATCTTGCTTTCGCCCTGCTTCGTCAGGTGCTCCATCATCACGAACACCTGCTTCGCGCCGATCGCGAGGTCCATCGCGCCGCCGACGGCGGGAATCGCATCGGGCGCGCCCGTATGCCAGTTCGCGAGATCGCCGTTCGCGGACACCTGGAACGCGCCGAGCACGCAGTAGTCGAGGTGGCCGCCGCGCATCATCGCGAACGAATCGGCATGGTGGAAATACGCGCCGCCGGTGAGCAGCGTCACGTGCTGCTTGCCGGCGTTGATCAGTTCGTCGTCTTCTGCGCCGGGCGCGGGCGCGGGGCCCATGCCGAGCAGGCCGTTCTCGCTGTGCAGGAAGATTTCCTTGCTCGGGTCGAGGTGGTTCGCCACCAGCGTCGGCACGCCGATACCGAGGTTCACGTACGCGCCTTCGGGGATGTCCTGCGCGACGCGCTTGGCCATTTCATCGCGGGTCAGTCGTTTCATCTGGATATCTCCCTCAAGCGGCTTGCGATGCAGCGTGTTCGGCGGCCAGCTCGGCCGCATGGGCGGCCTGCGGCACCTCGACGATGCGCTGGACGAAAATGCCCGGCGTCACAATGTGTTCCGGGTTCAGCGCGCCGAGCGGCACGACTTCCGACACCTGCACGATCGCGACCTTCGCGGCGCTGGCCATGATCGGCCCGAAGTTGCGCGCGGTCTTGCGATACACGAGATTGCCCCAGCGATCGCCCTTGTACGCCTTCACGAGCGCGAAATCGGCGTGGATCGGCGTCTCGAACACATACGGCTTGCCGTCGATCACGCGCGTTTCCTTGCCTTCCGCGAGCTTGGTGCCGTAGCCCGTCGGCGTGAAGAAGCCGCCGATGCCGGCGCCCGCCGCGCGGATGCGCTCCGCGAGGTTGCCCTGCGGCACGAGCTCCAGCTCGATCTCGCCCGCGCGGTACAGCGCGTCGAACACCTGCGAGTCGCTCTGGCGCGGGAACGAGCAGATGATCTTGCGCACCTGTTTCGCCTTGAGCAGCGCCGCCAGGCCCGTCTCGCCGTTGCCCGCGTTGTTGTTGACGATCGTCAGGTCGCGCGCGCCCTGTTCGATCAGCGCGTCGATCAGCTCGGACGGCATGCCGGCCGTGCCGAAGCCGCCGATCATGATTGTCGCGCCATCGTGAATGTCGGCAACCGCCGACTGAAGCGATTCGAAAATCTTGTTGACCATGTCTCTTCCTGATACGGACCCGCGGCACGATGCGCGGCCTGTCGAGGGGACACGCGCGTGCCGCGTGCCGCGCCGGGCCGATTTCGATCCCGGCATTTGTTCGCTATTCGAACCTAGATTCGATTAGCGAACGATGGGCCGATCATAGAGTCGTGCACAGCGCGTTGTCAAGGCGGGTTGCCTCGGGGGTCCCTGCATCATCGAACGGCAGCCCGACGTAGTTTTCGGCGAGCGACTGCGCGGCGGCCCGCGAGCGCGTCACGTATTTCAGCTCGGCAAACTTCAGGCGATTGACGAACGGCGAATCCTCCGGCGACGAATGCAGCATGTTCGTCATGAAGTACGAGAAGTGCTCGGCACGCCATACGCGCTCGAGGCAGGTCGCCGTATACGTGTCGAGCGGCGTCGCATCGCCCGTTCGGTAGCGTGCGCCGAGCGCACGGGACAGCGCGCGGACGTCGGCGACCGCGAGGTTCATCCCCTTCGCGCCGGTCGGCGGCACGATGTGCGCGGCGTCGCCGGCAAGGAACAGCCGGCCGTGCTGCATCGTCTCCGACACGAAGCTGCGCATCGGCGTCACGCTCTTCTGCGTGATCCGGCCCTCGGTCGGCGTCCAGCCCGTGTCGTTCGAGAAGCGCGTGTGCAGTTCGTCCCAGATCCGCGCGTCGGACCATTCGGCGAGGTTTTCATCGGGCTTGCATTGCAGGTACAGGCGCGTGACGGTCGGCGAGCGCATCGAGAACAGCGCGAAGCCGTTGTCGTGATGCGCGTACACCAGTTCGTCGAGCGACGGCGCCGCGTCGGCGAGGATGCCGAGCCATGCGAACGGGTAGACGCGCTCGAACGTGTTCAGCCGCTCGGCCGGGATCGTCTGGCGCGCGATGCCGTGGAAGCCGTCGCAGCCGGCGATGTAGTCGCAGTCGATGCGGTCCGCGCGGCCGTCCGCGTGCTTGAACGTGACGAACGGGTGTTCGCCTTCGACGTCGTGCAGCGCGACGTCGCTGACTTCGAAGTGCATTTGGTGGCCATGCTCGACGCCGGCCGCGATCAGGTCGCGCACGACTTCATGCTGGCTGTAGACGGTGATCGCGCGCCCGCCGGTCAGTTCGGACAGGTCGATGCGGTGGCGCTGCCCGGAGAACAGCAGCTCGATGCCGTGATGCTCGAGCCCTTCGCGGCGCATCCGGTCGCCGAGGCCGGCTTCGTTCAGCGTATCGACCGTGCCCTGTTCCAGCACGCCGGCACGGATGCGGTTCTCGCAGTATTCGCGCGAACGCGCTTCGACGAGGATGGAATCGACGCCTTGCAGGCGCAGCAGATGGGAAAGCAGAAGGCCGGACGGACCGGCGCCGATGATCGCGACTTGGGTGCGCATAGTTTGTCTCCTTGTCGACCGGAGTTAGCGCTTCAGCGCTTACTCCGGTCCCATGCAAAGCTGAACATTGGTTCGAGTAATGGAACACATTTGAGCGCTTTCCCGACTATGCGGCAACGCGATTCAGGAGATATGTTGTATACGTTTTGAAGATATTGGCCCGATGATGGATTCGCTCGATCTGAACCTCATTCCCTACCTCGTCGCGCTCGACGACACGCGCAACGTCAGCCGCGCCGGCGACCTGCTCGGCGTGAGCCAGCCGCGCGTGAGCACGGCGCTCGGCCGGCTGCGCGAGTATTTCGGCGATCCGCTGTTCGTGCGCACGTCGCGCGGGATGGAGCCGACGCCGCGCGCGCTCGCGCTGCTGCCGGCCGCACGCGACGCGCTCGCGCAGATCGAGCGCGGCCTCGTCGCGCCGCACGACTTCGATCCGGCCGCGAGCACGCATACGTTCTCGATCGCGCTGTCGGACGTCGGCGAGATCGTGTTCCTGCCGAAACTGCTGCAGGCGTTCGCGACGCGCGCGCCGCACGCGAACCTGCGTTCGGTCTCGCTCGCGCACGACGAAGTCGGACGCGGCCTCGAAGCCGGGTCGATCGATCTCGCGGTCGGCTACTTCCCCGATCTGGACGGCAACAACTTCTTCCAGCAACGGTTGTTCACGCACCGGTTCGTGTGCCTGATGCGCCGCGGCCATCCGCTCGAACAGACGCCGCCGTTCACGGTCGAGCAGTTCCTCGCGTGCGGGCACGCGGTGGTGCGCGCCGAAGGGCGCAGCCAGGAAGTGCTCGAGAAATACCTGGCGAAGCAGCGCATGCAGCGCCGCGCGGTGCTCGAGACGCCGCACTTCATGAGCCTGCCGTTCATCCTGAGCCGCACCGACCTGATCGCGACGGTGCCGCATGCAATCGGCTATGCGTATGCAGCCGAGCATGCGTTCATCGTGCCCGTCGAGCCGCCGCTCGCGCTGCCGCGCTTCGACCTGAAGCAGCACTGGCATCGCAAGTACCACAACGATCCGCGCACCGCGTGGCTGCGCGGCGTCGTCGCGTCGCTGTTCAACGACGAGCAGGACGAATGGCCGAAGTGAGCGCCAGGGCCTGTTCGCGCTGGCACGCACGACCCGCGAAAGCATGAAACAATTGGCGGATATCGGCCGCCGCAGGCGGCCTTCGATGGAGCCACTACATGGGTAAAAAATCCGCACGGCCCGAGCAGGCCGCATCCCGGCCGAGCCGCGAAGAAGCAGAGGCCGCCGTCCGCGTGCTGTTGCGCTGGGCCGGCGACGATCCCGCACGCGAAGGCCTGGTCGACACGCCCGCGCGCGTCGTGCGCGCGTACGAGCAGTTCTTCGCCGGCTATGCGGTGGAGCCGCGCGACATCCTCGCGCGCACGTTCAGCGAAGTCGACGGCTACGACGAGATGATCGTGCTGAAGGACATCCGCTTCGAGAGCTACTGCGAGCACCACATGGTGCCGATCATCGGCCGCGCGCACGTCGCGTATCTGCCGAACCATCGCGTGGTCGGCATCTCGAAGCTCGCGCGCCTCGTCGACGCGTTCGCGAAGCGCCTGCAGATCCAGGAAAAGATGACCGTGCAGATCGCCGATACGCTGTTCGACGTGTTGCAGCCGAAGGGCGTCGGCGTGATCCTCGAAGCCGCGCACCAGTGCATCTCGACGCGCGGCGTGCACAAGCCGGGCGTCGAGATGGTCACGTCGCGCATGCTCGGCTCGTTCCGCACCGATCCGTCGACGCGGCGCGAATTCCTGTCGATCGTCGCCAATCCTTCTTCAGTCAACCTGACGAATACGTAATGGAGTCGACGAAGCAAACGGCGCACGCGCCCGTCGTGCTCGTGACCGGCGCCGCGCGCCGGGCCGGGCGCGCGTTCGCCGAGTATTTCGCCGCGCACGGCTATCGCACCGCGGTTCACTACGATCGTTCGGCCGATGCCGCACGCGCGGCGGCACGCGCGATCGCCGAGCGCGGGCACGATTCGATCGCGCTGCAGGCCGACCTGTCGGATGCCGCGCAGATCACCGCGCTGATCGACCAGGTGTATGCGCGCTTCGGGCGCCTCGACGTGCTCGTCAACAACGCGTCGGTGTTCTGGCAGGACCACTTCCCGAGCTTCGATCTCGCGGCGTTCGACCAGGCATGGGCCGTCAACTGCCGCGCGCCGATCCTGCTCACGCGCGCATTCTACGAACGGGCGCGCGTGGCCGGCACGCAGGGCGTCGTCGTGAATGTGGTCGACCAGAAGATCAAGGAAAACTTTCACCGCGACCATTTCAGCTACACGGTCGCGAAGGCCGCGCTCGGCAACCTCACGCAGATGCTCGCGCTGTCGTGCGCGCCCGTGCTGCGCGTGAACGCGGTGTTCCCGGGGCTGATGCTGCCGAGCGACGACCAGACGCAGGCCGACTTCGAACACGCGAGCCGCGCATCGACGCCGCTCGCGCGCATCGCAGGCCCCGACGACGTCGCGAGCGCGATCCTGCTGCTGACCGGCAACGCCTACAACGGCGTGGATTTCGTGGTGGATGCGGGGCAGAACCTGATCCGCGTCGACCAGGACGTGCTGTACAAGCACCGCTCGCCCGCCGGCAAGCTCTGACGCACGCGCGGCGGCGGTCGGCGGCCGCGCGCCGCGTTACGGCTTCTCGGCGCTGCCGCCTTCGCGGGCCCTGGTCTGCGCAACGCTCGTGCCGGGCGGCACGCTGTGCGTGAGCCACACGTTGCCGCCGATCACCGAGCCGCGCCCGATCGTCACACGGCCGAGAATCGTCGCACCCGCATAGATCACCACGTCGTCCTCGACGATCGGGTGCCGTGCGTTGCCCTTGACCAGCGCACCTTCGCCATCGGCAGGGAAGCTCTTCGCGCCGAGCGTGACGGCCTGGTACAGGCGCACGCGCTCGCCGATGATCGCCGTCTCGCCGATCACGACGCCGGTGCCGTGGTCGATGAAGAAGCTCGGGCCGATCTGCGCGCCGGGGTGGATGTCGATGCCGGTGGCCGAGTGGGCGATTTCATTGATGAAGCGCGCGAGCAGCGGCACGCCGAGCTGGTGCAGCGCGTGCGCGAGCCGGTGGTGCATCATCGCCAGCACGCCCGGATAGCACAGCAGGATCTCGGTAATGTGCTGCGCGGCCGGATCGCCCGCGTACGCGGCCTGGATGTCGCTGACGAGCAGCGCGCGGACCGCCGGCAACTGCCGGCCGAACTCGCGCGCGATCTCGAACGCGCGCTCGTCGAGTTCCGCGAACGGCGTGTCCGCATGCTCGGGCAGGAACGGCAGCGCGCGGCGAATCTGCTCGCACAGCACGCGCAGCGTGCTTTCGAGCGTGTGGCCGACGTAGTAGTCGACGCTTTCGTCGGTGAGATCCGGCGCGCCGTAATGCGTCGGAAACATCGACGCGCGCAGGCCGGTCACAATCTTGCAGATCGCATCGCGGGACGGCAGTTCGCGGATGCCGCGCGGATGGCGCGTGCGATGGAGTTCCTCGCGCGACTCGCGCAAGCCGGCGACGATTTCTTCGAGGCCCCACTGACGGACGGGTGATGTCGACATATGCAAATGCAGGCGGCCGCGCTCGGTCGCACGGCCGCTAATAAAGTGACGGGTTCCGCAAGATTACCGCGTTTTTTGTCCGGGAGCGGCACACCGGGGATCGGCCGAACGGCCGACGATGCCGGAAACGCGATGGCGTCAGATCACGATGCTGCTCGCGTCGATCCAGCGCACGGCCCAGTCGCGCGCATGCGCGATCGCGGCGCCTTCGTCGTTGAACTGGAGCTCGGTCGGGAAAAAACGGTTCGCAACCAACTCCCCGTCGCTCGATCGGGAGATCACGACGTAGGGCTTGAACGAACCGTCACTGGCGCGCGCGGGCGCGCAATTCAACAGATAACCGCGGTGCGTGAAGGCAGTAGTCGCTTGCATGAATCCGCCACCTCTAGTCCCTTGTTTGTTGTTCACTACCCGTCTTTAAGGGTGCTGCGGCGCCCCGGCGCGGGCAGAGGCGGCGAGATCGCATCCCCTGTCGCCGCTTCGCAGGAAAAGAATCATACTCTGTAGAAAACGCGTCTTCTAGCTGAAATAAATCATGACAAATCAGTGCGCGTCGCGCGACCGCGGCGGTCGCCCGCGCGCCTTTTCCCGTCGAACCCGGAACGGGATTTGCTTCGATCCGAAGCGCTTCGCCGCCAGGAGAGCCGTGATGGAATCATCCGGTCAAGCAGGTCATTTGCATCCGCACAGCGTCGAGCTCGACAACGACGACACCCACGACAGCACGGTCGACACCGACGGCAAGAACCGCGAGGCGTGGCTTCTCGCCGGCGGCGGGCCGATCTCGCCCGACCAGGTCACGGGCAGCAACGCGTCGCTCGTCAATGCGATGCCCGAAGCCGGCGACGGCCTCGCCGGTTTCGACAGCCGCACCGGCGGCAACCATCCGGCGTTCGCGCTGCGCGCGGGCTATGTGGTGATCGAGAAAGGCTTCGCCGCGCCGTCGCCCGCGGACGATGCGCAGTTCGGCCCCGTCCATCGGATGTACGGCAGCGCGTACTGGCCCGGCCACGGACGGCGGCCGGAACGCGTGATCGAGCTGACGGCCGTGCCGAGGTAGCCGGCGCGGCGTTTGAATCGATCGTTCGTTTGCAGATCGGCATCGGTCGACGATCGATGCCGGTGGATCGGCGCACGCGACAGGTGCTCAAGCGAACGATTCCGCGCGTCGGCATCGGCGGTTTCATGCATGCCGCGAATCGCGCCGACGCACATCCATTGATCGAAGTCATGTCGAAACGGCGCGGTTGCGATTGAATGACGATGCGCGCGGTTCATCGGCGTGATTTCGCACCGTGTCGGTGCGGCATGCGCGCGCCGCGATGCGTGCGCCGGTGCAACGCGGGATTTCGATGCCTGCGCATTCGTTCCCGGCGACGGTGCGGTCTTCATCCACCATCGCTCGAAACCGCTATCGCGAGCCGCGCGGCGGCCACGCGAACGACGGATGCGATGCAGCCATGCGATATGCGTCGCGCAGTGCGGCATGCATTGCGTGCATGGCCGTGCACCGCGATGCCGGAGGCGCTGCTGTAGCACGGCAGCACAGGCACCGCACTGCAAAGTCCCCGCCGTTGGTTTACCCTGCCTCGCAGCATTGCTCAGACAGATCGGCCATCCGGCCGACTTCGTTTCAACCCGCCACTCGGAGACACTATGTACAAGCGTATTCTGGTTGCCGTCGACGGCAGCAACACGTCCCGCCATGCGTTCGATGCCGCGCTGGCGCTCGCGAAAGCGCACGGCGCCGAGCTGCAACCGTTCTACGTCGTCGAGAACGCCGCGATCTACTACAACGTGCCGGGCTACGATCCGTCCGTGCTGCGCGATCAGCTCGTCGCGCAAGGCAACGAGCTCGCGAAGGATTTCACGAAGCTGATGCAGGCAGCGGGCGTGAAAGGCGATACGAAGCTGGCCGAAGCGACGTCGCTCAACGATGTGTCGCAGCTGATCCTCGAGGGCGCGAAGGCGTTCGGCGCCGATCTGCTCGTGCTCGGCACGCACGGCCGCCGCGGGTTCCGCCGTCTCGTGCTCGGCAGCATCGCCGAACAATGCGTGCGGCACGCGACGCTGCCCGTGCTGCTGATTCCGGCCGCCGCCAACACGGACGATCAAGCCGCATGAACGGCGTTCGGCATCCGCGGCCGGTCGCGACGTTTTGTCACCCGACAGCGACAACTTGCGGTGGGACAATGATTCAGTCGATTCAACGCCGGAGTAAACGATCATGCTGACGCCCGTCGCCACACGTACCGCCGCCACGCCTCATGCCGGCAGCTGGGCTCCTCGCCAGGCCGCGCACTGCTCGTCGTGCGCGATGCGGCACCTGTGCATGCCGCAGGGCCTGGCGCCCGAAGCGCTCAGCCGCCTCGAGTCGGTCATCTGCGCGGCGCGCCCCGTCAAGCGCGGCGAAGCGCTGTTCCGCGAAGGCGACGCATTCGACAACCTGTACGCGGTACGCTCGGGTTCGCTGAAAACCGTCGCCACGCGCCACGACGGCCGCGAACAGGTCACGGGCCTGCATCTCGCGGGCGAAGCGCTCGGCCTCGACGGCATCTGCGACGACACGCATCCGCGCACCGCGGTCGCGCTCGAAGACAGCTCCGTCTGCGTGATTCCGTACAGCGCGCTGAAGGCACTGTGCTCGGAAGCCGGCTCGATGCAGTTGCGCATGCACAAGCTGATGAGCGAACAGATCGTGCGCGAAACGTCGCAGACGATGCTGCTCGGTTCGCTGAATGCCGAAGAACGTGTCGCCGCGTTCCTGCTCGACGTATCGTCGCGCTACCTGAAGCGCGGTTACTCGCCGTCGGAATTCAACCTGCGGATGACGCGCGAAGACATCGGCAGCTATCTCGGCATGACGCTCGAAACGGTCAGCCGCACGCTGTCCAAATTCCAGAAGCGCGGCCTGATCGAAATGCAGGGCCGCCACGTACAGATCATCGACTTCGACGGCCTGCATCACGTCTGATCCCGCACGGTGCACGCATCTCGCGCGCCGCCCGCGTGACGTTACCGATCAATCGAGAAACAGCGCGGCGCGCGCCTTCAGCGCCGCGCTGAAATCGTCGAGCCAGCCGATCGACAGACGCCAGCTCTGCCAGTAAAGATCGATGTCGACGGTGCGCCCGCGCGACATGTCGACCAGTTCGCCCGCCGCCAGCTGGCGGTCGACCATCCGGTCCGGGCACATCCCCCATCCCAATCCCGTTTCGCATGCGCGCAGATAGCCCGCGACGTGCGGTATCCAGTGCTGCGGCGGATCGAGATCCGCGCGCGTCACGCGCCGGATGAAACGCGCCTGCAGCCCGTCCTTCGGATTGAACATCACGCACGGCGCGCGACGCAGCGCATCGCGCGTGATGCCCGCGCCGAAATAGCGTTCGTAAAACGCCGGCGAGCACACCGCGCGATAGCGGATCCGCCCGAGCCGCTCCGACCGGCATCCCTGGATCGGCTCGGCCTGCGCGGTCACGGCGCCCTGCACGCTGCCGTCGCGGATGCGCGCGGCCGTGTAGTCCTGGTCGTCGATCACGAGGTCGAGCAACGTTTCGCGCTCCGTGCAGAACGGCCCCACCGCGTCGATGAACCACGTCGCGACGCTGTCGTCGTTGACGGCCACGCGCAACATCGGCCATGCGCTCGCAATCTGGCCCGGCAGCGCCGGCATCCGGCCGCCCAGTTCGGCCTCGAGCAGTTGCACGCGCTCGGTATGCCGGCACAGCAGCGCGCCCGACGTCGTCGCAACGCACGGCTGCCCGCGCTTGACCAGCACGCTGCCGACACGCTCCTCCAGCAGCTTCACGCGCTGCGACACCGCCGACGGCGTGACGTT
Source organism: Burkholderia sp. IT-111MI5 (assembly GCF_949752865.1). Classification (NCBI taxonomy): domain Bacteria; kingdom Pseudomonadati; phylum Pseudomonadota; class Betaproteobacteria; order Burkholderiales; family Burkholderiaceae; genus Burkholderia; species Burkholderia sp. IT-111MI5. The sequence goes on along the minus strand of NZ_CATKIF010000022.1, from coordinate 400,225 downwards.
CAGCTCCTTGGCCGCGCGCTCGAACGAGCCGTACCGGATCACGGCCGCGAGGGCATCGAGCAGGGCGTAGTCGAGCATTAGATTTCCTTAATCCGCATTAGGTGAATTAGCTTCTCTTATTTTCATGCTGACCGCAGACTAGCGCTACCCGATTCATCCGTCTACTGCTTCCACTGCGTCTACCGCTGTCACCACCATGAACTGGCTCGCTTTTTCCCACGGCGCCGCACTGTGCGCGTCGCTCATCGTCACCATCGGCGCGCAGAACGCGTTCGTACTCCGCCAAGGCATCATGCGCTCGCATGTAGGCAAGATCGTGCTGCTGTGTGCGCTATCCGACATGATCCTGATCGGCGCCGGCGTCGGCGGCGCATCGGTGCTGGTCGAGCGGTATCCGACTTTCGTCCATGCGGTGCTGTACGTCGGCCTCGCGTATCTCGCATGGTTCGGCATCAACGCGCTGCGCCGCGCGTTCAAGCCGGGCCACGCAACGCTCGACGTGCGCGGCGACGCGGTCGCGCCGCCGCCGCAGAGCGGGCTCGCGATCGTGCTGATGACGCTCGCGTTCACGTGGCTCAACCCGCACGTATATCTCGACACTTTCCTGCTGATCGGCACGGCCGGCGCGCGCGAGCCGGAAGGCGCGCGGCTCGCGTTCGCGATCGGCGCGATGGCGGTCAGCGTCGTGTGGTTTCTCGGGCTCGGCTACGGTGCGCGATTGCTGGCGCCGTGGTTCCGCAAGGCCGTTGCGTGGCGCGTGCTGGATGGCGCGATCGGCAGCATGGTGCTGTTTCTCGCGGCGGTGCAGTTGCGCTGACCGACTCGCCGTCGCACGGGCGGCTGCTTGCCGCCCGTCTGCCGATCCGCTCCGGCGCAACGTCGGGGCATCCGTCCCTCCCGCCCCCGCCCGCTTCCGCCGACACGGCATCTCGCTTCCCGCAGCGCATCGCCGCCGCGAAATTCAGCTCCGGATCCAACGCAGCCGTACGGACCGCCAACGTGACGGACGATGCGTCCGTCATCTGTCCCAAGCCGTCCATCATCGCGGCGACACGCCGCCTGCACGAATCCGATCGATCGGAGAGAATGGCCGGTGTCCTGCGACAACGGCGGAACCGCACCGCGCACCCCGCCGTCTCGTCGCGCTCGACCTGGCCAATCGCTCAGTTCAATCCCGTCACCCCACCGATATCGGAGCAGAACATGGCACTACGCACTCTCGGCACGTCGAACATCCAGGTTTCGCCGCTCGCGTTCGGCGGCAACGTCTTCGGCTGGACCGTCGACGAAAACGCGTCGTTTTCGCTGCTCGACGCGCTCGCCGACATCGGCATCAACTTCATCGACACGGCCGACGTCTATTCGGCCTGGGCGCCCGGCAACAGCGGCGGCGAATCGGAAACGATCATCGGCAAGTGGCTCAAGCGTTCCGGCAAGCGCGAGCAGGTCGTGATCGCGACCAAGGTCGGCCTGCTTTCGACACGCGCGGGCCTGACGAAAGACAACATCCTGAAGGCCGCCGACGATTCGCTGCGCCGCCTGCAGACCGACTACATCGACCTGTATTTCTCGCACCGCGACCTCGCCGATACGGCCCCGCTCGAGGAAACGCTCGGCGCATACCAGACGCTGATCGACGCGGGCAAGGTGCGCATCATCGGTGCATCGAACTACAGCGGCGCGCGCCTGCGCGAAGCCGCCGACATCAGCAAGCGCGACGGCCTGCCCGCGTACCAGGTCATCCAGCCCGAGTACAACCTGATCGACCGCGCCGACTACGAACGCGATCTCGAGCCGGTCGTGCGCGACCTGAAGCTCGGCGTCGTCAACTATTACGCGCTCGCGAGCGGTTTCCTGTCGGGCAAGTACCGCAGCGAGGCCGACCTGAAGAAGAGCGTGCGCGGCGATCGCGTCGCCGGCTATCTCGACGAACGCGGCCTGCGCATTCTCGCCGCGCTCGACGCCGTGTCGGCGAAGCACGGCACGCAGCCGGCCGCAATCGCGCTCGCGTGGCAGATCGCGCGGCCGACGATCACCGCGCCGATCGCGAGCGCGACGTCGCTCGCGCAGCTCGCATTGCTCGGCGAAGCGATCCGCATCCGGCTCGATCAGGACGACATCCGCCAGATCGACGAGGCCAGCGCAACCTGACGTCGTGGGCGGCAGGCCGGTCGATCGAATCGCGCGGTCTTGCGGTTCCGCGATCGGCCTGCGTCATCTGCGCTCCGCTAAACGGCGCCGCGCGGCGCCGCATCGCGCAGCGCCATCGGCGACGCGCCGTAGCGCTCGCGAATCGCGCGGCTGAAATGCGCCTGGCTCGAGAACCCCCAGCGAAACGCGATCTCGCCGACGCTCGTCTTGCGCAGCCGCGCATCCGTCAGCTCGCGATGCGCGTGCGCCAGCCGTTCCGACCAGATGTGCTGCGTGATCGACTCGCCTTCGGCCGCAAAGAGCCGGCCGAGATGACGCAGCGACAGCCCGACCGCGTCGGCAACCGCCTGCGGCCCGAGCTCCGGCTCGCCGAGATGCGTCGCGATGTACTGCTTCGCGGTCAGCAGGTACGACAGCGAAGCACGCGATGCGCCCGCACCGTTCACTTCCGTGTCGATCAGTTCCGCGACCAGCGTGCGCGTGCGCTCGGCAAAGCGCGCGGCATCGCACTCGACCGGATCCTTCATGAAGCGCTCGACGCTCGCCCTCAGCGTCGCGCCGAGCATCGCACCCGCGCCCGGCTTCGGCGCGATCCGCAGCGGCAGCGCCGCCAGTTCCGCATCGAGCCGGTCGTCGAACGTCGCGATCGGGACATCGATCAGCAGCTGCCGCATCGGCGTCAGGAATCCGAACAGATAAGGCACGCGCGTGTCGTAGACGACGACGTCGCCGGCTTCCGCGAGCAGGCACCGGTCACGCTGGATGAAATACGCGCGCCCGCTCAGGATCTGGCACGCGAACAGCGATTCCTTCGGCAGTTGGCGCACCAACGCAGGGCTGCGCTCGATCACGTGATCCTGGCCGCTGATGTCGGCGATGCCGAGGCCCGGCAGCGCGATGTCGGTCTTCTCGACTTCGAGCCCGGCCGGCGACAGCGACGAGCAGCGCAGGCCGACCAGCGTCGCCGCGTTGAACGCATCCCAGTACGCCATCCTGTCGCGCGCCGGCACGTCGGCCGTCGAGCCTCGCGTGCGTGAAAAAACGGTCGAATTCGTCACGTCGCCTCCTGCTGGCGCCCGTCGTACGGAGCGGCATGCATTGCGGAATTGGGGGATGGATCGTTTAAACGTCGTGCGGTGCGATGTCCGGCCCGATCAAGCAATTCGTCCAGCCCAGTCAAGAGCGGCGCGCACCGGCTGGCTAAAGTCGAGCCCACGACATCCATACACAAGGAGACGAACCGTGGTCGACAAAGCCGTAGCCGAATTCTGGCAAAACATCCCGCCGATTGCCAATCCGTTCAAGCCCGATGCGCTGCCGGAAGCCTACATCGCGAACGCGGCCACCGACGACGAGCGCTATTACGTTCCGTTCACCGAAACGGTTTCGTCGCGGCCGCTGTGGATCTCGCCGTCGCAGAACAAATGGTGCGACATCCTGATGGCAAAGGAAGCAGGGCTCGTGAACCGGCACTATCACCCGCACGAGGTATTCGCGTACACGTTGTCCGGCAAATGGGGCTATCTGGAGCACGAATGGACCGCGACGAAGGGCGATTTCGTGTACGAGACGCCAGGCGAAGGCCACACGCTCGTCGCGTTCGATCACCCCGAGCCGATGCGCGCGTTCTTCATCGTCAAGGGGCCGCTGATCTGGCTCGACGAAGAAGGCAACCCCGACGGCTATTTCGACGTGCATTCGTACATCGCGATGTGCAAGGCGCATTACGAGAAGGTCGGCCTCGGCACGCAAGCGATCGAGAAGCTGTTCCGCTGACGCGCGACGGGGCCCGCCATGACATCCCACCCTTCCCCCAAACTCGCATGGACGTACGAGAACAGGCTGCTGCTGATCCTGTTCATGACGTTCGGCTTCGTGTTCTTCGACCGCCTCGCGCTGTCGTTCCTGTTCCCGTTCATGTCGGCCGAACTGCACCTGACGAATGCGCAGCTCGGCATGGTGTCGTCCGCGCTCGCGCTCACGTGGGCGCTGTCCGGCGCCGCGACCGGTGCGTGGTCCGACGCGCGCGGCACGCGCAAGCCGCTGCTGATCGCGGCCGTGCTCGGCTTTTCCGTGTGCTCGGCGCTGTCGGGGTTCGTCGGCGGCTTCGCGAGCCTGATCGCATTCCGTGCGCTGATGGGCATCGCCGAAGGCCCCGTGCTGCCGCTGTCGCAGTCGCTGATGGTCGAGAGTTCGACGCCGAGCCGCCGCGGGCTGAACATGGGCCTGCTGCAAGGCTCGGCCGCCGGCCTGCTCGGCGCGATGATCGGCCCGCCGGTCGTGATCGGCATCGCAACCGCGTACGGCTGGCGCGAGGCGTTCTACGTATCGTGCATTCCGGGCTTCCTGATCGCCTTCTGCATCTGGCGCTGGGTTCGCGAAGCGCCGCCCGGCGGCGCACGGCATGCGCAGGCCGACACCGTCGGCGCGGCAGCGGCGGGCGGCGCGGCCGTCAGCCGCTGGGCACTGCTGAAGGAACGCAACATCCTGCTCTGCGTGCTGATCAGCTGCTTCTTCCTCACGTGGTTCGTCGTGATCATCTCGTTCGCGCCGGTCTTCCTCGTCGACAGCCGCCATCTTTCGCCGTCCGACATGGGCGTCGTGATGACCTGCCTCGGCGCCGCATGGGTGTTCTGGGGCTTCGCGGTGCCGGCGATCTCCGACCGGATCGGCCGCAGGCCGACGATGATCGTGTTCGCGCTGGTCGCCGCCGCGTGCCCGGTCGCGATGATTCACGCGAATTCGCTGTGGGTGCTCTGTGCGCTCGTGCTCGCGACCTACACGGGCCTCGGCTGCTTCACGCTGTTCATGGCGACGATCCCGGCCGAAACGGTGCCGCCGCGCGCGATCGCCAGCGCGCTCGGGCTGATCATGGGCGCCGGCGAGCTGATCGGCGGCTTCGTCGCACCGACCGTCGCCGGCTTCGCGGCCGACCGCTACGGCCTGCAGTTCGCGATGTGGACGTCGGCAACCGGCGCGATTCTCGCGTGCGTGCTGTCGTTCGGCCTCGTCGAAACCGCGCCCGCCGTGCTGCGCAAGCGCGCGCCCGCCGGCGCCGCCGCGAACCGTCTCGATACGCAGAACCTCGGAGGACGCTGACATGCGTGCACTTCAATGGCATGGCCCGCGCGACGTCCGTCTCGTGGAAATCGACACGCCGCGCGTCGGGCCGGGCGAGGTGCGCATCGCGGTCGCGTATTGCGGCATCTGCGGCAGCGACCTGCACGAATACGCGGACGGCCCGCACGCGATTCCGGTCGACACGCCGCACCCGCTGTCGCGGCGCACCGCGCCGCTGACGCTCGGCCACGAGTTCTGCGGCACCGTCGTCGAAGTCGGCGAGGGCGTGACGACACTGAACCCGGGCGACTGCGTCGCCGTCGAGCCCGAATATCGCTGCCACCAATGCGCGTACTGCCGCACGGGGTCGTACAACCTGTGCGTGTCGATGGGCTTCGCGGGCCTGATGGGCGACGGAGGGATGGCCGATTTCGCGGTCGTGCCGGCCTATATGCTGCATCGGCTGCCCGACGGCGTCAGTCTCGAACAGGCCGCCGTGATCGAACCCGCCGCCGTCGCGCTGCATGCGTTGCGCCGCGCCGAACTCCGGCTCGGCGGCACCTGCGCGGTATTCGGGCTCGGGCCGATCGGCCTGCTGCTGATCCAGCTCGCGAAGCTGCAGGGCGCGACGACCATCGTCGCGGTCGACGTGTCGCCCGAGCGCCTCGCGGCCGCCGCGCGTCTCGGTGCGACGCACACGTTCAACGCGCGCTCGCTCGACGCGTCCGTGCTGCGCGACGCGATCCGCGAGGCATCGGGCGGGCTCGGCGTCGATGCGAGCTTCGAGGCGGCCGGGTTGCCCGCCACGTTCGAAGCGGCGATGCACGCGCTGCGCAAGGGCGGCCGCGTCGTAATGGTCGGCCTGATGCCGCATGCGGGCTTCGATGCGTTCCGCGCGGTCAACGACGAACTGACCTTCACGGCGAGCGTCGGCTACCGGCATGCATACGAAGACCTGCTGCGCATCGTCGCGTCGGGCGCGCTCGACCTCACATCGATCGTCACGCGCACCGTGTCGCTCGAAGATGCCGTCGCCGACGGCTTCGACGCGCTGCTCGCCGATCGCACGCAGATCAAGATCCTGGTTTCCCCCGCGCAGCGGTGCGCCCGCCGCGCACACACCGTCGGGAGCATCGAGCATGAGTCGTCCGTTGGCGTTTGAAGGCAAGACCGTCGTCGTGACGGGCGGCACATCGGGCATCGGCGCGCGCACCGCATGGCGGTTCGCGGAAGCCGGCGCATCGGTCGTCGCGCTCGGGCTCGACGCCGCCGGCCCGCATGCGCCCGCGCACGCGGGCATCGAGTACATCGAACTGAACGTGACCGACAGCGATGCGCTGACGCGCACGATCGCCGAGCTGCCGCGACTCGACGTGCTCGTCAACGGCGTCGGCATCAGCCGGCACGCGGACGAATACCGGATGGACCAGTTCGAGCTCGTGCTGAACGTGAACCTGACGTCGGTGATGCGTGCATCCGACGCCGCGCTGCCGGCGCTGTCGGCGCACGGCGGCAGCATCGTCAACATCGCGTCGATGTACACGTACTTCGGCAGCAAGGACCGGCCCGCGTACAGCGCGAGCAAGGGCGGCATCGCGCAGCTCACGCGCTCGCTCGCGCAGGCGTGGGCCGAGCGCGGCATCCGCGTGAACGCGGTTGCGCCCGGCTGGATCGACACGCCGCTCAGCAGCGGGCTGATGGCCGACACGCAGGCGTCGCGGCAGATCCTCGAGCGCACACCGCTCGGGCGCTGGGGTACGGCCGACGAAGTCGCGGAAGTGATCCTGTTCCTGTGCTCGCCCGGCGCGTCGTTCGTGACCGGCGCGGTCGTGCCGGTGGACGGCGGGTATTCGACGGTATAGCGCCCGGCGCCCGGCGTGTCGGCGGGCAGGCAGTCGCTCCCGATGCGCCGTGCGCAGACCATTCCCCTTCGGTTGCACCTGAATCGGAATCATCCCGGTTCAGGATTATTCATATCAATCAGTAGTCCAATCGAAAATATCCGACTCGATCGGAAACATGTGAGGAGCATCTGGAGATGACGAAAAAGACCCTTCTGGCACTCGCGGCCTGTGCGATTCCGGCCGCGTCGTTCGCACAGAGCAGCGTGACGATGTTCGGTCTGATGGATGCCGGCATCAGCTATGTCAGCAACGAAGGCGGCCACGGAAACGCGAAATTCGACGACAACATCTTCTTTCCGAACCTGCTCGGTTTCAAAGGCAAGGAGGATCTCGGAGCGGGCACGCGCGCGATCTTCCGGCTCGTCAACCAGTATTCGCTCGGCAATGGGTCAATCATCGGCGGCGGGTTGTTCGCGCGGCAGGCCTACGTCGGGCTCGAAAACGATCGCTACGGCAAGCTCACGCTCGGCAACCAGTACGAGTTCATGGTCGATGCGCTGGCCGCCAGCGGCAACGAGATCGCGCAGGATCTCGTCGGCCTGTACGGTTTTCGCAACGGGCCGTTCGACCAGCTCGCGCTGCCGAACAACCCGACCGGCGCGTTCGACTGGGATCGCGTCGCAGGCAGCAATCGCGTCGCGAATTCCGTCAAATACACGAGCCCGTCGCTGTCGGGTCTGATCTTCGGCGCGCTGTACGGCTTCGGCAACGTCGCGGGGTCGATCGGCGCGAACAACACGGTCAGCGTCGGCGCGAGCTACGACAACGGCCCGTTCGGCGCGGGCGCGGCCTATACGAACCAGAAATACGGCGCGGCGGCCGGGATGACGCCGACCAGCGTGCGCAACTGGGGCGCGGGCGTGCACTACACGCTCGGCACGGTCACGGGGAAGGCGCTCTTCACAACCGTACGCAACGCGCAGAACGGCGCGGGCGTCTGGTCGGTGGAAGCGGGCGCGGCGTGGCATCCGTCGCCTGCGTGGGTAGTCGGCGCGTCGTACACGTACATGAAGGGCAACGACACGCTCGACAACGCGCATGCGCATCAGATCCTGGCGGCCGTTCAGTACTGGCTGTCGAAGCGCACGATGGTGTACGTGGCGGGCGTGCATCAGCGCGCAAGCCGCGGCAGCAACGCGCAGATCAACGGCGTGATGGATGCGAACGGCGCGTCGAGCGGCGCGCTGCAGTCGATCGCGCGGATTGGGTTCAGTACGCGGTTCTGAGAGGTTCATGGCCCGTACCCTGCGAAGCCGGCCGACTCGTGCTCCACCACCCACGTGTTCCCCCGGGCGGCGGCGATTGCCTGAACGTCGTCGTCCCCTGGGTCTCGCTTTCGGAAGCGCATGGCGACCGGCTTGGCTCCATGCGTGCGCACGCTCTCACGACGTCAGTTGGTCGCCGATTCTTCCGAGAATTTCTTGAACACGTCCCGCACCAACGCATTGATTCTGCCCATCGTGACCGACGGGGTCCTGCCCGCGAGCGCCACGATCCCTAAACGAGCCGAACCGGCCAGCGGCGGATTGAGCGGTATCTGATGCAGCCGGTTCGCCCGGACCGCTTCGTCGAAAACCGGAAGGCTGCCGAGAATGACGACTTCGCTCACCGCGGCCGCCGCTTCCAGTTCGCCGAAATCGTCGCTCTGGAGCTTGATGCGGTCTGCAATCGAAAATCCGAGATGCTGATGAAGGTCGTCGAGCGCATATCTCGACAGGTGCGTGCTGCCGATCGGATATTTCAGCAGCGCCTCCGGCGATACGCACGCCATGCCGCCAAGGGGATGCGTACGGCCGCAAAAGAACGCGGCCCGCCATCGCGGTAGCGGCATGATCTCGATTTCCGGCTGCTCCGTGAGTGACGCGATATCGCCGACGAACATGTCGATGCGCTCCGCCATCAACATGCCGAGCAGATCCGCGGTATTGCCTCGCTTGAGCACCACTCGTACGTTCGGCGCATTGACGGCCCCGAACGTCAGAATGGGTTGTCTGAGCAAAGCGGCCGGCGTCGCGCCCAAGCCAATGCAGATTTCGCCGAACTCCCCGCGCTCGAGCAGCGCGAGATCGCGCACGAGTTCCCGCATCTCGAAATCGATCCGACGTGCGCGATCGACGAATACCTTGCCGTACGGTGTCAGCGCGATGCCTTGTGCGCTACGGTCGAACAACGGAAATCCGAACTCCGATTCGATCGACTGGATGCTGCGGGACAACGCGGATTGACTCAGATGCACTTCCGCGCAGGCGCGACTGAAGGTCTGATATCGAGCGAGTGCAATGACATGTTGCAGTTTGCGAAGATTCATTGGAAACCCAGGACAGGAAACCCGGCATTCGAGGACAGCGGCCGCGCCCACGTGCGGCAAGTATAGTCGCCCCCTGCCCCTGTCCGATGCGAACGCGCAGACCTGACGCTCGGCAAACGGCGCCCACGTCAGAACTTGTGGTGAATGCCGACGCTCGCGCCGACCTGACTCTTGCCGGGCTGGCCCACGTTCGAATAGCTGTTGACACCGAATGCGCTGTCGCCGGAATTCAACATCGTGCCGACATGGGCATACAGAAACGTCGCCTTCGACAGCAGATACTCGGCCCCGCCGACGAACAGCGTCGGGTGTTCCGGTGCGCGCTGGAAGTCGTAACGGCCGCCCAGCACGTACCATTGAATCGTCGGCGTCGCGAATCCTTTCGCACTGCCCCAGTAAGCCGTACCGCGCGGCGTCAACTGCAGGTCGCCCAGCACGCGCGTGACGCCCGCGGAAAGCGTCACGCCGCCGACCGTACAGCGGAGCGCCGCGCTGTAGCGCTCATCGCTCCGCCCGGACGAATCGATGCCGCCGGTGCTCGTCCCCCGGCTCTGTTCGTACAGCACGCGCGCGGCAAACGTTCCGTGAACATATTCGAGCGCCGTGCCAACGTAACGGCCGGCCAGCATGTTGCCGGGCAGCTGTTGACCGAAGCCGTACTCGGCCTCGACATTGAGGCCATGAAATGACTCCGACTGAAACTTCACCGCATTGTTAAGCCGCAGCGTCCCGAGCGGGATCAGATTCAGCGACAGCGTGGAATCGTTGGCGAAATACGTCGGGTCGTAGAGAACCGCCTTGTCGAACTGCACACTGTATTGGCGCCCGAACGTCAGCCGGCCATAGGGCGATCGAATCCCGACGCTCGACAGCCGGTTGAACAGCGTGCCCGGCGTCACGAGCGTCCCCTTGCCGAGGTCAAAGCCGTTCTCGATCTGGAAGACCGCGCCGTAGCCGCCGCCGAGGTCCTCGTCGCCCTTGAACCCGAACCGTGAAGGCAAAAATGCGCTGCCCAGCATGCCGAACGATGACTTACCCTCCCTTCCGGCATTGGTCAGGCTCTGCATGCCGATATCCAGAATGCCGTACATGACCACCGAACCCTGCGCGCGAACGTGACTCCCGCACGTTGCGCACACAAGCGTCAGCAAAGCCGCCGCCGATCTCCTCATCGATTTTTTCCGATTCATCTCGTTCCATCGCTTGATTTTGATTTCGTCCTGATCCGGGCAAGCTGACCTTCGGCACGGCCCATGCGCAATGCGTTTTTATTCGTATAACGAATTATCTGAAAGTCGAATTCGCCGTCGGGTACAGCGGGAAGCGCTAAAAGCCGGGAAGCTTGCAGGATCGCCTCAGACGGCTTCAATCCCGCGATGCATCGTAAGCAGCTAAAAAATCGCTATCCAATGAGATTCTTGTCGCCGGGCGATGCAGGATTTGCATGGCCGCCGGGCAACCGGGTGGCGATCTGCGCCGTAAAAAAAACGCGTATCGGCTGTATCGCCGACACGCGCTCAAGGAGACACGGTTCTGATGCAGAGTGCGCGAATCACCCGGGAAAACCTCGGACTACCGGGAAGCACGACGGTCCAGAAGCCGATTCGGCCGGGCTGCTTCCGCTGGACAGCGCCGCGGAACCGCCTTCGCGCGGCGCATCCATCGGCACCGGTCGCCACACGTTGGCGCGCCGCGTGCCATCGTCGCGCATCCGGACGTGCGGGCTTCTCGCTCAGCCGGCAATCCGGCGAACGAGCGGGTCGATCCAGCGGCCGGCTATCCACACGTACGCTCCCGTCGCGATCGTGCAGAACCAGTACAGCCCGACGCCGACGACGATCCCGAACGTCATCGGCGAATCGGCGGACAAGGGCCGTGTCAGCACGCCCGGCACGAATGCGACGATCAGGATGTACGTAAAGTAGGCGCCCAGCACGAGCAGGCTCATGCCGAAGCTCAAGCGGGCGCGGCGCCGGATCAGACGGGTTACGTCGGGCGCATGCGCGTCGGCGCCTGCATTCGCGCCGGCGCCGGCCGCAATGGCCGTCAGGTGATTGACGTTCGACATGGTTGCTCCAGTGGTCAGTGAGTGTGGGCGGCGCTGATGCCAATCCCTGTCGCACTGCGGAACGTCTGCGCATCGAATCGCGCACGCTCCGCCGCCGCGCGAGCGGACGAATCGGTGATCGACGCGAGCCATGCGACCCCGAACGCCAGCGTCATCGAGAACAAGGCCGGGTTCGCATACGGGAAGAGCGCGACGTCGTGCTTCAGAATGCCCACCCAGATCGTCGGCCCGGTGACGAGGAGCCCGACCGACGACGACAGTCCGACCATCCCGCCGGCCAACACGCCGCGCGTCGTCAATCCCCGCCAGAACATCGACAGCATCAGAATCGGGAAGTTGGTACTCGCCGAAATGGAGAACGCGAGTCCGACCAGGAAGCTGATGTTGAGGTTCTGCACGAGATGCGACAGGAGCAATGCGACCGCCACCAGCACGAACGTCGCCCAGCGAGACACCTTCAGTTCGCGCGCCGGATCAGCTTGTCCCCTGCACACGATTCGCTTGTACAGATCGTGCCCGACCGCCGACGCGCCCGAAATCGTGAGTCCCGCGACGACAGCCAGGATCGTTGCGAACGCCACCGCGGACATGATGCCGAGGAACACATCGCCGCCGAAGTAGTGGCTCAAATGCATCGCCGCCATGTTCCCGCCGCCGATCAGCGTGTGCGTCGCCGGGTCCACGAACGCCGGATTACGGAGCACGAACACGATCGCACCTGCGCCGATCACGACGACCGCGGTATAGAACCATGCGATGAGCCCGGTCGCGTAGAACGCCGATTGCCGGGCCGCTGCGCCATCGCGGACGGTGAACAGGCGGCTCAGAATATGCGGCAGGCCCACCATGCCGAAGATCAACGACATGCCGAGCGAAATCGCGTCGACGGGATTCGTGACAAGCCGGCTCGGCGCCAGCACGGCTACACCGGCCGGATGGGCTTGCACGACCGCGCTCATCAGCCGGTTCGCGCTGAAGCCGGTCGCCTGCAGCACCTTGAACGACAGATACGTGCCGATCGCGAGCATCAGCGCCGCTTTCACGATCTGCACCCACGTGGTGGCCAGCATGCCGCCGATCAGCACGTAGACCAGCACCAGCGCGCCGACCGCCAGCATCGCGACCATGTACGGCACGCCGAACAGCAACTGGATCAGCTTGCCGGCGCCGACCAACTGGATCACGAGGTAGAAAAGCACGATCGCCAGTGAATTCACCGCGGCCAGGATGCGCACCGGTCGCTCTTCGAGACGGAACGCGACGACGTCGGCGAGCGTGAAGCGTCCGAGATTTCGCAATGGTTCCGCGACGAGAAACAACAGGATCGGCCAGCCGACCAGCGTGCCGACGCCGTAGATGATCGCGTCGTAGCCTGAACCGGCCATCATGCCCACCGCGCCGAGGAACGACGACGCGGACATGTAGTCGCCGGCGAGCGCGAAGCCGTTCTGCAACGGCGTCACGCCACCGCCCGCCGTATAGAATTGCGACACCGAGCGGTTACGGCGCGAAGCCCAGTACGTGATGCCGAGCGTCGACGCGACGAAAATCAGAAACGGCGCAAGCGTATACGCGCTCGCAACGCCCTGCGAGTGCGCACCGGCCGCGCACGCCGTGCCCGATGCGAGCACGGCGCACACGCCTGCCGACAGGACGGCCAGCATCCGCCGGGCACGGAACGTTGCGTGTCCCATGATGTTCTCCTCCAGTTTTTTTATGAATGTCCGGATCGCGCGACGTCGATGCAGTCGCACGGTCGTTTTGTCAGGCGGCGAGACGACGACGCACGACTTCGTCGAATATCGCGACGCCGATCGGCGCCACGTCGTCGTTGAAGTCGTATTCGGGGTGATGGCACATATGCCCGCCCTGCCCGAGAAAGAAGTAACAGCCGGGCCGCGCCTCGAGAAAGCGCGCGACGTCGTCGCCGGCCATCAGCGGCGCCACGTCGGTCAACACGTTCGCGGCGCCGACCACCGCGGCCGCCGCATCCATGACGCACCGCGCCGGAGCTTCGGCGTTGATCGTCGGCGGCGTGCCGTGCGAAATATCGAGATCGATCGTGCAATCGTGCGACAGCGCGACGCCCGCGCAGATGTCGCGCAAGCGGCGATGCACGCGTTCACGCGCCGTCGGCGACAGCGCGCGCGTGGTGCCTTGCAGCGACGCGCGATCCGGAATGACGTTCGCCGTCGCACCCGCGACGAACTGGCAGATACTCAGGACCGCGCTGTCCAGCGGGTCGATCGAACGGCTGACGACGGTCTGCAATGCGGTCACCAGCAGCGCGCCGATGGCGATCGGATCGACGCTGCGATGCGGTGTCCCGCCATGACTGCCGGTCCCGCGAATCTCGATCGTGAAGAAGTCCACAGCGGCTAGTTGCGACCCCACGCGTACGCCGATTTTTCCGGGCTGGAGCTGCGGATGATTGTGCAGCCCGTAGATTTCGTCGAACGGGAACCGCTCCAGCAACTGATCGTCGAGCATCGCCTGGCTACCTTTGACGATTTCCTCGGCCGGCTGGAATACCAGCACGACCCGGCCCCTGAACTGGCGATGGTCGGCAATCCGCTTCGCGGCGCCGAGCAGGATCGCGGTGTGTCCATCGTGACCGCAGCCATGAAACAGCCCGTGATGGACCGAACGATAAAACGGTCGACCCTCTTCCTGGATCGGCAACGCGTCCATGTCTGCGCGCAACGCGATCGTGGGGCCCGGCCCACCTGTGCCGTCGATCACGCCGACCACGCCGGTGCGGCCGATGCCGGTATGCGTGTCGATGCCGAACGAGCGCAGCAAATCCGCGACGAACGCAGCCGTGCCGGTTTCCTGAAACGCGATTTCCGGGCGACTGTGGATCTGTCGGCGCCAGGCTTTCATGTCTTCGGACAGCGCGGCAATGGGCGAACTGATCTGCATGTAGCGACTCCTTGTATTGCTGACGCGCGGCAAGCGCGGCGGGGAAACGAACCCTTCGAGCAAGGTTCGACGTCCGGCCGATTCTAGAAATCGCAAAATGCGCAGTCCAATGCAAAGTTCCGGCACTTTCCATGCAGAGACTGCATAGGGCCGCGTCACCGGCGTCGGCGATATTTCGGTGACGGTGCATGCGGGCGGAGTTCCGGCGACGCTGACACAGCCGTACACCGGGTGCAGGATTCACATGCACGCGCCGCACGCCTCGCCATACGCGCACTGTAACCACGTGTAATCGATTTGCAGATCAATCCTCCGTACGCTGTCGATACTCTTCCGCCCGCCCGATTTCTGCACAGGCGCTGCTTCGCAGGATGGGAGAGATACCGGTGCCACGGGCGTCGTCGCTCAGCAGCGTGTTCTTCAACGATAAAACGTGAAAGGAACTGCCATGTCTCATAGCTTGGATACCTTCAAATTCATCGATGTCCTGATTGCGTTCGATGTCGATGAGATTCTGAAAAAGAACAACAACTCGCTCGGCACGGAGCCGGATAAGGCGACCTCGCTCGGAAACGACCCCGATTCCGTCTACATGATCACCCCGCTGGCGGATGCGGCGGATGGCTATAGCCAAGGCTCGGTGCAAGGCGTGTACCAGGGGGAGGCCGGCAGCAACTTGCTGCTCAAGGCCAATGCCGACGACGTGATTTACTGGCGCACCGTGTCTCTGACGTACACGGAAAGCTACAAGTGCTTCCTGTATCGCTTCAAAGCGATCACCCGCAACCTTCTGGGCGAAGTTTCGTACCACACCGAGAACGTCAACGAGCCTTACCCGGTACAGGGCTGGCCCGACAACAACAGTGTGAAAGCGGAGCAGCGCGCGGACTACTGGGCGCAAGCCACCGTGCTCGCTCCCGGCCAAGAGACCTATGCGTTCGTCGTCGCCATTTACGACCGGCGCGCGCAACTGAAGGGCTACGTCACCTGGGATGCCTACCTCACCATCAACAACCGGTGATCTCGAACCGGCGCCTCGACAAGACCGGAACGTGATCGGCGCGAGGCGCCCGGCAGCACCGGGCGGGAGCAATCGGCCCGCCCGCCGCTTTCCGCCGGCGAATCCATCCCGCCGCCATGAAAGGACAACCGGCCAAGTCAAAGAAACAGCAGTGCCGGATTCAGTTCCTGTTCGTCGCACGGCTGCGCGCGCCATCCCAATTCCACTGGAACCGAGTAAAGCCGTCGCGCACCAAACCGCGGCCAGAAATGGCACAACCCCGGCGCGATGACTTGCACCACGGACAAGCCGATGTCGGGCCGCGTCTTGTCGACGACGAGCACGTCCATGCCGGCCGCCGCGATGCGCCCGACGCAATGCGCGAGCGCCGCCGGCAACGACGCAGCGTCGCTCGGCCGCCACGTCGAGTGCGCCGTGCAGCGCACGCCGTTCGCCGGATACAGGAATCCGGTTTCCGACAGTTTGTCGCGATCCCACGGGTGCGGCGCCTCCGCCGCGACATCGAGCAACTGGTTGACTTCGGTTAGCGCGCGCTGCACCGCGAATCGGCCGTCCGGATGGCAGCCGAAGCCGATCGAGAAGCGCCCGTCCTGCGGATTTTCCGCCAGCGCGGCCACGGTCGGCACGCCGAGATCGGTGGTGATGTCGAGCGCCCACAAACGCCACCCGAACGTCGCGTATTCACGCACGAGCGCATCGAAATACGGATCGTCGAAACTCGCGAGATCGACGCCGGGGCGCGGGATCCGGTTGTACCACCAGATCGCGACCGCATCGCGCTCGATCAATTCGAGCATGCCTTGCAAAATCGCCTCGTCGACGTTCGATCCCGCCGCGCAACCGTTGGGATTGTGCACGCATGCGGCGGGCGCCTGCGCGCTGTCTGGCGTTTCCGCATAACAGTAGCTCAGCGGCACGAGGTGGCGCCTGCCGGTCACGAGCGACCAGGCCGGCGTCCAGTCGATGACGTCGCGCGCGGTGAAACGCGGCGGCACCTGCTTTCGAACATCGCGCGTCAATGCATTGATCGCATCGCGCGCGTCGAATTGCCGTTCGCTGAACTGCTGAAGATCGTTCACGTGAATCGGCACGGCATCGCATGCCGGATCGGCGAGCAGGCTTTCGATGCTTCCGGTCAGTGTCGCCTCGTCGCCTTGATACACGCTGCTGTATCGTTCGAGCGCCTCGCATAGCGCGCTCACCCGGGCTTGTTCGTCGGTGCGACCTTTGCCGGAGCAGATCCTGTCGAACCGGTTGCTGCCCGGTACGGCGGCCGGGCACACGAGAAAGCCCGACGCATAGACCTTGCGCAGGCCCGCGTGTCGCTTCGGCATCGGGTGCAGATACGCGATCGCGCCGCTGACCGGCGATATCAGATGGGCGTAACGCTCGAACACCTGTTGCGGATCGGCGGTACGGTAGCCGCCGTCGGCACGCGCCAACGGCGCATGATCGGCGAGTTGCGGCGCCCGCGCCGCCTGCTCGCGCATCCACGCGGGATTGCCGCAGCACGGGCATTGCGGACGCTTCAGCACGCGGTGCCGCTCGGCGGCCAACGTGTCGATGCGCTGCGCCACGATATGCGTTTGCGACCGTTCCGAAACCGTGCGGCTGACCGCGATCTGCTCGACCGTCGCCGCCACGAGCGCCGCCGCTGCTGCTGCCCCGGCACGCGAGGCGGCCGGCGGCAGACGCGTCGCGTCGCTGCCGTGATGGCGCGCAAGCAGCGCCTCGACAGGCCGGTTGATGCGAATCCAGTAGCGCACGCATTCGATGCACGGCGCGTCGGCCAGCGCGCCGCCGCCGGCCAGCAGCGGCCCGATCAGCGTCTGCACGCCACCGGCCGCCACGACGAGCAATGCCCCGCCGCGTGCCGCCACGCGGGCGGCGCACGCGGCGAGATCGTCGCGGTCGTGCGTATCGGTGATCGCGACGGTCAATTCGGCGTCCTGCACGACGTCGATGCCGGCCGTGTCGAGCGCGCGCCTGAGCGCCGCATCGTCGGCACCGAACGCCTCGACCGCGACGCGCAGTTGCACGACGCGCGCGCAGGCCGCGTCGCCGTCGAGCCCGGCGCGCTCGAAGAAGCCGCGCGCCGCATCGTCGTCGTGCGGCGTGTCGGCGTGCACGTAGCCGCGACGCACCAGATGATCGAGCCGCGCGAGCACGTCCCATTCTCCGAACGCGCCGGCAAGCGATGTGACGATCTCGGCGATCGTCATCCGCGCCCGCAGGCAGGCGGCGATCCGCACGAAGATCGCGCCCGACAGCATCGCGCGTTTGAACTCGTCGACGACGAACAGCGTCTCGGGGCCCGCATCGAGCACGAGCAAATGCGGTTTGAAGCGCAACACGCGCGAAAGGTCATCAAGCATCGTCGGGTTCCGTGCAGCGGGTAAACAAACATCGCGGCCCGGGCAGCCGGCCCGGGCACGCGACGGTGCGCGGCGCGACCGCGCCGGATCAGCAGCAGGTGAACAGGTAAGTCGACCCGGCGTCGCTGTACGCCGCGAGTGCAACGGCCTCTTCGTCCCGGCTCAACGGCTGTTCCGGTATGCCGACCGTCATCACGTTGCGCGGCAGGTGCCAGCTCCCGCCGTCCTTCCCGTTGTCCCTCCAGCCATGATCGCCGTCCGGTTCGACGACCTCGATGTCGATGATCCACGGACACTGGTAACCGAAGTATTTCGCGAGCGTGTCCAGCGGCTTCTCCAGCAGCTCGCCCTTGAAGTCCGGGTTTCGCCATGAAAGCGCGATCGCACGCAGATAGACCTTCTGAAACTCCAGCATCGATTCGAGCGTCGGATTAGCATTTTCCTTTGCCATATCGGTTTCCCCTGAAGTCATTCCATGATGGTGATGTGGTTCGCGTTGTAGGCGGCCAGCGCCTGCGCGAATTGCTTCTCGTTCGCCGGCGCGGGCGGCAGAAACAACGTGAGCTTGTTTTTCTGGCCGGCCGTCCAGTCGCCGTTGACGCCCGGTGTCCAGGCCGACGACTTGGTCTGCACCTTCAGGTCGAGCTCGAACGGAAAGTGATAGTCGAAATGCTTGCGCAACGCGTGGATCGGATCGGCCTCGAGTTCTTCGAGAAACGCCGGGGAATGCCACGCGAGGGCGATCGCCCGAATGACGGTTGCCCGGTATTCGAGAAACTGTTCGTACGTCGGTAATCGCAGATCCTTGCTCATCGGTATGTTCTCCTGATTGACGAATGGAACGACTTACGGCAACGACTGCAACATCGCTCCGGCGAGCCTGGCAATGCGGCCCATGCCCGCCGTTGTTGCAACTTCGCATGCGCGCCGGCACGCGGCCAGCGCGGCCACGCCGCCGCATCGCGGGTCGGCCTGGCACAAGTACTCGCACTTCTTCAGCAGCAGCTGTGCTTCGTAATACCGTTCTCCGGTCGACTCGCACCATGCGAGGCACTGCTCGATCTGCGCGAGCGCGGCGCGGTAGTCGCCGTGCTCGGCATCCAGCTCGGCCAGCAGCGACGCGTAGTAGGTCAGCCCGAGCAGGCCGCCCGACTGCCGCTGCGCATCGAGATGCGCGACGACGCCCGCGCGATCGCCTTGCGCCCA
Organism: Burkholderia sp. IT-111MI5; assembly: GCF_949752865.1. Taxonomy (NCBI): domain Bacteria; kingdom Pseudomonadati; phylum Pseudomonadota; class Betaproteobacteria; order Burkholderiales; family Burkholderiaceae; genus Burkholderia; species Burkholderia sp. IT-111MI5. The sequence continues at coordinate 381,210 of NZ_CATKIF010000022.1, read as the reverse complement.
CGCATGAATGATCGCGGCGTAGTGCCCGACCGCGCGCAGCCGATGCACGTCCGACAGACGCAGAATCGCTTCCGACAGCGTGCGGGCCGCGTCGCGATCGCCCGCCAGCTGGTACGTGCGTGCGAGGTACATCATCGTGACGCCGAGCGTCGGCAGATGGTCGAGGCAGGTCGCGCAATACACAGCGTCGCGCGCCATCGCGAGCGCGGCCTGCGGATCGTCGTCCATGCACCAGCGCACGCTCGCGAGCGACGCCATCGTCCACGCGCGCGTATCGAGCCCCAGGATGCGCCGATGGTCCGCGTCGCGCCGCACGTCGTAGCCGGCCAGCACCGCGTCGAACGCGGCGCGGGCGCGCGCATAGTCGCCGTCGACCCACAGGCTCATGCCGCGCATCGCGTCCGCCGCGACCTGGACGCCGGCATCGCCGCGCTCGGTCGCGAGCGCGTCGAGCCGCATGCCGATCCCGCGCACGGTGGGACGATCGCCGGCGACGTGATAGTAGGTCGACAGCGTCCATAGCGCGCTGATCTCGAGCTCCGGGTCGTCGAGCGTCTGCATCTGCCGCAACAGTTGCTCCGCATGCTCGCGCACCTGCGGGTCCGCCCAGCCGAACCGTGCCATCGTCGCGTGCGTCAACGTGGCGCGGATGCGCGCGCTGTCGTGCTCGCGTTGCGCGTAGTCGGCGTTGCCGAGCCAGTCGAACACCGTCTGCCCGTAGCGGATCGCATCGTCGTAGCGGGAACGTTCGAGTGCGCGGCGCGCCGCGTCGATGCCGTGAGCAACCGCGTCGGTGAAGGCACCGGCGCGCGCGAAATGCCCGGCGACACCGAACGCATGCGCACCGGCGCCGCGGTCGGCTTGCACGACCAGCGCGCGGCCGACGCGTGCGTGGTTGCCGCGCCGCACGGCGGGCGGCATCGATTCATAGGCCGCATCGCGAATCAGCGCGTGGCGGAACGAATAGAACACGCGATCGCGCCGATGTTGCGCGTACACGATCCGCTCTTCGAGCAGCAGCCGCAGATGCGCGTCGAGCGTGGTGCGATCGTGCGGCGATGCGTCGGCGAGCAATTGCGCATCCACCTCGAGCCCGATGGTCGCGGCGAGCTGCGCGGTGTCGCGCGCGTCGTCGATCCGGTCGAACGCGAGACCGAGCATGCCGCCCAGGCTGAGCGGAAGCGGATAAGGGTCCGTTGCCCGCAGCCCCGCGAGCGAGCCGTCCGCGCCATCCGCGCCGTTCATCGTCAGCTCGCGCGCGACGGCCTCGATGAACAGCGGGATGCCCGCCGTGCGATGGGCGAGCTGGTCGAGCCAGGCCGGATCGAGCACGCCCCGGCCCAGACACGCCGACATCAGGCGCTGCGCGTCGTCGCGCGGCAGGCGGCGCAGCACCACGCGTTCGGTCGCGCCGCGCCAGCGCCCGAGCTTGTCGGGGCGCGACGTAAACACGATGCCGAGCGCCGCCGCGTGCGGCGAGCGCTGCAGGTACGCAAGAAAGTCCTCGGTCGAGCGATCGATCCACTGGACGTCCTCGACAACGAGCAGTACCGGCGCACCGTTGCCGAGCGACACGATCAGTTGCCCGAGGACATCGAACAGCGCGTGCTGTTCGCGCGCACTCGACCACAGGAACCCCTTCGCATCGCAGGGCAGCCCCAGCCAGGTCGCGAGCGCGACACGGGCCGCCGCATGATCGCATTCGAGCGGCGCGATCATCGCGTCGATCGCAGCGAGCGCGGGACCGGCCGGGCTGTCGGCGTCGATATGCCAATGCGCGCCGATGAATCGCAGGATCGGAAACAGCGCATGATTCTCCCGCTCGGGCAGGCACCCGCAATGCGCGAAGGCGTGGCCCTGAATCCGGACCGCGTCGCACAACTCGTGCACGAGGCGCGACTTGCCGATTCCGGCGTCGCCGACGACGAGCCGCGGCACACCGTGCGGCGCAGGCTCGCCGCGCATCACGCGACGATGCCGTGCAAGCGTCTCCTGCCACGCGCGCAACAGCGCGTCGAGTTCGCGCGCGCGGCCGACCATCGGCGCCCGCATGCCGGCGTCGAGCGAATCGAACGGCGTATCGGCGCGACGCTCGCCGAGCAATTCATGAACCGGCTGCGGCACGAGGCCCGCCCGCGCCAGCCGCAACGAGGTCGGCCGATAGTCGGCATGCCGTTCGAGCGCAAGCCGCGCATCGTCGCTGATCAGGATCTGCCCGGGCCCGGCAAGCCGCAGCAGCCGCGCCGCCGCGGCGGGCGTCGAGATGCCCGACATGCGCGACGCATGAGCGAGAACCTGCCCGACGTGAATCGCGGCGGCCACTTCGACGCGCCAGCCTTCGCCGCCGGCCGTCGCCGGTACCGACAGCCGTGCACGCTCGGCCACCCGCACCATGTCGAGCGCCGCGCGCGCCGCACGGCGCGCTGGCCGGTCGATGTCGCCGTGCAGGCCAAAATGGAACAGCAGCGTGTCGCCGAGCCGTCCGTCGACCTGCGCGCCATAACCGACGGCGATGTCGGCGCACTTCGTCAGCCATTGCTCCTCGTAGCCGTCGAGCAAGTCGCCGTGATCGGTTCCGGCGTGGCGCCGCCGCCCCTCTCCGGAGATCGTCACGCAACAGCACAGCGTGGTGATCTGACGATACTCGCCCACCGTTGCGATCGTCTCGCCACGCGGCGCGAACGGGCGCGGACGCGTCTGCCCGCTTGCGCGGCCGGCATCGAACTGGCCGACGAGCGCGGCGAAGTTGACCGCGCGAAACGACTCCGCGAGTTCGTCGGCCGACGCGGCGCGCTGTTCCGGATTCTTGCTCAGCGCGCGCCGCAATACCGAGCCGAGCGGATGCGACGCGATCGACCGAGGGAGCGCGACATCCACCGGGCTGAGCTGCTGATAGAGAATGTCGGCCACGCTCGCGCCGTGCATGACGACATCGCCCGTCAGGCATTCGATCACGATCAGACCCCACGCATACAGATCGCTCCTGGGCGTCGGCGGCTCGTTGCGCAATTGCTCTGGCGCGCAGTAGGGCGGCGAGCCGAGCACCTCGGTCGCCAGCGTCGAAGTCTGACGCGCGATGTCTTCCGTGCCGGGCAGCAACGCGCCGATGCCGAAATCGAGAAGCATCGCGTGCGGCCCGTCGTCGGCCATCGTGATCGCGATGTTCTGCGGCTTCAGGTCCCGATGCACGATGCCCCGCCGATGCGCGGCCGCGAGCGCGTCGAGCACCTCCGTCATCAGCCGGCCCGTGTCGACGGCCGACAGCGGCCCCTGCGCTGTGAGCCGGTCGCGCAAGGTCCGGCCCTGTACCAGCTCGAATACGGCGAACAGCCGGCCGTCGGGCGCTACCCCCTTGTCCAGCAACGCCACGATGTTCGGGTGCCGCAGCGCTTCGCACAGGCTCGTCTCGCGCTGAAAGCGCACACGCCGGCGCGCGCGCTCTGTCGCGGTATGCGCGGCGTCGTCCCGCATCAGCTTGATCGCGACGTCCTGCCCCGTCTCGCTGCAGGTCGCGCGAAACACCACGCCATTGCCGCCTTCGCCGAGCAGCGAGCCGAGCCGGTAATGCCACTTGCCGGCAAGTTCCGCGAAAGGCGCGGCGAGCTGGCGCGGTTGCCGGGGTTCAAGTGCTTCCGGCACGACGGGCGCGCGGGACACGGTAGTCAACACGGCCGGTTCTCCCGTGATCACGAGTAGTGGGCGACCGGGTCCGGCGCCGGACGATGCACGCCGATACGCGGCAGGGCGGCCGGCACCGACTGGCATTCGAGATGCTCGCCGCGCATGACGCGGAACGGAAAATCGCCGAACCGGACGCTGCCGCGCCGGCGCTCGACGAGCTGGCTCGCGTCCAGCCCCGGCAGGGCCGCGAACTGGCTCCGGGCGCGGTGAATCTGCACGTTGACATGGGACGTATCGATGCCGAGCATGCGCGCCAGCCGGTCGAGTTCGATCCAGCCTTGCGTGGCGGCGTCGTAGCCGGCCTGCATGTCGGCCGCGCGCGCCCGGGCGAGCGTGACGAGACTGTAGTGATGGGCGCGCTCGCCGAGATCGACCACGCCGCCGCGGACATGCAGCAGCATGCGCACGTGCTCTTCGTCGCGGCTGACGAAGAATTCGAGCAGTTGCGCCGGCGCGGCCGTATCCGCGGGCGCGGCGAGCATCATCGTCGAGCCGTTGCGCACGACCGCCAGGCGCCACGTGACGTCGCCGGTCGATACTTCATCGCCGTCATGAAGCGCGCGCGGCGGCAACGTGTCGTCGCACAGCCATTCGCCGGCCGGCGACCGGACGATCGTGACCGGCTGCGCGGCGCGTGCAGCCAGGATCTGGCGCGGCGCGAGCACGATCGGATGCGCGGCGCCTCGTATCGGCCACAGCGTATCGGCCGGATCGTCGAGCGCATCGACGCGCCACGGCGCGATACCCGCCCTGCCGAACCGGATCACGTCGCCTGGCTGAAGCACCGCGTGCTCGCCGTGGCGCAACGGCACGCCCGAAACCGACGTGCCGTTGCTGCTGTGATCGTGGAGCTCCCACCGCCCGCCGATCCAGCGGATAAGAGCGTGGACTCGGGACACCGACGCGTCCCGGATGACCGTGTCGCAGCGCGCGGCATCGCGGCCGAACACGTGATAGGCGCGGAGCAGGCACGCTTCTCCGGATGAATCGTTCTTGAGTATCGCCATGGTCGCCCCGCGTCGGATTCGCCCGGATCGCTCGAGTGACGCATCGGCGCTGCCGGGCGAGCGATTGATTCGATGATCGCGAACAATGTCGACTGTTCGCCGCTTCGTTACCTGATTTCTCGTCAGCTTCCTTTCGAATCGTTGCTCATCCGGCACCTGTTATTTCGGTCAATTGAATGGTCGACTGTTTTGTTTTTTTAAAATCGAGCAACTTGTTGAAAATCCTGCCAAATAAAATCACGCGCCGCAACCGGAATACTCAATCCCGGGTTTTATATTGCAATGCTTTACATTTTCGACGAATTATCGGGTTGCAAATAAAGGGTCGAAAATCTTCATCGGCGTGCAAGCCGCGACCGACATGCGTTGCCTGGATGAGATCACATTGAATGACGGGCCGGATTCAAACACCTTTGCCGCCGCGGAAATTTTGTTTGATGAATCGGAAATAAATTAAACCATTTCGGGAATTTAAATAATTACCGCCGACGTTTTTAAAATCAGCATTGCTTTATTTATTCCGACAGGCCGTTTCACCACGGCGAGTTTCTCGCAGTGTCATCGGTAGGCGAATGAGGGGCGGTATGGTTGTGCCTCACGATCAATGGCTCACGGCAACCGAGAAATCAGACCTTACGGCGATCGTCCGATCGGCTCGCCAAAGGGGTTGAGGGAACGCATCGACGAGAGCCCTCATCGCAAGCAGACGGATACGGTCGCCCCTCCATCCAACCCCAATAAATCCCCTTGACGCCCTATCTTTCGATATATATCTTTAGATATGTTTTACGACACACAGGACACGATCATGCGACACAACCCCTCCCGCGGCCATGCCCGATGCGACGGTCATGGTGCGCATGCCCGCCCTGACTGGTTCGCCGGTCTCTGGTACGCGATCGGCCGGCACCGTCGCGGCCACGATCCGTTCGGCGGCGGCCCGTTCGGCGGCCGTGGCGGGCGCGGCGGCTTTGGCGATTTCGGCGACGACGGCATGCCGCGCGGCCGCCAGTTCACGTCCGACGATCTCCAGCTGCTGCTGCTCGCGCTGGTCGCCGAGCAACCGAGCCACGGCTACGAGCTGATCAAGGCGCTCGACACGCGTTCGAACGGTTTCTACAGCCCGAGCCCCGGCATGGTGTATCCGGCGCTCACGTATCTCGAGGAAGTCGGCTTCGTCGCATCGCAGGCGGAAGGCAATCGCAAGCGCTATGCGCTGACCGAAGCCGGCCGCGCGCATCTCGACGCGCAACGCGAACGCGTCGACACGCTGTTCGCGCGCCTCACGCACCTCGCACGCAAGATGGAATTCATGCGTCGTGCGTTCGCCGGGGAATCGGCGGGCAACGACGCGCAGGACGAATCGCAGGCCGGCTGGCTGCCGGAGTTCGTCGAGGCGCGCGTCGCGCTCAAGCGGGCGCTGCTGCACAAGAGCGCAGCCGGCCCCGACGAACAGCGCCGCATCGCGGCAATCATGCGCCGCGCGACGGCCGAAATCGAAGGCGGCACCGGCGCGTAATCCGCGCCGCGCCGCCAAACCGAAGGAGAATGGATTGATGCAGAGCACATCCGAGCGCACCGTGACCCGCGTGCGCCATACCCTCAAATTCCGCCTGCTGCAGGTACTGCGCGTGCATGCCGTGACGCCGCATCTGCTGCGCGTCACGCTCGGCGGCTCCGATCTCGCGGATTTCGAATCCGCATCGTTCGATGATCACGTGAAGGTGTTTTTCCCGCCGCCCGGCGCCGAACGGCCCGCGATGCCGACGCTCGGCGCAAACGGCCCCGAGTTTCCCGAAGGCGAACCGAAGCCGGTCGCGCGCGACTTCACGCCGCGCCGCTTCGACCGCGCCGCGTGCGAACTGGATCTGGAATTCGTGCTGAACCATCCCGGCCCCGCATCGCAGTGGGCTGCGCAGGCGCGCGTCGGCCAATGGCTGGGTATCGGCGGGCCGCGCGGTTCGTTCGTCGTCCCGACCGGTTTCGACTGGCACCTGCTGATCGGCGACGATACGGCGCTGCCGGCTGTCGCACGGCGTCTCGAGGAACTGCCGGCCGGCGCGCGCGCGGCGGTCGTGCTGGAAGTCGCGGATCGCACCGCGCAGATTTCGTTCGATACGCGCGCCGACGTGCATGAAATCTGGCGCTTCCGCGCGGAAGCCGACGCGGCGAACGGCGACGTGCTGCTGAATGCGGTTCGCGACCTGCCGCTGCCGCCGTCCGGCGACGGCTACGTGTGGGCGGCCGGCGAAGCGCTGTCGATGCGCGCGGTACGTCAGCACCTGACCGGCGAGCGCGGCGTCGACAAGTCGCGCATCCGCGCGGCGGCCTACTGGAAGCGCGGCGCGGCGGCCGTGCACGAAACGCTGGAAGATTGACGCGACGGGCTCCCGGCATACGGGCTCCCGGCATACGGGCTCCCGGCGTACGGGCACCCGGCATACGGGCTCCCGGCCACGGGCATCCGGCAGACAGGCTCCCCGGCCGGCGAACGGGTGATGCGACCGTGGCGCCGGCGCACCAACGGGCTTGGCATCGGCATCGCGGCTGGTATATATGTACGTCTGCGTCGCCGCTGTCACGCGACAGCCGCCGCAGCCCGTCCAGGAGCGCCCGGTCATGACAAAAGAAAGCCACGCTTCGCCTTTCCTTCGCAACCTGAAGATCGCCGGCTATTGCGGCCTCGCCGCGGTCGTACTCGCGCTGTTCGTCGCGATGTGCGCGATCCTGAAGGAAAGCGCCCTTGAACGCGACGCCGCGCAGCATCCGGCCGATACGCCCGAACTGCACGATGCGGGCGGCGGCCCGTCCGCATCGGCCGAATCGGCCCACACGCCGGGCTCGCCCGGCTGACGGCGTCCTGCCCGACTTCCTTCCGCTTACGGCGCGTGCCGGCGCCCCGTCACGACCGCGTGCACCGAATCGCCGAACCGTTCGAGCAGCGCGGTCACACGTTGCCCGTACAGGTGCGCAGCCAGCGCGCCGGCCGTGCCGACCAGCACGCCGCCCGCCATGTCGAACGGCCAGTGCACGCCCGCATAGATACGCCCCCACGCAATCGCCGCGGCCATCGCGGCCATCACGAACCCGGTGAGCCGGGTCGTGCCGCCGAGCATCAGGCCGACCGCCATGCTCCACGCGAACGTCATGTGATCGCTCGGAAACGAGCTGTCCGGCGCATGCGGAATCAGCTGCGCGCCGACGCCGGCCATGAACGGCCGCGGCGAGAACCAGAAATGCCCGAGCAGCTGCGCGAGTATGAGTGCCGCGCATACGCCGACGCCGGCTTCGATCGCCTGGCGCCGCGTCGGGCGCGCGCCGAAGATCCAGGTCAGCAGCAGCATCGCGGGCAGCGCATAGACGAGCCAGTCGGCGGCGAAGATCGCAACGCGGGCCACGCCCGGCTGCGGCGCATGCCCGGCGTTGATGGCGGAAAAGAGGGCGAGATTGAGGTTCTGCATGAATCCGGTTGCGTGGAGCATAAAGATTCGACCGGTTGCCCGGTCGGATACGAACGATGCTAGGGCGCGCCCGCTTAAGCGATGCTTAATGAATGCGGCAGGCCTGCGGGACAGGGCGCGACCGCCGTGGCGAACGCACTTAGAGCGCGCAGTGCAATACAAGTTCACGAAATTGTCATATTCACGCGCGACCGTCTCCCGGAAAGGCTCACCTGACATCCCGTAAAGGCTCACCTTTTTCACATCGTGGCGTCATCGACGTGTGCGAGCATCGGGGCGCCGGGCGCCATCCACGCCGTTTGCGTCGTTCGTCTCAATATTTGCGCGGTAAATCCGTCGAAATCGGCAACAATTAATTCCAAATGCGGCATCGCACAACGGCAACGCACAGGCATACGATTACGAGCACTCATCCACGAAGCGATCAACAACAAGGAGTCCGCATGAAACCCAGCGATGTCCGATCGAAAGCGTTTGCGATGCCGTTGACCAGCCCTGCCTTCCCGATGGGCCCGTACCGTTTCGTCGACCGTGAGTTTCTGATCATCACGTATCGCACCGATCCGGACCGTCTCCGCGAAATTGTCCCCGAGCCGCTGCAGATCACCGAGCCGCTCGTGCATTACGAATTCATCCGCATGGCCGATTCGACCGGCTTCGGCGACTACACCGAAAGCGGCCAGGTGATTCCCGTCGAATACAACGGCCAGCCGGGCGGCTACACGCTCGCGATGTATCTCGACGATCACCCGCCGATCGCCGGCGGCCGCGAGCTATGGGGCTTCCCGAAGAAGCTCGCGTCGCCCACCCTGCACGTGAACACCGATCACCTGCTCGGCACGCTCGACTACGGCAAGGTGCGCGTCGCAACCGGCACGATGGGCTACAAGCACAAGGAACTCGACATCGACGAGCAGACGAAGCGTCTCGCCGGCCCCAATTTCCTGCTGAAGATCATTCCGCACGTCGACGGCACCGCGCGCGTATGCGAACTGGTGCGCTACTACATGCAGGACATCAAGATGAAGGGCGCGTGGACGGGCCCCGCATCGCTCGAGCTGGCGCCGCACGCGCTCGCGCCGGTAGCCGACCTGCCCGTGCTCGAGATCGTCGAAGCCCGGCACCTCGTCGCAGATTTGACACTCGGTCTCGGCGAAGTCGTCTACGATTACCTGGCTCAGTAACACGTCCGCAGTCCTTCTCCCTGTCAATCCTTTCACCACGGGAATTCGAAATGAGCAACCTGAATGGCAAGACCGCAGTCGTCACGGGTGCCGCGAGCGGCATCGGCAAGGAAATCGCGCTGGAACTCGCGAAAGCGGGCGCGGCCGTCGCGATCGCCGACCTGAACCAGGACGGCGCGAATGCGGTCGCCGACGAGATCAACAAGGCAGGCGGCAAGGCGATCGGCGTCGCGATGGACGTGACGAACGAGGAAGCCGTGAACAGCGGCATCGACAAGGTTGCCGAAACGTTCGGCTCGGTCGACATCCTCGTGTCGAACGCGGGCATCCAGATCGTGAACCCGATCGAGAACTACGCGTTTTCCGACTGGAAGAAGATGCAGGCGATTCACGTCGACGGCGCATTCCTGACGACGAAGGCCGCGCTCAAGCACATGTACAAGGACGATCGCGGCGGCGTCGTGATCTACATGGGTTCGGTGCACTCGCACGAAGCGTCGCCGCTGAAGTCGGCGTACGTGACGGCCAAGCACGGCCTGCTCGGACTCGCACGCGTGCTCGCGAAGGAAGGCGCGAAGCACAACGTGCGCTCGCACGTCGTGTGTCCGGGCTTCGTGCGCACGCCGCTGGTCGACAAGCAGATTCCGGAGCAGGCGAAGGAGCTCGGGATCAGCGAAGAGGAAGTGGTGAAGAAGGTGATGCTCGGCAACACGGTCGACGGCGTGTTCACGACGGTGCAGGACGTCGCGCAGACGGTGCTGTTCCTGTCGGCGTTCCCGAGCGCCGCGCTCACCGGCCAGTCGTTCATCGTCAGCCACGGCTGGTTCATGCAGTAACGTCCTCGCCTCCCTGACGGGAGGCGATTCCCGCACCCGGCGGCGCACGTCCGCACCGGAACTTCCTGTTCCGCTCGAGCGTGTGCTTCCGCGTGTCGTTGCAGAAGTTCCAGACGTAGTTCACCGCACGGCTCCGTTTGTTCAGGAGTCCGTCGGGCGACTTCACGCGATAGCGGTAGACAAGGATCATACCGATCATTCCAACGATGGAATGCCGTCTGTCGACGTCACTCCTTTCCTCTCCGCCATCGATGGCGGGATTTCTCGGAGCAACTGATGAAACCGCATGCCCGTACAGAAAAGCAGGCCGTCGATGCGACGGACTTGCATCACGAAGCCGGCCCGCCGGCCACTGCGCGGTCATTGCCGTACGAAACGATCGCGCTCGTCCTGCAGGGCGGCGGCGCGCTCGGCGCGTATCAGGCCGGCGTGTTCGAAGGGCTGCACGAGGCGGGCATTCCGCTCGACTGGATCGCGGGCATCTCGATCGGCGCGCTCAACACCGCGCTGATCGCCGGCAATGCGCCCGAGCATCGCGTCGAGCGGCTGCGCGAGTTCTGGGAAACGATCTGCCAGCCGGCGTTCTTTCCGGCGATTCCGGCCGCGTTCGAATTCGCGCTGTTCAACAGCATCGACCAGATCCGCACGTTCTTCACCGCGTCGCAGGCTGCGAGCGCGATGATGCAGGGCCAGCAGGGCTTCTTCTCGCCGCGCTTCCCGCCGCCGCTGCCGGGCGTGTCCGACCATCCTGAAAAGATCAGCTGGTACGACACGTCGGCGCTGCGCACGACACTGCTGAAGCTGTGCGACTTCGACCGGATCAATTCGGGCGAGACGCGCATATCGGTCGGTGCGGTCAATGTCGGCACCGGCAACTTCGTGTACTTCGACAACTCGCGCATCCGTCTCGCACCCGAGCATTTCATGGCGTCCGGCGCGCTGCCGCCCGCGTTCCCGCCGGTCGAGATCGACGGCGAGTATTACTGGGACGGCGGTGTCGTGTCGAACACGCCGCTGATGGAAGTGCTCCGCGCACGGCCGCGCAGCGACACGCTCGCGTTCCAGGTCGATCTGTGGAGCGCGCGCGGGCCGCTGCCGCGCACGATGGCCGACGTCGCCGAACGCACGAAGGACGTGCAGTATTCGAGCCGCACGCGTTTCGTCACCGATACGCTGCAGCGCGAACAGCGCTACCGCAACGTGCTGCGCCACGTGCTCGAGCAGGTGCCGGAAGAGCAGCGCAAGAACGACCCGTGGTGCGTCGAGGCCGACGCGATGTCGAGCGGGAAGAAGTACAACATCCAGCACCTGATCTATCAGCAGAAGGCGTACGAGCATCACTACAAGGACTATCAGTTCGGTCTGTCGACGATGCGCGACCACTGGTCCGCGGGTCTCGACGACATCCGCAAGACGCTCGCGGTGAAGGACGGCCTCGCGCTGCCCAACAACGACGCGGGCTTCGTGACGCACGACATTCACCGCCGCCGGTGATGCCGTGTGCGACGGATCGGTGCGATGCATGCACCGGTCCGTCCTCTTCTCCGATCTCCGATTCGACATGCCGATTTTCATCGCACTGTTCGCGCTCATCGCTTTGGGATGGGGCGCGGTTCACCTGTTTCACGTCATCGCCGCGCAGTTCGGGCAGCCGGTCGCGATCGCGGCCGCGGTGCTCGCCGGCGCGATCCTGATCGCGCTGGTCGCGTGGTGGATCAAGCGTCGCCGCGACATCGCACCGAATACCAGGGAAGAAGGCTGGACGCATATCGTGCATCGCGCGTGGGGCGAGTTGCGTGTGTCTGCGACGCAAGGGCTGCTGTGGCTGTCGCACGACGGCGCGGACGGTCGTTATACGCTGTCGCAGCTCGACGGCTGCCAGGCCGCGCCGATCGGCGGCCGCTGGCATCTCGTCGTGCACGTGCGCGACGCGGTGCGCAGCGAATGGAAGCTGCCGATGACGGACAAGCGCGATGCGCAGCGCTGGGCGCGGGTGCTGACGCTGGCGAAGGACAACCGGCTGTAACGCGGGCCGCGGCCGCGAGCGGGCGCCGGCGCGGGCTGCCCGCACGTAGACGCACTGGGCGACATGCCGAAGCAATCGGCGTGGCGCATGTTGCGTCCGACCGGTTCGCACCTGCGGCGCGCGTCCTGAACGGCGCTGCCTCCCTATCGCGCGCCGAGCGCCCATAACGCATCGAGCACGTGCTGCGTCGGCCGCTCGACCGGGCCGGCCCGATGGGCGATGCCCAGTTCGCGCCACAACGTCGGGCGCAACGGCCGCATGACGATACGTGCGTCGGGCAAAGGGGCACCCGCCTCGTGCGGCAGCAGCGTCGCGCCGTAACCGGCGGCGACCAGGCTCTTGATCGCATCGTTGTAGTTGAGTTCGATGCGCGGCTCGGGCCGGTGGCCGCCGAGCGCGAACCATTCCGTCGTGAGCCGCGACAGACGCGTGGTCGCATCGTTGAGAATCAGCGGACGCGCGGCCAGATAGGCCGGCGTCACGCGAGCCGGAAGCCGCCAGTCCGCGGGCAGGAAAGCCATCACCGGATCACGCCGCCACGCGCGGATCGACAGCCCCGCGACCGACGTCTGCGGCAGCGCCACCAGCCCGACGTCGAGCGCGCCCTGCGCAATCCGCGCCAGGGTGTCCTGCGACGTGAGCACCGCAATCTGGACATCGATGTCCGGATGTTGCTCGCGCAGCCGGGCCACTGCCTGCGGCAGCAGGTGCGCGATCGCCCCGGTCGACGCACCCAGGCGCACCCGTCCGGTCAGCCCCTGCACCTGACGCTGCACGTCGTCGAGTGTCGACTCGACCTCGGCCAGCAGACGGCGCGCCCGCTCCACCAGCACTTCACCGATGGTCGACGGCCGCACGTTTCCGCGCGTGCGGGACAGCAGCGGCACGCCGATGCGGCTTTCCAGTTCGGCTATGTGAAGACTGACGGTCGGCGGCGCGAGATGAAGCAGTTGTGCCGCGGCCGCGAAGGATCCCTGGTCGGCGATCGCGACCAGCGTGCGCAGGCGGTCCAGACTGATCTCCCGCATTTCCCACCTCTCGTTCAGGAAAACTGAATCCAACAATCAGTAAATTCAACTTTTCCTATTCTAGGCGTTCGGTGGACGATACGGTTTCTCCCGACGACCGAACGCAAGGAACGCGACCATCATGAGCCTCCCCACTGTCTATATCGACGGCGATCAAGGCACGACCGGACTGCAGATCCACGAGCGCCTGCGCGAGCGCAACGATTTGCAGCTGCTCACGCTGCCGGCGGCCGAACGCAAGGATCCCGTACGGCGCGCCGAGGCAATCAACGCGTGCGATATCGCAATTCTGTGCCTGCCCGACGCAGCCGCGCGCGAAGCGGTCGGCTTCATCCGGAATCCTGAGGTACGCGTGATCGACGCGAGTTCGGCCCATCGCACGCAGCCGGAATGGGTCTACGGCTTTCCCGAGATGGTCGATGGGCACGCGCAGAAAATTGCGCATGCGCGGCGCGTCACCAATCCGGGCTGCTACCCGACAGGCGCGATCGGCTTGCTTCGGCCGCTGCAACAGGGTGGCCTGCTGCCGCGCGACTATCCGGTGAGCATCCATGCCGTCTCCGGTTACTCCGGCGGCGGGCGGACCGCCATCGACGAATTCGAATCGGACGGGGCTTCGCGCGCGAAACCGCTGCAGGTCTATGGCCTCGCACTCGCGCACAAGCACGTGCCCGAGATCCAGCTGCATGCCGGGCTCGCGCACCGTCCGTTGTTCGTGCCGGCTTACGGCGCCTATCGGCAAGGCATCGTGCTGACCGTGCCGATCGAGTTGCGCCTGCTCCCGGCCGGCGTGACCGGCGAGCGGCTGCACGCGTGTCTCGCACATCACTACGCGGACGCGCGTCATGTCGATGTCACGCCGCTCGCGGACACGCGCGCGATCACGCATCTCGATCCGCAAGCGCTGAACGGCACCAACGACCTTCGGCTCGGCGTGTTCGTCAATGCCGATCACGGTCAGGTGCTGCTGTCCGCCGTGTTCGACAATCTCGGTAAAGGAGCATCCGGCGCAGCCGTGCAGAATCTCGACCTGATGCTCGGTGCGTCGAGTGCGGCATGACCCGCCCGCCGGCACCGTCGAAAGCCGGCCCGGCGAGCGGATCGACAGCGCGGCGCAGCCGGCAATGCTTCTGTACGCGCTGCACGCTGCATGCTCGCGACGCCGTTCGCGAGCTGCGAAAGGGCGTCTGCCGATGCCCGCACACGCCCCCGTAAAAGCTCACCTTTGGCCGGCCTCACGCCATATCGTCACCCGCGGCGGCATTCAGGCCGGCCAGCGCCTCCGCCAGAAAATCCACGCACACGCGCACTTTCGCCGATGCCGCGACGCGTTCCGGATAAACCGCCCAGATGTTCGCGGGCTGGATCGCGTCCGGCAGCACGCGGCACAACGCGCCGCGTTCGATCAGCGGCCCGGCTTCCCAGATCGAGCGCAACACGATCCCGCGCCCGGCCAGCGCCCATTGCACGGCCACCTCGCCGTGGTTCGTCGACAGTGCGCCGCCGACCTTCACCGTGGCCATTTCGCCGCGCACGTTCAGCCGCCAGACGCCGAGCGGGTGATCGCGCTCCTTGATCGCGAGACAGTCGTGCGACGCGAGATCCGCGAGCGAACGCGGCGTGCCGCGTCGTGCGAGATAGTCGGGCGACGCACACAGCACGCGGTAGTTCGCGGCGAGGCGGCGCGCGATCAGGTGATCGGAGATTTCGTCGCCGATACGCACGTCGAGGTCGTAGCCTTCGCCCGCGACGTCGACGAGCCGGTCGAACAGATCGAGCCGCACATTCAGTTGCGGATAGCGTGCGGAGAAATCGAGCAGCGCCGGCGCGACGACGTGCCGGCCGAAGCCGAAGCTGCTCGAAATGCGCAGCGTGCCGCGCGGCACCGTGCGCGTCGTCGACACGTCCTCGACGAGATGATCGACGTCGTCGAGAATCTTCTCGGCGCGCGCGAACACGCGTTCGCCGGCTTCCGTGACCGTCACGCGGCGCGTCGACCGATGCAGCAGGCGCGTGCCGAGTTGCGCCTCGAGCAGCGCGATGCGCTTGCTGACGTAGGCGGGCGACACCGCGAGCTGCTCGGCGGCCGCGCTGAAGCTCGTCAGGCGGACGACCAGGCTGAACACGCGCAGGTCGTCGAGGTTCGGTGATTTATTCACGATTCGTGGAAAGTCGATTAACCTTTCGTGCGATTTTAATCCGAATGGAAATAAATAAAATGGCGTGACGTGCCACTGCATCCCCGGCAGCAGGCCGACCAGCCAAGGAGCTTTACATGACCGACAGGACTTACAGAATTGCCGTGATCCCCGGCGACGGCATCGGCCGTGAAGTGATGCCCGAGGGCCTGCGCGCGCTCGACGCCGTGACCGCGCGCTTCGGCATCCGCTTCGATTTCGTGCAGATCGACTGGGCGAGCTGCGACTACTACGCGCAGCACGGCCAGATGATGCCGGACGACTGGAAGGCGCAACTGTCGGGCATGGACGCGATCCTGTTCGGCGCGGTCGGCTGGCCCGCAACGGTGCCAGATCACATTTCGCTGTGGGGCTCGCTGCTGAAATTCCGCCGCGAGTTCGACCAGTACATCAACCTGCGGCCCGCGCGCCTGTTCGACGGCGTGCCGTCGCCGCTCGCCGGCCGCCGCCCGGGCGACATCGATTTCATGATCGTGCGCGAGAACACCGAGGGCGAATATTCGTCGGTCGGCGGCACGATGTTCGAAGGCACCGACCGCGAAGTCGTGATGCAGCAGTCGATCTTCACGCGTCACGGCACCGAGCGCGTGCTGAAATTCGCGTTCGAGCTCGCGCAGCGGCGCGCGAAGCGTCTCACCGTCGCGACGAAAAGCAACGGCATCGCGATCAGCATGCCGTGGTGGGACGCGCGCGCGGCCGAGATGGCCGAACGCTATCCCGAAATCGCCGTCGACAAGCAGCACATCGACATCCTGTGCGCGCGCTTCGTGCTGCAGCCGGACCACTTCGACGTCGTCGTCGCGTCGAACCTGTTCGGCGACATCCTGTCGGATCTCGGGCCGGCCTGTACGGGTACGATCGGCATCGCGCCGTCTGCGAACCTCAACCCGGACCGCACGTTTCCGTCGCTGTTCGAACCCGTGCACGGTTCCGCGCCCGACATCGCGGGGCAGTACATCGCGAATCCGGTCGCGATGATCTGGTCGGCGGCGATGATGCTCGACTTCCTCGGCAACGGTGCGGGCCGCGAACGCGAAGCACACGATGCGATCGTCGCCGCGATCGAGGACGTGCTGCGCGCCGGGCCGCATACGCGCGATCTCGGCGGCAGCGCGGGCACGCAGGAAGTGGGCGAGGCGATCGCCGCGCGGATCGCAGGCTGACGGTCAGGCCCGGCGCGAGCGATCGCGCCGGGCAGCGGCTTCACGAATCATCCGGCGGTGAGTAACACGCGATACGGTTGCGCACCCGTGCGGGTTCCGATGCGTGCACGCTGACGTCGAGCGGTGAGCAACGACACACTGCAACGCGCACTGCTTGCAGTGTCTTTCGTTGAAATCGATCCGATCGGTGAGTTGCACATCATGTTCACGCACACCGATCGCCAACAGACCGTCGATCCGGTTCGATCGGTGAGATGCATTGCGTGGTGAAGCACACCGCTGCGCATCGATAGGTGCATCACGCGATATCGACGTGAGCGACATGTCCGCTTCATCCGGAGCGATGCCGCTTCGATCTGCGCGAAGCACACGGTCCGACGCGACATTTCACCTGGTCCCGAAAAATCTCACCTTCAGCGCACCGGCTCCCGAATTTCCTCACCATTGAGCACAGCCGATGCGTTAACCGATCCGCTGAACCGGCGCGGCGAGAACGTCACAGCCCGAGATCGGACAGCCCCGGATGATCGTCCGGACGGCGGCCGAGCGGCCAGTGATAGAGACGGTCCGCCTCGCGAATCGGCAGATCGTTGATGCTCGCGTGGCGATGCGCCATCAGGCCGTTTTCGTCGAACTCCCAGTTTTCGTTGCCGTACGAGCGGAACCAGTTGCCGGCGTCGTCATGCCATTCGTACGCAAAGCGCACCGCGATGCGATTGCCGCCGAACGCCCACAGCTCCTTGATCAACCGGTAGTCGAGCTCGCGCGCCCATTTCCGCTGCAGCAGCCCGACGATCTCGTCGCGGCCGGTCACGAATTCCGCGCGATTGCGCCATTGGCTTTGCGGCGTGTAGGCGAGCGCCACGCGCTGCGGATCGCGCGTGTTCCATCCATCCTCGGCGGCGCGCACCTTCTGGCGTGCCGATTCGAGCGTAAAGGGCGGGACGGGCGGACGGACTTCGGGGGAAGCGGACATGGATTTGCTCCTGTTCAGGGTTCTGGCCGCGGACACCCGCGGCCGGTTCGGATTCGCTGCATCGACTACCGCGGAACGGTGTCGAGCAGCAGTTCGGCCGTCGCGCGCGCATCGCGCGCGGCATTGGTATCGCCGCTGACGAGCGCCACGCCGATCGCGCCGTCGATCAGCACGAGCCACTGACGCGCAAGGCGCGCGAGCCCGCGGCGCTCGATGCCCGTTGCGTCGGCATACGCGTCGAACCGCTCGCGCACGAATGCCAGCAGGCGCGCCTTGTGCATACGCGCGACGACGCGCACGGGATCGTCGGCATCGGGAATCTCGCCCGATGCGTTCAGGAACGCGCAGCCATGAAAGTCGGGCTGCCCGAACCAGTCGCGCAGCACGTCGAACATGCCGAGCAACTGCGCGCGCGGCGCGTTGCCGCGCGCACGGGTTGCATCGACGAACCAGCGCATCCAGCGCTCGTCGCGGCGTTCGAGCGCGGCGACCACCAGCGCCTCTTTCGATTCGAACTGCGAATAAAAGCTCTTTCGTGCCGCACCGGACCGCTTCACGATCGCGTCGACACCCGTTGCGTGGATGCCGCCCGAATAGATCAGCGCTTCGGCCGCATCGAGCAGCCGGTCGCGAACGCCCGGTTCGCCGGAAGTGTCGTGTCGTGTGTTCATGCGTTTACGGTAGAACGATCGTTCTCCGCCGTCAACTCCTGTGTGAAATGGCCATATCGGCGAAAGGGCTGAATCGTGGCCTGGCTGCACAGCGGCCTGCGACGCGACCCGCCGCGTTTACGACATTTTTTCTTGAAGTAGATGCGTGACGCTCACTACACTTCGGTCACCCTGTCTGGGCGAAAGGACATCATGCAGCGACCGGAATCCGCGCGCCCCGCGCGCGCCTATGCGGCTTATGCAAAGCGGCTCGACGGCCGCGTCGTGGTGCGGCGCTTCGATCCGCGCAGCGATTCGTACGACGCGCTGACCGCGCTGCTGCATCGCGCGTTCGCGCCGCTCGGCGCGCTGGGCTTCAACTGCCCGTGCGTCGATCAGCCGGCATCGGCGACACGCGAACGCGTGCTCACCGGCGAATGTTTCGTCGCGCTCGGCAACGCGCATCTGGTCGCGACGATGACGATGCATTCGCACGATCCCGATTCGCGCTGCGATCCGTATCGCAGCCGGCACGTCGCGACGCTCGGACAGCTGGCCGTCGACCCCGTCTGGCAGCAACGCGGCATCGGCCGCTCGCTGCTCGCGTTCGCGCAACGGCGGGCGGCCGCGCGCGGCGCGACGCACCTCGCGCTCGACGCGCCGTCCGCAGCGGTCCGGCTCATCGATTTCTATCGTCGCGAAGGATTTCAACCGGTCGACGTGATGCGCTTCCCGGGACACAACTACGACAGCGCGATCCTGTGCAAATCCGTCGGCGTCGCGGACGACCGCATACGTGCCTGCGACACGGCGCAGATCGACGTTGCGCGGCAAGCCGGTGCGGCGTCATGAAACATGACGTGCAGAAGCATGATGGCGATGGCGATCGTGCGCAGCTCGCTGTCCGGCAGGCACGCGTGCGTGCGGCGCTGCGGCTGCGCGGCGTGATGAAGCTGACGATCGTCACGATCGCGGCCGCGCATGCGCTGACGTTCGCGTTCGAAGGCCTGCTCGTCGCGGCCGGTTTCGCGCCCGAAACCGCGACGTTGCTGCTGTTCCGCTTCATGACCTGCGCACTCGTCAGCTTCTGGCTGCAAGCCGATGCGCTGCGCGCCTATCGGTATGCGGCGCAGCATGGGTTCGTCACGGTTTCCGGCACGCACGGCGATCTGATCGGCGTTGCGCCGCAGTGCCCGAAGCGCTGGCTCGTCGTGTTGAATCTCCAGCTCGAGCCGCGATGGTTGAACGGTGAACAAACCAGGTAGCGGTCCGCGCACCGCTCGAGGCAGATTGCGTTGCGTATGAGTGAGTCGCAACGAGGTTCACCGACTCACGGTTGACGTCCCGGTTCGGCACGGCACGGCATTGCATACGGTTCGTAGGCAGCGATCGCTCGACAAGCGAAGCAGGGAAGCGTGCGGAGGAAGAAGAACAGGCGCCGATTGGCGTGAAGGGGTGAAGCGAGGCGGGGGCTGACGGGTGAAGTGAACGTGCGATTGCGAGTCACCGATGCGCGATCGCGTCGCGATTCGACGCGCAAACACAGCTCCCGAATAATCTCACCTCAAGCCCGGATTCGCGCGTTCCGATCTCGACGACGCACGCGCAAACGAAAGCGGGGCAGGCGACAAACAAGCCGCGCTGCCCCTTCGGCACTCAGGCCGTCCAGTCGAGAATCACCTTGCCGCTTTCGCCGGACAGCATCGCGGCGAAGCCTTGCTCGTAATCGTCGGCCTTGAAGCGATGCGTGATGATCGGCGACAGGTCGAGGCCGCTCTGCAGCATCGCGACCATCTTGTACCAGGTCTCGAACATCTCGCGGCCATAGATGCCCTTGATCTCGAGCCCCTTGAAGATCACCTGGTTCCAGTCGATCGCCGTCTGCGCGGGCGGGATACCGAGCAGCGCGACCTTGCCGCCGTGGTTCATCGCCTCGAGCATGCTCGTAAACGCGCTCGGCACGCCCGACATCTCGAGACCGACGTCGAAGCCTTCGGTCATGTGCAGGTCGGCCATCACATCGCGCAGCGACTCGCGTGCGACGTTGACCGCGCGCGTCGCGCCCATCTTGCGCGCGAGTTCCAGCCGGTAGTCGTTGATGTCGGTGATGACGACGTTGCGCGCGCCGACGTGCTTCGCGATCGCAACGGCCATGATGCCGATCGGGCCCGCGCCGGTGATCAGCACGTCTTCGCCGACGAGGTTGAACGACAGCGCCGTGTGCGTCGCATTGCCGAACGGATCGAAGATCGACGCGAGATCGTCGGAGATCTCGGGCGGAATCTTGAACGCGTTGAACGCCGGAATCGCCAGATACTCGGCGAACGCGCCTTCGCGGTTCACGCCGACGCCGACCGTGTTGCGGCACAGATGCCGGCGCCCCGCGCGACAGTTGCGGCAGAAACCGCACGTGATGTGGCCTTCGCCCGACACGCGATCGCCGATCGCGAAGCCGCGCACTTCCTGCCCCATCTCGACGATCTCGCCGACATATTCGTGACCGACGTGCATCGGCACGGGGATCGTCTTCTGCGCCCAGTCGTCCCACTTCCAGATATGGATGTCGGTGCCGCAGATCGCCGTGCGGCGGATCTTGATCAGCACGTCGTTGTGGCCGACTTCGGGGCGCTTCACGCGCGTGAGCGTGAGGCCGGGGCCGCGCTCGAGCTTTGCCAGTGCTTTCATGGTCGCGCCTCCGTCAGACGATGCCGAGCGACTTGCCGACGCGCACGAACGCGGCGACCGACTGGTCGATCTGTTCGGGCGTATGCGCGGCGCTCATCTGCGTGCGAATGCGCGCGCGGCCGCGCGGCACGACGGGGAACGAGAAGCCGATCACGTAGACGCCTTCGCCGAGCAGCTTGTCGGCCATGTTGGTCGCGAGCTGCGCGTCGCCGAGCATCACCGGAATGATCGGATGCGTGCCGGGCACGAGCGTGAAGCCCGCTTCGGTCATCTGCTCGCGAAAACGCGCGCCGTTCTCGCGCACGCGCTCGCGCAGCTTCGCGCCTTCGTCGCTGCCGAGCAGTTCGAGCACCTTCAACGATGCCGCGGCGATGCTCGGCGTGAGCGTGTTCGAGAACAGATACGGGCGCGAGCGCTGGCGCAGCAGTTCGACGACCTCGCGGCGCGCAGCGACATAGCCGCCCGATGCGCCGCCGAGCGCCTTGCCGAGTGTGCCCGTGATGATGTCGACGCGGCCTTCGACGCCGCAATGCTCGGGCGTGCCGCGGCCGTGCGCGCCGATGAAGCCGACCGCGTGCGAATCGTCGACCATCACGAGCGCGCCGTAACGATCGGCGAGATCGCAGATGCCTTTCAGGTCGGCGATGATGCCGTCCATCGAGAACACGCCGTCGGTCGCGATCAGCTTGTGGCGCGCGCCCGCCGCATCGGCTTCCTTGAGCTTCGCCTCGAGATCGGACAGGTCGTTGTTCCGGTAGCGGAAGCGCTTCGCCTTGCACAGGCGGATGCCGTCGATGATGCTCGCGTGGTTCAGCTCGTCGCTGATCACCGCGTCGTTCTCGTCGAGCAGCGTCTCGAACAGCCCGCCGTTCGCATCGAAGCAGCTCGAGTAAAGAATGCTGTCCTCGGTGCCGAGAAACGCGGCCAGCGCGCTTTCCAGTTGCTTGTGCACGGTTTGCGTGCCGCAGATGAAGCGCACCGATGCCATGCCGAAGCCGTCCTGGTCGAGGCCGGCTTTCGCCGCGTCGATCAGGCGCGGATCGTTCGCCAGACCCAGATAGTTGTTCGCGCAGAAATTGAGCACGCCGGCACCGCCGGCAAGCCGCACGGCCGCCGCCTGGGGACTCGCGATCTCGCGCTCGGTCTTGTAAAAACCGTCCGCGCGGATCTGGTCGAGCGTCCCGCGCACCTGGGCGAGAAAGGCATCACGCATCGCAAAGCTCCTGACAGGGATTCGCATTCCGCGGCGCGCCGCTCGTGGCGGCGGCGCAACGGCCTGCTACTGTTATAGTCGGTCGTTCGGTTGACCGCATTTATCCGATATTCCGAACTAGAATTCGAAATACCGAACAACTCTAAGCGAACGGAATCCAAATGGCAAGTTCCTCCGGATCGCGGCGCACGCCTGCCGGCGCCGCATCGCAGCCGCCGGCCGCCACGCCGCCGCGTGTCGGCGAGCAGATCCAGCGGCTGCGCAACGAGCGCAAGCTGACGCTCGACGACCTGTCGCGCGCGGCCGGCGTATCGAAATCGATGCTCTCCGAGATCGAGCGCGACAAGGCCAACCCGACGATCGCCGTCGCCTGGCGGCTGACCAACGCGCTCGGCATCACGCTCGACGAGCTGTTCTCGCAACCGAAGGCGCCGGAGACGATCCGTGTAGACGGCCCGCACGACATTCCGACGCTCGCCGGGCACGACGGCCGGTACCAGTTGCGTGTGTGGGGCCCGATCGATCTCGCCGGCAAGTTCGAGTGGTACGAGCTGACGCTGCCTGGCGGCGGCGCACTCGTATCGAATGCGCACGAACCCGGCACGCGCGAACACCTCACCGTGCTGCAGGGCGCGATGGAAATCGAAGCCGCGGCGGCCAGCCGGCGCCTGAAGGCCGGCGACACCGCGCGCTACCCTGCCGACGAGCCGCACGCAATCCGCAATCCCGGCAAGGCCGAAGCGCGGGCACTGCTGATCGTGATACATCGCTGACGGCGCGTATAGCTGGCCAAAGGGCCTGTTGCGGAAAATACTGTATGTTTGTACAGTATACGGACATTCCGCCATGCATGGGCCGGAGCCGGCGCACGGAGGCGCCCGCCCCGGTCGACAGGAGCCTGCGATGACAGAAGAACAAGATTTGGCCGCGCTCAGCTTCAAGGCTGCCGCACACGACCTCGAGCTGATCGTTCGCCATATTGCCGGGCGCTATATCCGTCAGCGCGTCCCGCTGACGTGGCGCCTGCTGCACGCGATCGAAGCCGAGGCGCTCGCCGATCTCGGCTTTGCCAGCCGGCACGAAGCCGGTATGCGTCAACTGTTCGAACGGCCGTCGGACATGGCGTTTCCCGAAACGGACGATCCGATCGACTTCGGGCGCTCGAATGCGCTGCCCGCCGTCTTTTCGTTCGCGGTTCTCGCATACGAAGCGGCGGCAACGTCGCATGACACGGCGCCCCGCGAGCGTGCTCACCGTCCGTCCAAGGCGTGGGGCGACTGACCGCCAACCCGGGCCGCCGCGCATGGCGGCCTGTCCAGCCTCTTGCTGCCCGAGACGTTGCGAAAAGGGCTACCATATACGCAACTAACGGAATAAATAACATGTCCCTTCCCGCCTCTCCCGACACTCCGGCACGCCCGGAAGAAAAGGATCTGTTCGACCGCGGTGCATCCGACTGGATCGTATCGCCCGAAGCCGCATTCGATGCGTGGCTGGCCATGCAGGACTATCGCCGCTCGTCGGCCGACGTCTATCGCACGCAATGGGGCGCGTTTCTCGCGTGGATGCGTTCGCATCAGAAAAATCTGGCAACGGTCGATACGGCAACAATCGCGAACTTCGTCGGCGAATTGCCGATCCGGAAAACCCAGCGATTGCGCTATCTGAGGCTGATCGAGCGTGTGCTCGACCACATCCGGCGCACCGAGTACGCATCCACCAACCCGGCCCGTTTCATTGCTCAGGATGGCGAAGCGAACTGGCGCAAGGCGCGCGACAACGAGCCGACCGGTTTCCTGACGCCGGCCGAACGCGCGACGTTGCTCGCGTATCTGTTTTCGCCGATCGGCGTATCCGGTTCCGCGTACTGGAAAGAGCGGCGCGACCGCGCGCTCGTGGCCGCGTTTCTCGGCGCCGGCATTAAAACCGGCGAAGCGCGTGCGCTCACGATTAGTTGCGTCAATACGAGCGGAACGTCGCTGCAGATCCAGTCGGCGCACCCGGCTTACGCGCGCGAAACCCATCTGGCGTCGTTCGCGATCGCGCTGCTCGAAGCGTGGCTCACGGAGCGCAAGCGCCAGGACATCCCGGGCGAACTCGTGTTCCCTGCGTCGCATGCCGGGCGGCCGATGCACAAGGCGACGATGCTGCGCGCCATCGATGCGATCGTCGAATCGGCCGGGCTCACGTCGTCGCGCACCGCGCGCGCGAGCCCGCAGACGCTACGCAATACCTATGCGGCTGAACTGTTCGAAAACGACGTGCCGCCCGAACGGGTCGGCAAATGGCTGGGCTTCATGCGGCCGATCTCGTCGAACCGCCTGCATCGCGCATGGAAAAACTGGCGCGATGGCCTGACCGACAACAACGGTGACGGTGACGGTGACGGTGACGCGTCCGACAGCGACGAAACTCACTGATCCGGAAACGGCTGCTCACGCGACACGATCCGTGAGCAGCCTTGCCCGGCACAGCCTCACCGTTTCACGGCTCCCGAAAAACCTCACCTCAAGCGTCCCGGATCGTCTCACCTGTGCAGGTGCCGCCAGATCTTCTGGTCAGGTGTGCGCAAAACGCGCGATAGCTTCGAATCGGGACGGCCATGCGCCCGAAGCGTGCTCACATTCAGGGCACGCCACTTCAAAACCCTCTTCGCTCTGCGACAACTCCGGTTCGCCGTCGCAACGCGGGCACTGGGCCGGTACCGGAATCTCTTGATCCAGCGACGTGCCGATCGCGGCAAACGCGTCCGCATCCAGTTGCCCGGCATCGGCCAGGCGCCGGATCAGCGCGGCAATTTCCGGATTCATCCCGCGGCTCGCGCGCAACGAACTCGCGTCGCGCGTCGCACGTTCCAGTTCGTCGCTCTGGCCGCGCAACTGTTCTTCGAGCCGGTCGGCGCGGGCCTTGGCCGAGCTCAGTTGCTGAAGGAAATCGAATTCCTTCCGCTGGACGTCGCGCAAACCGCTCTGGTAGGTCGACGCCATGCTGCGCAGCGAGTCCAGCTCGACCAGCATCGGCTTGACGCGGCGTTCTGCTTCGGCCACCGCGTCCTTGATTTGCTGAGCGTAGTGCTCGGTGCGCTGCTGCAATTCGGCTTGCAGCGCATCGATGCGGTTGCGCAGCACGGCGTTTTGCGCCTGTTCGGCGTCGACGCGGCCGGCTGCGGCGGCCAGTTCCTTCTCCAGTCGGGCGACTGTGGTGAGCAACGTCGCTTCGCTTGCCGAACCGTGCGTTGTCTGTGATGCGAGCTGAACCTCGAGTTCGGTCACGCGCGCCTGCAGTTGCTCGTTCCGGGCTTCGCCGCGCGCGAGCGCGCTTTCGAGCGTCTCGTGGCGGACGGTTGCATCGCGCAACCGCTGTTCGGCGTCGGCAATGCCGGCGCGAACCTGTTCGCGGTCGCCATCGAGACTGTCGCGGGCCGCTTTCAACGCTTCTTCATAGAGTGCACCGAGCAGCGCGCCGGCTTTTTCCTCGACGGCCTTCGGAATTGCCGCACCGTCGAGCCGGATCTTGGATGCAGAACGGATGCGCTCCCAGAAATGATCGATGTCTTTCGGGATGTCGCTTGCGCTGCCGGTTTGGGTGAGATCGCGGACGTTGGCCGCCGACGGCCGGATGCCGAGATCGAAGAACAGGCGCTTGCACGCATGCAATGACAATTCCTGGCGCCGCGCACCGCTTGCACGCAGCGATTCCAGTTCGTCCCGAATGACTTGGCGCATTTCGTCCAGGGTCATGACAGAGCTCGTAGACATTGAAATGTGGCAATCATAACGAAATACGTATCTATTGATACCTGTTTCGGGTCGACGTTGCGAATTTACGTCGCTTCGCACAGAAATCAGGTCTGTGAGCTTATCTGGACGAACGTGGTCCAGAATTCCGTGAAACAAAGCGAAGAAAGTCAGCCAAGTCTTTGTAATGCAAGCGTTTTCCAGCAGACCCCGAAAATCGGCATTTGTTTCACATGACGGCAGGTCCGATTCCCTGTGGGTGTTCAGGGTTTGGGGTCTCTGTGGAAAACTCGTCAGCCGATGTCTTGAGAGTATTAGAAGTAAACACCCTTGAACCCTTAGTTAAAAACGTTAACGCCATGGCACAGCCTTATGTAGCAAGGCTTTCCGGCCGGCAAGGTGAAGTTTTACGGGAGCCAAGGTGATCTTCTGCGGGAGCTGACGTGATGGGGTTCAGGGAGCTGCGTGAGCCGTTGCAGGAAAGGTCGTGAGCGGATTCGGGATCACAGTGAAACACGAGATTTCCCAAAGGTGAGGGTTTTCGGGGCCTCACAGCCACAGAACCCGCGCTGTGCCTGACTGCACAGTTTTCTGCCTGTGCAGACATAGGTGAGAATTTGCGGGACCCTCTTCGCGCCCCTATTCTGCCCATCTTTTAGGCAATTTTGGCGAAAGGTGAGGTTTCACGGGACTCCACGGGAATTTGGTGTGAGGATTTCCGGGAAACGAACGCCATTTTGCACAGCAAAAGTGCTCTCCGGGGCCTGTGATGCACTAAAGGTGAGGCTTTTCGGGAGGGAAATCCGGGTTTTCCTGCCCTGGTCTTGCTGAGGTGAGCTTTTTCGGGGCATGGATCACAGGCTGTGATCGTGGTCACAGGTGAGCATTTTCGGGAACGGTATTTGCTCGAAAAATGGTCAAAGGTGAGGCTTTTCGGGACCTGTGAGCGGTCGGATTCGCCGAAAAGCCCGCCAGGACTGGAAGAAATCTCGTTTTTGCTGTGCCCCTTTTTGGCACAGGTGAGAATTTTCGGGAGCTGACATACGGTCGTCGTATGAAGGACTCCCGTCGAAAGGTGAGGTTTTTCGGGGGATGTCTGCCGGGCACAGCCAAATGCCTTCTGTGCATAAGTATCGGAAGGCATTGGAGTTTTTGATACCGCGACAGTTACGGTGAGGTTTTTCGGGAGCTCTTTCCGTGCCCGTTGCTGTGCCGCATTTTTTCAATGAGGTGAGCGTTTTCGGGAGACTCCGGTAGCCAATCCCACGTGTGCCGGACATTCGACGGCATCGAGACGAAAGAACAAGCTGTGCTCAAGGTGAGCATTTTCGGGACCCGGCTCGATTTGGGCGCTGTACAATGCGCGCCCGGGCCGGCAAAGCAGGTCCGATCGGGCGGCGCGGGCCGGTTCCGACGGCGCGTTTCCGGGTGCTGGATGCGATCACGATCTCTCTGCGAGCCGTGCCTGTACATGCATACAGCCCGGTGCGGCGCGGTCGGGGACGTCCCGTGAGGTGCGATCGCGACCCTGTGGCGAACTCACGGACGTGCAGTCGCAAAATTACGACAAATCGAAAGGTGAGCCGATACGGGAGCGAGTTTCGCACGTGTCATGCACAGGGGAAATTCTGTGAATCGGCGCATCCCGCGGCACGTCTGGACGAGTCCGGAACGCCGCAATTCCGGACCGGTGAGCGTTTTCGGGAGCAGTTGGGGTGAGTGCCATTTTGCACGCGCGCTTCACCGGCTATGGTGAGCATGTCGTTCTGGACGCACATCACCGCAGGCGCTATCCTTCCGGAAAACTTCTCCTCCGACCCGACGTATGGCCACGACGAAGCGCGCCAAGAAAACCGATGTGGATGTGGTGAGTGCCAGTTCAGCCGAGTTGCGCAAGGCCGTCGAGGCGATCGCAATTCAGCCGAAGAGCGGCAAGATCACGCTCCTGACCCGCAAGCTGTTCAACGTCCTGCTGGCCGTCGCGCAGCAGGCCGACGACTCGGGCGATACGTATCGCGCGCTGCTGTCGGATATCGTCGCAAACTCCGCCTTCGATTCGAACGACACCGCACTGGTGAAGGAACACCTGCGCCGCATGGTGTCGGTGCAGGTCGAATGGAGTACGGGGACGTCGAGCCAGAAGCCGGGCCGCAAGTGGGGGATCTCGACGCTGATCGCCGACGCGGAAATTCTCGAGGATCCGGCGACCCGCCGCGTGTGGGTCGAATTCTCGTTCGCACCGAAGATCAAGAAGAAGCTGCTCGACCCGGTCCAGTATGCGCGCCTGAGCCTGCAGTTCCAGAGCCAGCTGCGCAGCAGCGCCGGCCTCGCGCTGTACGAGATCTGCGTGCGCTATCTGACGAACCCGAGCCACCTGACGATGCGCGAGCCGTGGGAATGGTGGCGGCCGATCCTGTCGGGTACGCCCGACACCGAAGCCGGCGACGAGGCGAAGCGCGAGTACAAGTACTTCAAGCGCGACTATCTGCGTCCGGCGATCGCGGAAGTCAACGCGGTCACCAACATCTTCGTCGAGCTGATCGAGCACCGTGAAGGGCGCCGGGTCGCGGAGATCCAGTTCCGCGTGACCGAGCGCAAGCAGCCGATGCTCGCGCTCGACGAACACCCGAACGTGTTCGACAGCACGCTGGTCGACCGGATGGTGAAACTCGGGATCCCGCTGAAGGAAGCGCAGACGCTCTATGCGGACAGCGAAGAGAACCGGATTCGCGCCGCACTGCAAATGACCGAGCAGCGGCTGCGCAGCACGACGCTGCCGCCGGTGCGCAGCGCGCCGGCGCTGTTCAAGGATGCGTTGAAGAAGGGTTACGCGCCGCCGGTCGAGTCGGTCGACGCGCTGCCTGCCGGCACGCCGTCCGCGAAGGTGGCAGCGGCGCAGCCGGACGACCTGAAGGCACGCCTGCTGAGTGAATTCTCGGCGTTCCGCCGCAAGGAAGCGAAGGTGCTGTACGAGGAGCAGGGTGACGCCGAGCGCGAAGTGGCGCGCGAGTCGTTCGAGTCGGAGGCGCTGCCGACGATGGGCACGCATTTGCGCGACGACTGGCGCAAGCGCGGCCTCGATTCCAAGCTGGCCGAGACGGCCTTTTTCGACTGGCTGGCCCAGAAGACCTGGGGCGAGCCGACGGACGGCGACCTGCTGTCGTTCACGCTGAACCAGTCGCGGGCCGCCTGAAGCCCGCTCAGCAGGCCCGCTCAGGCCGCTGACGGGCCTGCCGCCGGCCGCCTGCTCGGCCGGGCGGGCCCGGCGTCTTCACCAGGCCTTGCCGGCCGCTTCCATCACTCCGACAACAGCATCCGCTCGAGCTGCTCGAGGATCGCGTCGCGCTTGTCCTTCGGGAGGCCGCGCAGGCGCAATTCGATGCGGTCTTCGCCATACGACTTCAGGTCGCCGACCGACTTGCCGCCGAGCTTGATCTCGAGACGCTGCGCGTAGCGCTGACGGCCCGCGGCCTTCGGCGTCTCCTGCGCAGCGACGCGGCCCTTGACGATGTCCGACACCTGGCGCGTGCTGAGATCGTCCGACACGATCTTGTTGATCAGCCGCAGCGTGGCCTCGGTGCCGCGCGCATTGTGATAGCGGCCGACCTGATACGCCATGTTCGAACCGAAGCGATCGGGACGCGAGACCATTTCCTGCATGATGGCTTCCGGCAACTTGCCGATCGACAGCGCGACGGCCACCGTCGACTCGTCGAGGCCGAGATGCTCGGAGAGCTCCTTCTGGCTCTGGAAATGCTTGTCGTCGAGGAAGCGGCGCCACACGACGGCGTTGTCGAACACCGTCTGCGAATCGCGCTGGACGTTCAGATCGTAGCCGAGCTTGTAGCTCTGGATACCGATCGGCACGTCGATCACGATCGCCTTTACCGATTCCTTGTTTGCTTCCTTCAGCGCCCGCACGCGACGGCCACCGTCGCTGACGAAATACGTACCCGGATTGTCGTAATCCGGAATCACGTGGATCGCCTGCTGCTGCCCTTGCTTCGCGAGGTTGACCGCGAGTTCGGCAATCGACGACTTCAGATAGAAGTGCCGCGGATTGAACGGGCTATGCTTGATTGCCTTCAGCGACAGCTCGATCACCTGCCCGGGGGCATAGCGGTTCTCGAGGCGCCATGCGCGATATTGCTGCGATTCGTCGATCGACGGATCGAGCGTGAGTTCGGGAGCGGGCGGCACCGCGATGTCTTTCTTCGCGGATTTGGTCGGTGCCGCGGCGGGCGTCTCGGACTTGACGATGCCGTCAATCGCATTGAGCCGATCGAGCGCCGTGCGCTTCTCGCTCGTCGTGATATCCGGGCGCGCTTGGAATCCTTTTGCAAATTGGGAAGGTTTCATGTGACTCCTTTGTGCGCATAAAGTCAGGGCAGCATGGCGACGATTTCGTCGGCACATGCGCGAATTTCGGCGGCGGCGAGCTTGCCGCCGCGATCGTTCATCTGCAGCACGGTCTGACCGAGCGCCATCGCCTGCTTGTACGCTTCCCGCGTCGGGATCTGCGTCTTCAGCAACGGGAAGCCGAGCTCCTCGAGTGCGCGCTTGAGCTCGCGGGTCAGCATGCGCTTCTCTTCGGTCTTGTTCAGCAGGAAAACCGCGCGGAGGTCTTCGTTCATGACCTGCGCCTGCTGGATCAGTTTGACCAGCCCGACGCTCGACCAGTAATCGGCCGGCGACGACGAAGTCGGGATCACCGCAATCGATGCGGCCAGCAGGACAACGCCGGATACCTTCTCGGTGATCGACGGCGGACAGTCGACGACGATGATGTCGTAGTCGTTGATGAACTTCTTGATCTCGCGATGGATCTGGCCGTCGGCTTCGGCAAGGTTGACGACCGGAAACGGAATGCCGGTGTCGCTGTCGCCGGATGCACTCGACCAGTGAACCAGGGTGTTTTGACGGTCTGCGTCGATGACGAGGATGCGCTTCCCTTTTTCATGGAACGCGGCGCCGAGGTGCATGGCAATCGTGCTTTTGCCTACGCCACCTTTTTGTTGAGTGACTGCAATGATTTCCGCGGCCAATTTTCACTCCTATTTTGGTCGTTGGAATTCTACAGGACGATATTTATATTTCAATGAAATTGTCGTTCGACAACTACGCGTTAGCCATTCGGGCTATCGGTTTATGCGCATAAACGGACCGGTGATGATCGGCGACGTATCGGATGGCGTGGATGATGTCTGCGGACGTTGACGAGCCACATGACGGTTGCGTCATCACGACGTGCGTCGTTGGTACGCGCAGTGAGTGCTGGCGAGATCGAAGTGCGCTGCTCTTTCGCGTGACGGTGGTGGGTGGTTGTGCCTGCGAGCGGGTGAGTTTGTGCGCATAAACTCAGCGGCGACCGCGGCAGACCAACCGTGCGGCAGGACAGCGAGGCATTCCCGAGCGCGGGCGTGATCTTGTCCGCCCCGGTCAGATATGCAACTCGGGAGGTGTGCCATTGAGCCTATGAGCATCGGCGTCGCGTCATACTGAGCCGCAACGTTTATGCGCATAAACCGCGGTCGATGGATGGCGAGTACCGAGCGATCACGTGCCTAGCCCGCATCAATTCGGCAAGCCGGGATGCCCTGACACGGCAGTACATCGATGCGACCGATCGCTCCGGTGCCGTGACTGTCGACGCTCGTCGGCGCGATGAACTCCGATACCCTGCCGAGCGATCACGGGCTTTATGCGCATAAACCAATCGACGTACCACGCTATACCTGCGCTCTTTGCCACCCGAAACACCCATCACGATGCGCCGGCTTGCGAATCCTTATCCTTGCCGCGAGATAGCGGGCCGCACGACTTTATGCGCATAAACACGTCACCCCGTTGAAGCCCACCCCCGACGCATCGCTTCGCCCGAGGCCCGTGTCGCTGGCAGCACCTTCCCGCCAACCAGCCTCTCCAAAGTATCGAGTCCCCACACCGCTACCCCCACTTGCCGCCCACGCCGAAACCCCCGATCCAGACTGGCTACAATACAGCCCTCTCCCATCCAGACCTGAATGATGATCACGATCTACCACAACCCCCGATGCTCTAAATCGCGCGAGACGCTTGCGTTGGTCGAGACGCTGAACACGACCGGCACGCCGGTGAACGTCGTCGAGTACCTGAAGACGCCGCTGACGGTCGAGGAACTGGAAGCGCTGCATCGGCAACTCGGCCGCCCGGTTCGCGACATGCTGCGCGACGGCGAGGAGCAGTACAAGACACTGGATCTGGCACGTGCGGATTTGACCGATGCGCAAGCCTACGAGGCAATCGCCGCTCATCCGGTTTTGCTGCAGCGTCCTATCGTCGTTTATCGCGGGAAGGCAGCCATCGGCCGGCCGCCCGAATCGGTGCAGGCGCTGTTCGAATAATTCTTGTCCGGCGTATTTTTCTTATTGCATCATCCCGGCGTGCACGCCAGCAATCGAAGCAGGTCGGATCGCCGGGCAGCGCGCCACCCGCCGCCCGGACAATAGCGGCAACGCGGCCCGGATCTAGCCTGCCCCGGACGACGTGTCGTCGTCGCCCGGTTCCCGCCCCGCCGCCGCTTTCGCGGCCGTCCGCAGCAGTGCGATCTGCCCGCGATAGGCTCTGCAGCCACTGCAGGTCGGCAGGTGCACGCGCACCTGCAGGCGTTCATGCAAGGTCAGATGCCGGTCCAGCGCATCCGACAGCAGTCGTGTCACGTCAGTACATTTCCCCGGCAGCATCTTCGGTCGTCAGTCCTTTTTCGCTCAGGCAGGTTCGCAGGCGCGTGCGCGCCCGATACAGCAGCACGCTGCAATGATTCGTCGTCAGCGTCAATTCGCTGCAGATGTCCGTCATCTCGACGTCGAGGAATTCGCGCATCATGAACACGCGCCCGATCTGCTCCGGAAGGTGATCGAGGCAGGCCTGGAACAGCGTCCAGAACTGCTGCTGCTGCAACAGCGTTTCGGGGCGCGGCCATGGCCGCGGCTTCGCATGCGCGGCCCAGTGCCCGTTTTCCTTGAACAGCTCGCGATCGAGCACGGATTCGCCATCGAGCTCGGCGTCGAGTGCGGACAGGCTCACCGTCCGCTGCCGCGCACGCAGCACGTCGATCAGCTTGTTGCGCAGGATGCCGAACACCCAGGTCTTGTGGGCCGACAGTCCCGCAAAATCGCTCGCATGCGACCACGCGGCGGTCAGCGCTTCCTGCACGGCGTCTTCGGCCGCGTCGGCATCGCGGAGCTGGAGTCGCGCGAAGCGCAGCAGGTCGCGCCGCAGTTGCGCGAGATAAACGGGGTCGTCGTACGCGGACGGCATGTCGGGGGGGCAATGTCTCGAGGCGATCGCGCTTGCGCCACAGGGCGGGCGCATCGCGGTGCAAGCAGCTTACTGGGCGCGCTGCCGGCCTGCAACGTATGTTCCGTCACGAATTCGCGAA
This sequence comes from Burkholderia sp. IT-111MI5, assembly GCF_949752865.1. Taxonomy (NCBI): domain Bacteria; kingdom Pseudomonadati; phylum Pseudomonadota; class Betaproteobacteria; order Burkholderiales; family Burkholderiaceae; genus Burkholderia; species Burkholderia sp. IT-111MI5. Next base: position 347,945 of record NZ_CATKIF010000022.1, on the reverse strand, counting down.
ACCGGCCGGCGCGCTGCGCTATGCTTGCCGAAACCCGTGTCGCGCGTCGACGACGCCGCGCGGCGGGTGGTTTGTAACATCAGAACATAACGGTCGAGTTATCCACAATTTCTGTGGAAAACCTTGTGGAAAGTCGGCCGGACGGCCCCGTCGGGCGGTTCGCGGGCTGGCTTGCCTATAAACAGACCTTTGTCACCTGTTCGGAAGCAATCGAACCGATTCCTCACTCACCGGAAGGAGAACGTCATGTCCTATCGTATTGCGGTCGTCGTCGGCAGCCTGCGCCGCGCTTCGTCGAACCGCGCACTCGCGCACGCGGTGATCTCGCTCGCCCCCGCCGATTTTTCGTTCGAGTTCGTCGAGATCGGCGAACTGCCGCTGTACAGCCAGGACTACGACGCGGATTTCCCGGACGTCGCGAAGCGCTTCAAGCAGTCGATCGAAGCCGCCGATGCGCTGCTGTTCGTCACGCCCGAGTACAACCGGTCGATGCCGGGCGTGCTGAAGAATGCGCTCGACTGGGGCTCGCGCCCGTGGGGTTCCAACTCGTGGTCGGGCAAGCCGGGCGCGGTGCTCGGCACGTCGCCGGGCGCGACGGGCACGGCGCTCGCGCAGCAGCACCTGCGCAACGTGCTCGCGTACCTCGACGTGAAGACGCTCGGGCAGCCCGAGATGTTCATCAAGCACGACCCGGCGCGCATCGACGAGCAGGGCCAGATCGTCAGCGAGGACACCCGCAAGTTCCTGCAGGGCTTCGTCGATCGCTACGCGGGCTGGGTGCGCCTGCTGAAGGCGGCCTGACGACTTCGGCCCGATCGCGGCGGCCGTTCAGGCCGCCGACGCCGGCGCCGGCCCGCACGCAGCGGGTTACGTGCCGGTGTGCCGCGCGTCGCGCGCTTCGCGGATGCCCAGCAGGATCTCGTCGAGCAGCGCGATGTCGAACGGCTTCGACAGCACGCGGACGTTGACGGTGCGCGTGCGGTCGAGCTCCTCCGCATAACCCGTGACGAGAATCACGGGCAGCTTCCCCGGCCGCTTCTCGACCGCTTCGGCGAGGTCGATGCCGTTCAGGCGGCCCGGCATGTGGATATCCGAAATCACGAGGTCGAACGCGTCGTTCGCGGCCGCGCCTTCGATCAGGCGCAACGCGTCGTCGGCGGTGGGCGCATAGGTCACGCGGTGCCCGAGCAGCGAAAGCAGCGCTTCGGTGCCGGCCGCGACTTCGCTGTTGTCCTCGACGAGCAGCACGTGCAGCCCGGCGAGCGCGCTTGCGTCTTGCACGACGGCCTGCGGCCGCACGACGACGTCCTCGGCACGCGCGCGCGGCAGGTAGAGGCGCACCGACGTGCCGGCGCCAACCGCGCTGTCGATCGTCGCGAGGCCGCCCGAGCGTTCGCAGAACGCGAACACCTGCGGCAGCCCGAGCCCCGTCCCCATCCCCTGCGCCTTCGTCGTGAACAGCGGTTCGAACGCGCGCGCAAGCACGTCGGGCGCCATGCCCGAACCCGTATCGTCGAGCGAGATCTGCACGAAATCGCCGGTCAGCGGAAAGCCGTCCTCGCGGCGCAGCGTCACGTTGCGCGCGCCGACCGTGAAGCGGCCGCCGGTCGCCATCGCGTCGCGCGCATTGACCGCGAGGTTGATCACCGCGAGCTCGAGTTCCGCAACGTCGACGCGAATCGGCCAGACGCCGGGCTCGATCGCGACGACCAGCGACGATTTCGAACCGAGCGATGTCTTCAGCAGCTCGCGGCACGTGCCGACCCATTGGCCGATGTCGATCGTCTCGTTGTGCAGCGGCTGCTTGCGCGCGACGCCGAGGAGCTGGCGCGTGAGCGACTGCCCGTTCTTCAGCGCGCGTTCGATCGCGCCGAGTTCCTTGTCGAGATGCTGGACGCCGCGCCGCCGCGCGATCTGCACGTTGCTAGAGATGATCATCAGCAGGTTGTTGAAGTCGTGCGCGACGCTGCCGACGAGGTTGCCGAGCGCCTGCATCTTGCGCGACTGCCGGTACGCCGATTCGATCGAGCGCCGCATCGACGCTTCCGCCTGCCAGCGGTCCCACGCCTCCTCTTCCGCCTTCAGCCGCTTGAGCGACAGCCAGATCACGGACCACAGCGCGATCGACGGCGCGAACATCGAGATGAACAGCACGCTCAGGTGTTCGTACCATTCATGCCAGATCGCCGACGTGCGGTAGGCGCACGACACATAGACGGGATAGCTGCCGACCTGGCGGTACGCGACGATCTCGCTGCTTGCGCCGTCGTGGCGCACGCGCACGACGCCCGCGCGCGGATCGTTGCGCGCGTCGCCGAACGTGGCCGTGCGATCGGTATGCGCGAGCGACGGCGGCGGCGGATAGGATGCGATCACCGCGCCGTCCGAGCGCGCGAGTGCCATCGTCATCGGCGTGCTCGCGCCGCCGAGCAGGTCGCGGTAGAACGCGTTGAAATACGACGATTTCAGCGCGATCGACACCATCCCGGCGAACGAACCGTCGCTATGGCGCCGCGCGACGCCCGTGTTGAACACGGGAATGTTCTCGAGCTTGAGCGGCCCCATCATCAGCCGCGAGATGTGTTCGATGACCTTGCCGTCGCGGATGCCGGCGAAGTCGTCGCGGTTCGCGATCGACGCATAGGGCGCCGGATAGTAGAGGCTGTTGGCGAGCAGCATCCCGCTCGCGCCGAAGATCGACACGGCCGCCACCTGCGGGTAGCCGCCGCCGATCGTGTTCAGCGCTTCGTGGATGTCGGATTCCCTGTTGCGTACGGTCGCGTCGTCCATGTCCTGCACGAGATCGACGATGCGCGCATCGAGGGTTTCGCTCAGGTCGAACACCTTGAGCGCGTGCTCTTCGGCGACGCGCACGGTGCGCATCGTCACGTCGCTCGCGGCGGCCTCGCGCGCCTTCAGATCGTTGTACGCCATCACCACCACGTAGATGCACGGCAGCACGATCGCCGCGACGAGCAGCACGATCAGCGTCACGCGGCGAACTGCGAAATCGTGCTCGGGCGCACCGGACGCGTAGGTGCCGTCGTCCTGCCAGTCGTCGGCGGGAGCGGAGGCGGGGGCGTGGGAGTCGGCAGGCCGGTCGGACGTCATCGAAGCAGCGGGTGAGGCAGAGGTGCCTGCCATCATAAACGAGTTGCGACGGCCCGCCGCACCGCGCCGTACGAGCACGATCCCGTCGATTCCGACAGGGGGAAATTGTCGGATTGAAAACGCGACGAATCCGGCAGCGCAAACGTACACAAGGAAAAATTTTGCGTACTTATCTCAAAAATGGTTGCGGCTGTTTTCGGAATGACGCGCGATCGGATCGATTCTGTTCGAAATGGTGAAAATGGCGAGTTGCACCGACTTCGGTTTACTCCGAGAATCGCGCCTTGCTTTCCCTATGACAGATATATGCGCCCGCCGGCGTTCGCCGCGCGGTGCGTCGCGCGCACCTGCGTCGCGGCGCCCGTGCACGGCCGCCAGGCGGTTGCCTGCGCCCGAACGCATGGCGCCTCAAGAAGTGCGCCGCGCGGCCGTTAACGCGAGAGAGACCACTCCGTATACCGCATCGCCCCATGCCTTTGCCGATTGTAATTGCCGACGATTCGCTGCTCGCTCGCAAACTTCTGACAAAGGCGTTGCCGGGAGACTGGGACGTTGACGTCGCGTATGCAGCGAATGGTCGCGAGGCCCTGGCGCTCTATCGTGACGGCAAAGCTTCCGTGATGTTTCTGGACCTGACGATGCCCGACATGAGCGGATATCAGGTCCTGGAGACACTGCGCCACGAAGATCTGAACACGTTCGTGATCGTGGTATCCGCCGATATCCAGCCGCAGGCGCAAGCACGCGTGCGCGAATTGGGCGCGATCGCATTCGTTGCCAAGCCCGTGACGTCGGACGCATTGCTGCCCATTCTCAAGGAGTATGGGTTGTATGCCTGAATCGGTGTTCACGGCGGAGCAACGCGACGCGTTGCAGGAAATCGCCAACCTTGCAATGGGCCGCGCCGCCGCGCGGCTTGCGTTGCTGCTCGGGCGCTTCATCGAGCTGTCGGTGCCGCGCGTGCGCGTCGTGAAAGCGGCCGACGCGGGCGACGCGCTGCGCGAGATGACGGGCATTCACGACAACGTGACCGCCGTGCGCCAGGGCTTCCGCTCCGACATCAAGGGCGAGGCGATCGTGCTGTGCCGCAGCGCGGGCGTCGCGCGGCTCATGACGATCGTCGACCGCACGTTCGGCGACGGCGTGTACGGCGGGATGGCGACGCCGGACGAGCTCATGTTCGACGTCGCGAACGTGCTGATGGGCGCATGCGTCGCGTCGATCCTCGACGAGCTCGGCCGCAAGCCCGTGTTCTTTCCGCCGGGGCTGCTCGGTTCGAACGTGTCGTTCGACGACGTATTCCAGCCGCCCGAGCTCGCGTGGAGCGTCGCGCTGCTGCTCGAGGTGAACTTCGGGCTCGAGGATCATGCGTTCCGTGCCCACTTCGTGATGCTGATGGCCGAGGATTCGATCCGGCTGATGGGCGACGCGCTCGACGCGTTGCTGTCCGCGCTATGACGGCCGCCGCGCCGTCGCTGAGCGACCTCGTGATCGAGCGGGTGGGCTTCGGCCTGTTCGTGCTCGACCGTTCGATGAGCGTGCTGATGTGGAATCGCTTCATGCAGGACCACAGCGGCATCCCGGCCGCCGACGTGATCGGCCGCAACCTGTTCGACTGCTTTCCGGACCTGCCGCGCGCATGGCTGTCGCGCAAGCTCGAGAGCGTGTTCCAGCTCGGCAGCTTCGCGTTCAGCTCGTGGGAGCAGCGGCCCTACCTGTTCCGCTTCGAGCACGACCGGCCGATCACCGGCGGCGTCGACTACATGCAGCAGGACTGCACGTTCATGCCGCTCACGCGCGGCCGCGAGGTCGAGGCCGTGTGCGTGACGATCTCCGACGTCACGCATGTGAGCGTGATGCAGCGCGAGCGCGAGGAAGCGGTCGCGAAGCTGCGCGAACACGCGAATCGCGACGGCCTGACCGGCATCGCGAACCGGCGCTTCTTCGAGGCGCGGCTCGGCGACGAATTCGCGCGCTGGCAGCGCTACGGCGGCGACATGTCGGTGCTGCTGTTCGACCTCGACCACTTCAAGACGATCAACGACCGCTTCGGGCATGCGGCCGGCGACGCCGTGCTGCGCGAGACGGCGCGCCGCGTCGCGTCGATCGTGCGCGCGCAGGATACGTTCGGCCGTTTCGGCGGAGAGGAATTCGCGCTGCTGCTGCCGTGCACGAATCTCGACGAGGCGATGCTGGTGGCCGACAAGGTGCGCGACGCGATCGGCAGCTCGCCGGTCGATGCCGAGGGCGTCAGCGTGCCGGTGACGGCGAGCGTCGGCGGCGCGTGCGCGAGAACGGGCGCGCCGACCAGCGACGTGCTCGTCAGCGAGGCCGACGCCGCGCTCTATCGCGCGAAGCGGCTCGGGCGCGATCGTTCGGTCGCCTACGCGTAGGCGCGCCCGCCCCGCATCGCGCGAAGCGGCTTCGCCCCGCGCGTGCCGCGCTCAGCTTTTCGCGATGTCGGCCAGCACGCCGGCCAGCACGGCCGCCTCCGACACGAACGGCGAATGGCTGCTGTCGAGCTGGTGCACGTGGGTCGGGTTGCCGGGCGCGAACGCGTCGGCTTCGTCGATGAAGCGCTGCTGCAGCGCGGGCAGGATCACGCGATCCTGCAGGCACTTGATGTAGTGACGGTCGATCGCGCCCCAGCGCACGGCGGTCGTCGGGATCGCGGTCGCGAACGGCGCGGCCGGCACGTCGCAGGTCATCAGGTTCGCGACGGCCTCGAAATCGGCCTGCGGTGCGTCGTCGTACAGCGCGCGCTTCATCGTGTCGCGATACGCGGCGTCGCCGCTGCGCGGATCGATGCGCAGCGCACCGGCGACGCGCGGGCTCGCGAGCATCAGCGCGCCGAGCATCTCGCCCTTGTTCTCGGGCGCGCGCACGTAGTCGAGGCCCGGCACGCCCGAGGCCGGCATGAACGCCGCGAGATAGACGATCTTCGCGATCTTTTCCGGCGCGCGCTCGGCGGCCGCCGTGATCGCGAGGCCGCCCATGCTGTGCCCGACCAGCACGACCTTGCCGCGGCCGAGCGCATACGCGTCGTCGACGGCCTGCATCACCTGCGTCGCGTAATCGTCGAGCGTCGTGTTCGCGACCGGCGACGGCTCGGCGCCGAACGCGTCCTTGTCGAGCGGCCGTTCGAGATAAGACGCGGGAAAGCGGGCGTTGATGCCGTGCGCGGGCAGGTCGCGCGCGATCGACAGGTAGCCGCGCGCGGCCAGCGCGGCCGCGACGTGCGCGTAGCACCACGCGCCGTGCCAGGCGCCATGCACGAGCACGAACACGGGATGGTCGGCCTGCTGGGGGGCGGTTATGTTCGTCTCCATGGTGTTCGTGTTTTTTCGGGAAAGCTGTCATCTTAGACGAACCCGTGCGTATCCAAGCGCGAACGCATGGCACGATTGCGCGGTAACCGGCGATCCGTCCCTCTTGTCTCGCGCAGGCCACATTTCGTCCGGATCCGATATGAATTTGAGCCGAAGCGCGCTAATTTGTTGCTTTGCTCGCGATTGCGCCCCATGAACGTCGACTATCTCTTCTACCGGAAGCCGGACAAACCCGGCCCCTATTCGCTCGACGACCTGGGCGACATCGCGCCGCCGATCGGCCCTGGCGACCTGGTGCGCGCGGGGATCGCGCGCGTGTTCGAGCAGATCGACTGGCAGGAGTCGCCCGACGTGCCGGGCGCGTGGTTCGGCACGGGCGGCGCGGTATTCCAGTTCACCGTGGAGCCCGACGGCCGCGTGACGAGCTTCATGGGCTCGCGCCTCGAACGCCGCTCGATGCTGCAGCTCACCCGCGAAATGGGGCTCATTGCGCTCGACCTGCAGCGCGATATCGTTTACGGCTGACGGGCCGCCGGCGCCCGCTGATGCCCGCTGATGCCATGTGGTGCCCGTTCCCGCCGAGGCCGGCCGCGCCGGCCCGCCAACGGCTCCCGGCGCCCCGCCGGGCATGGCGCGTGTCCGCCATCGAACTTCAAAGATTGCTATACTTTCGCCCAATTCCGGCTTCCGGCCGGTAATTTGTGCCTGTCTGTGTCGATCGTTCGCATATCTCGCACGCATTTGACACCCTGACCATCCCAGCCGGGCATGGCTTCTTCAATCGCCCCGCGTGGGTGTCTCCGTGGAGCTTGTCTTGGCCGTTTCCAATTCCGTCGTGGACGAACAAGAAACCGACGCCGCTGCCGTCACATCGGGCAGCTCTTTCTATCTTGCGATGCGCATCCTGCCGGCCGTGCAGCGCGATGCGATGTTCCAGGTCTACGCGTTCTGCCGCGCGGTCGACGATATCGCCGACAGCGATCTGCCGCGCGCCGAGCGCACCGCGGGCCTCGACCGCTGGCGCGCGGACATCGACGCGTGCTTCGCGGGCCGCCCGCCGCGCCATCTGGCCGCGCTCGATCGCGAGATCCGCGCATTCAACCTGCAGCGCGACGACTTCCACGCGATGATCGACGGGATGGCGATGGACGCGGTAGAAGACATCTGCGCACCCGACGAGCCGACGCTCGACCTCTTTTGCGATCGCGTGGCGAGCGCGGCCGGCCGGCTGTCGGTGAGGATTTTCGGGATGCCGGAAGCCGAAGGGATCGAGCTGTCGCACCACCTCGGCCGCGCGCTGCAACTGACGAACATCCTGCGCGACATCGACGACGACGCGGCGATCAACCGCTGCTACCTGCCGCGCGAGCTGCTTGCGCGCGAAGGCATCGCGATCGCCGATCCGGCGACGATCGTGCGCGATCCGGCGCTGCCGCGCGTGTGCGCGACGCTCGTCGAGCGCGCGCTCGAGCATTTCCGCCAGGCCGACGCGGTGATGGATACCTGCCCGCGTGCGCAGGTGAAGGCGCCGCGCATCATGTCGGGTGCGTATCGCTGCATTCTCGAAGCCGCGATCGCACGCGGCTTTGCCGCCCCGCGCGCGCCGCTGCGCAAGCCGAAAGCGCGCATGCTGATGATCGCCGCGCGCTACGCGCTGTTCTGAGTCGACCGAGTCGATGCCCAGAACCGTCCACGTGATCGGTGCCGGACTCGCGGGCCTGTCGGCCGCGGTCGAGCTGCAACGCCGCGGGCGGCACATCGTGCTGCACGATGCGCACGCGCATGCGGGCGGCCGCTGCCGATCGTGGTTCGACGGGACGCTGAACACGACGCTCGACAGCGGGCTGCATGTGGTCTTCGCGGGGCAGGCGGCCACGCAGCGCTACCTGCGCGCGATCGGCGCGGCCGATCAGCTGGTCGGGCCCGCGCTGCCTGAATTCCCGGTCGTCGACGTCGCGTCGCAGCAGCGCTGGACGCTGCGCTTCGGCAACGGGCGCTGGCCGTCGTGGCTGTTCGATGCCGCGTCGCGCGCGCCGGGCACGACACCGCTCGACTACCTCGCGCTCGCACCGCTCGCGTTCGCGCGCACGGGCCGCTCGCTCGCACAGACGATGCGATGCGACGGCGTGCTGTGGGATCGTTGGCTGCGGCCGTATTGGCTCGGGATACTGAACGTCGAGCCGCGCCACGCGAGTGCCGAGCTCGCGCGCGCAGTGCTGTGCAGCACGTTTGCCGCGGGCGGCCCCGGCTGCCGTCCGCTCGTCGCGCGCCACGGGCTCGGCAGCGCATTCGTCGAACCGGCGCTGCGGATGCTGCAGCACGGCGGCGCGCAGATCCGGCTGAACTCGCGGCTCGACGCGTTCGAGTTCGGCGCGCACGGCAATGCGGTCGACGCGGCCGTGATCGGCGGCGAGCGCGTCGATCTCGCGCCGGGCGACGCGGTCGTGCTGGCCGTGCCGCCCGAGGTCGCGTTGCCGCTCGTGCCCGAACTCACCGCGCCGGATACATTCAGCGCGGTCGTGACCGCGTATTTCGCGGTCGAGCCGCCGGCCGGCAGCCCGCTGCAGACGACCGTCGTCAATGGCGTCGTCGATGCGGTGCGCGCCGGCGGCGGCCAGCTCGCGGCGACGATCCGCGATGCGGGCCGCTGGCTCGACATGCCGCACGACACGCTTGCGCGGCGGATCTGGGAAGACGTCGCGCGCGTGACGGGCGCGAACCCGGAAACCATCCCCGCGTGGCAGCTCGTCGTCGAGCCGCGCGCGGGCTTTGCGGCGGTGCCGTCGCAGGAAATGAAGCGTCCGGCCGTGCGTACGCGCTGGACCAATCTTGTGCTGGCGGGCGACTGGATTGCCACCGGCTTGCCCGCCACGATCGAGGGCGCGATCCGTTCCGGCCAACTGGCCGCGGACGTGCTCCAGACGCAATAACAGAGGGACCGATGAACGATCTCACCGAAATGGCTACCCTGTCCGCCGGCATCGCGCCGGCCGGCGTCGACGCGGCCGTCGCGCGTGCGACCGACGCGCTGCTGGCCGCGCAGAACCCGGACGGACACTGGGTCTACGAACTCGAAGCCGATTCGACGATTCCCGCCGAATACGTGCTGCTCGTCCACTATCTCGGCGAGACGCCGAACCTCGAGCTCGAACAGAAGATCGGCCGGTATCTGCGCCGCATCCAGCAGGCGGACGGCGGCTGGCCGCTGTTTACCGACGGCGCGCCGAACATCAGCGCGAGCGTGAAGGCGTATTTCGCGCTGAAGGTGATCGGCGACGACGAGAACGCCGAGCACATGCAGCGCGCGCGCAAGGCGATCCACGCGATGGGCGGCGCCGAGATGTCGAACGTGTTCACGCGCATCCAGCTCGCGCTGTACGGCGCGATTCCGTGGCGCGCGGTGCCGATGATGCCGGTCGAGATCATGCTGCTGCCGCAGTGGTTCCCGTTCCACCTGTCGAAGGTGTCGTACTGGGCGCGCACCGTGATCGTGCCGCTGCTCGTGCTGAACGCGAAGCGCCCGCTCGCGAAGAACCCGCGCGGCGTGCGCATCGACGAGCTGTTCATCGATCCGCCCGTCAACGCCGGGCTGCTGCCGCGCCAGGGCCATCAGAGCGCCGGCTGGTTCGCGTTCTTCCGCGTGGTCGACCATGCGCTGCGCGCGGTCGACGGCCTGTTCCCGAGCTATACGCGTGAACGCGCGATCCGCCAGGCCGTGTCGTTCGTCGACGAGCGCCTGAACGGCGAGGACGGCCTCGGTGCGATCTATCCGGCGATGGCCAACGCAGTGATGATGTACGACGTGCTCGGCTACGCGGAGGATCATCCGAATCGCGCGATCGCGCGCAAGGCGCTCGACAAGCTGCTCGTCGTGCAGGAGGACGAAGCGTATTGCCAGCCGTGCCTGTCGCCGGTGTGGGACACGTCGCTCGCGGCGCACGCGCTGCTCGAAACCGGCGATGCGCGCGCCGAGGAAGCCGTGCTGCGCGGCCTCGACTGGCTGCGTCCGCTGCAGATCCTCGACGTGCGCGGCGACTGGATCTCGCGCCGCCCGAACGTGCGGCCCGGCGGCTGGGCATTCCAGTACGCGAACGCTCACTACCCGGACGTCGACGATACGGCCGTGGTCGTGATGGCGATGGACCGCGCGCAGAAGCTCAGGCAGTCGGACGCGTACCGCGAATCGATGGCGCGCGCACGCGAATGGGTCGTCGGCATGCAGAGCAGCGACGGCGGCTGGGGCGCGTTCGAGCCGGAAAACACGCAGTACTACCTGAACAACATCCCGTTCTCCGATCACGGCGCGCTGCTCGACCCGCCGACCTCCGACGTGTCGGGCCGCTGCCTGTCGATGCTGTCGCAGCTCGGCGAGACGGCCGCGAACAGCGAGCCGGCCCGCCGCGCGCTCGACTACATGCTGAAGGAGCAGGAGCCGGACGGCAGCTGGTACGGCCGCTGGGGGATGAACTACGTGTACGGCACGTGGACCGCGCTGTGCTCGCTGAACGCGGCCGGCCTCGGGCCGGAAGATCCGCGCATGAAGCGCGGCGCGCAGTGGCTGCTGTCGATCCAGAACAAGGACGGCGGCTGGGGCGAGGACGGCGACAGCTACAAACTGAACTACCGCGGTTTCGAGCAGGCGCCGAGCACGGCGTCGCAGACGGCCTGGGCGCTGCTCGGCCTGATGGCGGCCGGCGAGGTGAACAACCCGGCCGTTGCGCGCGGCGTCGACTACCTGATCGCCGAGCAGAACGAAGAGGGTCTGTGGGACGAGACGCGCTTCACGGCGACCGGCTTCCCGCGCGTGTTCTACCTGCGCTACCACGGCTATCGCAAGTTCTTCCCGCTGTGGGCGCTCGCGCGCTACCGCAACCTGAAGCGCGACAACGCGACGCGCGTCACGGTCGGGATGTAACGCGTGGGCGCATCACGGCACAACGGCGCATTGCCCGTCATCGCGGTGACGGGGATGGCGTTCGAGGCACGCATCGCGCGCGGCGACGGCGTAGAGGCCGTGTTCGCCGCGCGGGCCGACCGGCTCGAGCGCGCGCTGGCCGACGCGACCGCGCACGGTTGCGCGGGCATCGTGAGCTTCGGCACGGCGGGCGGGCTTGCGCCCGACCTGGAACCCGGCGCGCTCGTGATCGCGAACGCGATCGACGGGCCGTTCGGCCGCGTCGAGACCGATGCGGGCTGGAGCGCGCGGCTTGTCGCCGCGCTGCACGACACGCCGGTATGGGCGCGCGTCACGCGCGGCACGATCGCGGCCGTCGGCGCGCCGGTCGTCAGCGCACAGGAAAAGGCGTCGCTGCACCATGCGAAGGGCGCGCTCGCCGTCGACATGGAGTCGCATATCGCGGCGGCCTTCGCGGCTGCGCGCGGCGTGCCGTTCGCGGTGTGCCGCGCGATCGTCGATCCGGCGTGGCGCACGCTGCCGCGCGCGGCGACGGCCGGCCTGCGCGACGACGGCAGCACGGCGATCCTGCCGATCCTGCGCGAGTTGCTGAAGCAGCCGTCGCAGCTCGGCCCGCTGCTGCAGGTTGCGAGCGATGCGCGCGCGGCGCGCACGACGCTGATCCAGGCGCGGCACGCATTCGAGCGTGCGGGTGCGATGCGGATCGTCTGAGCGGCGCGCGCCGCATTTCTCTTTCCCTTCTCTCTCTCGTTTTTAGCGAACAAAAAAAGAGCGCTGCATGATGCAGCGCCCTTTGTCTTTGCGGCGGTCGCCGTTGCAGCGTTACTGCGCGGCCGGACTGCTTGCGGGCATTGCCGGCGCGGCCGGCGTGACGTCGGCGGCCGGCGCCGGCGTCGACGCGGAGTTCGACGATGCCGCTGCCGGCGCCGCAGCAGGTGCACTCGCGGGCATCGCATTGTCCGCACCCGGATCGTCGTACTGCGGCAACCCCGGCGCGGCCGGCGCGTTGTTCGGCGCGGCGCCCGATGCGCCATCCGATGCGCCCGGATCCTCGTAGTTCGGCAGCCCCGGCACGGCCGGCGTCGCGGCCGGCACGGCGCCCGATTCGCCCGGCTCGCTGTAGTTCGGCAGTGTGGCCGACGACGACTGGCTGCGATACGTCAGCGACTTGCGCTGCTGCAGGTATGCGTCGCGCACGAACGAATACGGATCGAGCGCGGCCTGCTTCAGCAGGTCGGTCGCGCCGAGCAGGTCCGAACGCGCGCTGATGAACTGCGCGATGTACATCGGGTTGCGCGCGGCCGGCTCGATGTAGTTGAGCAGGTTGAAGCGCACGTCCACCGCACGGCCGACGCCGTCGCGGATCGTGCTCGGCCCGAACACGGGCAGCACGAGGTACGGGCCGGACGGCACGCCCCAGCGCGCGAGCGTCAGGCCGAAATCCTGGTGATGCTTCGGCAGCCCGGCCGGCGTCGCGATGTCGATCAGGCCGGCGACGCCGAACAGCGAGTTCATCGTCACGCGCATCAGATCCTGCGTCGCATCGGTGATGCGCAACTGCAGCAGGTTGTTCGCCATGTTGCCGAGATCGCCGAGGTTCGAGAAGAAGTTGCTGATCGCGGTGCGCACGGGCGTCGGCGTGATCTTCTGGTAACCCTTCGCGATCGGCACGGCGATGTTGGAATCGACGGTGTCGTTGATCTTGTACATCGTCCGGTTCATCGGCTCGAACGGGTCGTTGGGATTGCGGTTCGGTCCCGTCGCGCAGCCGGTCAGCATCGCGCTGGCGGCGACGGTCGCCGCGATGATTCGCACCTTATTCATTGATTCCTTGCGATTGGTTCTTGGCGCGTTTGACGCGCGGTTTGCCCATCAGGACGGGCTGGAACACCACGGCGCCGATCAGCGTGCAGGTCAGTGCCAGCGCGAGCAGCTTGCCCATGCTCGACGTGCCCGGGTGGTGCGACAGCCACAGGCTGCCGAATGCGGTCGCCGTCGTCGCGGCGCTGAACAGCACCGCATGCGTGAGGCTCGAGTGCAGCAATCCCGTCTGCCCCGCGCGCCACGCCATCACGAAATACACCTTGAACGCGACGCCGACGCCGAGCATCAGCGGCAGCGCGATGATGTTCGCGAAGTTGAGCGACATGCCGAGCACGACGCACATCTCGAGCGTCACGACACCCGACACGAGCAGCGGCACCAGCGTGCGCAGCACGTCGCCGAAGCGGCGCAGCGTGACCCACAGCAGGATCGTGATCGAAATGATCGACCACAGCGCCGCATGCAGGAACGCGTTGATGATCGTGTCGGCCGAATGCAGGATCGAGATCGGCCCGCCGGTCGCGCCCGGTTCCGCGGCCTTCACGGTCTGCGCGAAACGGCGCAGCATCGTGTCGTCGTTCGGGTCGACGCCCTTCGGCACCTTTGGCGAGATCTGCACGAGCGCGTGGCCGTCCGGCGCGACCCAGTCGCGCACGAGCGGCGGCGGCAGCGATTCGCGCGTGATGTCCTGCGGCTGCAGCAGCGCGGCGAGCTGGTTCAGCGCGATGCGCAGCGTATCGGAGAATGCGCGCTCGGCGCGGTCGCGCGTCGCGCTGTCGGCGGCGGCAAGCTTCGCGAGCGACGCGGACAGGTGTTGCGCGGCGGCCGCGCCCGGGCCCGGGTGATCTTCCGCCGCATAGCCGAGCAGATCCGACACGCGCTTGAGCGCGGCGACGCGCTGCGCGTCGGTCGCGGGCGGCGCGGCCGGCTGCGTCAGCGCGGGCAGCAGGTCGCTCGCGGCCGCGGCGATCGCCGCGCGCTTGGCCGGCTGGTCGGCGGGAATGAAGGTCGACAGCGTTGTCGTGCGGCCGACTTCGGGCAGCGCGTCGAGACGCTTCGCGGCCGCATCGGCTTCGGCGAGCGACGGCGCGAGCAGCGTGACGTCGTTGACGGCTGCTTCGGGCGAATCCTTCAGCGCGAGCAGCGTCGCCATCGATTCGCTGTTCGGATCCTTCAGGTGCAGCGGGTTGAAGTCGAAGCGCAGGAACGCGAGCAGCGGCAGCGCGCCGATCACGACCGCGAGCGTGCCGATCAGGATCGGCTTGCGATGGCGATCGAGGAAATCGTCGACCGGCGCGAGCCACGGGAAGCCCGGCGTCTTCGATTCGCCCGGCGGCGCGAACAGGCGCAGCAGCGCGGGCAGCAGCGTGAGCGTGGTCAGCAGTGCGACGAACATCCCGACGCCCGCGATCAGGCCGAGCTCGGACACGCCGCGATAGGCGGTGGGGATGAACGAGAAGAAGCTCGCCGCGACGGCCGCGGTGGCCAGCGCGAGCGGCATGCCCATCGAGTGCGCGGCGCCGATCAGCGCGTGATCGATGCGCTGGTCGCGGAAGCGTTCCTCGCGGTACTTCACGCCGTACTGGATCGAGAAATCGACGCCGAGGCCGACGAACAGCACCATGAACGCGACCGAGATCATGTTCAGCGAGCCGACCATCGCGAGGCCGAGCGCGGCGGTTACGACGAGGCCGACGAACAGCGTGACGAGCACCGAGCCGATCATCCGCTTCGAGCGCAGCGCAAGCCACAGGATGACGAGCACGGCGAGCAGCGTGAGCACGCCGTTGAGCGCCGCGCCGTCCTCGACCGATGCGAATTCGTCGTCGGCGAGCGGCTGTTCGCCGGTCAGGCGCACGGCCGCGCCGTAGCGCTTTTCGAGGTCGAGCGAACGGGCAGCTTCGCGAATCACCTGGCTGGTTTCCGCGCCGGCCTTCAGCGCGCCGTAGTTGACCACGGGCTGCACGGTGACGAATGCACGCGCGGGCTGCCGCGCCGAATCGCTGTCGACCAGCGCGCGCCACGAGAACGCGGCCGGCTTGCCGGCCAGCACGTCGTCGACCGTCGCGGCGCTGCGCGCGAGCAGCTTCGCCATCGCGGGCAATTTCACCTGGCCGGTCAGCAGCGGCTGGCCGAGCGTGGTGGCCAGCGTCGTCGCGAGCCCGGTGAGGCTCGGGTTCTTCGCGAGTTCGTTGACGAGCGGGCGCGCGCTCGCGAGCTGCGACGTCGTATCGGAGACTTCCTGCGGCGACAGGAACAGCAGCCCGTTGTGCTCGAAGAACGGCCCGCCGCCGGGCTCGGCGACCTGGCCGATGCGGCCGGCTTCGGCCTGCTTCTGCAGCGCTTCGGTCAGCGCATGCGCGGCGGCATTCGCGAATTCGGGCGCGGGCGCTTCGACGACCGCGAGGATCGTGCCGTTGCGTTGCGGGAACGCTTTATCGACGGCCTGGCCGAGCGCAGCCCATTGCGGTTCCGCATCGACGAGCTTGCTGATGTCGGTGTTGATCTTGAAATGCTGCGCGACGTAGACACCGCTGAGGGCAGCGATGACGAGCGACAGGACGACGACCCAGACGGGACGGCGCACCGACCACGCAACGAGTCGGACGATGAGAGATGTCACCATGTGGCGGTGGGGAGCGGCTGGCTAGGGCAAAGTAGCCAAGTATACCGGCGCGGCGCGGCGAAGGACGTGACGTTGCGGGTTTCGGGGCGGGAAGGAGATTTGTTCGCGGCGGCGGAATCGATGCCGGTGGCCCGCTGCTTTGTAAGGGGATATTTACATAATCGGCGCTGAGCTGCATCGCCGTGCCGTCGCCGGCGCCTGTGACAAATGAAGCTGAAAGGTAACAGTCGGTCACGGCGCGGCAACCGGGCGTCGGGCCCGGTATACTTTGCCCCACCGGCCGATGCAAGGAGCCGGTCGTTTTTTCCCATTGAGCGCGAATATTCGTATGAAACGTCATCTGTTTGCTTTCGTCGCGGCCGCCGCCGTGTCGGTTTCCGCTTTCGCGCAGAGCGCGCCGGTCGATATCGTCCGCAATGCGGTCGAGGGCACCGTTACCGCGATGAAGGCCGATCCGGCCGCCCGCGGCGGCGACATGGCGAAGGTCACGCAGGTCGTCGAGCAGCGTTTCCTGCCCGCGACCAACTTCGAGCGCACGACCCGCATCGCCGTCGGCGACGCGTGGAAGCAGGCGACGCCGCAACAGCAGCAGGAGCTGTACAAGCAGTTCCGGCTGCTGATGACGCGCACCTACGCCGCGTCGCTCGCGCAGCTCGGCAGCCAGGACGCGAAGTTCTCGTTCAAGGCCGGCGGCGCGTCGGGCGCCGACGCGCTCGTGCAGTCGACGGTGACGACGCCGGGCGACAGCCAGTCGGTCGGCTATCGGCTCGGCAAGGTCGGCAACGACTGGAAGATCTACGACATCGACATGTCGGGCGCGTGGCTGATCCAGGTCTACCAGGGCCAGTTCAAGAGCCAGCTCGCGTCGGGCGGGATCGACGGGCTGATCGCGTATCTGCAGAAGCACAATTCGCGGACGAACTGACGGCCGCTGCGCGGTCCGCAGTCCGGATGCATGGATACATGAAGGGCGCCCTCGGGCGCTCTTTTTCGTTGCGTGCCGTGTACGTCACGCGCCGACGCCGAGCGTCCTCAGGCAATCGCCGACGACGGCGTCGATGAACGCGGCGCGATCCGTCTGCGGCGCCGCGATGATGTGATTGGTCGCGCCGTGCACGCCCGCGTAGATCGCGATCGCGATGGGGTGCTCTGGAATCCTGAGTATTGCGGTTGCGGTGATGCTGGTGATGCGGCGTGAAGACAGTCGACAGCTGGGTGTTGCCTCGGTGTCGTGTACGACGCATTCACGGTCGGAATGATCGTGGCCGATCAATCTCTCATACGCATCGCGATAATCGCGGCGATTGCCGAGAAGATGGCAGTCAGCCCACCCCATCCGACGAAGAATGCATGCGCGATTTCGGGACTTGTATCGAAGAGACTGCCCTTGCCATGCAGTACGAATGCTCCGTAAGCGTAGAGTGCCCCCCAACAGATCAACGTCGCCAAGACGCCGCCTGCAAATGAGCTTGCTATAACGACAACGATCGTCAATTGGAGACGCGGGTTGAGGATCATGAAGCGATGTCGCACGCCTTCCAGCGCTCATGCAATCGAGTTATCGAATCACATATGATGCGATATAGATCAGCATCGTAGGGATAGCCAAGGTGACCAAGGAAGACGCCACTTCTTGTGGCGTAGTGCGGTGGCGGCCGATTCTCCAGCCTGCAAAAGCGAATGCAAGCGATGGTCCGATCAGAAACCCGATGAGCAGAACGGTAATCGGCCACGGCGGTGAGCAGAGATCGATTTCATGGCAATCATCCTGACCGAACGGCAGCCGCAAACCGGTATGAATCTGCCAATCGATCCGGCTTCCAATCCAGAGTGCGAACCAAGTCGTGATCAGGCCTGCGATCCAGTACGCAAGCGAGAATCCAGTGCGCTTCACCTGATCTCCCAGAAAAGGATGGTTTTCGATTTTGCCAGATCGGAATAGCCGACGTCCGTGAGAGGAATCTGCAGACTGGATATTCCGATTCGTCGGCCTATCGAGGCGAAGAGACCTCTCGTACTGGATACCGGGAGACGCGAGCCATTCCAGAGGTCGATATGTCCGCCGCTTAAGTCGTTGGCAGCGTCTCCCTGTTGTTGCCAGTATCCGAAGAAGAAAATGATACCGGTTCGACCTCTGACCTTGTTTTCCCAATCGGCACTCGTCACGTTTTCCGGAGCAGGCAGTCCTGCTATCGGACGCAGCTTCAACCACTCGGCGAACTCGTATGCGCGTGTGGCCGTCGGCTTACCGCCGATCAGGAGGCGTCCCAGCGTCGGTTTGCCCGGCATCGGTCGAATCCGCTTCTGCGAAAACGACTTCATCTCGATGCCGACGTTGTGCAGTGTCACGCTCATCCGGATCGCGCATTGGTTCCGGTACTGCCCGTTTGGATCATCGTACGGGTTTCCGTGAGCATAGTTGTTCCAGAGTTCGGAAAAAGTCACGGACTTCAACTCGACCTCCTTGTGCGATTTCGGCACGGCGGTCGTCTTGACGGTTGTCTTTCCGTTCGGCATTACGCGTCCCCGCTCAATCTTGCGAGGGCTTCGTCGCCCCAGTAGACAACGTATTCATCCTCGTCTGCGGTGTGAATGCGAGGCAAATACCCGCGATCGTCGAGTTGGCCCGAGTGGATGCGTCCGTCCGACGTTTCGATAACGTACGGATAGCCCGCCGACGCGCCACTCCCAACCGCGTGAACGGATTCGTCATAAGTGCCTGCGATGACCGACACAACGCGCCCTTCCCGATTCTTCGCGGAGGCAACTGCGCCGGATGTTTCCGCCATGTCGTCACACCATGATTCGCCGGCGAGCGTCGCCTTGATGCGTGGCGGTGTCGGGCAGCCGCACAAGACGATGTCTCCGTCGGCGGCTGTTTCACCCATGAATCTGAGGCGCCGTGGCCCGCCGGTCTTGGCAATCGGCCCGGTGCTTTGACATACATCGCAGAACGCGAGCCCGCCGATCAGTGCAACCTGGTGGCCGGTACGGCCGAATTTGAATGCCGGTCCCGCATAGGCGAGAATGCTTCCTCCGGTCTCCAGCGCGTCGCCGACAACCGCGATACGGCGCATCATGATTTCTCTCCCCGGTTCCGGTCGCCAACCCACGTCGGCGATACCGCGTGCCGCGTGAACATGTCGCTCGCCGTGGCAAGCGAAAGGATTCCATCGACCCGGGGAGAGGTCGATTGGACGAGTATGAAATTTGGACGACGAATTGCGAGGCACCGACGCCGTCGGCGCGCTGCCCTACCGCCGCCGATGCTCGACCGCGAACTTGATCAGCTCGGCCTGCCCTTCGATCTCGAGCTTGCGCTTCAGATTGAGCCGGTGCGTTTCGACCGTGCGCACCGACAGCCCCGTCTGCTGCGCGATCTGCTTGCTCGACAACCCCTCGGCCAGCGCATCGAGAATGTCGCGTTCGCGCGGCGTCAGGCGATCGAGCGGCGACGCTGTCGCGCTCGCGTGGATCATCCGCGCGGCGAGCCCTTCGCTGAAGAACGTCTGGCCGGCCAGCACGGCGCCGATGGCGCGGACGATCTCGCTCGCGGGCGAATCCTTCAGCAGGTAGCCGCTCGCGCCGGCACGCACGGCCTGCGTCACGTATTCGAGGTTGTCGTGCATCGACAGCATCAGCACGCGGATGCCGGGAAAGCGCTCGTGGAACACGCCCGCGAGCGTGATGCCGTTCATCCCGTTCATGCCGACGTCCATCAGCGCGAGATCGGGTTCGAGCGACGCGGCGAGCGCGAGCGCCTCGTCGGCGTTGCCGGCTTCGCCGACCACCGACAGGTCGGCCGCTTCGAGCCGCATCCGCAAGCCGTCGCGCACGAGCGGGTGATCGTCGACGAGCAGCAGTCGGGCGGCGGGCCGGGCGGTGTCGGGGGCGCTCATGCGTCAAAGGTCTCCTGTTATGGGGCGCATCGTCACGCGGCGCTGCGCAGCGGCACGCGCGCGGCGACGATCGTGTGGCCGACCTGCGACGTGATCGTCAGCATGCCGCCGAGCGCGTCGAGGCGCTCGCGCATGTTGCGCAGGCCGATGCCGCGGCGCACGTCGGCTTGCGAACGTTCGGCGTCGAAGCCGCAGCCGTTGTCGGCGATGGTCAGCGTGACGGATAACGCGCCGACGTCGAGCGTGACGGCCGCGCGCGTCGCCTGCGCATGATGCACGATGTTGCTGAGCGCTTCCTGCGCGATCCGGAACAGCGCGGTGTTGACGGCCGCGGGCAGCGGCCGCGTGCCGCTGTGCGCGACCTGTGTGTAGCCGATGTCGATGCCGCTTTCGGCGCCGAGCTCGCGGACGAGCTGCTCGAGCGCGGCCGCGAGCCCGAGATCGTCGAGCATCGACGGACGCAGTGCATGCGAGATGCGCCGCACTTCGCGCAGCGTGTCGCCGAGCCGCCCGACGCCCGACACGAGCGCCTGCTCGGCCTCGGGCACGCGCGACGTGCCGCGTTCGAAGCGCGCGAGCGCGGATTCGAGCATCAGCTTCGCGGACACCATCATCTGGCTGATCCCGTCGTGCAGTTCGCGCGACAGCCGCGCGCGCTCCTGCTCCTGCGATTCGACGACGCGCTGCGCGAGCAGCTTGAGCTTCGCGTCGGCGCTGCGCGACTCGCTGACGTTCAGCACCAGCGCGCACACGGCGATCGCCGCCGCGCCGGTGAGCGCGATCGCGGTGAGCCAGCTCATCGTGCGCTCGATGTTCGCGGACGCGCGCGCGTCGATGCGCTGCAGCGCGGTGTCGACGTCGTCGAGATAGATGCCCGTGCCGACCATCCAGCCCCAGCGTTCGAGCGCGACGACGTAGCCGAGCTTCGGCGCGACGCGGCCCGTCGACGGCCGCTGCCATGCGTAGCGAACGTAGCCGCCGCCGTGCGACGCCGCGCCGATCAGTTCCTGGATCGTCAGCGCGCCCTGCGGATCGCGCATCGACCAGAAGTTGTGACCGACGCGCTCGGGTTCGCGCGGATGCATCAGCGAATTGCCGTGCAGGTCGTACACGAAGAAGTAGCCGTCGGGCCCGAAATCCATCTTCTGCAGCATCGCGAGCGCCTGCGTGCGCAGCAGCGCGTCGTCGCGCGCATTGCGGCCGCTCGCGTCGTAGAGCGGCATGATCGCGCTCGTCGCGAGCTCGACGTAGTGCTTCAGCTCGACTTCCTTGCTCGACAGGTACGCGGCCTGGATCGTCGCGTGCTGCGTGCGCGCGAGCGACGTCGCCTGCTGGCGCACGCCGAAGCCGATGCCGGCGATCGCGAGCAGGAACGGCACGATGGCCAGAAGGAAGATCTTTGCCTTGAGTCTCATGGTGGTGCGAGGCGGCCGCGACCCGGCGCAAACCGGCCGGGCGCGTCAGCCGCGCGGCGGCGCGGCGGCGTATCGAGCCGACATTGTCGACGATTTTGCACGCGGGCGGCTGCGACCGGGCGGCCGCCCCGCCGCGGCTCGGGGGTCCGGGCGCTCAGGCCCGCCGCGACTCGAGATTGTCGGGAGACGCGGCCGTCAGGACGACGATGCGGTTGCGCCCGCCTTCCTTCGCGCGATACAGCGCATCGTCGGCGAGCTTCAGCGCGGCCTGCATGTCGTCGTCGAGTTCGGGATAGCTCGTCGTCACGCCGATGCTCACCGTCAGGCGGCCGGCCGTGCCGGCGTCGTGCCGGATGCCGAGATCGAGGATGCCCGTGCGGATCGTCTCGGCGATCGTCACCGCGCCGTCGGTGTCGACGTCGGGCAGCACCACGACGAACTCCTCGCCGCCGTAGCGCGCCGCATAGTCGGCCGGGCGGCGCAGGCAGCCGCCGATGCAATGGCCGACCGCGGCGAGCGCGTCGTCGCCGGCCTGGTGGCCCTGCGTGTCGTTGTAGTGCTTGAAGTAATCGACGTCGATGAACAGCAGCGACAGCGCATGCTGCGAGCGCGCGGCGCGGCGCCATTCGCGCGCGAGCGTGACGTCGAGCATCCGGCGGTTGTCGAGGCCCGTGAGGCCGTCGGTGCGCGCGAGCGCCTGCAGCTCGGTTTCCGCGCGATGACGCTTGCGCAGCTGCACGTCGAGCAGCAGCGACAGGCCGACGAAGCCGATCGCGAGCGCGACCATCGCGGAGCCGATCGGAATCGCACGGTCGTACCACGCGGCGTAGGTGTCCGCTTCCGAGCGCGCGACCATGACGATGAGCGGCAGGTGATCGAGGTGCCGGAACACGTACAGGCGCCGCACGCCGTCGATCGTCGCGGTGTCGGCGAAGCTGCCTTCGCTGGCGGTCATGAAATGCCGGAACGTGCTGGCGCGGCTGATGTCGCGGCCGACGATCTTCGGGTCGTACGGTTCGCGCGCGAGCATCAGGCCGCGCGTGTTGATCAGCGCGACCGAGCCGCGGTCGCCGAGCGACAGGCGCGAGAACAGGTTCTGGAAATATTCGAGCCGGATCGACATCACCGCGACGCCGCCGAACGACCCGTCGGGCTTCGTGATTCGCCGGCTGAGCGCGATGCTCGGCGAGCCGCCGCGCAGCCGCGAATGGTACGGGTTGCTCACGTACAGGCCGACGTCGGGGTGGTCGCGGTGGATGGTGAAATACGGCTCGTCGCCGAAGTTGACCTTGCGCGGCACGTCGCTCTTGCCGTCGACCTCGATGTCGCCCTTTGCGTCGAGCACGTAGATGCCGCCGAGGTACTTGGCCGTCGTCGCGCGGTCGAACAGCACCTGGCGGCGCAGCGGCATCGGCAGCGCAGTGACCGCGGGGTCGTTCGCGCCGTCGACGACGGCCTGCAGCGACAGCGAATAGATCTCGATGTTGCGCTCGATGTCCCACGACGCCATCAGCGCGAGGTTCTGCTGCATCGTGCGCGAGCGGTCGCGCGCGTCGATGCGGCCTTCGTACAGCAGGATCCCGCACAGGAGCAGCAGGACCAGCGCGATCAGCAGCCCCGTATAGAAGATCAGGTGCGGCAGCAGGAACCGGCGCAGATGAGCGGCGACACGGCTTGTCCGGCCGGATTCGCTGGGCATTGCGTAGTCGGTTTCTGCCATGGTCCGTGGATCGATGGGCATCGTCGCCAGGCGGCGGGCCGATGCGATTGTTCGTATGACGTGTCGGCAGCGATACGGTGTGCGGCGCCTTCCGGCGCCTTCTTCCCGCCCCGGCGGAGAAAATGGACACCGATTATCGGTAATCGCGGCCAGATATATCGGCAAATCACGTATTCATTGGCGGCATCTGCCGCGATTCGACGATCCGACGAATCGGGCGGCGCGGATTCAACGGAGTATAACGCGCGCATTCGCGTGCGCGGAAAATGTTGCGACCCGTTGATCGGGGTCAAATTATCGTGAAATCCCGGGCTTGCAAATATTGGGCAGAGCGTTACTGCGCAAGGTTTTGGCGCGTGGCGGGTGCAAGCGTGCGGCGTACGGCCGCCGATTCGGGTGGATTAACGGCCGGCGCACGCGAAACTTGAAAGCGCGCGATATGTTCCGATTATCGGTTTCAACATACGGTTTCAACGGTCGCGCGAACGTAAAAATGAAAAAACGGGCGGCGATGAGGGCCGCCCGTTTCGCGGAGCCGGCATGCGGGACTGGCCCGCCTGCGCATGCTCAGGCGCCGTGCTGTTGCGCCTTGAACGCGAGCCGGAACCGGTGCAGCAGCGGCTCGGTATAGCCGCTCGGCTGCGACGTGCCCTGCAGCGCGAGCGCGCACGCGGCCTTGAACGCGGTCGACTGGTCGTAGCCGGGCGCCATCGGGCGATAGTTCGGGTCGCCGGCGTTCTGCTGGTCGACGACGCGCGCCATCCGCTTGAACACGTCGAGCACGAAGGCCTCGGTGATCACGCCGTGGCGCAGCCAGTTCGCGATGTGCTGGCTCGAAATGCGCAGCGTCGCGCGGTCTTCCATCAGGCCGACGTCATGGATGTCGGGCACCTTCGAGCAGCCGACGCCCTGTTCGACCCAGCGCACGACGTAGCCGAGGATGCCCTGCGCGTTGTTCTCGACCTCGCTCAGGATCTCGTCTTCGCTCCATTCGGCACGCTCGACGACCGGCACGGTCAGCAGGCCTTCGAGCAGCGCGTCGCGCTCGCTCGCGTACGGCGTCTTTTCGAGCGCTTGCTGGACGGCCTGCACGTCGACGAGGTGGTAGTGCAGCGCGTGCAGCGTCGCGGCGGTCGGCGACGGCACCCACGCGGTGTTCGCACCCGCGCGCGGATGCGCGATCTTCTGCTCGAGCATCGCGTGCATCAGGTCCGGCATCGCCCACATGCCCTTGCCGATCTGCGCGCGGCCGCGCAGGCCGGCCGACAGGCCCGCGAGCACGTTGTTGCGCTCGTACGACGTGATCCAGGCCGACGACTTCATGTCGCCCTTGCGGATCATCGGGCCCGCTTCCATTGCGGTGTGCATCTCGTCGCCGGTGCGGTCGAGGAAGCCGGTGTTGATGAATGCGACCCGCGCGGCGGCCGCCGCGATGCACGCGGCGAGGTTCACGCTGGTGCGGCGCTCCTCGTCCATGATGCCCATCTTCAGCGTGTTGCGCGGCAGGCCGTACAGATCCTCGATGCGCGCGAACAGCGTATCGGCGAACGCGACTTCGACCGGGCCGTGCATCTTCGGCTTCACGATGTAGATCGAACCCGTGCGCGAGTTGCGCTTCGCCTTCAGGTCGTGCAGCGCGCACAGCGTCGTGACGACGCCGTCGAGGATCCCTTCCGGAATTTCGTTGCCGTCGCGGTCGAGCACCGCGCCGTTGGTCATCAGGTGGCCGACGTTGCGCACGAACAGCAGCGAGCGGCCGTGCAGCGACAGCGTGCCGCCGTCGGGCGTCGTGTAGTCGCGGTCGGCGTTCAGGCGGCGCGTGAAGCTCTTGCCGCCCTTCGCGACTTCCTCGACCAGCGTGCCCTGCATCAGGCCGAGCCAGTTGCGGTAGAGCTGGACCTTGTCGTCGGCGTCGACCGCCGCGACCGAATCCTCGCAGTCGATGATCGTGCTGACCGCCGCTTCGAGCACCACGTCCTTCACGTTCGCGAGATCGGCGCGGCCGATCGGCGTCGACGCGTCGATCTGGATCTCGATGTGCAGGCCGTTGTGCTTCAGCAGGATCGCGGACGGTGCGCCGGCCGCGCCCTGGTAGCCGACGAACAGCGCCGGCTGTGCGAGATGCACGACACCCTTCGCGGTTTCGACGGCGAGCTGGCCGTCCTGCACGCGATAGCGCAGCGCGTCGCCGTGCGAGCCGCTCGCGAGCGGTGCCGCGTTGTCGAGCACGTTGCGCGCGTAGTCGATCACGCGCTGGCCGCGCGTCGGGTTGTAGGTCGCGGTGCGTTCGGCGCCGCCGTCCTCGGGCAGCGCGTCGGTGCCGTACAGCGCGTCGTACAGGCTGCCCCAGCGGGCGTTCGCGGCGTTCAGTGCGTAGCGCGCGTTCGACAGCGGCACGACGAGCTGCGGGCCGGCCTGCGTGGCGATCTCGCTGTCGACGTTCGCGGTGGCTGCCGCGACGTTCGACGGGACCGGCACGAGGTAGCCGATTTTTTCGAGGAACGCGCGATAAGCGGCGTGGTCGCGCACGGGGCCGGGGTGCGCGCGGTGCCAGGTGTCGAGTTCCTGCTGCAGGCGGTCGCGTTCCGCGAGCAGTTCGCGGTTGCGCGGCGCCAGATCGTGCACCAGGGCCGAGAAACCGCTCCAGAATGCGGCCTTGTCGATGCCGGTGCCCGGCAGTGCTTCGTTTTCAATGAACTGGCTCAGCGCTGGCGCGACTTGCAGTCCTGCTTGGTCGATCATCGTTATCCTCCCGGGGAAAAATGCGCGCGCGGCTAGAGGGCCTGCTCACGCTAATAACGGGCTTGCGAACGAGCCTTGCCGGTCGTAGTGCAAGGAGCAAGGAGCGCCGTTTGGCCGAGCCAAACAAGCGACGCGCGACGCCGCAATGCGGCCGGCAAGGCTCGTTCCCGTGATTTAAAAAAACCATTTGTGGGGCTGGCCACCAGAAGGGCCGATCGCTGCGTCATGCTCCTTGCGAATACGTCGAGTATTCGCTTCGTCGCAGTCCTTGCGCTCGGCCCTTCTGGTGGCCAGCGCAAGCCCGTTATTAGCGTGAGCAGGCCCTCCTTTATGTCGCGACGCTTTGTGTGCCGACGCGGGCGATCTGCGCGTCCTGCTCGGACTTTACGCCAGACACGCCGATCGCGCCCGCAATCCGGCCGCCGACCGTGACCGGCACGCCGCCTTCGAGCAACCCCGTCAGCGGCACGCTGAGAAACGCGGTGCGGCCACCGTTGATCATATCCTCATAAGCCTTCGTCTCGCGACGGCCGAGCGCCGCTGCGCGCGCCTTGTCCTGCGCGATGGTCGCGCTGGCCGGCGATGCGCCGTTCAGCCGCGCGAACGCGAGCAGGTGGCCGCCGTCGTCGACGACGGCGATCGACACGGCCCAGCCGTGGCGTTCCGCTTCCGCGCGGGCGGCGGCGAGCATGCGGTCGGCATCGGCGAGTTCGAGTTCGGGTTTCGTCTGCATGGATGTCCTCCGGAACCAGGTCAGTTGATCAGTCGGTTGTCGACGAGCTCGATCCAGTGGCGCACGGGCGTGCGGCCCGCGCTGTTCAAGTGAGTCTGGCAGCCGACGTTGGCCGTGACAATCAGGTCCGGCCGCACGGCTTCCAGCGCATCGAGCCTGTTGTCGCGCAGTTTCGTCGCGAGTGCGGGCTGCGTCAGCGAATACGTGCCGGCCGAGCCGCAGCACAGGTGGCCGTCGGCGACATTCGTCAGATCGAAGCCGAGCCGCGTCAGGATGCTTTCGACCGCGCCGCCGAGACGCTGCGCGTGCTGCAGCGTGCACGGGCAATGGACCGCGACGCGGCGTGGCGTCGTATCGGCCAGCGCGTCGAGCGGCTCGGCCGCGATCACCTCGGCGAGATCGCGCGCGAGCGCGCCGACGCGGCGCGCCTTCTCCGCATAGACGGGGTCGGAGCGCAGCAGGTCGCCGTATTCCTTGACGAACGCGCCGCAGCCGCTCGCCGTCAGCACGATCGCTTCCGCGCCGGCTTCGATCGCGGGCCACCACGCGTCGATGTTGCGGCGTGCGCGGGCGAGGCCGGCGTCCTGCGCGTTCAGGTGATATTCGGTCGCGCCGCAGCAGCCGGCCTCGCGCGCCGGGCTCACGCTGATGCCGAGCCGGTCGAGCACGCGCGCGGCGGCCGCATTGGTGTTCGGCGACAGCGCGGGCTGCACGCAGCCTTCGAGCATCAGCACGCGCCGCGCATGACGCACGGCCGGGCGCGGCGCGGCCGCGGGCACGGCGGCCGGGATCTTGTCCTGCAGTGCGCCGGGCAGCAGCGGGCGCAGCGCGCGGCCGGCCTTCAATAACGCGGCGAACGTCGCCGGGCGCGGTACCACGTGACGCAGCCCCGCGCGCAGCAGGCGCTCGCGCGCGGGCCGCTGCGCGCGCTTCTCGGCTTCCGCGCGGCCGATGTCGAGCAGCGTGTGATAGCGCACGCCGGACGGGCAGGTCGTCTCGCAGTTGCGGCAGGTCAGGCAGCGGTCGAGATGCCGCTGCGTGCGCTCGCCGCACGGCTCGCCTTCGAGCAGTTGCTTGATCAGGTAGATGCGGCCGCGCGGCCCGTCGAGCTCGTTGCCGAGCATCTGGTAGGTCGGGCAGGTCGCATTGCAGAAGCCGCAGTGCACGCACGCGCGCAGGATCGCTTCCGCTTCGTCGGCCCGGGCGAGGGTCTTGCTTGCTTCGCTGAGATTGGTTTGCATCGGCGGGTCGCTTCGAAGGTCAGAGGTCGGCGTACAGGCGCCCGGGATTGAAGATCGCGTGCGGGTCGAGTTGCGCCTTGAGTTGCCGGTGCACGCGCAGCAGCGCGCCCGGCAGCGGCTGGAACGGCTCGTGCGTCGTGCCCGGCGTGAAGCAGGTCGCGTGGCCGCCCCATTGCGCGGCGAGCCGCTGCACGTCGGCCGGCGCGGCGTCGCTCTTCAGCCAGCGCTGCGCGCCGCCCCAGTCGGCGAGCAATGCGCCGGGCAACGCGCCGAGCGGTGCGGCGGCCGGCACCGACACGCGCCACAGCGGGCGCGGATCGTCGAAGAACGGCAGCGCGAGATCGCGCAACCGTGCCCAGAACGCGTCGCCGGCGTCGTCCATCCGGTCGCCGCCGATCGTGTCGCGCGCGGCCTTCACCGAGCCCTCGCCGCCTTCGATCCGCACGCGCAGCATGCCGTCCGCGTGGCACGCGCCCGCGAGCGGCAGCCCCGCGCGCCGCCACGCGGCGACGCGCTGCACGGCTTCGCCGGCAGCGAGCGGCAACGCGAGATCGCCCGTCGCGCGCGGCTTCGGCAGCACCTTCAGCGACACCTCGGTCACGACGCCGAGACAGCCGAAGCTGCCGGCGAGCAGACGCGACACGTCGTAGCCCGCGACGTTCTTCATCACCTCGCCGCCGAAGCGCAGGTGCTTCGCGTGGCCGGTGATCACGCGGCAGCCGAGCACGAAGTCGCGCACCGCGCCGGCCCACGGGCGGCGCGGCCCCGACAGCGCCGCCGCGAACATCCCGCCGACCGTTGCCGCGCCGCCGAACGCGGGCGGCTCGCAGGGCAGCATCTGGCCGGCCGAGTCGAGCATCGCTTCGAGATCGGCGAGCGGCGTGCCCGCGCGCGCGGTGACGACGAGCTCGGTCGGGTCGTACGCGACGACGCCGCGATGCGTGCGCACGTCGAGCGTGCGGCCTTCGACGGGGCGGCCGAGAAAGGCCTTCGTGCCGGCGCCGCGGATGTGCAGCGGCTGGCGGTCGTGGATCGCGGCGTCGACCTGGGCGACGAGCGCTGCGCTGTCGTCGATCGATTCGATTTCGCGTCGCATCAGAAGCGCTCCAGTTCGGGAAACGGCAGCTTGCCGTGATGGACGTGCATCGCACCGAATTCGGCGCAGCGGTGCAGCGTCGGGATGTTCTTGCCGGGATTGAGCAGCCCCTGCGGATCGAATGCGGCCTTCACCGCGTGGAAGAACGTGATTTCGTCGGCGTTGAACTGCACGCACATCTGGTTGATCTTCTCGCGTCCGACGCCGTGCTCGCCGGTGATGCTGCCGCCCGCCGCGACGCACAGCTCGAGGATTCGGCCGCCGAGCGCTTCCGCGCGGTCGAGCTCGCCGGGCCGGTTCGCGTCGAACAGGATCAGCGGGTGCATGTTGCCGTCGCCCGCGTGGAACACGTTCGCGACCGGCAGCCCGTATTCGGCAGACAGCGCGGCGATCCCTTCGAGCACGCGCGGCAGCTCGCGGCGCGGGATCGTGCCGTCCATGCAGTAGTAGTCGGGCGACATGCGGCCGACCGCGGGGAACGCGTTCTTGCGGCCGGCCCAGAAGCGCTGCCGCTCGGCCTCGTCGCGCGCGACGCGGATTTCGGTTGCGCCCGCGTCGCGCAGCAGCGCGGCGACGCGTTCTGCATCCTCGTCGACGTCGCTCGCCGCGCCGTCGAGCTCGCACAGCAGGATCGCCTGCGCATCGACCGGGTAGCCCGCGTGGATGAAATCCTCGGCCGCGCGGATCGCGAGGTTGTCCATCATCTCGAGGCCGCCGGGAATCACGCCCGCGCCGATGATCCGCGCGACCGCCGCGCCCGCCTCGGCGACGTCGTCGAAGCTCGCCATCAGTACCTTCACGCACGGCGGTTTCGGCAGCAGCTTCACGGTCACTTCCGTGACGATGCCGAGCATGCCTTCGGAGCCGGTGAACAGCGCAAGCAGGTCGAAGCCCGGTGCGTCGAGCGCGTCGGCGCCGAGCGTGAGCGTGTCGCCGTCGATCGTCAGGATCTGGACCTTCAGGATGTTGTGCACCGTGAGCCCGTATTTCAGGCAGTGCACGCCGCCCGCGTTTTCGGCCACGTTGCCGCCGATCGAGCACGCGATCTGCGACGACGGATCGGGCGCGTAGTAGAGGCCGTGCGGCGCGGCCGCCTGCGAGATCGCGAGGTTGCGCACGCCGGGCTGCACGCGCGCGATGCCGGCGTCGGGGTCGATGTCGAGAATCCGGTTGAACTTCGCCATCACGAGCAGGATGCCTTTTTCGAGCGGCATCGCGCCGCCCGACAGCCCCGTGCCCGCGCCGCGCGCCACCACCGGCACGCCGTGTGCGGCCGCGACGCGCAGCACCGCGCGCACCTGCTCGACCGTGTCGGGCAGTACGACCGCGAGCGGCACCGTGCGGTACGCGGCGAGGCCGTCGCATTCGAACGGCTTGAGCGCCTCGCGTTCGTGCAGCACGTCGAGGCCGGGCGCCGCCGCGTGCAGCGCGGCGACGAGCGTGTCGCGGCCGACGGTCGCCAGCGGGCCGTCGATCCGTTCGTCGTAGATGAAACTCATCGGTCTGTCTCCGTCTCCACCATGCGGGCGGCCGCGCGATGCGCGACACGCCGGATGGACGGGATTCTTGGCGGGCCAGGCGCACCTGTCCAGACGTCTTCCATGTGGTCGTACCAGTTTTTATAAAGGCACCCGGAAGCTGTCACGCGGAGAACCGGAAAACCGAATCATGGAAAGGGTTCGTGCGAAAATAGGGGATATTCGTCCAAAGTGGTCGTACCAGTATGGAAATGCAGGATCGAGAGGGGCCGGCGCGGCGCGTGGCCGACGTCGTCGCCGAGCGGATCGAGAAGCTGATCGTCGACGGCGTGCTGAAGGCCGGGCAGGCGCTGCCGTCCGAACGGCGGCTGACCGAGAAGCTCGGCGTATCGCGCACGGCCGTGCGCGAAGGAATGAAGCTGCTGCACGCGCGCGGGATCATCGACACGATGCACGGCAAGGGTTCGTTCGTCGCGAGCCTGACCCCGCAGCGCGAAATCACGCCGATGATGCATCTGCTCGGCTCGCAGCCGCGCACGCTGTACGACCTGTTCGAGGTGCGCGGGATGCTCGAGGCCGAGGCCGCGCGGCTCGCCGCGTTGCGCGGCACGTCGGCCGATTTCATCCTGATCAAGCGCCGCTACGACGAAATGACGGCGGCCGACGCGCAGGATCTCGATCCCGCCGCGCGCGCGAAGCTCGACCACGCGTTCCATCTCGCGATCTGCGAGGCGTCGCACAACCCCGTGCTCGTCAACACGCTGCAGTCGCTGACCGACCTGCTGCTCAGTTCGGTGTTCGCGTCGGTGAACAACCTCTATCACCGCGAGCCGCTGAAGAAGCAGATCGACCGGCAGCATGCGCGACTCTACAACGCGGTCACGGGGCGGCTGCCCGAGCAGGCGCGCAAGGCCGCGAGCGAACATATCCGCCAGTGCGTCGAGTATCTGCGCGAGATCGAGCAGGAGGAGCAGCGGCTCGTGCGTTCGACGTTGCGGCTTGAAGGGTGGACTTAGGCGCGTTGGTTCTTGTCCGGCGATCAGGTTGCCGTGCAGTCGGCATCGTCCTGAGCTTCGAGCCTGGATGCCCAGCCTGACTTGGCTTCTTTCAGCACGATTCGCTGCTTTTCAGCGCGCTCGATCGCGTTGATGCGCTCGATTGCCGATGCGATAGGAACATTGCCGTCCGCGTGTGCGAGGTACAGCAGGCGAACCAGTTTGTCGGCCCAGCGCGGCACTTTGCCCGACTTCTCCCAGCGGGCGACCGCCTGCTCGTTGTTGCCGAGCAGCTTGGCCAGTCCGCTCTGCGATTGCATCAGGCCGGCACTGCGCACATACCGAAACTCGACGCCGGTGAGCGGAGCGGGTTTTTTCGCGAGCGCGAGACAGATCGCGGTGCAGAGTCCGTCCAGATCGTTGATGGACACGCCATCGCCATAGGGTGTCTTGTGCAGCGTATATCCGTTCGCCAGCCATACATTTTTCAGGCCACCGTCGGTGTAGTGATACATATCAGCCCCTTGGTGCGTCAATTCAGCGTTTGGTGACTTCCATCACGGTGATCACCGTGAGGTGAGGAGCGGGATGATCCACGAGTACGGCCACGCCGACATTGACGCCCGATACATATCGCTCCATCACACAGCGCAGGCCCGATGCCCGCATGTCCGGTTCAGGCTCGTTCACGATGACGCCCTTGCGCAGCGTTTCCAGCACCATCGGATCGTTGATCTTCCGCTGCCGCATCCGGTCGCGTGCATGGCCGACGAACACGATGTTCGCTGAAACGGCCGCACATACCCGGATGTGCTTCTCGAGCTGTCGTTTGGATGGTTGCCCCAATCGCACACCTATCATTTTGATAGGTTGGAGTTTACGCTGTCTGATGCGTGTTGGGGATAAATTTTGGCTATTGGGCTCAGTCCGCCTGGCGTCACGCAGTCGAAAAAAAGCCCGCCGAAGCGGGCAACCTCACGATGCGGAGGGGGAGATACGAAAACGCGAGCGGCGCGCGTTCAGCCTTTCGTCGCGCCGAACGTGAGCCCCGCGACGAAATGCTTCTGCATCGCGAAGAACATCGCGACAGAAGGCAGCGCGGCGAGGATCGAGCCGGCCGACACGAGGTTCCACGACGTCGTCCATTGCCCCTTCAGCGCCGCGACGCCCGCGGTGATCGGCGCGGCTTCGTCACCTTGCGTGAGGCACAGTGCCCAGAAGTAATCGTTCCACACGAACGTGAACACGAGAATCGCCAGCGCAGCCAACGCAGGCCGGATCAGCGGCAGCACGATCCGCCAGAACACCGTCCATTCGCCCGCGCCCTCGATGCGTGCGGCCTCGATCAGCTCGAACGGCAGCTGCTTGATGAAGTTGCGCAGGAACAGCGTGCAGAAGCCGGTCTGGAACGCGACGTGGAACAGGATCAGCGCTTCGACGGTATTGAACACGCCGAGCCGGAGCGACAGGTCGCGCACCGGAATCATCAGCACCTGCACCGGCACGAAGTTGCCGGCGACGAACGTGCCGAACAGCGCGGCATTGCCGCGAAACCGGTAGGTCGCGAGCGCGAAGCCGGCCATCGACGCGAGCGCGATCGAGCCGAGCACGGACGGCACGGTGATCTGCACGCTGTTCCAGAAGTAATGCAGCATAGGCGACGTCGTCAGCGCGTCGCGATAGTTCTCGACCATCGCGAAGTGTCGCGGCCAGCCCCAGTAGTGCCCTTCGACCAGTTCCTCGGTCGAGCGCACCGACGTGACGAACACCGCAATCATCGGCAGCAGCCAGATCAGCAGCGCGACGGGCAGCGACAGCTTGTACAGCCGGCGCGAGACGGGCTTCCATTGGGCAACGGGAGTCGGAAACATGATGGCCACCGGTCGGGTTATTGCTCGTTGCGCAGCATGCGGCGCAACTGGAACACGATGTAGACGAGCATGATCGCGAACAGCACGACCGCGATCGACGCGGAATAACCAAGCCGGTAGTACTTGATCGCCTGGTCGTACATGTAATACGCAAGCACGGTCGAGCTCTCGAACGGGCCGCCGCTCGTCATTACCGAGATCAGGTCGAAGCTGCGCAGCGCGCCGATCACCGTGACGACGATCGCCATGAAGGTGGTCGGCCGCAGTTGCGGCAGCACGACGTGCCACAGCAGCGCGAAGCCGCGCGCACCTTCCATCCGCGCCGCCTCGATCTGTTCCGGGTTGACCGACGTGAGGCCGGTCAGGTACAGGATCATGCAGTACGCCGTTTGCGGCCACAGCGCGGCGAATACGATGCCGAGCGTCGCGTAGCGCGCATCGCCGAGCACCGGGATGCCGTGCCCGGCGAGCAGCGCGAGCAACCCGAAGGTCGGATCGTAGAACCACGAGAAGATCAGGCCGACGACCACGCCGGACAGCACGAACGGCGCGAAGAACAGCGATTTCACGAGCCGGATGCCGCCGACCGCCTGGTTCAAATACAGCGCGAGCGCGAGGCCGAGCGGCGGCGCGAGCATGAACAGCGCGAGCCAGATCACGTTGTTGCGCAGCGCGGTGTAGAACGTCGGCGCGTGCAGCAGTTCGACGTAGTTCGCGAGCCCGACGAAGCTGCGCTCGGTCATCCCGTCCCAGTTGTACAGGCTCAGCGACAGCGTCGACAGGATCGGCCAGATCACATAGACGGCAACCATTGCGCAGGCCGGCGCGAGAAAGAGCCACGCGGCGCGCCGTTGCCGCCGCACGGCAGGCGACGGGCGGCGCGCGGGCAGCGCGGCGGCGGATGCCCCGCGCGGCGGCGGCGCGGCGCCGGCGGGCGGGGTGGACGTGATCGGACTGGACACGGCAAGCCTCCTGTACTGACGCGGCGGCACAGGGCCGCCGGCTGGGTCACGCGGTCACTTCTTGTAGATCCGCTTGCGGGTCTGTTCGAGCTGCGCAAGCACCGTATCGAGCTGCGCGGGATCGGCCAGGAACTGCTGCATGCCCTTCATCCCCTCGTCGGCCATTTCCTTCGTCATGTCGCGATCGTAGAACTGCGCGACGCCGCCCTTCGTGTCGGCGAGGATTCGGAAGCCGATGCGCGAGATCGGATCGGCCGGCTCGGGCGACTTGCTGTTGGCCGACAGCGAGCCGAGGCCCTCCGCGAGCTTCGCGCCCATCTCGGGCGTTTCCACGAAGGCGAGGAACGTGTGCGCGTCGGCCTTGTTCTTCGCTTTCGTCGGGATGTGCAGCGATTCGACCGGGCCGTCCTCGGCGGTCGGCACCTTCGGGTCGATGATCGGGAAGCGGTAGTAGCCCATTTCCTGTTTCACGTTCGGCGGGAAACCCGCCGCGATGAAGGTGCCCATCAGCATCATCGCGGCCTTGCCCTGGAACAGGAACGGCTGCGCGCCGTCGAGATCGTAGGACAGCGCGTTGTCGATGAAGTAGCCGGCATCGATCAGCGATTTCCACGTCGTGTAGACCTTCTTCACGCGCGGGTCGGTGTACGGCACGTCGCCGGCCATCAACTGCTGGTGGAACGCGTTGCCGTTCACGCGCAGGTCGAGATAGTCGAACCAGCCGGCGAGCGTCCACGCGTCGCGGCCGCCGAGCGCGACCGGCGTGATGCCGGCCGCCTTCAGCTTCTTGCACGCATCGAGAAACTGGTCCCAGGTCTTCGGCTCGTCGGCGATGCCGACCTTACGGAACAGGTCCTTGCGGTAGAACAGCCCCCACGAGTAATAGACGGTCGGCGCCGCGTACTGCTTGCCGTTATACGACGATGCGTCGCGCGTCGACGCGTACATCGCACCCCAGCCGTTCTTCGTCCAGTCGCCGCTCAGGTCCTCGAACAGCCCGCGCTTCGCGTAGTACGCCATCCGCTCGCCCGCGTGCCAGTTCACGACGTCCGGCGCGACGGTCGTGAGCCACGCGGGGAGCTGCACCTTGTACGCTTCCTCGTCGACGAAGGTCGCCTTCACGTCGATGTCGGGATGCGCCTTGTGGAACGCGTCGAGCGTCGATTGCCAGACCGCGCGCTGGCTGGCGCCCTTGAACGCGATGTTGATGGTCAGCGTGCCGGCGCTCGCCGGCGCGGCGGCACCGAACGAAGCGAACGCGATGGCGGCGGCCGCGGCGAGCCGGGCGGCGGCGCGAAGGGGGCGATGTGTCATGGTTGTCTCCAGTCCTGGGTGTCGTTGTGCGTGACCGGCGCGTCGCGGCGCCGGTGGCGGGTGCTACGAACGGCTTCGATACACGGCGACGCCTTGCGGCTCGACCTGCGCGGCGCCGAGCACGAACGCGGACGGCGGCACCGCGTCGATCGTGTGCGGCGTGCTTCCATAGTTGAATACGTAGGTCAGGCCGCCGCGCCGGCTCACGCGCACGCCGTCGCCGAGCGGCGTCGGCGCGAGGCCCGCTTCGGCCGCGACATCGGCGAACAGTCGCGCGGTGGTCGCGTCGTCGAACAGTGCGGCCCAGTAGTGCAGCGCGCCATGCGACACGCAGGCCGGATGACCGTCGGCGAAGCGTGCACACACGACGCTGCGCGTGTCGTCGTGCAGCTCGACGAAGTCGCGCCAGTGGCGCGCATCGCCCGCGAGCGGCGAGCCGTCGCGCAGCGTGCCGTCGATCCGTTCGGTCACGTTCGGCCGCAGCGATTCGACGCGCCACACGCGGATCGGCAGGATCGACGCGAGCGGGCCGGGCGGCAGCGCCGGCGGAATCTGCAGATCGACGGTCTTCGAGCCGGTGCGCGGCCCGAACACGGCATGTGCGCCCGATGCGGCGAGCCGCGCCGCGAAATCGTCCGGCACGATCGGCAGCGGCGGCACGACCACGAGCCGATAGCCGTCGAGCGGCGCATGCACGGAGACCACGTCGACGTCGAAGCCGAGCGAGCGCAGCGCCGAGTAGTACTCGAACGCGAAGCGCGGGTAGTGGAAATCGGCGCCTTGCGGCTGCACCTCGAACAGCCACTTCGCCTCGTAGTCGTAGATCAGCGCGACGGGCGCGCGCACCGGAGCGTCCGCATCCGCGCCTGCGTCGTGCACCGCCGCGATCTCGCGCGCGACGCGTTGCGCTTCGCGGCCGCCTTCGTCGAGCTGGTCGTCCGGCGTGTGCAGGCCCGCATGCATCTGCTCCTGCGCGAACGGCGCCTGCCGCCAGCGGAAGTACGACACGCAGCCGGCGCCGTGCGCGAACGCCTCCCAGCTCCACAGGCGCACCATGCCCGGCAGCGGCGCGGGGTTCCAATGCGCCCAGTTCACGGGCCCCGGCTGCTGCTCCATCACCCAGAACGGCAGCTTCGACATGCCGCGATACACGTCGTGATTGAACGACGCGAAATCGGGATGGCCGGTGCGCAGCCAGCGCGCCTTCACGTCGGGCGCGAACCATTGCTCCTCGAGTGCGCCGAGCGGATAGCTGTCCCACGTCGCGATGTCGAGGTCGCGCGCCACCTCGTAGTGGTCGAACTCGGTGAACAGCTGCATGAAGTTGTGCGCGACGGGCCGGCCCGGCGAGTGCGCGCGGATCACGTCGACCTGCATCCGGTGATAGCGCGCGACTTCGTCGGACGCGAAGCGCCGGTAGTCGAGGCGATGCGACGGATGGGCCTCGGTCACGGTGCCGACGGGCGCATCGACTTCGTCGAAGTTGCGATACTCCATGCTCCAGAACACGGTGCCCCACGCGCGGTTCAGCGCGCCGATCGTGCCGTAGCGCGCCTTCAGCCATTCGCGAAAGCGCACGAGCGCGGCCGGCGAGTAGCTGACGACCGTCTGGTGGCAACCCAGCTCGTTGTCGGTCTGCCAGTAGCGCACGGCCGGGTGGCGGCCGTAGCGTTCGGCGACCGCCGTGCAGATCTGGCGCGACGCTTCGAGATAGGTCGGCGACGAGAAGTCGTAGTGGCGGCGCGAACCGAACGCGCGCGGCCGGCCGTCCGCGCCGATCGCGAGGATGTCGGGATGACGGTCGACCAGCCATTTCGGCGGCGTCGCGGTCGGCGTGCACATCACGATCTCGAGGCCGGCCGCGCCGAGCACGTCGACCGCGCGGTCGAGCCAGCCCCAGTCGTATTCGCCCGGCGACGGCTCGATGCGGCTCCATGCGAATTCGGCGATCCGCACCTGCTCGATGCCGAGCGCTTTCATCCGGCGGGCATCGTTCGCCCACATCGATTCCGGCCAGTGTTCCGGGTAATAGCAGACTCCGAGGCGCATACGCGATCCTTAAGCGTAGTGATGGACGTTGACGTCGGCACACGCGGGCAACGCGCGGCCGTCTTCGGTGAAGAGATGGCAGGCCGCGGCCGGCGCATGCACGGGCACGCGTTCGCCGCTGTGCACCTGCGCGTCGCCGGGCAACTTCGCGATCAGCGGCGTGCCGCCGGGCTGGTCGAGATGCACGTAGGTTTGTTCGCCCAGGCGTTCGACGAGCGCGACGTCGCGCACGAGCGTCGTCGCGTCGCGTGCGGCGCCGAGCGTCAGGTGCTCGGGGCGAATGCCGAGCGTCACGGTTGCGCCGGCGTGGAGCGCGGAGCCGTCGCGCGGCAGCGTGAAGGTTTCGCCGGAAAGCGCGACGGTGACGGTCGTGCGGCGGGCATCGGATGCGGTGACGACGGCCGGCAGGAAGTTCATGCGCGGCGAGCCGATGAAGCCGGCGACGAATCGGCTGGCCGGATGGTGATAGAGGTCGAGCGGTGCGCCGACCTGCGCGATGCTGCCGTGCTGCGCGGTATCCGCGCCGGCGTGCAGCAGCACGATCTTGTCGGCGAGCGTCATCGCTTCGGTCTGGTCGTGCGTCACGTAGACGACGCTCGCGCGTTCGAACTGCCGGTGCAGCCGCGCGATCTCGATGCGGGTCTGGCCGCGCAGCGCCGCGTCGAGATTCGACAGCGGCTCGTCGAACAGGAACACGCCGGGCTCGCGCACGATCGCGCGGCCGATCGCGACGCGCTGCCGCTGGCCGCCCGACAGCGCCTTCGGCTTGCGCTCGAGCAGCGTATCGAGCTGCAGGATGCGTGCGGCATCGCGCACCTTCCGGTCGATCTCGGCTTTAGGCACGCGCGCGAGCTTCAGCCCGAACGCCATGTTCTCGTAGACCGTCATGTGCGGAAACAGCGCGTAGCTCTGGAACACCATCGCGACGCCGCGCTCGGCGGCCGGCACGTCGTCGACGCGGCGGCCGTCGATCGACAGCTCGCCCGCGCTCAGGTCCTCGAGCCCGGCAATCATGCGCAGCAGCGTCGACTTGCCGCATCCGGACGGCCCGAGGAACACGCAGAACTCGTGCGCGCCGATCTCCAGATCGACGTCGCGAATGACCGGCGCGTGATCGCCATAGGCTTTCTGCACGCGCCGCATCGAGATGCTCGCCATTGTCTCCGCTCCATGTTTTAATGCGCCGTCACACATGGTTAAGCGCTTAATCATCGCGATCAAAAAAAGAGGCGATCCGATCGCGGCCGAGTCGCGCCCGATGGTCGGGCGGCAAGGTGTGCGCCGATAGTGCGCCGCTTCGGTGAGCGAAGCAAATACTGGATCGACGTCTCATATAGTGAGCAAACGATGGCGACACTGGATGAAGTTGCACGCCGCGCCGGCGTGACGGCCGCGACGGTATCGAACGTGCTGCGCGACCGCGGACGGGTGGGCGAGGCCACGCGTGCGCGGGTGCTGGAAGCCGTGCGGGCGCTCGGGTATCGGCCGCATCTCGCCGCGCGGGCGCTGGCGGAAGGGCGCGCGCCGACGGTCGCGCTGATGGTGTCGAGCATCGCGAACCCGTTCTATCCGGAGTTCGCGCTGGCGGTCGAGCGCGCGGTGCGCCGCAACGGGCAGTTCCTGATCGTCTGCAATACGAACGAAGATCCATTGCAGGGGCGCGCGTACCTCGACCAGATCGCCGGCACGATCTCCGAAGGCATTCTCGTGACCAACGCGAACCTGCATCTGCCGGATCTGCTTGACGTCGCGCGCCGCGGTGTGCCGGTCGTGCTGTGCCTGTGGGAGCGGCCCGACGCGCCGCCCGACGGATTGCCGTGCGTGGCCATCGATTTCCGCGAGGCGGGGCGGATTGCGACGCGGCATCTGCTCGAACTCGGGCACGAGCGCATCGGCGTGATCGTCGGCGGGGCGGCGAGCGGCGTGCAGGCGGCGCGTTACGACGGCTTCGTCGACGTGATGCGCGAAGCGGGGCTCGACGCGTCGATCGTCGCGGCCGAGCACGATTCGATCGAAGGCGGCGTGCGCGCGGCGGGCCGGCTGCTCGACGCGCATCCGCGGCTGACCGCGCTGGCCGCCACCAACGACCTGCCGGCGATCGGCGCAATGCATGCGGCGGCCGATCGCGGCAGGCGCGTGCCCGACGACCTGTCGATCGTCGGCATTACCGACATCCATCTGGCAAGCGACACGCGGCCCACGCTGACGACCGTCGCGATTCCGACCGCCGAAGCCGCCGGCCTCGCGGTCGAACTGCTCAACGCGCTGCGCGAGGCGGGCGGCCGCAGCGACGATGCGTCGCGCGTGCGGACCGCGTCGCTGCCGCGGCTGGTGGTGCGCGGTACGACAGGCCGCGTGCCGAGTGGGCGCACGACGCGGTAAATATCGCGCGTGGTTGCACTGAGTGCTTCGAGTTTGCCGACGCAATCGGCGCGGCCCGGCGCGGAGCCGTGTGCGGTGTGAAAAACGGCAAACGCAGTGCCGGCCTCAACCGCCTTCGACGAGCCGCATCACGATGCTCCTGGCCGATTCGAGATGCGCGACCGTCATCGAACGGGCGGCGCGCGCATTGCGCTCGCGGCACGCCTGCAGGATGTCGTCGTGCTCGACCTGGAACGACGGCGTATCCGCGAGCAGCGTGGCCTGCAGGCGCTCGTAGCGTTCGACCTGGCTGCGCAGTTCGCCGATCGTCTTCAACTGCCGCGCGTTGCCGCAGCACGAATACAGCAACGCGTGGAATTCGCGGTTCAGTTCTCCCTGCCGGCGCGGCACGGTCGCATCGCCGAGCAGGCGATGGACGAGTTCGGCGCGCGCGAGCGTTTCGTCGTCGAGCCGCTTCACGCTCCGGTAGATCGCGTCGCCTTCGAGCAGCGCGCGCAGATCGTAGATTTCCTGCACGTCCGACGCGCTCAGCATGCGCACGACGGCGCCTCGATTCCTGAAGATATCCAGCAATCCTTCGCGTTCCAGGCGCTGGATGGCTTCGCGCATCGGAATCCGGCTGATCCCGAACCGGTCGGCCAGGTCGCGCTCGACGAGCCGCTCGCCGGCTTCCAGCTCGCCGTTGACGATCATGTCCCGCAGCGATGCGGCGACTGCGTCCGCCGTGGAGTCGAGTTTGGTTTCCATGCCTGAGTGTTCCTCACTTCATTTTGGAATAATGGTATACCAAACGGAATTCCGGTGCCAAAATGGCGGCCATTGGCGGGCTTCATAAAATGAAATCTGGCCCGGTGGAAGCAACCGACATCAATGGAGAGCGAGATGGCATCTGGCGAACACAAGTATCGCGTCGCAGTGCAGTGGACGGGCAACCGCGGCACCGGCACGTCGGGGTATCGCGAGTACGGCCGCGATCATGTGATCCGTGCCGGTTCGAAGCCGGACATTCCCGGTTCGTCGGATGCAGCCTTCCGCGGCGACGCGTCGCGCTGGAACCCCGAAGACCTGCTGCTGGCGTCGGCATCGGCGTGCCACAAGCTCTGGTATCTGCATCTGTGCGCCGAGGCCGGTATCCGCGTGCTCGCGTATGTCGACAACGCGGAAGGGACGATGCTCGACAGTCCCGAGCAGGGGCGCTTCACCGAAATCGTGCTGCGCCCGCACGTGACCATCCAGGCCGGCGACGATCGCGAGCGGGCGGAACGCCTGCATCACGATGCGCACGCGAAGTGCTATATCGCGAATTCGGTCAACTTTCCGATCCGCTGCGAACCGGTGATCGAGTTCGCGGTGGCGTGACGCGTCGCCGATGAAAACGGCGATGAAGCTTTTCTACTACCCCGGCAATGCAGGCATGGCGCCCCGCGTCGTGCACGAAGAAGAAACCGACGCGAGCGGGCAACACCCTCCGCCACCGCGTCACAGCGAGACGCCGTAAACCTCCCGCGCAGCCGCCCGGATCGCATCGGCCATCACCGTGACGGCCGGCGAATGCAGCCGGTCGGTGCGCGTGATGATCCCGAAATCGTCCATCCGGCAATCCATCTCCAGCGGCAGCACCGTGACGATCCCGTGTCGCGCGTAGTAGCGCGCGACGTCCTCGGCCAGCACCGCGATCATGTCGCTCTGTTCGAGCAGCTGCGTGATGAACAGCAGCGCAGACGTCTCGACCAGGTTCGCCGGCGGCGCGAGGCTCGCACGCTGGAACACGAGTTCGAAGCGATGGCGCAGCACGCTGCCGGCCGGCGGCACGACCCACGCGGCGCGCTGCACGTCCGCGAGCGACAGCGGCGCCTGTGCGAGCAGCGGATGGCCGGGCCGCACGACCGCCGCCACCGTTTCGCCGATCAGCGGCTCGTAGCGCAGCCGCAGCTTGTCGTGTTCGGCGGAGAGCCGGCCGAGCACGATGTCGATCTTGTCCTGCGCGAGATGTTCGAGCAGCACGTTGCTGGTGTCGATCTCGACCGACACGTGCAGGCCCGCATGCGTGCCCTTCACGGCGGCGACGGCCGGCGGCACCAGCCGCAGGCCG
The DNA here is from genome assembly GCF_949752865.1 of Burkholderia sp. IT-111MI5. NCBI lineage: Bacteria > Pseudomonadati > Pseudomonadota > Betaproteobacteria > Burkholderiales > Burkholderiaceae > Burkholderia > Burkholderia sp. IT-111MI5. The sequence continues at coordinate 306,151 of NZ_CATKIF010000022.1, read as the reverse complement.
GGCGACGTGATCGCGCCCACCGCCACATGCCCGAGATGGCCGGCCTTCAGCGCGGCCAGTTCCTCGCGCGCCTGGTCGAGGCTGCCGAGCGCCGCGCGCGCGTGGCGGATCAGCGCGTCGCCGTACAGCGTCGGCCGCATCCCGCGCGGCAGGCGCTCGAACAGCACCGCGCCGATCGATTCCTCGAGTTCGCGCAGCAGCTTCGACGCGGCCGGCTGCGTCATGTTCAGCGCGGCCGCCGCGCGATGAATGCTGCCTTCGTCGGCGAGCGCGACGACCAGCAGGAGCTGGCGGGTCTTCAGGCGGCTGCGGTTGCCCCACGGGCTGGCGTCAGTCATCGTACGGGTTTATATCGATATCGGAATCGATATCGTAATCGCTCAAAACGTCATTAGCGAGTTATCAAAATTCTGCCTAGACTGCGCCGGTATCCCGTCACCACAGGACTGACGATGTCGGCAACAAAACCCAGGCTGCGCTCCACCCAATGGTTCGGCACGAATGACAAGAACGGCTTCATGTACCGGAGCTGGATGAAGAACCAGGGCATCCCCGATCACGAGTTCGACGGCCGGCCGGTCATCGGCATCTGCAACACGTGGTCCGAACTGACGCCGTGCAACGCGCACTTCCGCAAGCTCGCCGAGCACGTGAAGCGCGGGATCTCCGAGGCGGGCGGCTTCCCGGTCGAGTTCCCGGTGTTTTCGAACGGCGAATCGAACCTGCGGCCGTCGGCGATGCTCACGCGCAACCTCGCGTCGATGGACGTCGAGGAGGCGATCCGCGGCAACCCGATCGACGCGGTCGTGCTGCTCGCCGGCTGCGACAAGACGACGCCCGCGCTGCTGATGGGCGCGGCGAGCTGCGACGTGCCGGCGATCGTCGTGTCGGGAGGGCCGATGCTGAACGGCAAGCTCGAAGGCAAGAACATCGGTTCGGGCACGGCCGTGTGGCAGCTGCACGAGGCGCTGAAGGCCGGCGAGATCGACCTGCATCACTTCCTGTCGGCCGAAGCCGGCATGTCGCGCTCGGCCGGCACCTGCAACACGATGGGCACCGCGTCGACGATGGCGTGCATGGCCGAGGCGCTCGGCGTCACGCTGCCGCACAACGCGGCGATTCCGGCCGTCGATTCGCGCCGCTACGTGCTCGCGCACATGTCGGGCATCCGCATCGTCGAGATGGCGCTCGAAGGGCTCGTGCTGTCGAAGGTGCTGACGCGCGCCGCGTTCGAGAACGCGATCCGCGCGAACGCGGCGATCGGCGGCTCGACCAATGCGGTGATTCACCTGAAGGCGATCGCGGGCCGCATCGGCGTGCCGCTCGAACTCGAGGACTGGATGCGCATCGGCCGCGACACGCCGACGATCGTCGACCTGATGCCGTCGGGCCGCTTCCTGATGGAGGAGTTCTATTACGCGGGCGGGCTGCCGGCGGTGCTGCGCCGGCTCGGCGAAGGCGGGCTGCTGCCGAACCCCGACGCATTGACGGTGAACGGCAAGTCGCTGTGGGACAACGTGCGCGAAGCGCCGAACTACGACGACGAAGTGATCCGCCCGCTCGACCGGCCGCTGATCGCGGACGGCAGCATCCGCATCCTGCGCGGCAATCTCGCGCCGCGCGGCGCGGTGCTGAAGCCGTCGGCGGCGAGCCCCGAGCTGCTCAAGCATCGCGGCCGTGCGGTCGTGTTCGAGAACCTCGAACACTACAAGGCCACGATCAACGACGAAGCGCTCGACGTCGACGCAAGCTCCGTGCTCGTGCTGAAGAACTGCGGGCCGCGCGGTTATCCGGGCATGGCCGAGGTCGGCAACATGGGGCTGCCGCCGAAGCTGCTGCGCCAGGGCGTGAAGGACATGGTGCGGATTTCCGACGCGCGGATGAGCGGCACCGCGTACGGCACGGTCGTGCTGCACGTCGCGCCGGAGGCTGCCGCCGGCGGGCCGCTCGCGGCGGTGCGCAACGGCGACTGGATCGAGCTCGACTGCGAGGCCGGCACGCTGCATCTCGACATCGCGGATGACGAACTGCAGCGCCGCCTGTCGGACGTCGATCCGACCGCGGCGCCGGGCGTGGCCGGCCAGCTCGGCAAGGGCGGCTACGCGCGGCTGTATATCGATCACGTGCTGCAGGCCGACGAGGGGTGCGACCTCGACTTCCTGGTCGGCACGCGCGGCGCGGACGTGCCGAGCCATTCGCATTGAGCGGCGCGCGAGAAGCGAAGCACAGGTGAAGCAGGGCAGACCGGCGACGACGCCGGCGCAGCCCACCCATGGAGACACGATGACGACGACGCAGCACCCGTCCGCGACACCGGCCGCGGCTCAATCCGGCCCGTCGGCCGCCGTCGACGAACGGCAGTTGATGCGCACGCTCACGCGCAGGCTGGTGCCGTTTCTCGCGTTGATCTACGTGGTGGCCTATGTAGACCGCACGGTCGTCGGCTTCGCGAAGCTGCACATGAACGCGGCCGTCGGCCTGAGCGACGCGGCGTACGGGCTCGGCGCGGGCCTGTTCTTCATCGGCTATTTTCTGTGCGAGGTGCCGAGCAATCTCGCGCTCGGCCGCTTCGGCGCACGCGTGTGGTTCGCGCGCATTCTCGCGACGTGGGGCGTGATCACGATGGCGATGGCGCTCGTGCAGGGGCCGGCCAGCTTCTATGCGTTGCGTTTCCTGCTCGGCGCGGCCGAAGCCGGCCTGTATCCGGGCATCCTGTATTTCCTCACGCAGTGGTTTCCGATGCGCGGCCGCGCACGCGTGATCGGGCTGCTCGTGCTCGCGCAGCCGATTGCCGGCATCGTGACGGGGCCGCTCGCGGGTTGGCTGCTGTCGACGCACGGGCTGTTCGGGCTGTCGAACTGGCAGACGCTGTTCGTCGTCAGCGGCCTGCCGGCCGTGCTGCTCGTGTGGCCGACGCTGCGGCTGCTGCCCGAATCGCCGGACCGCGCGCGCTGGCTGAACGATGACGAGCGGCGCTGGATCGCGCGCCAGCTCGCCGCCGATCGCGACACGTACCGCCCCGACGCGCACCGCAATCCGCTCGCCACGCTGGCCGACCGGCGCGTGCTGCTGCTCGCGGCGCTGTTCCTGCCGTTCCCGCTGTGCATCTACGGGCTGTCGCTGTGGCTGCCGACGATCATTCACGCGTTCGGCGCGGGCGACGCGGCCACCGGCCTGCTGTCCGCCGTGCCGTACCTGTTCGCGGTGGTCGGGCTGCTGGTCGTGCCGCGTCATTCGGATCGCACGCGTGAACGCTACTGGCACATCGTCGTCGTGTCGGCCGCCGCGGCGCTGACGATGGCAGCGAGCGCATGGGTGCGGCAGCCTGCACTGCAGTTCCTGTTCATCTGCCTCACGGCTTTCTCGCTTTACTCGATCCAGGCCGTCGTATGGGCGCTGCCCGGCGAATTCCTGAGCGGGACGAGCGCGGCGGTGGGTATCGCCGCGATCAATTCGCTCGCGAATCTCGGCGGTTACGTCGGGCCGTACGGCATCGGCCTGATCAAGCAGGCGACCGGCAGCCTCGCGGCCGGCCTGTATTTCCTCGCGGCGACGCTGCTGTTCGCGGTGCTGATCACGTTCGTGGTCCGCGCGACGCTGCGCGCGCCGCAGCCGGCCGCGGGCGCGCTCGCCCGCGAATCCTGAACGCATTGTTTTCCGGCTGAACGCCGCTTCGACCGATGCAGGACCGAACCATGACATCGAGCAGCACGCCGCGCTATCGCGGCATCTTCCCCGTCGTCCCGACGACGTTTTCCGACACCGGCGAGCTCGACCTCGCGAGCCAGAAGCGCGCGGTCGATTTCATGATCGACGCGGGCTCGGACGGGCTGTGCATCCTCGCGAACTTCTCCGAGCAGTTCGCGATCACCGACGACGAGCGCGACGTGCTCACGCGCACGATCCTCGAACACGTGGCGGGCCGCGTGCCCGTGATCGTCACGACGTCGCACTACAGCACGCAGGTGTGCGCGGCGCGCAGCCTGCGCGCGCAGCAGCTCGGCGCGGCGATGGTGATGGCGATGCCGCCGTATCACGGCGCGACGTTCCGCGTGCCCGAAGCGCAGATCTTCGATTTCTATGCGCGCGTGTCCGACGCGATCGAGATCCCGATCATGATCCAGGACGCGCCCGCGAGCGGCACCGCGCTGTCGGCGCCGTTCCTCGCGCGGATGGCGCGGGAGATCGAGCAGGTCGCGTACTTCAAGATCGAGACGCCCGGTGCGGCGAACAAGCTGCGCGAGCTGATCCGGCTCGGCGGCGATGCGATCGAGGGGCCGTGGGACGGCGAGGAGGCGATCACGCTGCTCGCCGATCTCCATGCGGGCGCGACCGGCGCGATGACGGGCGGCGCGTATCCGGACGGCATCCGGCCGATCCTCGAGGCATGGCGCGAAGGGCGCCACGACGACGCGTACGCGCGCTACCAGGCGTGGCTGCCGCTGATCAATCACGAGAACCGCCAGTCCGGGATCCTCACCGCGAAGGCGCTGATGCGCGAAGGCGGCGTGATCGCGTGCGAGCGGCCGCGGCATCCGATGCCGGAACTGCATCCGGACACGCGCGCGGAACTGCTCGCGATCGCGCGCCGGCTCGATCCGCTCGTGCTGCGCTGGGCGCACTGAGCGATTCGCGAAGGAGGAACGCACGATGAGCAAGCAGGTTTCGCTGGGCGTCGTCGGGATCGGCAAGATCGCGCGCGACCAGCATCTTCCGGCGATCGCCGCCGAACCGGGTTTCGCGCTGACTGCGTGCGCGAGCCGCCACGCGGAAGTCGCCGGTGTACGCAATTATCAGGATCTCCGCGCGCTGCTGGCCGCCGAGCGCGAGCTCGATGCGGTGTCGCTGTGCGCGCCGCCGCAGGTGCGCTACGCGCAGGCGCGCGCGGCGCTCGAAGCCGGCAAGCACGTGATGCTCGAGAAGCCGCCGGGTGCGACGCTCGGCGAAGTGGCCGTGCTGGAGGCGCTCGCGCGCGAGCGCGGCCTCACGCTGTTCGCGACCTGGCATTCGCGCTGCGCGAGCGCGGTGGAGCCCGCACGCGCGTGGCTCGCAACGCGCACGATCCGCGCGGTGCAGGTGCGCTGGAAGGAGGACGTGCGGCGCTGGCATCCGGGGCAGCAGTGGATCTGGGAGCCCGGCGGCCTCGGCGTGTTCGATCCGGGCATCAACGCGCTGTCGATCGTCACGCGGATCCTGCCGCGCGAGCTCGTGCTGCGCGAGGCGACGCTGTTCGTGCCGAGCGACGTGCAGACGCCGATCGCGGCCGAACTCGATTGCGCGGATACCGACGGCGTGCCCGTGCGCGCGGAATTCGACTGGCGGCACGGCCCGGTCGAGCAATGGGAGATCGCGGTCGATACGGCCGACGGCGTGCTCGCGATCAGTCGCGGCGGCGCGCAATTGTCGATTAACGGCGAGCCGGTCGAGATCGGCCCCGAGCGCGAGTATCCTGCGCTCTACGCGCAGTTCCGCGCGCTGATCGCGCGTGGCGAAAGCGACGTCGACGTGCGGCCGCTGCGGCTCGTCGCCGACGCGTTTCTGTTCGGCCGGCGCGTCCAGACCGACGCGTTCGGCCGTTGAACGTGCCGGCGCGCTTCGCCGCGACCGCGCACGACAAATGATGAAGACCCAAATCGATACCAGGAGACACCACATGACCCGCACGACTCACACGATTCGCCGACACACCCTGCGCGCGCTGCTGGCCGCGCTTTGCATCGCGCCGCTCGGCATGCAGGGCGCCGCGCGCGCCGACGCGCCGCTGAAGATCGGCTTCCTGGTGAAGATGCCCGAGCAAGCATGGTTCATCAACGAGCAGAACGCGGCATCCGCGCTCGGCCAGAAGGAGAATTTCTCGGTCGTGAAGATCGGCACGCCCGACGGCGAGAAGGTGCTGGCCGCGATCGACAACCTCGGCTCGCAGGGCGCGCAGGGCTTCGTGATCTGCGCACCCGACGTGCGCCTCGGCCCGGCGATTGCGTCGCGCGCGAAGCGCTACAACATGAAGTTCGTGACGGTCGACGACCAGCTGGTCGATTCGAGCGGCAAGCCGCTCGCGAACGTGCCGCACCTCGGAATGTCGGCGACCAAGATCGGCAACCAGGTCGGCCAGGCGATCGCCGACGAGATGAAGCGGCGCGGCTGGAAGCCCGAGGAAGTCGGCGCGCTGCGGGTCACGAACTACGAGCTGCCGACCGCGAAGCTGCGCACCGACGGCGCGACGCAGGCGCTGCTCGCGAACGGCTTCCGCAAGGAGAACATCTTCGACGCGCCGCAGAAGACGACCGACGACGAAGGCGGCTTCAGCGCGGCCGCGCCGGTGCTCGCGCGGCATCCGAACGTGAAGAAATGGGTGGTCTACGCGCTGAACGAGGAAACCGTGCTCGGCGCGGTGCGCGCGACCGAACAGCTGCACATCCCGGCGGCCGACGTGATCGGCGTCGGCATCAACGGCGCGGGCGAAGCGTTCGCCGAGTTCCAGAAGAAGGAGCCGACCGGCTTCTACGGGACGATCGCGGTCAGCTCGACGAACCATGGCAAGGACAGCACGCAGAACCTCGTCGACTGGATCCGCAACGGCAAGACGCCGGCGGCCGATACGCAGACGAGCGGCAAGCTGATGACGCGCGCGAACTGGCAGGCCGTGCGCGCCGAGCTCGGTATCTGAGCACGCGGGGCGAAAACGCAATGACGACGCAGACGATGACGGCCGTGTCCCGCAGCGACGACGCTGAAGCCGGCGCGGCCGCCGGCCCGCTGCTCGCGCTCGACGGCATCACGGTGACGTTTCCGGGCGTGCGCGCGCTCGACGCCGTGTCGCTGTCGGTGCGCGCGGGCGAAGTGCACGGGCTGATGGGCGAGAACGGCGCGGGGAAATCGACGCTGCTGAAAGTGCTGTCCGGCGTGAACCAGCCGCAGGCCGGCACGCTGACGCTGAACGGCACGGTGCAGCGTTTCGCGTCGACGCGCGCCGCGCTCGAGGCCGGCATCGCGATCATCTACCAGGAGCTGCATCTGGTGCCCGAGCTGACGGTCGCCGAGAACCTGATGCTCGGGCAGTTGCCGAGCCGGCTCGGCGTGGTCGACGAGCGCGCGCTCGCCGCGCGTGCGCTCGATGCGCTGGAGCGGCTCGGCGAGCATATCGATCCGGGCATCCCGGTGAAGTATCTGTCGATCGGCCAGCGCCAGATGATCGAGATCGGCAAGGCGCTGATGCGCGACGCACGCGTGATCGCGTTCGACGAACCGACGAGCTCGCTGTCCGCGCGCGAGACCACGCAGCTGTTCCGGATCATCCGCGCGCTGCGCGCGGAAGGCCGCGCGATCATCTACGTCACGCACCGGATGGAGGAAGTCTACGAACTGTGCGACCGCGTGACCGTGTTTCGCGACGGCCGCCGGATCGACACGTTCGATTCGGTCGCCGATCTGGACCGCGACCGGCTGATCGGCTGCATGGTCGGCCGTTCGATCGAGGACGTGTACGGCTACCGGCCGCGCGCGGCCGGCGACGTGCTGATCGAGGCGAAGGGGCTGGCGGGGCCCGGGCTGTCGGAGCCCGTGTCGTTCACCGCGCGGCGCGGCGAGATCGTCGGCTTCTTCGGGCTCGTCGGTGCGGGCCGTTCGGAGCTGATGAAGCTGCTGTACGGTGCGGTGCGCCCGAGTGCCGGGCACGTCGAGCTGGGCGGGCGGCGCGTCGCGTTTGCCAGCCCGCGCGACGCGGTGCGCGCCGGCATCGCGCTGTGCCCGGAAGACCGCAAGCAGGAAGGCATCGTCGCGATCGCGTCGGTGGCCGACAACCTGAACATCAGCGCGCGCCGGCATTTCAGCCCGGCGCGCATGCTGCTCGACGCGCGGCGCGAGCGCGAGCTCGCGCAACGCTACATCGAGCGGCTCGCGATCAAGACCCGCGACGGCGACACGCCGATCGGCGCGCTGTCCGGCGGCAACCAGCAGAAGGTCGTGCTGGCGCGCTGGCTGGCCGAGCGCATCGACGTATTCCTGATGGACGAGCCGACGCGCGGCATCGACGTCGGCGCGCGCGCGGAAATCTACAACCTGTTCTACGAACTCGCGGAAGCGGGCCGCACGGTGATCCTCGTGTCGAGCGATCTGGCCGAAGTGATCGGCGTGTCGGACCGGATCATCGTGATGAAGGAAGGACGGATCGCGGGCGAAGTGGAGAAGCCGCAGGCGACGCCCGATGCGCTGATCAAGCTCGCGCTGCCGCGCTAGCGGCTTGCTGTTCAACCGGAATGAAAGAGACATGAGCCAGGCAATGCAACCCCAACGTACTTCCCCGTCCCCCGATGCCGCAGCCGCGCCCATGAGGGCGCGCGGCGGCGTGTGGCAACTGATCAACCGCTCCGGCATCGTGATGGTGTTTCTCGTGCTGTTCGCGACGCTGTCGCTGACGGTGCCGGACTTCCTCACGCCGCGCAACATCCAGGGCCTGCTGCTGTCGGTCACGCTGATCGGCTCGATCGCGGTGACGATGATGTTCGTGCTCGCGCTCGGCGAGGTCGACCTGTCGGTCGCGTCGATCGTCGCGTTCTCGGGCGTCGTTGCGTCGACGCTGATCACCGCGACGCACAGCGTGCTGTTCGGCATCGTGGCCGGCGTGCTCGCCGGCGGCGCGGTCGGGCTCGTGAACGGCGTGCTGATCGCGCGCTACCGGATCAACTCGCTGATCGTCACGCTCGCGATGATGGAAGTCGTGCGCGGGCTCGCGTTCATCACGTCGAGCGGCGACGCGGTGATGATCTCCGAGGAACGTTTCTTCGAACTCGGGTCCGGCTCGTTCCTCGGCATCTCGTATCCGATCTGGAGCAACATCATCGGCTTCGTCGTGTTCGGCTTCCTGCTGCGCAAGACAGTGTTCGGCAAGAACGTGCTGGCCGTCGGCGGCAACGGCGAGGCCGCGCTGCTCGCGGGGCTGCCGGTGATGCGCATCAAGATCACCGTGTTCGTGCTGCAGGGGCTCGTGACGGGCTTTGCCGGCGTGATGCTCGCGTCGCGGATGAGCCTCGGCGATCCGAAGACGTCGGTCGGCCTCGAACTCGGCGTGATTTCCGCGTGCGTGCTCGGCGGCGTGTCGCTGACGGGCGGCGTCGCGACGATTTCCGGCGTGCTGGTGGGCGTGCTGATCATGGGCTCCGTGCAGGATGCGATGAGCCTGCTGAACGTGCCGACGTTTTACCAATATCTGATACGCGGCGGAATTCTGTTGCTCGCGGTGCTGTTCGACCAGTATCGTCGCAACCAGCGGCGCGCGATGAAGATCTGACGAAAGCGCGGCCGCCAGCGAATTCGACAGATATCGGGAGACGGCATGCAACAGACTCATCCGGCCGCGTCGGCGACGCTGCTGGCCGACAGCCGCAACACGCTCGGCGAAGGCGCGACGTGGTGCGATGCGACACACGCGCTGTACTGGACGGACATCGAAGGCGCGCGGTTGTGGCGATGCCGCGCGGACGGTTCCGACCTCGCGCACTGGCCGATGCCCGAGCGGCTCGCGTGTTTCGCGCTGACCGACGATCCGGACGTGCTGCTCGTCGGGCTCGCGACGCATCTCGCGTTCTTCGACCTGCGCAGCGGTGCGTTCACGCGGATCGTCGACGTCGAATCCGACCTGCCGACCCGGCTGAACGACGGGCGCTGCGATCCGTTCGGCGCGTTCGTGTTCGGGATGAAGGACGAAGGCGGCGAGTCGCCGCGCGCGGTTGGTGGCTTCTACCGGCTCAATCCGGACCTCACGCTCGAACGGCTCGCGCTGCCGCCGGCGGCGATCGCGAACAGCATCGCGTTCTCGCCGGACGGTTCGAAGATGTATTTCTGCGATTCGCTGGTGCGCGAGATTTTCGTCTGCGATTACCGCGCGGGCGGCGACGTCGCGAACGTGCGGCCGTTCGCGCGCCTGACCGATGCGGACGGCGACCCGGACGGCTCGACGATCGATCGCGACGGCGGCCTGTGGAACGCGCAGTGGGGCGGCAGGCGGGTGGTGCGCTACGGGCCGGACGGCGTCGAGACGGAGCGCGTCGACGTGCCGACCGCGCAGCCGAGCTGCGCGGCGCTCGACGGCGAAGGCCGCCTGTACGTGACGAGCGCGCGCGTCGGGTTGAGCGACGACGCGCTGGCAAGCGACGCGCATGCGGGCGGCGTGTTCGTCGCGCAGACGCGGCATGCGGGGCTGCCGACCGCGCGGTTCATGCCGAAGCGCGCAACCTGAACGCTACGGCGCGGCAGGCGGACGCGGCATCGGCGCATGACCGCGCCGGCCGCCGCGCCTCGATCGGCGCATTCACCATTCGGTGCGTCACTCGCGCGGCGCGTCGAGCTCCAGCCCCAGCAACGCCACCGCGTTGTCCTTCAGGATCAGCGGGTGCACGTCGGGCCGAAACCCGGCGCCGTGGAAATCCTCCAGCCATCTATCCGGCCGTATCAGCGGAAAATCCGACGCGAACAGCACCTTGTGCCTGAGCAGCGTGTTCGCGTACTTGATCAGCTCCGGCGAGAAATATTTCGGCGACCATCCCGACAGATCGATGTAGACGTTCGGCTTGTGCAGCGCGATCGACAGCGCCTGCTCCTGCCACGGCCACGACGGGTGCGCGATCACGATCTTCATGTCCGGAAAGTCGGCCGCGACGTCGTCGAGATGGATCGGTTCGGAGTACTTCAGACGCAGCCCGCCGCCGCCGCGCATGCCCGATCCCATCCCCGAATGACCGCTGTGGAACACGGCCGGCAGCCCGTGTTCGGCGATCACCTCGTAGATCGGATACGCGAGCCGGTCGTTCGGAAAGCATCCCTGCATCGTCGAGTGGAACTTGAAGCCCTTCACGCCGTGTTCTTCGATCAGGCGGCGCGCCTCGCGCGCGCCGAAGCGGCCCTTGTGCGGATCGATGCTCGCGAACGCGATCATGACGTCGGCGTTGTCCTGCGCGAATTGCGCGATCTCCTCGTTCGGAATGCGGCGCCGGCCGATGTTCGTCTCGCAGTCGACGGTGAACATCACGAAGCCGATGCGGCGCTCGCGGTAATACGCGATCGTCTCCGGAATCGTCGGCCGGCGGCCCTGCTTCAGCACCGTGCCGAAGTACTTGTCGGCCGCGTCGTCGAATGCCTTCGCGAACAGGTCGGGCGGCTGGCAGCACGACACTTCGGCATGCACGTGCGTGTCGATGGCGATCAGGTTGCGGATGTCCAAGCGTGTCTCCTCATGTCGTGAAGCGCAGGCGCCGCGCGGCGCGAAACCGCGCGTTAGTGCCCGTTTAGGGGTTTGTCCCGAGCCGCTTCCATTCTACTTTACATATCAGGCTACCTGATAGTAAATTGGCGTGGAGTCGCGTAGGGCGGCACGGTCATTGGAGAACGAAGATGAGTTACGAAGGTCGCTGGAAAACGGTGAAGGTCGCGGTCGAGGGCGGGATCGCGTGGGTCACGCTGAACCGTCCGGACAAGCGCAACGCGATGAGCCCGACGCTGAACACGGAGATGATCGACGTGCTGGAAGCGGTCGAACTCGACGCCGAGGCGCAGGTGCTCGTGCTGACCGGCGAGGGCGATGCATGGACGGCGGGGATGGACCTGAAGGAGTATTTCCGCGAAGTGGACGCGGGCCCGGAGATCCTGCAGGAAAAGATCCGCCGCGACGCGAGCCGCTGGCAGTGGCAACTGCTGCGCATGTATTCGAAGCCGACGATCGCGATGGTCAACGGCTGGTGCTTCGGCGGCGGCTTCTCGCCGCTCGTCGCGTGCGATCTCGCGATCGCGGCCGACGAAGCCGTGTTCGGCCTGTCGGAGATCAACTGGGGCATCCCGCCGGGCAACCTCGTCAGCAAGGCGATGGCGGACACGGTCGGGCATCGCGAGGCGCTGTACTACATCATGACCGGCGATACCTTCACCGGGCCGCAGGCCGCGAAGATGGGGCTCGTCAACAAGAGCGTGCCGCGTGCGCAACTGCGCGACGAAGTGCTTGCACTCGCCGCGAAGCTGCTGGACAAGAATCCGGTCGTGATCCGCAATGCGAAGCACGGCTTCAAGCGCTGCCGCGAACTGACGTGGGAGCAGAACGAGGACTACCTGTACGCGAAGCTCGACCAGGCGAACTATCGCGATCCGGAAGGCGGCCGCGAGCAGGGCCTCAAGCAGTTCCTCGACGACAAGAGCATCAAGCCGGGCCTGCAGGCGTACAAGCGCTGACGCGCGACGCGGCACGCAACCGGACTGAGCGGAGACAGCGAAATGCACGAAGTGAGTTTGTTGATCGACGGCGTGTCGCGCGGCGCGTCGGACGGCGGCACGTTCGACCGGATCGATCCGGCGACGGGACAGGTGGCGTCGCGCGCCGCCGCGGCGACGCTCGACGATGCGGATGCCGCGGTCGCGGCGGCCGCGCGCGCGTTCCCCGCGTGGGCGGCGCTCGCGCCGACCGAGCGCCGCCGGCGGCTGCTCGCGGCGGCCGACCGGATGGACGCGCGCGCCGGCGAATTCATCGAGATCGGCCGTGCGGAAACCGGCGCGATGGCGAACTGGTACGGCTTCAACGTGATGCTCGCGGCGAACATGCTGCGCGAGGCCGCCGCGATGACGACGCAGATCGACGGCGCGGTGATCCCGTCCGACGTGCCGGGCAACCTCGCGATGGCCGTGCGCCAGCCGTGCGGCGTCGTGCTCGGCATCGCGCCGTGGAACGCGCCGGTGATCCTCGCGACCCGCGCGCTCGCGATGCCGCTCGCGTGCGGCAACACGGTCGTGCTGAAGGCATCCGAAGGCTGCCCGGGCGTGCACCGGCTGATCGGCAGCGTGCTGCATGACGCGGGGCTCGGCGACGGCGTCGTCAACGTGATCACGCATGCGCCGCAGGACGCACCGGCGATCGTCGAACGGCTGATCGCGAACCCGGCGGTGCGGCGCGTCAACTTCACCGGGTCGACGCGCGTCGGCCGGATCGTCGCGACGCTCGCCGCGCAGCACCTGAAGCCGGCGCTGCTCGAACTCGGCGGCAAGGCGCCGGTGCTCGTGCTCGACGACGCGGATCTCGATGCGGCGGTCGATGCGGTCGCGTTCGGCGCGTTCTTCAACCAGGGCCAGATCTGCATGTCGACCGAGCGCGTGATCGTCGACCGGAAAGTCGCCGATGCGTTCGTCGAGCGGCTCGTCGCGAAGGCGCGTACGCTGAAGGCGGGCAATCCGGCCGCACCGGGCGTCGTGCTCGGCACGCTGGAAAGCGCGGCGGCCGCGCAGCGCATCGCGGCGCTGGTCGCCGACGCGCGCGCGCACGGCGCGGCGTTGCCACTCGGCTGCGAAGTCGACGGCGCGGTGATGCAGCCGACGATCGTCGACGGCGTCACGCGCGACATGAAGCTCTATGCGGACGAATCGTTCGGGCCGGTCGTGACCGTGCAGCGCGTCGACGGCGACGAAGCGGCGCTGGCGGCCGCGAACGACAGCGAATACGGGCTGTCGGCCGCGGTGTTCAGCCGCGACATCGCACGCGCGATGCAGGTCGCGAAACGGATCGAGTCGGGCATCTGCCACATCAACGGCCCGACCGTGCACGACGAGGCGCAGATGCCGTTCGGCGGCGTGAAGGCGAGCGGCTACGGCCGGTTCGGCAGCAAGGCGTCGATCGCCGAATTCACCGACCTGCGCTGGATCACCGTGCAGACCGCGCCGCGCCACTACCCGATCTGAGCCGGCCGCCGCGTCGCGGCAACGACAACGACACAATGAAGTTCCCGCCGCGCGCTGCGAGCGCGCCGGCGGAACCGACTGGAGACAGACCTTGGATGCGGATCCGACCCAACTGCACGGCATCGCCGCCGCGCAGCCCGCCCCCGCCGGCTACCGCCCCGTCGCGATCGGCGCGGCACCGCCCGACATCGCGCAACGCGACGGCTGCTGGACCCTGCGTGCATCGACCGCGCTCGGCGCGTATCCGCGCCGGCTGACCGACCGGCTCGTCAGCGGCGCGCAGGCGCACCCGGACCGCTGGCTCGTCGCGCGGCGCGGCCCCGACGGCGCGTGGATCGGCATCAGCTATGCGCAGATGCTCGAACGCGCACGCGCGATCGGCCAGGCGCTGCTCGATCGCGGGCTGTCGGCCGAGCGGCCGGTCGCGATCCTGTCCGGCAACGATCTCGAACACCTGCAGGTCGCGTTCGGCGCGCTGTGGGCCGGCGTTCCGTATGCGCCGCTGTCGCCCGCGTATTCGCTCGTGTCGAGCGACTACGGCAAGCTCCGCCATGCGCTGGCGCTGCTGACGCCGGGGCTGGTGTTTGCCGCGGACGGCGATGCATTCCGCGCCGCGCTCGATGCGACGGTGCCGCCCGACGTCGAGCGCGTGGTCGTGTCGGCGGCGGACGGGATGCGAGGCGTCACGCGCCTCGCGTCGCTGCTCGACACCGTGCCGGGCAGCGTCGACGCCGCGCACGATGCGATCACCGGCGATACGATCGCCAAGTTTCTCTTCACGTCCGGTTCGACGCGGCTGCCGAAGGCGGTGCCGACCACGCACCGGATGCTGTGCAGCAACCAGCAGATGCTGCTCGAAACGTTTCCGCAATTCGGCATCGAGCCGCCGGTGCTGGTCGACTGGCTGCCGTGGAACCACACGTTCGGCGGCAGCCACAACGTGGGGATTGCGCTGTACAACGGCGGCACGCTGTATATCGACGACGGCAAGCCGGTCGCCGGCAAGTTCGACGAGACGCTGCGCAACCTGCGCGAGATCGCGCCGACGGTGTACTTCAACGTGCCGAAGGGCTGGGAGGAACTGACTGTCGCGCTCGAAACGGACGCGGCGCTGCGCGCGACCTTCTTCTCGCGCGTGAAGATGTATTTCTTCGCGGGCGCGGGGCTGTCGCAGGCCGCGTGGGACCGGCTCGAGCGCGTGACGCTCGCGCACTGCGGCGAGCGGATCCGGATCATGGCCGGCCTCGGGATGACCGAGGCCGCGCCGTCGTGCATGTTCACCACCGGGCCGATGTCGGGCGCCGGCTACATCGGCCTGCCCGCGCCCGGCTGCGACGCGAAGCTGGTGCCGGTCGACGGCAAGCTCGAGGCGCGCTTTCGCGGGCCGAACGTGATGGCCGGCTACTGGCGCGCAGGCAGCGACGACGCGCGCGAGGTGTTCGACGACGAAGGTTATTACCGCAGCGGCGATGCGGTGCGCTTCGTCGACCCGCAGCGTCCGGAGATCGGGCTGATGTTCGACGGCCGCATTGCCGAGGATTTCAAGCTGTCGACGGGGACCTTCGTGAGCGTCGGGCCGATGCGCGCGCGGATCGTGTCGAACGGCGCGCCGTATGTGCAGGACGCGGTCGTGACCGGAATGAACCGCGACGACGTCGGCGCGATGATCTTTCCGCGCATCGACGATTGCCGCCGCCTCGCCGGCGCGGGGCCGGACGCCGACGTGCGCGCCGTGCTGCAGGCGCCGGCCGTGCGCGCGTTTTTTGCGGACCTGCTGCAGCGCTTGAACCGCGACGCGACCGGCAGCGCGACGTTCATCACGCGGCTGTGCCTGCTCGACACGCCGCCGTCGCTCGATCTCGGCGAAATCACCGACAAGGGTTCGATCAACCAGCGTGCGGTGCTGACGCAGCGCGCGGCGCTGATCGAAGCGATGTATGCGCACGACGCGGCCGATGCGGGCGTGATCGTTGCAGGCGCGGCGCGCTGAGGTCGAGCGTCGTGCCGCACCGCCATGTGGCGGCGGTGCGGCACGCGGTCGGCACGGCAGCGCGGCGGCGCTGTCCTGGTCGATCAGCGGGTAAACCACGATCGAAACCGCCGAATCGGGTCTGTGTTGGTACAGTGCGCCGATCGCCGCGATGCGGGCGATGCGAGCGTGCCCGCCATGCGGGCCGCGTGAGGTAAGATGGCCCGCGATCTTCCTCCCGACACCTCCATGAGTTCGACACCCGTCAAACCGGCCGGCGCGAAACGCGCTGCCCGTGCCACCGAGGCCAAACCGCCCATGCGTGCCCAGCAGCGGCTGACCTACCTGATCGGCAATCTCGATCGGTTGCTGCGCCGCCAGATGAGCGATGCGCTCGCACCGCTCGGCGTGACGCTCGCGCAATACACGGCGCTGTCGGTGCTCGAGGCGCGCGGCGCGCTGTCCAATGCGCAGCTCGCGGTGCGCTCGTTCATCACGCCGCAATCCGCGAACGAGGTGATGGTCGCGATGGCGGCCCGCGGCTTCGTCACGCGCGAGGCCGATCCGAATCATGGCCGCGTGATCCTGCTGCGCCTGACCGACGAAGGCTCGGCGATCCTGCGCGAATGCGAACGGGTGCTGCGGCCGCTCGAGCGCCGGATGCTCGGCGACGACCTGACCGCCGCCGACGCCGCGCAGGTCCAGCGCACGCTCGAGCTGTTCGTGCGCAACCTGCGCGACTGAGCCGCGCTTTCGTTTCTTTCGTCGTTCCGCACGGCCTTGCCTGGCCGGCTTCCGCGCGCGTTGCGGGTTAACACCGGCGCATCACACACTTGAAATATCAGGTTACCTGTTATTAAATCATTCCGTCCTTCGATGGGATGACGGTCCGCACGACCGGCTGGTCGCGCGGATTTTATTTCGGACAATGAATCAGGCTACCTGATAATGTCTGATGCATGGTCCGATCACGACAAAGACACCGCGCATGCGTTTCGGCATGACGCGCAGTACAAGGTTTGGAGACGACATGGACACTTCCGTTGCCGAGAGGCCGGCCGTCGCGACGACGCTCGGTCTGTGTTTCGCGATCGCGCTGCTCGAGGGGCTCGACCTGCAGTCGGTCGGCGTCGCCGCGCCGCGCATGGCTCACGAGTTCGGGCTCACGGTTTCGCAGATGGGGCTCGCGTTCAGCGCAGGCACGTTCGGCCTGCTGCCGGGCGCGATGCTCGGCGGGTGGCTCGCCGACCGGATCGGCCGCAAGCACGTGCTGATCGCGTCGGTCTGCCTGTTCGGGCTGCTGTCGATCGCGACCGCGCACGTGTCGAGCTTCGCGATGCTGGTCGTCGTGCGCGCGCTGACCGGCCTCGGCCTCGGCGGCGCGATGCCGAACCTGATCGCGCTGTCGTCCGAAGCGGCCGACGCGCGCTCGCGCAGCAGCGCGGTCGCCGTGATGTACTGTGGCATTCCGTTCGGCGGCGTGATCGCGTCGTTGATCGGCGTGCTGCTGGCCGGCGACACCGAATGGCGGCACATCTTCTACGTCGGCGGCGTCGGGCCGCTGCTGCTCGCCCCGCTGCTGCTCGCGCTGTTGCCGGAATCGCGTGCGTTCCTCGACGTCAGCGCATCGGGCGCCGCGCGCCCGAGCGTCGCGCACACGCTGTTCGGCGGCGCACGCACGGGCACCACGCTCGCGCTCTGGCTCAGCTATTTCTGCACGCTGATCGTGCTGTATTTCCTGTTGAACTGGCTGCCGTCGCTGATGGCGGCCAAGGGGCTCGCGCGCAGCCAGGCCGGGATCGTGCAGATCTTCTTCAACATCGGCAGCGGCCTCGGCGTGCTCGGCATCGGCATGTCGATGGACCGGATGCGGCCGTCGCGGGTCGTCGGCGGCATGTATGCGGGGATCGTGCTGTCGCTTGCCGCGCTCGCGATCGCGCCCGGGATCGTATGGCTGTCCGCCGCGGCGTTCGCGGCCGGGATGTTCGTCGTCGGCGGCCAGTCGGTGCTGTATGCGCTGGCCGCGATGTACTACCCGACCGCGATGCGCGGCACCGGCGTCGGCTCCGCGGTCGCGGTGGGCCGGCTCGGCTCCGTGGTCGGCCCGCTCGCGGCTGCCCAGCTGCTCGCGATGGGCCGCAGCGCGTCGGTCGTGATCGGCGCGAGCATCCCCGTCACGCTGGTCGCCGCCGTCGCGGCGCTGGTGCTGATCCGCAGGCCGCAGGCACACGACTGAGTTTATTTACTTTCACCCACGAGCGCCGGCAGAGCGCGATATCGACGCAGGTCTGGAGACACCAACCATGAAGCACACCAAAGCCTTGCTGGCAGCCGGCGCATGCGCGCTGGCCGCGACCGGCGCGCACGCGCAATCGAGCGTGACGCTGTACGGGATCATCGACACCGGCGTCGAATACGTGTCGCACGCGAATGCGGCCGGCGACCACGTGGTACGGATGCCGGGCGTGACCGGCGAGATGCCGTCGCGCTGGGGCCTGCGCGGCAGCGAGGATCTCGGCGGCGGCTACCAGGCCGTGTTCGTGCTCGAAAGCGGCTTCAACGTGCGCGGCGGCGATCTCGGCCAGGGCGGTCGGCTGTTCGGCCGGCAGGCATTCGTCGGGCTGAAGGGCGGCTTCGGCACGCTCGCGTTCGGCCGCCAGTACACGATGACCTACCTCGCGTTGCAGGGCGCGGACATCATCGGCCCCGACATCTACGGGCTTGGTTCGTTCGACGCGTACGTGCCGAACGGCCGCGCCGACAACGCGGTGACCTACCTCGGCACGTATCGCGGCGTGACGCTCGGCGCCGCCTATTCGTTCGGGCGCGACAGCGCCGGCACCGGCAACTCGCCGGGGCAGGGCACGTGCGCGGGGCAGGTGCCGGGCCACGCGGTCGAATGCCGCAACTGGTCGGCGATGCTCAAGTACGACAGCGCGTATTTCGGCGCGGCGGCGTCGTACGAGGAGCAGCGCGGCGGCACCGGAGCGGCCGCGAACTTCTTCGACGGCGTCGCGCCGGTCGCCTTCACGAGCAGCGCGGGCAAGGACGCGCGCGTGCACGTGAGCGCGTATGCGCAGGCGGCGGGCGCACGAATCGGCGCGGGCTGGATCGGGCGGCGCGTGTCGACCGGTTCGCCGGCTGCGCCCGGCGCGCATTCGGATCTGTTCTTCGTCGGGGCGTCGTATGCGGTCAAGCCGGACTTCATCGTCGACGGCGAAGGCTATCGGATCGTCAACAGCGCGCACGACACGCGCGCGACGATGGCAACGCTGCGCGCGACCTACCTGCTGACGAAGCGCACGTCGGTCTACGCGCAAAGCTCGTATCTGTGGAACAGCGCGCATGCGCGCTACGCGGTCAGCGGCGGCGGCCCCGGCACGACGCCCGGCGCGGGGATGGGGCAGCTCGGCGCGATGGTCGGCGTCAAGCACATGTTCTGATCCGGCAACCTGACGAACGGGAGGTATCTTGAACAGAAAATCTGCATTCCTCTGCATTGCACCGATCTCCGCGGCGATGCTCGCCGGTTGCGGCGGCGACGATTCGGTAAGCTCAACCCCCACGCACCTGAGCGCCGCGACGCCGGCCGCGATGGCGCAGACCTGCGACGCGCTCGCCGCGAAGCTCGCGTATGCGAACACGTCGTTCACGTCGGTTGCGACCGCGGCCGCCGGCGCGCTGACGGTGGCCGGCAAGCCGATCGCCGAGCACTGCGTGATCGAAGGCAAGATGAACCAGCGCGTGAGCACGGTCGACGGCAACACCTATGCGATCGGCTTCGAGATGCGCTTGCCGAAGGCGTGGAACGGCCGCTTCTTCTACCAGGCGAACGGCGGCCTCGACGGCAACGTCGTGACCGCGACCGGCGAGATCGGCGGCGGCGGGCCGCTGACCGATGCGCTGAACCAGGGCTTCGCGGTGATCAGCTCGGATTCCGGGCACAGCGGCGCGCAGAATCCGCTGTTCGGCCTCGATCCGCAGGCGCGGATCGACTACGGCTATGGCGCCGTCAATGCGCTGACGCCGATGGCGAAGCAGGTGATCCGTCTCGCCTACGGGAAGGCGCCCGACCGCAGCTATTTCGGCGGCTGCTCGAACGGCGGCCGTCACGCGATGGTCACGGCGGTGCGCAACCCGGCCGACTACGACGGCATCATCGCGGGCGACCCGGGCTTCCATTTGCCGAAGGCTGCGATCGGCGAGATGTACGGTGCGCAGCAGTTCGCGAAGATCGCGTCGGCGACTGGATCGAACGGGCTGCCGGATATCCGCAGCGGCTTCACCGACACGGAGCGCCGGTTCGTCGGCGCGAAGATCCTCGACAAATGCGATGCGCTCGACGGCGTGGCCGACGGGATGGTGCAGGACGTCGCCGCTTGCCAGGCGCACTTCAGCGTCGAAGCCGATATCCCGACCTGCGCGAACGGCACGCGCACCGGCGCATGCCTGACGACCGCGCAGAAAACCGCGCTCGGGAACGTGTTCGCGGGTGCGCGCAACAGCGCGGGCACGGCGCTCTATGCGAGCTTTCCGTACGATCCGGGCGTAGCCGGCGTTGGCTGGGCCGCGTGGAAGCAGTCGAACTCCATCACGCTCGATCCGGCCGCGATGGCGTTCACGTTCATGTCGCCGCCGAAAAGCACCGCGACGCTCGCGAACCTGCCCGGTTTCGCGCTCGGCTTCGACATGGACAACGACGCGCCGGCGATCTTCGCGACCAGCGGCGTGTACACGCAATCCGCGTGGTCGTTCATGACGCCGCCCGACGAGACGAACCTGTCCGCGCTGAAGGCGCGCGGCGCGAAGCTGCTCGTCTATCACGGCACGGGCGACCCGGTGTTCTCGTCCAACGACACGAGCGACTGGTACCAGCGGGTCGCGCAGGCGAACGGCGGCGATGCGTCGAGCTTCGCGCGCTACTATCCGGTGCCCGGGATGAACCACTGTGCGGGCGGGCCGGCGGCCGACCAGTTCGACATGCTGACGCCGCTCGTCGCGTGGGTCGAGCAGGGGCAGGCGCCCGCCGCGATCGTGGCTGCCGCGCGCGATGCGACGAACGCGTTGCCGAGTGCGGATGTGCCCGCATCGTGGGGGGCGGGGCGTACGCGCCCGCTGTGCCCGTATCCGCAGGTGGCGCGCTACAACGGCTCGGGCGACGTGAATTCGGCGGCGAGCTTCAGTTGCCGCTGACGTAGCCGTGGATGGGATGCGGCCGGCGCGTGCAGTCGCGCGCCGGGCGTTTCGCCGCCGCACGCGACAGCCGCATTCACTCGCCGGGTTCGATCGGCACCTCGAGCCCGACCTTCACGCGGCTCATGCTCACGAGCGTCTTGAACCGCTTCACGTTGTTGTTCGCGAAGAACAGCTCGCGCGTGAGCGCGTTGTACTGATCCATGTTGCGCACGGCGAGGATCAGCACGAAATCCCATTCCCCCGTCACGTAGTAGCACTGCTGGATCTGCGGGCAAAGCTCGAAGGTCCGCTTCATCGCGTCGAGCAGGTCGATCTGCTCGCTCTCGACCTCGACGTTCACGACGATCGTCAGCGGATGATCGACCTTTTCAGGCGCGACGATGGCCGTATAGCGCTCGATCACGCCGTCTTCCGCGAGACGCTTCAAGCGCCGGTTCACCGCCGCCGTCGACAGATTCACGCGTGCGCCGAGTTCGCTTTGCGGCGTCTGCGCGTCGCGCTGCACTTCCATCAACAGCTTGCGATCGAACGCATCGAGTGGGGTCGTCATGATGGTGCGTGAAACCTCGAAAGAATGAGAAATTTTTGCGTCCGGGCAGCCGATTTGGCGATTTTATTGACCGGCATACGCAATATTATTTTTCGGACCGACGGCGAACGCAACCCGCGCTTGCCCGATCCGACCCACCCGACGGACCGCCGGCGCGGTCCTGCTCCGGAGCCTTTCGCCATGCTGATCGACAACCCCCGCGCGTCGCGCGCCGCCTATCCCGACGCGCTGCGCCGCGTGATGAACATCGCGTCGGCCGACGAAAGCGGCGCGTGGCTGTCGCACTGGCCGCTCGTCGGCAGCGCGCGCACGCCGCTGCGCGCGCTGCCCGACCTCGCCGCGCGGCTCGGCGTCGCGAGCGTCAGCGTGAAGGACGAGTCGTGCCGCTCGCCGCTCGGCAGCTTCAAGGCGCTCGGCGCGCCGATCGCGCTGGTGCGGCTCGTGAAGCGCCTGCGGCGCACCCACGATCTCGATCCGCACGGGCTGGTCACCGGCCGCTACGCAGCGCAGCTCGCCGACCTGACGGTGATCAGCGCGACCGACGGCAATCACGGTCGTGCGCTGGCCGCGGCCGCGCGCGCGATCGGCTGCGGCTGCGTGATCGTGCTGCACGCGAATGTCGACGCCGAGCGCGAACGCGCGATCTCGGCGTACGGCGCGCGGATCGTGCGCATCGCGGGGAACTACGACGAGTCGGTCGTCTGCGCGGCGCAGCTTGCGCAGGCGAACGGCTGGTACGTCGTGTCGGATACGTCGTACGACGGCTACGAAGCGATTCCGCGCGACGTGATGCAGGGTTACGGCGTGATCGCCGCCGAGGCTGCCGAGCAGGCCGCGCAGGACGACGGGCGGCCGTTCACGCACGTGTTGCTGCAGGGCGGCGTGGGCGGCCTCGCCGCGGGCGTGGCGAGTTACCTGTGGGAGCGCGATGGCGCGCAGCGGCCGCATTTCATCGTCGTCGAGCCGCGTCAGGCCGATTGCCTGTACCAGAGCGCGCTCGCGGGGCGCGCGGCGAAGGCGACCGGCAGCGTAGATTCGGTGATGGCCGGGCTCGCGTGCGGCGAGGCGTCGCCGCTCGCATGGGATTTCCTCGAGCTGTGCATCGATCATTTCATGCTGATCGACGATGAAGATGCCGTGCAGGCGATGCGCGGCCTCGCGGCCGGCAGCGAACGGGACGTGCCGCTCGTCGCCGGCGAATCGGGCGCGGCCGGTATTGCGGGGCTGGAAGTGCTGATGCGCAACCCTGCGCTCGCGCGGCAGGCGCGGCTCGACGCAAGCTCGCGCGTGCTGGCGATCAATACCGAAGGCGCGACGGCGCCGTCCGTGTACCGGCGCTGCGTCGGCGACACGGCCGACGCTGTGCTCGCGCGGCAGCGCGACTGGCTGAACCGCGCGGCGGTAGCGGCCTGAACGACCAAACGACCGACGAGGCAAGCGCAATGGATGCAATCGACGCAATCGAAGAAAGCACGCTGCAGGAGCGACTGAAGACGTGGCGCCGCCATCTGCACCAGCATCCGGAGACGGGTTTCGAAGAGGTGAACACGTCCGACTACGTCGCGCGCATTCTGACGACGCTCGGGCTCGACGTGCATCGCGGCATCGGCGGAACGGGGCTCGTCGCGAACCTGACGGCTGGCACCGGCACCCGCGCGATCGGCATCCGCGCGGACATGGACGCGCTGAACATCGCCGAGCACGCGCCGGGCCGCGAACACGCGTCGCGCACGCCCGGCAAGATGCATGCGTGCGGGCACGACGGCCACATGTCGATGGTGCTGGGCGCGGCGCAACTGCTGGCCGAACGGAAGGACTTCGACGGCACGGTGCGCTTCATCTTCCAGCCGGCCGAGGAGCATGGCCGCGGCGCGAAGGCGATGATGGCCGACGGGCTGTTCGAGCGCTTTCCGGTCGACGCGATCTTCGGCGCGCACAACATGCCGGGCATGCGCGCGGGCACGTTCTCGACGCGTGCGGGCGGCATCATGGCGAGCGAGGATAATTTCGTGATCCGAATCGACGGTCGCGGCACGCATGCTGCGCGCCCGCACATGGGCATCGATCCGATCGTGATCGGCGCGCAGGTCGTGCTCGCGCTGCAGACGATCGTGTCGCGCAATCTCGATCCGGGCCAGCAGGCCGTGATCTCGTGCACGGAGTTCATCACCGACGGGTTGCGCAACGTGCTGCCGTCGACCGTGACGATCAAGGGCGACACGCGCAGCTATTCGCGCGACGTGCAGGCGCTGCTCGAAACGCGGATGCGCGAGATCAGCGAAGGGATCTGCCGCACGCACGGCGCGGCCTGCACGTTCGACTACACGCACGAGTTCGCGCCGACGGTGAATTCCCCGGAGTGGGTCGACACGGCCGTGCAGGCCGCCGCGCATATCGCAGGCGCCGGCGCGGTGAACGCCGACGTGCAGCCGATGATGATCTCCGAGGATTTCGGCGCGTTCCTGCAGGCCGTGCCGGGCAATTTCGTGTTCATCGGCAACGGCGACGCGGCCGATCGAGGCGGCGTGCCGTTGCATAACGCGACGTACGATTTCAACGACGAGATCCTGCCGGTCGGCGCGCGCTACTTCGCGGAAGTGGCGCGGCTGGCGTTGCGGTCCTGACGATACGCGTCGTGCAGAGGTCAGGCGCGCTGGCGCTCACTCCGCCGGGTTGAGCCCGCATTCGACGGCGCCGCGGATTCGAGCTTCAGCCCATAGTAGAAGGCGACCAGCAGCGCGAGCCACGCCGGGCCGACGAGCAGTGCGACGCGCGTGTCGGGGAAGTACGCCATCAAGCCGATCACGAATGCGAGGAACCCCAACGCGAACCACGAACCGTAAGGCCAGAACGGCATGCGAAAGCCGAGCGTGCGCTGTTCGCTCGGTGCGAGGGACTGGCGGAATTTCATCTGCGTAACGAGGATCACGCCCCAGGTCCAGATCGCGCCGAACGTGGAGATGGACGTGACCCAGACGAAGACCTTCTCGGGAACGAGGTAGTTCAGCAGCACGCCGGCCAGCAAGGCGGCCGCCGAGACGAGAATCGCCCGGCGCGGCACGCCGCCGGCGGTCGTCACGCCGAACGCGCGCGGGGCATGCCCCTGCTGCGCCAGGCTGTACAGCATGCGGCCGGTACTGAAGATGCCGCCATTGCACGACGAAAGCGCGGCAGTCAGCACGACGAAGTTGATGATCCCGGCGGCGGTCTTGATGCCGAGCCGCTCGAACGTCATTACGAACGGGCTGCCTTGCGTGCCGATCTCGTTCCACGGGTAGATCGACAGGATGACGAACAGCGCGCCGCCGTAGAAGATCACGATGCGCCAGAACACGGAGTTGATCGCGTTCGGAATGGACTTTTGCGGATTGGCCGCTTCGCCCGCCGTCAAGCCGATCATTTCGACGCCGAGGTACGCAAACATGACCATTTGCATCGACATCATGACGCCCTGCATGCCGTTCGGGAGAAAGCCGCCGTGCGCCCACAGGTTCGAGATGCCGGTCGGCACGCCATGATTGCCGTAGCCGAACACGATCATGCCGAGACCGACGGCGATCATCACGACGATCGTCACGACCTTGATCAGCGCGAACCAGAATTCGAGTTCGCCGTATGCCTTGACCGTCAACAAATTGACGGAGCCCATCATGCCCAGTGCAGCGAGCGCCCAGATCCAGCGCGGCACGTCGGGAAACCAGATACCCATGTAGATGCCGACCGCGGTGATTTCCGCGATGCACGTGACCAGCCAGAGAAACCAGTAGTTCCATCCGGTGAGGTAGCCGGCGAGCGGGCCGAGATAATTGCGCGCGTAGCGGCTGAACGATCCGGCAACGGGCTCGTGCACGGCCATTTCACCCAGCGCGCGCATGATGACGAAGATGACCGCGCCGCCGATGATGTAGGAAAGAATGATGGCGGGCCCCGCCATTTTGATTGCGTTGGCCGAGCCGAGAAACAAGCCGACGCCGATAGCGGCGCCGAGTGCCATCAGGCGCATCTGCCGTTGTCCGAGACCTCGATGTAGATCTGATTCGTTTCGTTGCATCAGGACACTCTCTTTGAATTTGAGGGAAGGGAAAGGTGGCGCGACGGGTTCGCAAGCGCGGAACGACTCTGCCGGATTCGCGCGCGATCGAGACGGCCGCGGTCAGCCGTGCCGGCCGCTTTCGGTGCGGGGCCGGGCAGGCGCGATGGTCGGGGCGGTTGTCGGTTAACGATGAAACGGATGAAACGCGCAAGCGAGTCGGTACGCGGCGCGAATGGGAAATAGGGAGTGCGAATGAATGGAAAGGATCGGGTATTGCATCGAGCTGCGTCTCCATCAAATAGGGAAATCGGCTCTCTGATGGAGCCTTGTGTCGACGGTTATGCTAGCGGCGGAGGATGAGTTGTTGTTATCGAAAAATTGACGATTTCAGGAAAAAGTACTGGCGGCCGGCATTTGTGAACAAACTCTGACTGTCGATAAATCGATATTCCAGTTTATTGCACGGCGGGCACGTAGCCGCGCCGTCATGTTTCGGCCGACCGCTGCTCCGGCGCGTGCCCGACAGCATGCCCGGCATGCAGGTCGATCCGACGGATCTGCCGAAGTAATCACCGGGAGCAGGCGTCCGGCTCGCGCGTGCCGGCGAGCCGGACGCGCGTCACGTCACACCAGTTCGCCCAGGCACGCGTCGAATTGCGCGACGAGTGTGTCGACGTCGTCGTTCGTCGTCTGCGGGCACACGAGCATCATGTTGTGGAACGGCGTGATCAGCACGCCGCGATTCAGCAGATACAGGTGCACGATGTGTTCGAGCTCGCTGTCGAGTTGCGCGCCGGCAAGCGTGCCGTTGCGCGGCGGCATGGGCGCGAACTGGAATTCGGTGCGTGCGCCGATGCGCGTCACGCACCACGGCAGCCCGTGTTTCGCGATCGCCTGTTCGAGCCCGGCGGCCAGCCGCGCGGCGAGTTCGAACATGTGCGCATACGCGGCGTCGGTCGCGACTTCGGCCAGCGTCGCGCGCATCGCATGCATCGCGAGCATGTTCGCGGTGAGCGTCGTGCCGATGCCCGAATGGCCGGGCGGCGCGTTCAGCTTCGCCTGCTTCGCGCGTTCCGCGAATTCGGCGCTGAACCCGTACACCGCGCACGGCACTCCGCCCGCGATCGGTTTACCGACCACCAGCATGTCCGGTTCGAGATCGTGCGCGACCGCGTAACCGCCCGGGCCGCTGCTGATCGTGTGCGTCTCGTCGATCACGAGCAGCGTGCCGTGTCGGCGCGTCAGTTCGCGCGCCGCATCCCAGAAGCCCGGATCGGGCAGCACCATGCCGATGTTCGTCATCGCGGGCTCGGCGAGCACGCATGCGACATCGCCATGCTTCAGCGCCGCCTCGAGCGCGTCCAGATCGTTGAATTCGACGACGCGCGTGTTCGCGAGCAGGTCGTACGACTGCCCGAGCAGGCTGTCGCGCTGCACGGGGCGGCCGTCGACGAGATCGACGAACACGTCGTCGACCGTGCCGTGATAGCAGCCGTTGAACACGACGATCGTGTTGCGGCCGGTGGCCGCGCGCGCCCAGCGCAGCACGAAGCGGTTCGCGTCGCTCGCGCTCAGCGCGAACTGCCAGACCGGCAGCCGGAAGCGGCGCGCGAGCTCGCGCGACACCCACGCGGCGTCCTCGCTCGGCAGCATCGTCGTGTAGCCGCGCGTGGCCTGCTCGACGAGTGCGCGTGCGACGGGTTCCGGCGCATGGCCGAACATCGCGCCCGTATCGCCGAGGCAGAAATCCACATAGCGATGGCCGTCGACGTCGGTGAAGGTCGCGCCGCGCGCTTCCTTCACATACAGCGAGAACGGCGTCGACCAGTCCTGCATCCAGTGCAACGGCACGCCGAACAGCAGGTGCTCGGACGCTTCCGCGGACAGGGCGCGGGACGCCGGCATGGCTTCGGTGAACGCACGGCGCTCGCGTTCGAACAGTGCGCGGGCGCGGATGAGGTCGACTCCGTGGCGGGAAGGCAAGTGGGGCTCCGGGGCAGTGAAGATGAGGAAACGATAGCGCAGGCGGCGGGGGGCTGAACAGGGGCGGAATTACCGAGGGGATCGGAAGCGCGAATATCCGTTGCGACCGACGATGACATTGCCGCGCCTGAAAGCAGGCGTTTTCCGCGCGAGTGTTATTTGATTTGGAGATGGCACTGGTAAATGGAAGCCGAAAAGAACCGTGAAGGTTTCCATGGATATTTATCCGGACTTTCGTGGCCTATCGTTATTGCACGCCGTGGCGCGAGGTGTTCGTCAGAGTCGGTCGTTGCTGTCTGACGGGGGAATCTGATACGCGGTTGCGAATGCATCCGGTCGACTCGATCGGTCGCGTATACGGCTGGGTATTTCGAATTCCGCAGGGATTTGCTTGTTAATTTCGAGATAAGCGAATACCGGATTTTGCTGAAATGGCGGGATCGTGAGCTCGAAGCGGGCCGGCTTTTCGGCGATCGGATTTCAATCATCCAGAATGCGGGGCAACACAATGAAGATCGGAAAACATCTTGCCGCACTCGCCGTGTGCGGCGCATTGACCGGCATCGCTCACGCAGGTCCGACGTCGCCGCAAGCGGTCGTCAAGAAGATCACGCTGACGGCGCATATCGGCGACAGCCTGTTCGTGTCGAAACCGGACAATTCCGCGTGGTACGACGTGGTCGAACTGAACGCGACGGACCGTGCGCGGCAGAGCTTCGCCACGACGCTGCCGATCCGCGTGCGCACGACGAACCCCGATATCAACGTCACGCTGTTGCAGCCGCTGCGGCTGTCGAACGGTCGCGACGAGATGGCCAACGCGAAGGTCGTGTTGACGGGCAAGGCGGGCGACGCGGAAATCGCATCCGGCGCCGCTCGCACGCTCACGCTGGTGAAACCCGCGCGCGACGGTTTTGACGGCTACGACGAAACCCGCAACCTGAAAGTCAGCGCCCATCTGCCGGCCGTCAGTGGGGCGGCCTCGACCAACGGGAGTTACCACGGCGATCTGGTGCTGATGTTCGAACCGGCAGCTTCGGCCGGGCGCGAGCCGGCACCGGGTGCGGTAGCGGCGGCAGGCGAGTAGGTCGGTGCCCCGGCGGACGTCGTCGGCCGGGGCGTTTCAGCTGAGGTTTTTGCGCATAAACATACGACAACATATCTCTAACGATGCGTTCTCTGATGTGAGTGGGCGCACACATCAGCGGCATTAACTCAGTAAAAACAGGGTAAACGACAAATACGTGTGCGGCTTCGATCGCATTTAGACTGCGCGTTGTAGTACGACGACGTATAAATAGCGATCCGCCGTCCGGCGCGTCGATACCCCATACACTGAAGGAGTGCCCATGGCCGCAAACAGCCGCCGTTCGTCTTCGTCTGCCCGATCGCCGTCGTCGAAGCCGGTGTCGCGCCGCGCATTCATCGGCTGGAGCGGCGCGCTCGCCGGCGGCGCCGTGCTCGGCGGACCGCTCGCGGCGACCCGGGCCTTTGCGGGAGGCCACATGCCCAATGCGTCGGCGGTCGATCTCGTCTGGGGCGAGCATGGCGCGGCGGCGCGCATCGCCGCATCGCTCGCGCATGTGTCGCGGCTCGCGCTGCGCGGGCGCGACTTCGACGTGACGCATTACGGCGCGCGCCCGTGCGCGACGGTCGCGCAAACGTCGCCGTACACGAACGTCGCGAAATCGCCGGTGAGCCCGGGTTCCGAACTGACGACCGCGCCCGGCGCGTTCGATTCGCGCCCGGCGTTTCTCGCGGCGATCGACGCGTGCCGCCGCGAAGGCGGCGGGCGCGTGGTCGTGCCGCCCGGCAACTGGTACTGCGCGGGGCCGATCGTGCTGCAGAGCAACGTTACGTTCCACCTGAGCGCGAACTGCACGATCTACTTCAGCCCGAACCCGGCCGACTACGCGAAGGACGGCCCGGTCGATTGCGGCGCGAACGGCCGGCTGTACTACAGCCGCTGGCAGGCGAACGATTGCCTGAACTACGGTGCGCCCGTCTACGCGCGCAACGCGACGAACATCGCGCTGACGGGCGAAGGCCCGACGTCGGTGCTCAACGGGCAGGCGATGACGCCGTTCTCCGGCAGCGGGGCCGGCAGCATCTGCTGGTGGACCTACAAGGGCTCGTCGGGCGCGTACGGCGCAGGCGCGTCGGTACCGAGCCAGGCCTATGCGAATCCGAACAACGTCGACCTGCGCATCGTCGCGCCCGCGATTCCGGACGCGCTCTACGCGCTGCTCACGTCGCCGGTCACGCCGTGGCAGCTGGACCAGAACTACCTGCCGGCGCTGTCCGAGGCCGGTGTGCCGGTCGAGAAACGCATCTTCGGCCTCGGCCACTACCTGCGGCCGTGCATGGTCGAATTCATCGGCTGCACCAACGTGCTGATGACGAACTACCAGACGCAGAACACGCCGTTCTGGCAGCACCATCCGACCGCGAGCCGCAATGTCGTGATTCGCGGCGTGACGACCAACAGCATCGGCCCGAACAACGACGGTTTCGATCCGGACGCGTGCACCGACGTGCTGTGCGAGGACTGCACGTTCAACACCGGCGACGACTGCATCGCGATCAAGTCCGGCAAAGACCGCGACACCGAATACGGGCCCGCGAAGCGGCACCTGATCCGCAACTGCACGATGAACAGCGGGCACGGCGGCATCACGCTCGGCAGCGAAATGGGCGGCGGCGTCGAGCAGATCTATGCGACCAACCTGTCGATGCTGAACGCGAATTGGCAGACCAACCCGCTGAACATCGCGATTCGCGTGAAGACCAACATGAATCGCGGCGGCTACGTGAAGGACTTCCACGTGAAGGGCGTGACGCTGCCGAACGGCGTGACGCTGAAGGGCGGTGGCTACGGCAGCGCACTGCTCGCGGGCAGCCCGGTCAACGCGAGCGTGCCGCTCGGCGTCGTCACGCCGTCGGCCGGCAACCCGTCGGCCGCGCAGGGCGGCATCGTCACGTTCGACTGCGATTACCAGCCCGCGAACGACGCGGTGCGCACGCGCGCGCCGGTCGTGCAGAACGTGACGATCTCGGATGTGAAGGCGAGCAACGTGACGCTGAACGGCGTGACCGCGTCGTGTTTCCAGGCGATCGTCGCGCAGGGGCCGGTCGCGTTCGACTACAACGGCACGCCGCCCGCGCCGGCCGTGCAGCCGATCTCCGGCGTGACGATCAGCAATTGCGACTTCGGCACGCCGGTCGCGTCGGGCACGCCGACGGTCACGTCGCCGGGGCCGATCTATGCGTTCAACGTGAGCGCGCTGACGCTGACGAACGTGACGATCGCCGGGCAGATCGTCAACACGACGATTACCGACAAGCGGTGACTTGAGGTGAAGGGCGTTCGCGGGCGGCGGTCGATGCCCGCGAACGCAAGCATGATTGAACGCGTCAAGCCAGCGTCTTGACCATGTGATGTTCGTCGTAGAACCGCCCGTCGACGAACAGCGAGCGCGGTTCCGTGCCGAACCGGACGAACCCCTGCGACGCATACAGCCGCTCCGCGGTGCTGTTGGCCTCGTTCACGCACAGCATCAGCTGCTTGCACTGCCACGCGTGCGCCGCATGCTCGGTCGCGCTCTCGAGCAGCGCTTGCGCGATGCCGCGCCCGCGATACGCGGGATCTACGAACACGCCCCAGATCGTCGCCTTGTGCGCGATCTTTGCGCGCGCATCGCGGCGCACGCCCGTGATGCCGACGAGCGTGTCGCCGTCGAACGCGCCGAACACGGCCTGCGCGTGCGTCGGCGTGATGCGCGCGGCGAATTCGCCGACCGGCACCTGCGATTCTTCGTCGAGCGTGGGCAGGAAAGACGTGGGCGCGGTGTCGACTGCGCGCAGGCGAAGGGTCTGGAAACGGGCGGCGTCGGTCGCGTCGAGCAGGCGTGTCGTGATCGTCATCGAGGGGATTCCTGTGGAGGGCTGTGCATGCCGGCGCGGGTTGCCGCGGCCGCGCGATGCATCGTGCCTATGCTAATCGGAATCCGGATGACGTGTGGCGGCGTTCGATGCGTCGTGCATCCCGGCCGCGCCTTGGCCCTCGGATCGCATCGCGCGGTTAACGCGCATCGCGTTCGGTGCCGAGCGCATGTGATTGCGACGCGGTTGATCCGTGCAGGCGAGCGGTGGAACGGCCGTGCGACGCGTCGCGCTGGAGGCTGCCGCGAAGGTGGAGGGACTGCGAGAGTAGCGGCGGCGCGTCATGCGCGTCGCGCCGGCACGAGGGATGAGGATCACGTGAAGCAGGCGTGCCGTCGCGCCGAACAGGCACACGACATCGAACGCGCCGGATGCGCCCGCTCAGGTCGGGCGCACCGAATCGGCATCAATACCGCGACAACTGATTGCCGTTGATCTGCACGCGATCGCCCGGCCGCAGGTTGCCCGGCGACTGCACGTCGAACGAACGCGTCGAGCCGTCGCTGACCTGCACGTCGATCCGGTAGCTGCTCGGCGGTTGCGCCGCGCCCATCTGCTGGCCGATCTGGTTGCCCGCGACCGCACCGCCGAGGGCGCCGATCACGGTGGCGGCCTCGCGGCCGTGACCGCGGCCGACCTGGTTGCCGAGCACGCCGCCGATCAGCGCGCCGACGACGGTGCCGGCGACGCCCGACGGGCCGACCGAGCCGCTGACCGGCCGGATGTTCGCGACCGTGCCGTACTGCGTGCCGTAGCCGTTGCCGTACTGGTTGCCGTATTGCTGTTGCTGATTGCCGTACTGGTCATACGGCTGCGACCCGTATTGCGGCTGGTTGCCGTATTGATCGTACGGTTGCTGCTGCACGTAGCCCGGTTGCGAATACGCGGGCTGCGCATAACCGGGCGTCGCGTATTGCTGCTGCGGATAGCCCGGCTGCGCGCCGTAATATCCGGGCGCGACGCAGGCGGTCAGCGGAAGCGCCGCCACGGCGACGAGCGTGGCGAACAGAACGGTCTTCGTGGAAGGAATGCGCATCATGATGTTTCCTGCATCGGCAACGTGTTCGCCGGCGGAACCCGGACGGGTGGCGAACTCGGCGTGAGTATAAGTAATGGCCGGATGCGCGTCCGGTGCGGCCGGGTAACAACGTGTAAAGTCTGTTGCCGCGTAAATCGCGGCTTGCGCGGGGCAGTTGCACAACGCCCCGGCAATGGCGGCGGCGCCCGTTCGGCAGCTTCGACGACGCGCACCGACAGCGGTCCGGCGGCGTATCTTTCGAGGCGGTCGGCCCTTCGATTCCGGCACCCCAAACCTCGGCTTCCGCGACGCCTCCCGACGGGCCATCGGCATGCAGGCCGTCTCCGACGAGATCGGACCCCGCCGCCGCACCTTGCTGGCGTGGCGTCTGTGCCGCCCATCGCGAAATCGAATGCGCGGCATCGCGACATTTAATTGGCCTCGGGCGGTGGCGTCCGATATCGTGGCCGGATTCCCTGCCAACGGCCGCGCCGCGCCGGCTGCGGTTCCTCCCCCTGTCCGCGCCGGTGTCGCGCAGCGACCGCCCCACATTCCGAGCCATGACCGATCGTATCTTCATCAACGCCGTCGACGCCGGCGGACAGCCCATCAACCTCGTCGTCCGCGACGGCCGCTTCACCGCGATCGGCGCCGATTGCACGGCCGCGCCCGGCGCTCAGGCGATCGACCTCGACGGCCGCGTCGTGCTGCCCGGCTTCGTCGACGGCCACATCCACCTCGACAAGAGCTTCGTCGGCGATCGCTGGGTGCCGCACGAACCGGTCGGCTCGCTGCGCGAGCGTCTCGCGGTCGAGAAGCGCCAGCTCGCGGCTGCGCCGCCGATCGTCGAGCGCGCGAACGCACTGATCGCGCAGGCCGCCGCATTCGGCACGGTCGCGATGCGCAGCCACGTCGACGTCGACGCGACGACGGGCCTGTCGAACCTGCAGGCCGTGATGGCCGCGCGCGAACAATGGCGCGGGATCGTCGACATCGAACTCGTTGCGTTTCCGCAGGCCGGCGTCGTGACGTGCCCGGGCACCGCCGACATTCTCGACGCGGCCGTGCGCGAAGGCGCGGACGTGGTCGGCGGGATCGACCCGACGACGCTCGACGGCGATGCGGACGGCCAGCTCGACATCGTGTTCGGCATCGCCGAGAAGCGCGGCGCGAAGATCGACATCCACCTGCACGAACCGGGCGAGACGGGCATCGCGCAACTGCTGCGGATCGCGGCGCGCACGCGCGCGGCGGGGCTCGGCGGGCGCGTGAACGTGAGCCATGCGTATGCGCTCGGCGAAGTCGGTTACGACGACGTCCAGCGCACGGCGGCGGCGCTTGCCGAAGCAGGCGTGTCGATCCTGACGAACGCGCCTGGAGACTGCGCGTTTCCGCCGGTGCGGCAGTTGCGCGACGCGGGCGTGCACGTGTTCGCGGGTAACGACAACATCCGCGACGCGTGGTGGCCGTACGGCAATGGCGACATGCTGCAGCGCGCGATGATGGTCGGCTATCGGTCGGGCTTCTACACCGACGAAGCGCTCGGCGTCGCGCTCGACATGGCGACGCACGCCGGCGCGCGCGTGATCGGCAAGGAGAACTATGGAATCGCGGTCGGCTGCGACGCGACGTTCGTCGCGGTGCGCGCGCCGAATGCGGCGGCGGCCGTCGCGGGCGTGCCGGCCGAGCGCTGGGTGTTCCGCCGCGGCGAAAGCGATACGGGTGCGCCGTTCGCCCCCGCGCTGCGCTTCACGCGCTGACCGACCCGACCGCGGGCAGCGCGTGAAGCGCCGTGCCCACTTCGCACTGACCGCACTGACCGACCACCCCGGAACCGACATGACGAACCTGCTGATCCGCAATGTCCGCACGAGCGCCGACGCTGCGCTCGACATCCTGATCGAAGGCGATCGCATCGCGCGCGTCGGCCCGTCGCTCGACGCGCCCGCCGGCTGCACGATCGAGGACGGCGCGGGCGCGCTCGCGCTGCCTGGCCTCGTCGAAGGCCACACGCACCTCGACAAGACGCACTGGGGGATGCCGTGGTATCGCAACCAGGTCGGGCCGCGCCTCGTCGACCGCATCGAGAACGAACGGCACTATCGCGCGACGAGCGGCCATGACGCGGGCGCCGCGTCGCTCGTGCTGGCGCGCGCATTTCTCGCGGCCGGCACGACGCGCATCCGCACGCACGTCGACGTCGATACCGAAGCCGGGCTGCGGCACCTGCACGGCGTGCTCGCGACGCGCGAGACGCTGCGCGGGCAGGTCGACATCCAGATCGTCGCATTTCCGCAATCGGGCGTGCTCAAGCGGCCGGGCACCGACGCGCTGCTGTCCGACGCGCTCGGCGCGGGCGCCGACCTGCTCGGCGGGCTCGATCCGTGCGCGATCGAAGGCGATCCGGTCGAGGCGGTGGACGTGCTGTTCGCGATCGCCGAGCGCCACGGCCGCGGGCTCGACATCCACCTGCACGAGCGCGCGTCGATGGGCGCGTACTCGCTCGACCTGATCCTGCAGCGTACGGCCGCGCACGGCATGCACGGGAAGGTCACGATCAGCCACGGGTTCTGTCTCGGCGATCTTGCCGAACGCGAGCGCGATGCGCTGCTCGCACGGATGGCCGAACTCGGCGTCGCGATCGTCACGACCGCGCCGGCGGATGTGCCGGTGCCGCCGGTGGCCGCGTGCCGCGCGGCGGGCGTGACCGTCATCGGCGGCAACGACGGCGTGCGCGACACGTGGACGCCGTACGGTTCGCCCGACATGCTCGAACGCGCGATGCTGATCGGCATGCGCAACGATTTCCGTCGCGACGACGCGCTCGAAGTCGCGCTCGACTGCGTGACGCACAGTGCCGCGCGCGGTTGCGGTTTCGTCGACTACGGGCTGCAGCCGGGCAGCCGTGCGGACGTCGTGCTCGTCGGTGCGCTGACGTTCGCCGAGGCGGTCGTCGCGCGGCCGGTGCGGCGTCTCGTCGTGTCGTCGGGGAAGATCGTCGCGCGCAACGGCGCGCTGGTCTGAGCGCCGTGTCGCGCCGGTATGATCCGGTTTTCAGCCGGATTTCCCGGGAGACGACGATGCGACGCACGACAGCGGCACGGGCCGCACGATGGATGGCGGCGGCCCTGTTTGCCGTGAACGCCGCGCATGCGGTGGCGGCCGGCCCGAACGACGCGCAGCAGGAGGCCAATCGGCGGACCGTGCTCGCGTTCTACGAAAAAGGCCTGAACGACAAGGACGCGGACGCCGCGCTCGCGTATGTCGGCGAGCGCTACGTGCAGCACAACCCGAACGCGGCCGACGGCCGCGACGGCTTTCGCAGGTTCGTCGCGTTCCTGCGCGACAAATATCCGCAGTCGCACAGCGAGATCAAGCGCTCGTTCGTCGACGGCGACTACGTGATCCTGCACGTGCACGCGGTGCGCGAACCCGGCACGCGCGGCAGCGCGATCATGGACATCTTCCGGCTGGAGAACGGCAAGATCGTCGAGCACTGGGACGTCAACCAGCCGGTGCCCGAACAGGTCGCGAACGGGAACACGATGTTCTGAGTTACCCGTGGTGTGAAGCCCCCTTTCTCCTTCCTGAACGAAGCCCGCCGCTCGACTATTCCTCGTGCTCCAGCATCGCCGCGAGCGTCTTCGTCAGCTCGCTGACCATCGGGTCGGCCGTCGGCCG
The DNA here is from genome assembly GCF_949752865.1 of Burkholderia sp. IT-111MI5. Lineage (NCBI taxonomy): Bacteria > Pseudomonadati > Pseudomonadota > Betaproteobacteria > Burkholderiales > Burkholderiaceae > Burkholderia > Burkholderia sp. IT-111MI5. The sequence goes on along the minus strand of NZ_CATKIF010000022.1, from coordinate 270,072 downwards.
ATGCAGGATGGCGATGTCCATGTGCTCGATCGGCGCGAAACCCTGCTTCGCGGTCAGCACGGTGTGCTCGTCCGTCACTACGCGCGCCGGCAGCACGCTGATGCCGAGCCCGTCGGCGACGGCGGCCTGGATGCCGCTCAGGCTCGACGTCGTGAAGCTGATCCGCCAGCGGCGACCGCGCTCCTCGATCGCCTTGATCATGTCGTCGCGATAGAGCCCGCGCGGCGGAAACACGACGATCGGCACCGGGTCGAGATCGATCGACGGATGCTTCGCGCTGTCGATCCAGCGCAGCTTCTCGGGCCAGCGCACGACGGCCTCGCGGCTGTCGCGGCGCTGCTTGATCAGTACGAGGTCGAGCTCGCCTCGGTCGTACGCGGCGCTGACGTCGCGGCTCAGTCCGCACGTCACTTCGAGCTTGACCTGCGGATGTTCGCGATTGAACGCGGCGAGCGCATGGGTCGTGCGGCCCGCCGCGAAATCGTCGGGCACGCCGAGCCGGATCGTCAGTGCGACCGTCGCCCCCGACAGCGCTTCCTGCATCTCGTCGTTCAGCGCGAGCATGCGCCGCGCATAGCTGAGCACCGTCACGCCCGCATCGGTCGGCCGCACGTCGCGCGTGCCGCGGTCGAGCAGGCGGTGCCCGGCGATTTCCTCGAGCCGGCGCACCTTCTGGCTGACCGTCGACTGCGTCGAGTGCAGGCGCGCGGAGGCGGTCGTGAAGCTGCCGCAGTCGGCGACCATCACGAGCGCGCGCAGCAGGTCGAGGTCGAACAGGGGTCTATTCATTTATGCACTTTTGCGGATTCGACTATTTCATTCTCAAATGCGTGCGACGACTTTTAACATGGTCGGATGTCGCAGGCAATCGCGGTTTCGCCGGACTTGGTGCGGCGTCGCGGGTGAAGTGGGCACGCTGCTCGAGCGCGGCGCGCAGGTCGATGCGCGCGACGGGCAGGGTCGCACGGTTGGGCAAATTTTCGTCTCGGGGGATTTTCGTCGCGGTATAGGTCGCATCATCAATACAGCCGAATCCGTATCGGACAGGACTTCACGCTACCCGCCAGTATAGACATCGCCATCCCGCCGATATCGGTAAAAACACGCTCTTTGGCAGGCATGCGTCGCACAGGGTAAACACCCGAAACTCCCGGCAATGCAGCCAAAATTCAAGCCCCATCCCTTCCTTCCCGCCCCCGCCCGTCCTCAATCTCCCTCACCCGCGTTCCCAGCGCTTGCGCTCAAAAATCACGCAGTCTAGACTGCACCGCAGTTTCATCGAAGTCCCCGTCTTTCGCGCACCGCTCCGCGCCGACATCCCGGCGCGGCGCCATCCACCGGACGCCGGCGGTCGCCCGCCGCGTCGAGACCTTCAAGGACACGTCATGATCCGCACTGCAAAGCTCCTCGTTACCGCGCTGGCGTTCGCGCCGCTCGTGTCGTTCGCGCAGGATACGTCGACGATCCGCTGGGGCATCGATCCCACGTATCCGCCATTCGAGGCGAAGCAGCCCGACGGCTCGCTCGCCGGTTTCGACATCGACCTGCGCAATGCGATCTGCGAGGAATTGCGCGCGAAGTGCGTGTGGGTCGAGCAGGGCTTCGACGGGATGATTCCGGCGCTGCGCGCACGCAAGTTCGACGTGATCATGTCCGCGATGACGGCCACCGACGAGCGGCTCAAGCAGATCGACTTCTCGAACAAGCTGTATGCGTCGCCGGCCGCGCTCGTCGCGCCGGTCGGCTCGAAGCTGCTGCCGACCGCGGCGTCGCTCGCGGGCAAGCGCATCGGGATCGACCAGGGCACGACGCAGGAGGCGTACGCGAAGGCCGAATGGGCGACCAAGGGCGTGACGATCGTCTCGTACCAGAACCAGGACCAGGTGTACCAGGATCTCGTCAACGGCCGCCTCGACGCGACCTTCCAGGACAAGACGCAGGCCGGCTACTCGTTCCTGAAGACACCGCGCGGCAAGGGCTACGCGTTCGCGGGCCCCGACGTGACCGACGCGCGCATCACCGGCTACGGCGTCGCGATGGGGCTGCGCAAGGGCGACGCCGACATGAAGAAGCGGTTGAACGACGCGATCGTCGCGATCCGCGCGAACGGCACGTACCAGAAGATCGCCGCGAAGTACTTCGATTTCGACATCTACGGCGCGAAGCCGTGAGCGCCGCACCGTGACCCCGTGATTCACTCAATCGACAGGCAAACCATGACGAGTATCCAGGACCGCGTCGCGCAAGCCGTGACGCCCGAACTGATCGCCGCGTTCCGCGAGGAAGGCGCGGTCTGCATCAAGGGCATCTTTTCGCCCGACGAAGTGGCCGCGCTCCGGGCCGGCATCGACGCGAATCTCGCGCAGCCGAGCGAGCGCGCGAAAGTCGCGAGCAGGCCCGACGATCCGGGCTGGTTCTTCGAGGATTTCTGCAACTGGCAGCACAACGACGCATACCGCGACTTCATCGTGCGCTCGCCGGCACCGTCGGTGGCGGCCGCGCTGATGGGCACGGAGCACGTGCGGCTGCATCACGACCACCTGCTCGTGAAGGAACCCGGCACGCGGCAGCGCACGCCGTGGCACCAGGATCAGCCGTACTACAACATCGAAGGCGACGACAACGTCAGCATGTGGATTCCGGTCGATCCGGTGCCGCTCGAATCGACGCTGGAATTCGTCGCGGGCTCGCATCGCGGGCCGTGGCTGATGCCGCGCACGTTCATGGACAAGGAGGCGAAGTGGTTTCCGGAAGGCAGCCTTGCGGACCTGCCCGACATCGAAGCCGATCGCGCGGCGTTCCCGATCCGCCACTGGGCGCTCGAGCCCGGCGACATGGTGTGCTTCCGGATGCTCACGCTGCATGCGTCGGGCGGCACGCAGAACCGCCGGCGCGCGTTCTCGATCCGCTTTGTCGGCGACGATATCCGTCACGCGCCGCGCCGCTGGAAAACGTCGCCCGATTTCCCCGGGCTCGCGGAGCAACTGCCCGACGGCGCGCCGCTCGAACACCCGCTGTTTCCGGTCGTGTGGTCGCGTGGTGCGGGGCAGGCCGGCGCGATCTGACCGGCGCATTTAACGAGCGCGGCGGGCGTTTCCGGACGAAACGGCCGCCGCGCGTTTTTTTGTGTATCAGCGTGTCTGCGTGTGACGAAGGATCAGGTCGGGTGGCGCCCGGCGCCCGGCTTGAAGCGTGAGCCGAGCCGGTAGCGGTTGCCCGGATGCAGGAAATGCACGAACGTGACGGGCAGCCCGTCCGTCCAGGTGCGGCGCGTGAGCGTGAGGCACGGCTCGTCGGCGCGCATGTCGAGCAGCCGCGCCTGTTCGCCGGTCGGCAGCGACGCGTCGACGACGTGCTCGATTTCCAGTTCGTAGTGCGACACGTTGTTGTACAGGTACTCGGATGGCGGCTCGACCTGGAAATCCTGGTCGATGAAACCGGGTGCGGCGGCCGGGTTCACGTAGCGATCCTCGAGCTGGATCGGGCGGCCATTTTCCTCGTGCACGCACACCACATGAAAGACCGGCGTGTTGACCGGCAGGCCGAACGCGGCCGCGACGTCGAACGATGCGGGCTCGCTCGACCGGCTCAGCACGCGGCAGCGGTATTCGTGCCCGCGCGCGCGGATTTCGTCGCGGATATGCGCAATCATCAGCAGGTTCGACTGCGGCTTCGCCTCGGCGACGAAGGTGCCGACGCCCGCGATGCGCTTCAGCACGCCCTCCTCGGTCAGTTCGCGCAGCGCGCGGTTGACCGTCATGCGCGCGACGCCGAACTGTGCGGCGAGATCGAGTTCGGACGGAATGCGGTCGCCGGGGCGCCAGTCGCCCGACTCGACGTTCTGGCGAACGAGCGTCTTGATCTGCTGGAACGGTGCGGTGGCCTTTGTGACCATCGGAAGATCCTTGCGCGGAAAAGTGACGAGTCTAGTCGTCGTGGCTGACGATGACCAGGATCTCCGCCTGCGCGGCGCCGAGGCTGCGCGTGCGGTGCGGGATGAGTGCGTTGAAATAGACTGAATCGCCGGTCTTGAGTTGCACCGTCTCGTTCGGAAACTCGATTTCGACACGCCCCTTGTGCACGAACAGGAATTCCTCGCCTTCGTGCTCGCGGAACGTCGACGCGACGAACTCGTGCGGCGGATGCACGACGAACGGCAGCATCTTCTTCGGCGCGACACCGGCCGCGATGCTTTCGAAGCGGTGCGCGTGGCTGTCGGCCGCGGCACCCATCGCCGTGCGCTCGCCGGCGCGCGTGACGGTGATCAGCTCGCGATTGCGGCTTTCCGAGAACAACTGCTCGACGTCGACATTCAGCGCCTTCGACAGCTTCAGCGCGACCGCGATCGACGGCACGCTCAGGCCGCGCTCGACTTTCGACAGGTAGCTCTTGGTGAGGCCGGTCTCGTCGGCCAGCACATCGAGCGTCCAGCCCTTCTGTTTTCTGAGCAGCTTCAGGCGAATCGTCATGGGGCGCCAGGTGTCCTTCGAAAAACCGATTGTAACGCATGACACGTTGTGTCATATAATGGATCGAGTGTCACAAACCCCGGTGGAAACGACTTCGGGCGACGCGACACATCCGACCCATTCAGGAGGCGAACATGGCGGAAACGCTGAATTTGACGAAAGAGGCGCTGGTCGCGCTGGCGGAGCGGCGTCTTGAGAACGAGGTGGGCGACAGCGGCTGGTCCGCGCGGCAGAAGCTCGCGCTCACGTGCCGGATCCTGTTCGACGCGGGCCACGATTCCGGCCTGGCCGGGCAGATCACCTGTCGCGCGGGCGACGCCACGTACTACACGCAGCGGCTCGGGCTCGGCTTCGACGAAATCTCGGCTGCGAACCTGCTGCGCGTCAACGAGGATCTCGACGTCGTCGACGGAGAAGGCATTCCGAACCCGGCCAACCGGTTCCACACGTGGATCTATCGCGAGCGCCCGGACGTGAACTGCATCATCCACACGCATCCGGCGCATGTCGCGGCGCTGTCGATGCTCGAGCAGCCGCTCGTCGTGTCGCACATGGATACCTGCCCGCTATACGACGATTGCGCGTTCCTGAAGGACTGGCCCGGCGTGCCGGTCGGCAACGAGGAAGGCGAAATCATCTCGAAGGCGCTCGGCAGCAAGCGCGCGATCCTGCTGTCGCATCACGGCCAGCTCGTGGTCGGCAAGACGATCGAGGAAGCGTGCATCCTCGCGCTGCTGATCGAGCGGGCCGCGAAGCTGCAACTGCTCGCGATGTCGGCCGGCGAGATCAAGCCGGTACCGCCGGCGCTGGCGCGGGAAGCGCACGACTGGATTTCGAAACCGAAGCGCGATGCGGTGACGTTCGACTATTACGCGCGCCGCGCATTGCGCACGCATCGCGACTGCATCGCTTGAACGAGCGCGTCGCTTCCGTCGCATTCACTCATCATTGAGGAATACACAACATGTCTATCCTGCTGCAAGGCATCATTGCCTACCCGGTCACGCCGTTTTCCGTCGACGGCGGCGTCGACCTGAAAACGCTCGATGCGCTGATCGAGCGCCTGATCGCCGACGGCGTTCATGCGATTGCCCCGCTGGGCAGTACCGGCGAGAGCGCGTACCTGTCCGACGCAGAATGGGAGGCGGTTGCCACCGCGTCGATCCGCGCGGTGCGCCGGCGCGTGCCGACCGTCGTCGGCATCTCCGATCTCACCACGGCGGGCGCGGTGCGCCGCGCGCGCATCGCCGAACAGGCCGGCGCCGATGCGGTGATGGTGCTGCCGGTGTCGTACTGGAAGCTCGGCAACGACGAGATCGTCGCGCACTACCGCGCGATCGGCGACGCGATCGGCATTCCGATCATGCTGTACAACAACCCGGCGACGAGCGGCGTCGACATGTCGCCCGACCTGATCGCGACGATCTGCCGGACCGTCGACGACGTCACGATGGTCAAGGAGAGCACCGGCGACATCGGCCGGATGCACCGGCTCGCGCAGTTGAGCGACGGCACGATCCCGTTCTACAACGGCAGCAATCCGATGGCGCTCGCCGCGCTGGCCGCGGGCGCGGCCGGATGGTGCACGGCCGCGCCGAACCTGAACGCCGCGTTGCCGCTCGCGCTGGTCGACGCGATGCGCGCGGGCGATCTGGCGCGCGCCAGGTCGGCCTTTCATGCGCAGTTGCCGTTGCTGCAGTTCATCGTCAACGGCGGGCTGCCGGTGACCGTGAAGGCAGGATTGCGCCTGCGCGGCTTCGACGCCGGCGAACCGAGGAAGCCGCTGCTGCCGCTTGGCGAAACGCGCACGCGCGAACTCGAACGCCTGCTTGCGGCACTGGCGGATGGTGTGCCGGCATGAACGATGAAGCACGGCCGGCGATCGCGGTTGCCATCGGCGCGGTGCGGGTCGGCACGAGCCGGCCGCTGGCCGGCACGCCGCACGCGAGCGCGATCGACAAGCGGCCGGTCGATTCGCGTCTGTGGCTGGGCGCGCTCGGCTTTGCCGGCGACGAGCAGGCCGATGCGCGGCATCACGGCGGGCCGGACAAGGCGGTTCACCACTATGCGCACGATCACTATGCGTGGTGGTCCGCGCAGATCGGCGCGCGCGACGTGCTCGCTCGACCGGGCGCGTTCGGCGAGAACCTGTCGACGCATGGCGTGACCGAGCACGACGTGTGCATTGGCGACGTGTTCGCGCTGGGCGGCGCCGTGCTTCAGGTGACGCAGTCGCGGCAGCCGTGCTGGAAGCTCAACGCGCGCTTCGATCATCCGCGGATGGCCGCGCTCGTGCAGCAAAGCGGCCGGACCGGCTGGTACTACCGCGTGCTGCACGAAGGCTGGGTGGCGCCGGGTGACGTGCTGGCGCTGCATGAGCGCAGCTTTCCGCAATGGCCGCTGTCGACGGTGCTCGATGTGCTGTACCGGCGCACGCTCGACATGGCCGCGCTCGATGCGCTGTGTGACGTCCCGGTGCTGCCGCCCGGCTGGCGCAAGATGCTCGAAAAGCGCCGGACCGAGCGGCAGGTCGAAGACTGGACGAAACGGCTCGAGGGATGACGGGCAGTGGCCCGTGGCTCACGGCTTACCTGGCCGGCAATTCCCGCACGTCGGCCGTCGGCGTGGAGCCGAACGCATCGCTCAGCGCATAGCCGATCAGTTGACGTGCGGCCGCCTCGGGCGTCGCGAGCGCGCCGCTCGACTTCAGCTGGTCGAACTTCTCGCGCATCGGGAAGCTGTCTTCGCTGGTCGAGCGGATCGTCGCCTGCATGCCCGTATCGACGACACCCGGCGCGACGCTGCAGATTCGCTGCGCGTGGTTCGCGTCGAGCGCGACCGCGCGCGCATGGTGATCGAGTGCGGCCTTGGTCGCGCAGTAGATGCTCCAGCCCGCGTACGCATTGCGCGCCGCGCCGCTCGACAGGTGCAGGATCCGGCATTCGGTCGTGGCGGATGCCGCCTGCGCGAGCGCGGCCGACAGCATCAGCGGCGCCGCGACGTTCAGGCCGACCGCGCGCGCTACGATCGCCGGGTCCTGCGCGGCGAGCGGGCCGATCGGATCGACGATACCCGCGTTGTTGAACAGCAGCACGATCGATGCGCCGTCGACGAAGCTGCGCAGCGTGTCGCCGGCCAGCCAGGTCGCGACGGCCGACGCGTCCGACAGGTCGAGTTCGACTTCGGCGAAGCGGTCACCGGTTTGCGATGCGAGCGACGGATGACGGCTGCGCGACACGCCGAGCACGGCGATGCCTTCCTGCAGCAGTTGTTCGGCGAGCGATGCGCCGAGACCGCGCGTGTGTCCGGTGACGATGGCGCGCACGTGCGGCGCGGAAGAGGATGCAGTCATGGTGGCGAACGGGTGATTGGGTGAAAAGGCGGGCGGTGTCGACGAGCGGCGCGCAGGCGCGGCAGCAGTGCGTGTTGGGCGGGTGATGCGTGGTATTGATGTGCAGAGGCGGTTGCGCGCGGCGCCGCGGATGTCCGCGTGAACGCATATCGTAGCGCCGGCATGCGTGCCGCGCAAACGCGGGCATGATTCCGTGACTGCGCCGCGGGCTGCGGCGTGTGTGGAGCGCGAATTCGCGAGTGCCGTACGCATGCATCGCCGCTTGGCACCGGGAGGCTAATACGTTGGACGAAAGCGACTGCGGCAAGTGCGCGCGCCGGCACGGCGAGCAGCGCCGGGCCATGCGTCGCGAGCTATCATATGGCTCGCCCGTTCGCGATGCCGGACGGGCCGCGACCGTTTCCCCTCACCTGCTGCACGCTGCGAAGCCACCATGAACACCACGCCGGATACGCCCACGCCACGCGCCCTTCGCGAACTCACGCCTCTCGAGGCCCGCATTCTCGGTGTGCTCGTCGAGAAACAGCACACGGTGCCGGACACCTACCCGCTGTCGCTGAATGCGCTGACCGCGGGCTGCAACCAGAAAACCGCACGCTCGCCGGTGATGAACGTCAGCGAGGACGAGGTCACGACCGCGCTCGACGGGCTGAAGCACCTGAGCCTCGTGATGGAAGGCAGCAGCAGCCGCGTGCCGCGTTTCGAGCACAACATGAACCGCGTGCTCGGCATCCCGAGCCAGGCGATAGCGCTGCTGACCATTTTGCTGCTGCGCGGCCCGCAGACGGCCGCCGAACTGCGCCTGAACAGCGCGCGCCTGCACGGCTTCGCGGATATCTCGTCGGTCGAGGCGTTTCTCGACGAACTCGCGGCGCGCGCGCAGGCGCTCGTCGTCCGGCTGCCGCGTGCGCCGGGCGCGCGTGAGAACCGCTGGATGCACCTGATGTGCGGCGAGGTGAACGTGGCCGACTTCGCGGGTGCGGATGCCGGCGGCGCGGATTCCGTGCCACCTTCCGAATTCGAGGCGCTGAAGGCCGAACAGAAACGCCTCGCGGATGAAGTGGCACGACTGAATGCGCTGGTTCAGCGGATGGCCAGCGAACTGGGGATCGACGTCGACGCGCAGGGCGACGCGTCTTGACACAATGACTGCGGTGCTTGCGCATCGACCGGCCTCGTCGCTGCGTGGCCGGGCCGATGCGCGATGCGGATACCGCTACGTACCGCAGCGTTACTTCAGCTTGACGCCTGGTACGAGATAACGCGCACCGTCCGGCTTCAGGATCGGCGCGAGCGCCGCAAATGGCGCGTCGAGCTGTGGCCCGAGACAGGCACCCGCCGCGTGGCCGATACCGGATACGGCGAACGACAGCTTGTCGGGCGCATCGAGTTCGAACGCAAGATACTGGGGGAACACGTCGGCGCACGACAGCGAATTGCCGTAGCCGTCCGTCGGCCGTTCGCCCGGCTCGGCCTTGTCACGTCGCTGCGCGATGAAGCGCATCAATGTGGCGCTCGTTTCCGTGTCGCCGTCCTTGCTTGGCGTAGCCGCGTCGATCACGCGATTCCAGTCGAGATACGCGCCGTGCAGCAGGTCGAACGTGACCGGATCGTAGTAATTGTCCGGGTACGCGCCGCCGCAGAACGTGCTGCCCGATTCCACTATGCCCAATGCCGCGCGCGACAGCCATGTGACTGTCACGTGCTCGTCGTCATAGCCGCCGAGCGTTCCGGCTGCCGGCCCGTCGTCTGTATAGCGTGTCGACGCGCATCCGAGCGCAGCGAGATTCATCTGCCAGTGCCGCTGCTCCAGCAGATGGTTGACCCGCGCCATCACGGCCGGATCGGGATGGCGGCTCAGCCGCGGATAGGCGAGCACCGTGCGCGGGTCGCTCCACATCCGGTACGCAACCGTGTCGTCGCCGATCTCGGAGCCAACTGGCCGTGCGTGCCCTGCGAGCTTCAGCGTTGCATAAGGTGCGTGCTTCATCTCGATGTCCGCGCTGCGCGCGATGCCGCTTCCGACGCCGCCTGCGGAGAGATCGGTGATGGCTTCGACGGAGCCGGGCGCTACCGCGTCGGGATCGTATTCTGCGACGCGGCGCAACGTGAAGGTGCGCGACCTGCCCGAGCGCGCTTCGGTCCAGCGGCCGCGGTAGCCGTCCTTGTCTCGCGTGCCGCGCCAGGTTGCCGTGGCATGATCGAAATCGGCACGCTCGCGGAATCCCGATGTGTTGCGTGCGTCGTCCGGCAACTGCGTGCGCACGAGCGGTTCGACCAGTTGCGCGGGCGTGCCGTGCAGCGGAATATCGACGCCGAACTGCACATAGAAATAGCGACCGGAGAGATTTCCGTCCGCGGCCGGGAGGTTGTCGAGTTCCATCACGACGGCTCCCGCGCCTTGCAGCGTTCCCTCGTAGACCGTGCGTGGCGCGGCATCCGACACGCCCGCGCGCAATGCGATCAGCATCCATGCGATCCGGATAAACGGGCGCATCACCAGCGGCACCCGGTTTGTTCGGAAGCATCGACATCCAGCGCCCTGCCGAACGCGGCTTTCTTGCCGGTGCGCGCATTGGTGTAGATCATCGAATAGATGTTGGCGCCCTGCGACATCATTTCGTATCTCCCGTTGATCTTGCCGTCGACCATTTCGACCCAGGTTGTCGTGAACTGGTGCGGACGGTCTTCGGCGAGCACTTCGTCCTCTTCGTGTTCGATCACCAGCGGGAGGGCCGTTTTCGATTTCGCGTACCGGACCATGCCGCCCGTCCAATTGACCGCATCGTCGTAATAGGTGCGCATCTCGAAGCGCACGGGTTTGTCGCCGTCCGATGTGAAACAGAACACTTCGGTGGAAACCTTGGCGAGCGCCGGCAACGAAATACAGAGCAGTACCGCGACAAGAGCTTTTTTCATGATGGTGGTGTGCAAGAGATAAAGCGACATTTCAACCGACACTGATCCGCGTAGCCCCCGCATCGACGAGCCGGAACAGCAGATCCTCGACAGCCGTCTCGGGCGCGGAACCGAGATCCGCATTGACGCGCCACCCCTGTTCCGTGCGAACCGGTTCCGACAGGTAGTGAACGATGCCATGCAGCCCGTCTTCGGCCGGCGTGTTCTCGTCGTCCACATCGAACCACGCGAAGAACCATGTCTTGAGCGCGTCGATCGCCGCGCTTTCGTCGAGGCCGTCGGCCTCGATCGCGGCCCAGTCCCACACGAACGGGCGGATCGACACGGCCGCCGTTTCGAGGTCGAACGCGAACGGCTCGAAATCCAGTTGCGAGGTCGAATCGACCATCGACGGCTGGCCGGCCGCGTCGCCTTCGGCCGGGATCGTGTCGGCCCGGCACGGCAGCGCGAGCGGCCCTTCGGTGGCCAGCGCGCCGTCGGCCTGCCGGTAGGCCGGTTCGACGATCACCGCCGGTTGCGCTGCCGCTTTCGCGAGCAGGTCGATATAGGGTTGGCGGATGGCACGGAGCAGTTCGGATACGGTCATCGTGGCGTGTCGGTTGGGCAGGAGACGATCGGTCACACGCAGGCGGTGCGCCGCGCGGCCCGCATCGCACGACGGGCCGCTTCGGTAACGGACAGCCGTGATCGTACGGCACTTCATCCGGGTGCGGGCAGTCGGCCGAACGGCCGGGGCGCCCGCATCGCGTTGCGGCGGATTTAGGCGTTTACCTTCAAACAACGGAAAACGCACGTCGATCGCGCTCCCGTTGTGCTTCAATTCATCCGGTTTGTACTCCTACTAAAATCGCAGATTCCGAACAAGCCGGATCATTCATTCACAGGAGACAGTCGATGGCTCGGAAACGGTTTTGAAGCGGCAATCGCGATGGTCTGCAACACCGCCGAACTTCCTTCGATGAAAGCAGGTTATCCCAGGGGCCCCCACCCATGTCCTCCAGACGTTTGATAATTGCCGCGGCCGCCGTGTCCGCTGCACTGGCCTTCGCCGCACCGCTGGCCAGCGCCGGTACGCCGACCGTGTCCGATCCGTTCTATACGTACACCGGCGCCACGCCATTGGCATCGATTCCACCGGGCACGGTGCTGAAGACGCGCAACGTCACCTATCACGTGGCCGGCATTCCGACCGCGCTGACCGCGCAGCAGCTGCTGTATCGCACCAACAACGCGCGGAACCAGCCGGTCGTCAACGTGACGTCCGTGATCCGGAGCGCGGTCAGCAACGGCCAGGCCATCTCGTACCAGTCGGCCTACGATTCGCTGAACCCGTACGACGAACCGTCGCAGGTGATCGCCGGCGACCGCGACGTCACGAAGGTCATCAACGTGGGCACGTTGTTCTACAGCGCGGAATCGATTCCGCTGTCGACACTGCTGCTGCTGGGCTACAACATCATCGTGCCCGATACGGAAGGCCAGACGGCGGACTTTGCCGCCGGCCCCGAATACGGGATGACGACGCTCGATTCGATCCGCGCGGCGCTCAATACGCCGTCGACCGGCCTGAATCCGTCGAGCAAGGTCGCGATGATCGGCTATTCCGGCGGGGCGATCGCGACGAACTGGGCCGCGCAACTCGCGCCGAGCTATGCGCCCGACATCAACAGGCAGCTCGTCGGCGCGGCGGAAGGCGGCGTGCTGGTCGACCCCGCGCACAATCTGCGCTATGTGGATGGCAGCATCGTCTGGGGCGGCGTCGCCGCGGCCGCGCTCGCCGGGCTGTCGCGCGGATACGGCTTCGACCTGACGCCCTATCTCAGCGACACCGGCGTTGCCGTGTTCAAGGACATCCAGAGCCAGTCGCTCGGGTACATCCTGCCGAAGTACACGGGCCTGCATTGGGCGACGCTGTTCAAGCCGCAATACGCGAACGACATCAACAGCATTCCGGTGTATGTGACGTATGCGAACAAGGTGAATGCGGGGCTGGCCGCGTCGCCGACGATCCCGATGTTTATCGGCCAGGGCACGGCGGGCGCGCTCGACGGCACGTTCGGCAGCCAGGTGGGCGACGGCGTGATGCTTGCGTACGACGTGCGCGCGCTTGCGCAGAAGTTCTGCGCGAGCGGCACGCCGGTCACATACACCGAGTATCCGCTCGAACATGTGGGCGCGATCGCGCCCTGGGTGGCCGGCATGCTGCCGTGGCTCTACGACCGCTTCAACGGGAAAGCCGCACCGAGCAACTGCTGGCTGACGGCGCTGCTGCCGAGCAATTCGCTGGCGCCCGAGACGCCGCACTAGACGCGCGGGGCGACGCGGTGAAGGGCAGGGCGATCCGCTGCGGATCGCCCTTTTTGCATCCCGCGCCTGCCGTCTGTCGCACGACCCTGACCGCCGTCACATGCATTCCCCCGCCACACCCGGCTGCCGCCTCTCCCGGGTGCCATAATCGAGCCTGCACATCATTCCAGACGTCCCCCGGAGAATCACCATGCAGAACCTCGACAATCCTTCCCACGATCGCGAGGTAGGCAGCGCCGACGCGACGCAGGACACCACGCGCATCGACGACGTCCGCATCGGCGCCGTGCGTCCGCTGATTTCGCCGGCGCTGCTGCTCGACGAGTTGCCGGTGCCGGCCGCCACGCAGACGCTCGTCGAGGATACGCGCCGCGCGATCGGCGACATCCTGCACGGCCGCGACGACCGGCTGCTGCTCGTCGTCGGCCCGTGCTCGATCCACGATCACGACCAGGCGCTCGACTATGCGCGCCGTCTGAAAGTTGCGGCCGATGCGCTGAAGGACGACCTGCTGATCACGATGCGCGTCTACTTCGAGAAACCGCGCACGACGGTCGGCTGGAAGGGCTACATCAACGATCCGCGCCTCGACGGCAGCTTCCGCATCAACGAAGGGCTGCGCGCCGCGCGGCAACTGCTGCTCGACGTCAACGCGCTCGGCCTGCCGGCCGCGACCGAATTTCTCGACCTGCTGAGCCCGCAGTACATCGCCGACCTGATCGCGTGGGGCGCGATCGGCGCGCGCACGACCGAGAGCCAGAGCCATCGCCAGCTCGCATCGGGGCTGAGCTGCCCGATCGGCTTCAAGAACGGCACCGACGGCGGCGTGCAGGTCGCGTCGGACGCGATCGTCGCCGCGGCCGCGAGCCATGCGTTCATGGGGATGACGAAGATGGGAATGGCCGCGATCTTCGAGACGCGCGGCAACGACGACGCGCACGTGATCCTGCGTGGCGGCAAGAGCGGCCCGAACTACGATGCCGCGCATGTCGAGGAATGCTGCGCGGTGCTGCGCAAGGCCGGGCTGCGCGAGCAGGTGATGGTCGACTGCTCGCACGCGAACTCGAACAAGTCGCACGAGCGGCAGATCGACGTCGCGCAGGATCTCGCGCGGCAACTGTCGCAGGGCGAGCACCGGATCGTCGGCGTGATGGTCGAGAGCCATCTCGAGGCCGGACGGCAGGATCTGAAGCCGGGCGTGCCGTTGCAGTACGGCGTGTCGATCACCGATGCGTGCTTGAGCTGGACGCAGACGGAGCCGGTGCTCGACGTGCTGGCGGAGGCGGTGCGGCATCGCAGGGTGTATTCGCGGAATGCGTGATGGGGCGGCGCCGACATGAGTGCTGCGTCATCGCGTTCGATGCAGCATCTCGCGAGTGGCGCTAACATGGGCCGGTGCGATGTGTCGCGCACGCAGGCGGCTAGGCCGGCCGCGGATATCGACAACAATTCACCGGAGTGCATAAAAGCATGGCGTTCTACAAAACCCTCATCGCAGCAACCATCCTCGCATCGAGCGTCAGCGCACACGCGCAGATCGCCGGCACACAGCCGCTCAGCGTCACCGTCGAGCAATCGCAGGCGCTGCTCGAAGGCTGGAGCGTGAAGAAGAGCGTGCTCGGCAAGGCCGTCTACAACGACGCGAACCAGAAGGTCGGCACCGTGCGCGACCTGATCGTCGCGCCGGACGGCTCGGTGTCGGCGGCGATCGTGTCGGCCGGCGGTTTCCTCGGCGTGGCCGCGCATGACGTCGCGGTGCCGATCGCGTCGCTCGACGTGCGCAACGGCAACATCTACCTGCCGGGCGCGACGAAGGATGCGCTGAAGGCGACGCCGGCGTTCCAGTACACGAAGGTGCCGTCGCCGCCGAAGCCGAAGAAGATCGACGACAAGCACTGATCGATGCAGCCCGGCGCGCGCTGCGCCGGGGCAGTCCGACCGCGGGCGATGGCTGCTCCCGCGCGTCGGCGCGATCGTCGGAGGCCGGACGCTATATCATGGCGGCGAACGGATTGCGTCGACGATCGATGACGACGCGGCTGCGTTGCCGCAGTGCATCCGGCGCGAATCGGTATCGCGATTCACGCCGCAGCACGAACGCCGGCGATCAGCTTGCCGGCATCTTCCCGTCCACCCACACCCCGTCGAAACCGAACGCGACCGGCCCGCTCAGGAACACGCTGCCGGTGCCGTCCCATTGAACGGCGACGTCGCCGCCGTCGCATTCCACCCGCACCGTAGGGTCGAGCAGCCCGCGCCGGATGCCGTTGACCACCGCGCCGCACGAACACGAGCCCGAACCGAGCGGCACGCCGCCGCCGCGCTCCCAGATGCGCAGGCGGATATGCGTGCGGCTGACGACCTGAACGAAATGCACGTTGGTTTTCAGCGGAAACAGCGGATGCGTTTCGATTGCCGGGCCGAGCGTTTCGATATCGATCGCATCGAGATCGTCGACGAAGAACGTGCAGTGCGGATTGCCCATGTTGCACGCGGCCGGTGCGCCGGGCAGCGGAAGGGCGAGCGTGTCGACGGCTTCGGCGACGGGCACGTCCCGCCAGCCGACGCGCGGCGTGCCCATCTCGACCGTGATCAGCCCGTGCGCATCGTGCGAACAGAGCAGGCGCCCGCGGTTGGTGCGCAGCACGACCGACGCCGCGCCGGTTTCCCGCATCAGCTTCCACGCGACGCCGCGCGTCGCGCTGCCGCAGGTATCGAGCGCCGAGCCGTCGGGGTTCCAGAACGCGACGCGGGCGGCCGCGTCGTCGCAGTCGGATAGCACCGCGAGCTGGTTGAAGCCGATGCCGCGATGCCGGTCACCCATGCGCCGTACGAGGTCGCGGTCGATCGCCTGTGTGTATTCCCGATCATCGCCGCGCAGGTCGACGATGACGAAGTCGTCGCCATTCGCGTTCATCTTCTGAAATCGGATCGGCATGGCGGTTCCGGAATCGAGGCAGGCGAACACTGTACGTGGCTTGCCGGGCGCGATCAATCGCGACCGGATAAGGTATATGCGGCACGCTCTACGTAATTCTACGTAGCCCCGCATACGTAGTTATCCGCTTGTAAGCCGCCCCCGTCGCACGGAATACTACGGCCCATTGCCGCGGCCTTTGCAAGACCGCGGCACGACGCATCGACGTCACGCGTGTGCGGCCACTTCGCCGCATGCCATCAAAACCACATTGGAGACCAGGAGACGCCATGAATCGGGCTTCCAGTACCCTGCTCTGGATCGCGGTCGCGCTGCTCGGCGCGTTCTCGTTCGGAACGATCGCACTCGCGCACGGCGAGCGCGTCAGTGCCCTCTGGATCGTGATCGCCGCTGTCTGCGTGTATCTGATCGCGTATCGCTTCTACAGCCGTTTCATCGCCAGCAAGGTCATGCAGCTCGACGGGCTGCGGATGACGCCGGCAGTCAAGTACAACGACGGCCTCGACTACGTGCCGACCAACAAGTACGTGCTGTTCGGCCATCACTTCGCCGCGATCGCCGGCGCGGGGCCGCTCGTCGGGCCCGTGCTCGCCGCGCAGATGGGCTACACGCCCGGCATGCTGTGGATCCTGGCCGGCGTCGTGTTCGCCGGCGCGGTGCAGGACTTCATCGTGCTGTTCATCTCGACGCGCCGCGACGGCCGCTCGCTCGGCGATCTCGTCAAGATGGAGCTCGGCACGGTGCCCGGCGTGATCGCGCTGTTCGGCGCGTTCCTGATCATGGTGATCATCCTCGCGGTGCTCGCGCTGATCGTCGTGAAGGCGCTGACCAATTCGCCGTGGGGCACGTTCACCGTCGCCGCGACGATTCCGATCGCGCTGTTCATGGGCGTCTATACGCGCTACATCCGTCCGGGCCGCATCGGCGAAGTGTCGATCATCGGCTTCGTGCTGCTGATGGCGTCGATCGCGTTCGGCCAGACCGTGCACGATTCGCCCGCGCTCGCCGCATGGTTCACGTTCAGCGGCACGCAGCTCACGTGGATCCTGATCGGCTATGGCTTCGTCGCATCGGTGCTGCCGGTGTGGCTGCTGCTCGCGCCGCGCGACTACCTGTCGACGTTCCTGAAGATCGGCACGATCCTCGGCCTCGCGATCGGCATCCTGGTCGTTGCGCCGGAACTGAAGATGCCCGCGCTGACGAAGTTCGTCGACGGCACGGGCCCGGTGTGGTCGGGCAACCTGTTCCCGTTCCTGTTCATCACGATCGCATGCGGCGCGGTGTCGGGCTTCCACGCGCTGATCTCGTCGGGCACGACGCCGAAGCTGATCGACAACGAAACCAACGCGCGCTTCATCGGTTACGGCGCGATGCTGATGGAATCGTTTGTCGCGATCATGGCGCTGGTCGCCGCATGCGTGATCGAGCCGGGCATCTACTTCGCGATGAACGCGCCGGCCGCCGTGCTCGGCTCGACGCCGGAAGCCGTCGCGAACACCGTCACGCAGTGGGGCTTCGTGCTGACGCCCGACATGCTCACGCAGACCGCGAAGGCCGTCGGCGAAACGACGATCATCGCGCGCGCGGGCGGCGCGCCGACGCTGGCCGTCGGCATGGCGCACATCCTGCACCAGGTGATCGGCGGCGAAGCGATGATGGCGTTCTGGTATCACTTCGCGATCCTGTTCGAGGCGCTGTTCATCCTGACGGCCGTCGACGCCGGCACGCGCGCGGGCCGCTTCATGCTGCAGGATCTGCTCGGCACGTTCCACCCGGCGCTCAAGCGCACCGAGTCGCTGCCCGCGAACCTGGTCGCCACCGGGCTGTGCGTGGCTGCGTGGGGCTACTTCCTGTACCAGGGCGTGGTCGATCCGCTCGGCGGCATCAACACGCTGTGGCCGCTGTTCGGCATCTCGAACCAGATGCTCGCCGCGATCGCGCTGGTGCTCGGCACCGTCGTGCTGTTCAAGATGAAGCGCGAGCGCTATGCATGGGTGACGATCGTGCCGACGGCATGGCTGCTGATCTGCACGCTGACGGCCGGCTGGCAGAAGATTTTCGATGCGAACCCGAAGGTCAGCTTCCTCGCGCACGCGGCGAAGCTGCAGGCCGCGGTGGACGAAGGCAAGGTGCTCGCGCCGGCCAAGTCGATCGCGCAGATGAAGCGGATCATCTTCAACGACTACATCGATGCGGCGCTGGCCGGGCTGTTCATCTTCGTCGTCATCAGCATCGCGGTGTACGGCGCGATCGCCGTGCTGCGCGCGCGCCGCGAGTCGAAGCCGACCGTGCGCGAGACGCCGTACGAAGCGATGCCGGCCGCGCAGGCGCTCGGCAGCGGACGTTAAGGGGAGGCCGCGATGTTCAGCGATCTTGGCAGCGACCTGCGCAGTGCGGGGCGTTACCTCGGGCAGGCGTTGCGGCTGATGGTCGGCCTGCCCGACTACGACACCTACGTCGCGCACATGCGTGAAACCCATCCGGACCGCGAGCCGATGACGTACGAGGAATTTTTCCGCGAGCGTCAGAATGCGCGGTACGGGTCGGGAGCAGGGAAGTGCTGCTGAACCGGGCCGGTGAAACGGTTCGGTGATTTACAAGGAAGCGCCGCGATGGATTTCGCGGCGCTTTTTCTTTGGCGGGGTGGGCGGTGCGCCTATCGCGGGTATCGCCGCGTCGTTTGCCGGCGCGCAGCACGGCAAGGTCCGGTGGCCGGTATCATAGAACTCATTTTTCCCCGGTGGACCCGCAGGAGAACACGTCGTGCATGTCGGTGAGCGTTTCAACAGCATTTCCCATCTCGTCGGCGCGGTGCTGTCGGTGGCCGGCCTCGTGGCGCTCGTGACGATGGGCGCGCTCGAAGGCGACCCGTACAAGGTGGTGAGCTTCAGCGTGTACGGCGCGATGCTGATCCTGCTCTACGCGATCTCGACGGCGTACCACAGCGTGCGCAACCCGCGCCTGAAAGCGATCCTGCAGAAATGCGACCATTCGGCGATCTACCTGCTGATCGCCGGCAGCTACACGCCGTTCACGCTGGTCACGTTGCGCGGCCCGTGGGGCTGGTCGCTGTTCGGCGTGAGCTGGGGGCTCGCCGTGCTGGGCATCGTGCAGGAACTGACGCTCGGGCGGCGCACGCGCATGCTGTCGATGATCCTGTACGTGCTGATGGGCTGGCTCGCGCTCGTCGCGGTGCGCCCGCTGATCCATGCGCTGCCGCCGGTGGGCACCGCATGGCTCGTGGCCGGCGGCGTGATCTACAGCGCGGGCATCTACTTCTTCATCAACGACGAGCGTATTCGCCACGGGCACGGTATCTGGCACCTGTTCGTGCTGGCCGGCAGCCTGTGCCAGTTCGTCAGTGTCGCGATGTATGTCGCGTGAGCGCAATGCGGTGTTGACCCTGTGACGACGCGCCACGGGCGCGTCCGGGGAATGCGCTATCGGCGCGCGGCGGTTTGCATGGGCGCGGCCCGCTCGCCGGCGGCCGTCATGCGCGGTCGGGCGCCGGCGTCGCGGCTTGCAGCGCGAGAAAGCCGACCCATCCCCAGTACACGCGATGATGCGCGATCAGCCCGTCGTGCAGATCCATCACCTCGACGAGATCGACCTGGTCGCCTTCCGGCGTTTCGCGCGGATATTCCCATGTGAGCTGGCGGCCGTTCGAGAAGAACAACCCGGTCCGGTACCAGCGTCCGAGCCGGTTGCCCGGATTGCGCAGGCCGGCCGCGAAGAACTCGCCGATCGCGGCCTTGCCGTGCAGCACGCCCGAGCCGTGGTCGGGCAGCGCAACGACGACGAGCGGCGTTTCGAGCACCGCGTCGTCCGCGTACAGCGAAATCAATGCATCGAGGTCGCGAGCGACAACGGCGGCATGCCAGCATTCATGGATGCGCCGGGCATCGGCGTCGGTGTATGTCATGGCGGGTTCCCTGAAGTGTCGATAACGGAACCCACTGTATTGGCGCGACGCCGCGAGACGTTTCACGTCGGCCCGAAACGTGGATGCGGCCCTGGTTGAAGGCGGCCGCGCGCCAGACCTTATCCGGCCAGCGCGTCGAGATTCAGCACATACGATTTGCCGATCCACACCGCGCAATCGCGATGGTCGCGCAGGTCGTCGCCGGTATTCGGATGCAGGAAGATATCGAGCGCGCCGTGGTTCAGCACGAGCCACGGCACGATGTCGTCGAATCGCGCGGCGTCGAACGCGATCTGGTACGACCAGGCCGGATGCGGGCCGACGAGGCGTTCGTGAAAGCGGCCGAGTTCGATGACCGCGCCGAGCCGTTCGTCGACGACCTGGCGAAACGCCCAGGCCGCGTCGCGGCTGGCCGCATCGAAATAGACGTGCGCGTGCCAACTGTCGATGGCGGTGGTGTCGAGGGCAGCCATGGAAGGACTCGATAAAAAAGGGAATGCATGAGGCGCCGTGCGAAACGGCCGATGCATGATTATCGCGCGTCCTTGCCGTATGCGTCGTGTCGCGATCCGGCAATCCGAAGCCGATGATTTGTCCTGTATCAGAAGAATCGTTTGATCCGATGAAACCGGGCTTGTGGTATCCGCATGCGCGATATCACGCGGGAAGCCGCGCCGGCACGTGCGCTGGCCGGGGTGGCACAGGCAACACATCATTTCGGAAATTGAAAAGGCGGTGCGCGCGTCGTTTCGGATTGCCCGCAAAAATACAATCAGGTAATTGAATGAAATAAGGAAATTCCGGTTCGGCGGGATTCGCGAATGACGCAGATCGCATGCCGAATGCGAAGCCGAAAATATCAATTGCGAAATCGGCTATTCAAGCGGAATGCGGCGCGACATACGATGGTTTCAACGCATCGACGATCGCGATCGATGCGGGGACAACCATCTGGAGGCCACCATGCGATCCCTCGTTCCCGTTGCTGTTCTTTCCTGCGCACTCGTTGCGCTGCCCGCCGTCAGCTTTGCGCAGTCGGCCGGCTCCGACTGGCAGTCGAATGCCGCGCGGCTGAGCTGGTCGGCGGCGCGCGCCGAAACCGACGCGCAACTGATGCAGATGACGCGTGCCGGCTATCGCGCGACGACGGCCGGCAACCAGAACTATCCGCTCGCGATGCAGCGTGCGCTCGAACGTGTCCACAATCCGGCGCCCGACCGGTCGCGCGAGGAGCGGGCTGCGATGGAAGCGCGCGCCGCGCGCGACGCGCAGGGCGGCCATCCGGTCAAGGCGTTCTTCGTGAAGACCGCGTACTACCTGAAGGGCGAGAACACGTTCTGATGCAGGAGACGCGCATGGCTTGCCCGACCCGATTCGCCGACGTCGTGCGCGCGTCGGCGCCGAGCTGGTTGCCGGATGGGCGGGCAACGCCGCAACGCAGCGCCGCGCGACGGCGTGCGAAGCTCAACCACGATGCAGGCCGCGGCACGATCGCCTGCCGTGCCGCGTGGCCGGATTTCGCGGCGAGCGATGCTGCCGCCGGCGAGCGCGAATCATGAAGGCCGGCCGGAAGAACCGTCGCCACGTGCCGCTGACGCGTGAATGGCTGCTGCCGCTGCCGCCCGCGCATGCACGCGACATCTCGCTGAAATGCCACATGGCGCTCGTCGCGCTGCGCGGCGAGCATGGCAATGAGGCGCTGCTGATGCGGTTGCGCACGAGCGTCTATCTGGTGTTCCTGGCGATCGACGACGCGGTGTGCGCGGACGCGGACATCGACCTGTGCGTCGACGCTGAGCGTGCGCTCGATGCGGGCGTGGCGCGTGCGGCGCAAAGCGGTGCATGGGCGCTGCGCGACGACGAGTGCGCGGTGCTCGAGCGCGTGCTGGTGGCGCACGATACCTGCGTCGCGACGCTCACGCGGCATCGGCTCGCCGAGCTGTGGCGTCACGTCTGCATGTTCGCGACGAGCGGCCAGCCGGCGCTCGTCGCGAACGCGGCGGAGAAGATGCGCGCGCACGCGGCCGAATCGCTGGTCGCGTAGTGCCGCGACAGGTTTCACGGGGAGGATGGAGGAGACAGGGCCGGCCGCACCGGCGCGGCCGATGCAATCGCGCGACGTCGACGATTGCGCGGCCGCCGCGGCAACGTGGTGCGGGCACAATCCAGCGGCCCAAAACAAAAGCGCCACGGAGCGAACTCCGTGGCGCTTCATTCATGCCCGCGTGCCGGTGAGGAGGCGCAGCCCCCGCGACGCGAAACGCGCTTAAGCGGCCGTTGCCGGCTTCGCCGGCTTCTGCAGCTTGCCCTTGCCGGCGCGCTGGATTTCCTCGAGCTTGATCTCGACGTGGCGCGAGAACACGTACTCGGCCGGACGCTGCTTCGCGATCGAGATGTCCGGTGCGAACGGGCCGTCGGTCTTGATGCCCTTCGTGCTCACGCGCAGCGCCTTCAGCGGGTGCGCGATCGTGTCCATCACGGCCGTTGCCTCGAAGCCGCAGTGGACCATGCAGTCAGCGCACTTCTCGTAGTTGCCGACGCCGTAGTTGTCCCACTCGGTCGTTTCCATCAGTTCCTTGAAGGTCTTCACGTAACCTTCGCCGACCAGGTAGCACGGCTTCTGCCAGCCGAACACCGTACGCGCCGGGTTGCCCCACGGCGTGCACTTGTACGTCTGATTGCCGGCCAGGAAGTCGAGGAACAGCGACGACTGGCTGAACGACCAGCGCTTGCCGCCTTCGCCGCGCTTCAGGATTTCGCGGAACAGGTTCTTCGTCTTGTCGCGGTTCAGGAAGTGCTGCTGATCCGGCGCGCGCTCGTACGCGTAGCCCGGCGACACCGTGATGCCGTCGACGCCGATCGGCCCCAGCGTGTCGAAGAACTTCGCCACGCGCTCGGGCACCGCATCGTTGAACAGCGTGCAGTTGATGTTCACGCGGAAGCCGCGGCGCTTCGCTTCCTTGATCGCCGCGACGGCCTTGTCGTACACGCCTTCCTGCGACACCGAGTGATCGTGCGCCTGCTGGTCGCCGTCGAGGTGGACCGACCAGACGAAATACGGGCTCGGCGCGTAATCGTCCATCTTCTTTTCCATCAGCAGCGCGTTCGTGCACAGGTACACGAATTTCTTGCGCTTCATGATGCCCTTGACGATTTCCGGCATCTCCTTGTGGAGCAGCGGTTCGCCGCCGGCGATCGACACGACGGGCGCGCCGCACTCGTCGACGGCCTGCAGGCATTCCTCGACGGACAGGCGCTGGTTCAGGATCGGATCCGGATAATCGATCTTGCCGCAGCCGTTGCACGCGAGGTTGCAGCGGAACAGCGGCTCGAGCATCAGCGCGAGCGGATAGCGTTTGTTGCCGGACAGGTGCTGGCGCACGATGTATGCGCCGACACGGACTTGCTGGAGCAGCGGAATAGACAAGGGATGTCCTCCTTAAACTTCGCGGGCGACAGCTTGCGTGAGCTTCGCCGGCAGCTTGAATTCGACTTTTTCCTCACGGCCCGCCATCGTCGCGACATCGACGGGCCCCAGCGCGCGCAGCGCGCCGATTACATCCTCGACCATCTCTTCGGGCGCCGACGCGCCGGCGGTCAGGCCGACCGTCTGCACGCCCGCAAACCATTCGGCTTTCACTTCCGAGCCGTCGGCGACGAGATAGCTCGGCACACCGCTTTCGGTGCCGATCTCGCGCAGGCGGTTCGAGTTCGAGCTGTTCGTCGCGCCGACGACGAGCAGCACGTCAACCTGTTCGCTCAGCTCGCGCACGGCGGCCTGGCGATTCTGTGTGGCATAGCAGATGTCGCGCGTGTCCGGGCCGACCAGGTCGGTGAACCGGCGCTGCAGCGCTTCGATGATGCCGCGCGTATCGTCGACCGACAGCGTGGTCTGCGTGATGTACGCGACCGGCGTATCGACGGGCAGCGTCAGCGTCGCGACTTCGGCTTCGCTCTGCACGAGGATCACCTCGGCCGGAATCTGGCCGATCGTACCCTCGACTTCCGGGTGGCCCGCGTGGCCGATCAGGATCAGCCGGCGGCCCGCCGCGACATACTGGCGGCCCTGCACGTGCACCTTCGTGACGAGCGGGCAGGTCGCGTCGAGCACGTCGAGCCCGCGCGTTTCCGCGTCGCGCTCGACCGTCTGGGCGACACCGTGCGCGCTGAAGATCGCGACAGCGCCGTGCGGCACCTCGTCGAGTTCCTCAACGAATCGTGCCCCTTTATTACGCAGGTTTTCGACGACATGCCGGTTATGAACGATCTCATGACGCACATAGACCGGCGCGCCGTGCTGTTGCAGCGCGCGATCGACGATCTCGATCGCACGGACAACCCCCGCACAAAAGCCGCGGGGCTGGGCAAGGATGACTCGCATAAGTGAGCGAACTCCGACGACAGACGCCGGGGTTCGAGGAGCTGGCACCAACTCGATCGCCCCGGCTTGATGTTATGAAGGCAGGAACGAACCGGCCAGACCAGGCCCCGGAACCCCGAATTAATCGCGCATTTTAACCCTATCGGGAAGTCCTTGCTCTGGTGCCGTGTCGTCCGTGTTGCAATTGCGGGAGAGCCGCGTCGGCGCTGGCGCGCGCGGAACCCAGTAAACTACGCGGTTTCGCGGGCGGCCGCTCCGGCTGCCCGGCGTCGCGCTCATTTCAAGGCCATTCGATGACCGTCGATTCTTATGCGTATTGCCCGGCCGCCCGCGCGGTTTCGGGCGTTTTGTTCCTGACCCCCATTCAACATGCCGGTGTCCGGCCGGAGGCGCGCCGATGATGCTGGCGATCGCTTTCCTGGTGTCCGGCCTGTCGCTGATGATCTGGATCGTGCTGCTCGTCGCGCGCGGCGGCTTCTGGCGCGCGGTGCCGGCGCGGCCGCTGCCGCCCGACGCGCGCGGCGCCGCGGCCGACGCCGGCTGGCCGGCCGTCGTCGCGGTCGTGCCGGCGCGCAACGAGGCCGACGTGATCGCCCGCGCGGCGACTTCGCTGCTCGAGCAGGATTATCGGGGCGACTTTCATCTGATCATCGTCGACGACCACAGCGACGACGGCACCGCCGACGCGGCCCGCGCGGCGGCGCTCGCGATCAACCGCGCCGACCGGCTGACGGTGCTGGCCGCGAAGCCGCTGCCGGCCGGCTGGTCGGGCAAGGTATGGGCGCAGTCGCAGGGGATCGCCGCGGTGCAGACGCTCGGCCTGCCGGCCGACTACCTGCTGCTGACGGATGCCGACATCGGCCACCCGCCCGATGCCGTCGCGCAGCTCGTCACGCGCGCGCAGGCCGAGCACCGCGATCTCGTGTCGCTGATGGTGCGGCTGCGCTGCGATTCGTTCTGGGAAAAGGCGCTGATCCCGGCGTTCGTGTTCTTCTTCGCGAAGCTCTACCCGTTCTCGTGGATCAACAATCCGCGCAACCGGACGGCCGGCGCCGCGGGCGGCTGCATGCTCGTGAAGCGCACGGCGCTCGAGGAAGCGGGCGGCATCGAGTCGATCCGCGGTGCGCTGATCGACGACTGCAGCCTCGCCGCGCAGATCAAGCATCGCGGCAGCGGCCGCCATCCGATCCGGCTCGACCTGGCCGACCGCAGCGTGTCGCTGCGCCCGTACGACAGCTGGCGCGACATCTGGAACATGATCGCGCGCACCGCGTTCACGCAGCTGCACTATTCGCCGCTGCTGCTGGCCGGCACGCTGCTCGGGATGGCGATCATCTATCTGGTGCCGCCCGTCGCGGCGCTCGCATACGGTGCGCGCGCGTGGCCGGCGTGGCTCGCGTGGGCGTCGATGTGCGCCGCGTATGCACCGATGCTGCGCTACTACCGGCGCTCGCCGCTGTGGGCGCCCGCGCTGCCGCTCGTCGCGCTGTTCTACGTCGGCGCGACGTTCGCGTCCGCGTGGCGCTACTGGCGCGGCAAGGGCGGCCAGTGGAAGGCGCGCGTGCAGGCGCCGGTGGATCGCTGAGCGTTTCGCGCGCCGCCGGCGCGCGGACCGGGACGCTGCCGTTCCGGCAGCCGGAAAGCAAACAGCCCGATCGGAAACCGGTCGGGCTGTTTCGTTTACGGCGGTGCTGCTTGCCGGTGCTTACCGCTGGGTCAGCATCATGTACATCTGGACCACGACGTCCGGCGAGAACGTGAACGGAACCCAGCCGTAGCCGGTGTGGCGGGCGACCAGCAGGCGGTCGCCGTTCGACTGCTTCTGCACGGCCATCATCGGGTTCTTCGTCGTCACGAAACGCCAGCCGGCCGGGATGCCGGGCGGCGGCTCCGGCTGCATCGACGCGCGCGCATGCGCGAGTTCCTCGATCAACTGACCGAGTTGCTCCGGATGCAGCGTGATCGATTCGCCGTTGATGGTCAGCGTGAGTTCGTGCTGCGACGGACGCGCCACGTGCAGCGTCGCCTTGTCGGCCGGGTTGGCGGCCGCTTCGGCGTCGGTTTCAGTCGCGGCTTCGGCTTGCGCCGGCGCAACGATCGCGGTTCCGGCGTCGGCTGCTGCATCGGCTGCATCGGCCGCAGCCGGCGCGGATGCGTTCACAGCCGGGTCCGCCGTCGGCGTGCCTGCCGGTGTCGGTTCGACGGCTTCGGCGGCAACGGCCGGGGCGGCAACTGCGTTTGTCGCGGCTTCGTTGACGACGGCCTCGACCAGCGCCTCGGCGTCGGCGACGGCCTTCGCGTGGTGCTGTGCGGCGGCTTCGGCCTGCGCGATCGCTTCGGCATGGCGCTGCGTGAGGGCTTCGGCCTGCGCGGTGGCGTCGGCGTGGCGCTGCGCGGCGGCTTCGGCCTGCGCGATCGCTTCGGCGTGACGCTGCGCGACGGCTTGCGCCTCGGCGGTCGCGTCGGCATGACGCTGCGCGGCGGCTTGCGCTTCGGCGATCGCTTCCGTATGACGCTGCGCGAGCGCTTCGGCCTCGGCGATCGCGGCCGTGTGGCGCTGCGTGGCCGCTTCGGCTTCGGCGGCCGCTTGCGCGTGACGCTTCGCGGCGGCCTCGGCTTCGGCGGTCGCTGCCGCATGGCGCTGCGCGGCCGCATCGGCTTCGGTCGCGGCGGCGTCATGGCGTTGCGCGGCGGCCTCCGCTTCGGCGATCGCCGCTGCGTGTCGTTGCGATGCGGCTTCGGCATCCGCGTGACGTTGCGCGAGTGCTTCGGTCCGTGCGGTGGCTTCCGTATGGCGCTGCACGGCGGCTTCGGCTTGCGCGGCGGCATCCGTATGACGGTGGGCGGCGGCTTCGGCGGCGGCGGCGGCTTCCGCGTGGCGCTGCTGCGCGGCTTCGGCGTCGGCGGCTGCCGCCGTATGGCGCTGCGCAGCGGCCTGCGCTTCGGCTTCCGCGGCAGCGTGACGTTGCGCCGCGGCCTGGGCTTCCGCTGCTGCGGCGCGCGCGAAGGCTTCCGCGCTGCGGGCCGCCTGCTGCGCGGCGTGGTGATCGTGGAGGAGCTGATCGACGCCCGCGTTGAGCGAATCGATCTGATCGTTCAGGTTCATGCGTGTCTTCTCTGCGTAAGACCCGCGATTTTACCCGCTGCGCCGGTGCCGGTCCGCGCGCGACGTGTAACAAAGTGCGCAAGGCGGCGCGCCGCGCGCCGCTTTGTGTTATTTCAGGTACCCCGCCGAGCGGAACCAGTCGAGCGCATCGCGCAGCCCTTCGCGGTACGGGCGCGCACGGTAGCCGAGCTCGCGCTCGGCCTTCGCGGACGTGAAATACATCTTGTTCTTCGACATCCGCAGCCCGTCCACGGTGACGAACGGCTCCTTCTTCGTGAACTTCGCGACCGCTTCGGCGCCGACCGCGAGCGGGTACAGCGGCCAGCGCGGCAGCGCGATCGTCGGCGCCTTGCGGCCCGTCATCTGCGCGATGTCGGCCAGCATCTGCTGCAGCGGCAGGTTCTCGCCGCCGAGGATGTAGCGCTCGCCGATCCGGCCGCGTTCGAGCGCGAGGAAGTGGCCGTGCGCGACGTCGTCGACGTGCACGAGGTTCAGCCCCGTGTCGACGAACGCGGGAATCTTGCCGAGCGCGGCTTCGACGATGATGCGGCCGGTCGGCGTCGGCTTCACGTCGCGCGGGCCGATCGGCGTCGACGGGTTGACGATCACGGCCGGCAGCCCTTCGTCGGCGATCATCCGCTCGACCGCGCGTTCCGCGAGCACCTTGCTGCGCTTGTAGACGCCGATCGCCTGCTCGGGCGTGAGCGGCCGGTTTTCGTCGGACGGGTCGCCCGCGCTCGTGACCTTCAGCGTCGCGACGCTGCTCGTGTAGACGATCCGCTCGACGCCTTCGGCGCGTGCCGCGCGCATCGTCGCGACCGCGCCTTCGAGGTTCGCGCGCTCGATCTCGTCGGGATCGGGCGCCCACAGCCGGTAGTCGGCCGCCACGTGCAGCAGGTAGCGCACGCCGCGCAGCGCGGCGCGCATCGACGCCTCGTCGCGCATGTCGCCGGTGACGATCTCGGCGTCGAGATCCGCGACGTTCGTGCGCGGGCTGGTCGGGCGCACGAGCACGCGCACCGCATAGCCTTTCTGCTGCGCGATGCGCGCGACGGCCGAGCCGACGAAACCGGATGCGCCGGTGACGAGAACGAGATCGCGGGAGGTATCAGTCATGCGTTTCCTTCAGGGCGCGCGCGAGCGGCGCGGCGGTTGAGCGTCGGCGAGATTGTACGTGGTCGGCGCGTGCGGCGACGCAACGCCGGCGCCCCGGCGGGCCGTGCTTCCGTGGCGGCGCGCGGCCGGGCCGCCGCACGCGTGTGCGAAGCGGCCGACGCGACTACAATGCCGGGCTTGAATGCAACGGGAGGGCGACGCGATGAGCCGCAATGAACTGGACGAACGGATCGAGACCTACTACGTGCGGGTGCGCGGCGTCGTGCAGGGCGTCGGCTTCCGTCATGCAACGGTGCGCGAGGCGCATTCATTGAAGCTGCGCGGCTGGGTCGCGAATCTCGAGGACGGCAGCGTCGAGGCGATGATCCAGGGCCCCGGCGCGCAGATCGACCGGATGCTCGCGTGGCTGCGCCACGGGCCGCCGGCCGCGCGCGTAACCGAGGTGACGTTCGAGGAACGCCGGACCGAAAGGCGCTTCGATCGTTTCCAGCAGCAGTAACAGGCACACAACAACCATGACGGGGTATCCGGACGCCGGGCGCGGCCTCATGCTGTCGGTGATGGCATCGACGCTGTTCGCGCTGATGTCGGTTTACGCGAAGCTGCTCGCGCCGCTCACCGGGCTCGACATCTTCGCGTGGCGCGTGTTGTGGACCGCGCCGGGCGCGCTCGCGCTGATCGCGTTGCGCGGCCGCTGGCCCGCGCTCGCCGACCTCGCGCGGCGCGGCGTGCGCGATTGGCGTCTGCTGATCGCGCTGCCCGCGAGCGCGGCGCTGCTCGGCCTGCAGTTGTGGCTGTTCCTGTGGGCGCCGCTGCACGGCCGCATGCTCGAGGTGTCGCTCGGCTATTTCCTGCTGCCGCTGACGATGGTGCTCGTCGGCCGCTTCTACTATCACGAACGCCTCGACCCGCTGCAATGGGCGGCGGTCGCGTGCGCCGCGCTCGGCGTCGTGCACGAAGTGTGGGCGACGCGCGCGTTCGCGTGGCCGACGCTCGTCGTCGCGCTCGGCTATCCGCCGTATTTCGTGCTGCGCCGCCGGATCAACGCGGATTCGCTGGCCGCGTTCGCGATCGAGATCGTGCTGTTGTGCCCGGTCGCGTTCGCGATGGTCGCGGCGAGCACGACGCGCGTCGCGAGCAATCCGGTGCTGTGGGCCGCACTGCTGCCTGGGCTCGGCGTGCTCAGCACGCTCGCGCTCGCGAGCTACCTGAAGGCGAGCCGGATGCTGCCGATGGCGCTATTCGGGATTCTCGGCTACGTCGAGCCCGTGCTGCTCGTCGCGGTGTCGCTGCTGCTGCTCGGCGAGACGCTGAGCGTCGCGAAGCTCGCGACGTATGGGCCAATCTGGGTCGCCGTCGCGCTGACCGCGTGGCACAGCGCAATGCTGATGCGACGCTTGCCCGCGCGCAGATAAGTTTCGATCTCGATCCTGATCGTGGTGCGGCGGCCGCACGGAACGTGCCGCGCATCGTGTATCGCTCGACGATCGAACCGCGGTCGAACCGCGGTCGAACGCATCGATGCTGACCGCAAACTGGCGTCGCGCTGGCGTCAATCTGGCGGCGCTGCCCGCTTCATATCGCCGGTCTCGCGCTTGTAATCGAACAGAAGATTCGGTTGCACTTTGTTACTTAGGGTCTCCCCGGATCGGCCATTAGACTGGCCTGACCGACTTCCCTTCGTATGCAGCTTTCCAATGAACGGTCATCCCCGTGCCTGGCCGGCCGGGTTGGCGCGATGCGGGCATACGCGCATCGCCGCTGATCGCGCTCGCCTTCTCCTTCCCGATGCATTCCCAGGCGCCGATTGCGCCGCCGTTGCGCAGGTGCGCTCATGTCGTTGAGCATGCCGTCGTCCGCCGCGGCCCAGCCGTCGCGCAGCGGCCGCCTGATCGAAGTCGATTTCTTCCGTGGGCTCGTGCTGTTGATGATCGTCGTCGATCACATCGGCGCAAGCGTGCTGTCGCGCGTGACGCTGCACGCGTTCGCGCTGTGCGACGCGGCCGAGGTGTTCGTCTTTCTCGGCGGCTTCGCGACCGCGAGCGCGTACGGCGCGATCGCCGAACGGCAGGGCGCGCGCGCCGCGCAGCGCCGGTTCGTGCGCCGCGCGATGCAGATCTACCGCGCGTTTCTCGCGACGTCGACGCTGATGCTCGTCGTGTCGGCCGTGCTCGATCACTACGGGATCGATGCGCCGAACCTCGCGCTCGACGACGTCAGCGTGATGCTCGCATCGCCGCTCACGGGCCTCGCCGAATTGCTGACGTTCCAGCGCCAGCCGTATCTCGCGTCGGTGCTGCCGATGTACGTGCTGTTCGCGCTCGCGTCGCCGGTGCTCGTGCCGTTCGCGCGCCGCCATCCGTGGCTGCTGGTCGCGCTCGGCGTCGCGTCGTGGCTGGCGGCGGGCTGGCTCGGCCCCGAGCTGCTGGACACCGACGGCTTCCGCTGGAGCTTCAACCCGTTCGCATGGCAACTGATGTTCGTCGCCGGCGTGCTCGCGCGCTGCCAGCCGTTCTACCGGCGCATCGCGCTCGGGCGGTGGGGCGCCGCGGCGACCGGCGTCGCGTGCGCGGTCGTGCTCGGCTGTGCGAGCTACAAGCTGTTTTCCGGGCTGCCGCTGCCCGAAGGCGTGCTCAAGCGCGATCTCGCGCTGCCGCGCGTCGTGAGCTTCGCGGCCGTCGCGTGGCTGATGGCCGATTGCGTGCGCTACGGCTGGATCGCGCGGATCGCGCAGGGCGTGCGGCCCGTCGTCGCGATCGGCCAGCGCGGGCTGATCTGCTTCGTCGCGGGCGCGGCGATTTCGCTCGTCATCGATTCGCTGCTGCACCCGGTCGCGCACGGCGCCGATCTGCGGCACGTCGGCGTGGGCCTCGTGGCCGACGCATGCGCGCTCGGGCTGATGATGGCCGTGGCCGGTTCGGGAACGTGGATCGCGCGGTGGCGCAGTGCGGCCGCGTGAGCGGCGCGTGCGGCACGCAACGTGCCGCGCGGCGTCAGTGAGGTGAGCCGATACGGGAGCGGGGAACGGCGGTTGCTTCGTCGGATTCGGCGTCGTCGCGGTTGTCCGGCGCCGGGTCGTCGTGCTCCGCGAGTACCGCGTCGGCTTCGGCCGCGGCGCGGGCGGCGCGAATCGCGGTGCAGCGCTGAGCGTGCCGGATGTCCGACAGTATCCTCAGCAGCCGCGTGGTCTTGCTTTTCATGATCTTCTCCCGCCAGTGCGCATCGCGACGGATCGGATGCGTTTCCACCAGTGTAGGACGCGATCGCGCAACCGGCAGGGGAATGTGGCGTGCATGCCGCACGCCAAGGGATAGTACTTATTGGGCCGCGGTGACGGCCTGCGCCTGCAGCGCTTCCTCGCGACGCTCTTCCGCGCAGCGCTGATGCTGGCGCGACAGGCGGTTCATCAGCGGCAGCAGCAGCAGCGCGAGCAGCATGCCGATCGCGGCGAGCCAGCCGAGCTTCTCGAACAGCGACAGGTACAGCGGCAGCGATTCGGTGGCCGGCAGCTCGTGCGACGGCATCTGCGCGAAGTTCGCGACGACGCTGCCGAGATACTGCGACACGCCCGTCGCGACGAAATATGCACCCATCATGAAGCCGCTCATGCGCGCCGGCACGTAGCGGGCGATCATCGCGAGGCCGAGGCCGCTCACCAGCAGTTCGCCGAGCGAGTAGAGGCCGTAGCCCCACACCATGAACCACGACGACACGCGGCCGTCGACCGCGTAGCGGCCGCTGATCGTGAACACCAGGTAGCCCGCGGCGACCGCGCCGAAGCCGAGCGCGTACTTCGCGGCGACCGGCAGGTCGCGGCCGCCCTTCGCGACGGCGTTGTAGACCCACACCAGCACCGGGCTCAGCAGCATGATCCAGATCGGGTTCAGCGCCTGGAACTGCGCGGCGCTCCACGTGAACAGCGTCGTGCCGAACAGGATGAAGCGCGGATCGACGTTGCGCAGCGCGAACAGCGTCAGCGACGTCGACATCTGCACGTAGAAGATGAAGAACAGGATCACCTGCCCGATCAGCACGAGCGCCGCGATCAGGCCCGCGCGTTCCGAGCGCTCCGACTTCGCGATCATGTACGCGAAGATCGCGAGGATCGCGAACGCTGCCGTCCACACGCTGGCGACCGCGAGCTGCTTGTGCTGCAGCACGTACAGCGTGATCAGCGCGAGCGCGACGCCGCCTGCCGCGACCGCGCCGAGGCGCTTCCAGCGGATCGGCTGTTCGTCCGGCTGCGAGCCGACATGCGCGAGCGTGCGGTGCATCAGCATGAAGTTGAGGATCGCGAGCAGCATGCCGCCGCAGCAGACCGCGAACGCGGCGTGCCAGCCCCAGTGATCCTTGATCCACGGCGTCGCGAGCATCGACACCGTCGAGCCGATGTTGACCGCCATGTAGTAGATCGTGAACGCGCTGTCGATGCGCGCATCGTCGCCTTCGTAGATGCGGCGCACGAGGTTCGCCGCGTTGGCCTTGAACAGGCCGTTGCCGACGACGATCACGCCGAGCGACGCGTACATGTACGTCAGGTGGTCGTTCGGTACCGCGAGCATCAGGTAACCGGCGCACAGCACGGCCGCGCCGATGATCATCGTGCGGCGGGCGCCGAGCACCTTGTCGCCGATCCAGCCGCCGATCGACGGTGCCGCATAGACGAGCGCGGTGAACGCACCCCAGGTCAGGTTCGCATGGCTGTCGGTGAAACCGAGCCGGTCGACCATGAAGAGGACCAGGAGCGCGGCCATGCCGTAGTAGCCGAAGCGCTCCCACATTTCGATGAGGAAGACCGTCGTGAACGATCGGGTTTGTGAAACAGGTGAATGCATCATCAATCTCGGTTGAAACGGACGGCACGGATCACGCGTCGTCTTGGGTCTAACTGGCGCCTGTGCACAATGGGCCGGGTAGGCTTGGCATCGGCGATGGAACAGTCGGGCTCAGGGCCCGTTCCGGCTAATAACGGGCTTGCGAACGCTCCTTTCCGGCTGCAGTGCAAGGAGGGCGGAGCGCCGTTTGGCCACGCCAAACAAGCGACGTCCGACGCCGCAATGCGGCCGGAAAGGTGCGTTCCCCAAATCTAAAAAATAAATTCATTCCACGGGCTGGTCACCAGAAGGGCCGATCGCTGCGTCATGCTCCTCACGAATACGTCGAGTATTCGCTTCGTCGCATTCCTTGCGCTCGGCCCTTCTGGTGACCAGCGCAAGCCCGTTATTAGCCGGAACGGGCCCTAGCCCGGGCCGGAGGCGAACACCGCCCGATGAGGCGGGGAACGACCCCGACCGGCGCGCGAGTGGTAACGTTCGCCGGTCCGGTGCGTCCGGTATGCGCCACTTAGGGAAACTCCCGATATGGCAGCAACTTTCAGGAAGATTCGTCTCATCATCTATTTGTAAACTTCTCGGCGGGCCCTCCGAAGATTCCCGGAGAGCCGCTTGCAGCTTGCCTGTGAAGCCGGCGAGTCTGGCAAGATAGCGCGTCGTTTCGCTCGCTCCGTGCCCTGTTTAGTGCACCGGGCTCAACACCGAAGGCATGTGCGAACCTGAAGACTAAGCTATATCGATCTAACTTAGTTATTTTCCATCAAACATTTTTTGACGATCACTTTTCGGCCTGCTATGGTTCCCCCCACTGAAAACTCGCGGTCAGCAGACGCTGCCGCCGTACTGGGCAGCAAGATTCGCGCGTTGCGCCAACGACTCAAGCGCACGCTCGACGACACCGCTACCGCCGCGGGGATTTCGAAGCCGTTTCTGTCTCAAGTCGAGCGCGGGCTCGCGTCGCCGTCACTGACGTCGCTGGCCGGTATCGCGCACGCGCTCGGTGTGACGGTGCAGTACTTCGTGGATACGCCGAGCGAGGAACGCTCGGTCTGCCGAGGCGAGCAGTTGCGCTTCTTCGGGTTTGCCGATTCGGCGAACCTGTTCGCGCGGCTGACGAACGTATCCGAAGGGCGACAGCTCGAGGCGATCCTCGTGAGGTTGCCGCCGGGGCAGAAGCGGTCCGAGGTGACGACACATGCAGGAGAAGAGTTCCTGTATGTGATTGAAGGGGAAGTCTCTCTGACGCTGGAAGGCAAGACGTTCGTCCTGCAGGCCGGCGACAGTTCGCACTATCAGTCGACGGTCCCGCACAGCTGGGTCAACACCGCGAAGATCGAGTCGGTGGTGGTCTGGGTCGGTACGCCGAGGCTGTTCTAACGCACAGGTATTCCTTCGTTTCCAAGACGGGATGCCTGTCGAAAGAAACGTAAGGAATACTAAGATGAAATACGGGAATCACGGGCCTCCTCAATCGCTGCACCCGTCAGCGTCTCACGCGTAAGCCGCGGCATTCGCCGCGCGACGCTCACCGAACCCACTTTCTCAAGACTGCCACGATGAAATCCTTGCATGCCATGTCGGCCGTGCTGGCCGCGCTCGCCCTGACGACGCCCGTCGCCCACGCCGTTACCGTTCCGTCGAACGTCGCGCTCGCTCCTCAACAGGACCTGACGCGACAGGTGCCCGCCGAAGTCGAGTCGCTCGACCCCGCGCACATCGAGTCGTGGACCGGCAACACGATCGGCCTCGACCTGTTCGAAGGGCTCGCCCGCATCGATGCGGCCGGCCAGGTCGTGCCGGGCGTCGCGCTGTCGTGGGAGCGCAAGACGCCGCAGACGTGGATCTTCAAGCTTCGCCACGACGCGAAGTGGAGCAACGGCCAGCCGGTGACGGCCGCCGATTTCGTCTACGCGTGGCAGCGCCTCGTCGATCCGAAGACGGGCTCGAAATACACGATCCTCGTCGAGTTCGTGAAGAACTCGAAGGACATCATCGCCGGCAAGGCCGCGCCGTCGACGCTCGGCGTGCGCGCCGTCGACCCGTACACGCTCGAGGTGACGACCGACGTGCCCGTCGCGTTCTTCCCGGAGCTGACCGCGATGGTGCCGCTCGCGCCGGTGAACAAGGACACGGTGACGAAACTCGGCGACGCGTGGACGCGCCCGGGCAACATCGTCAGCAACGGCCCGTTCCAGCTGGTCGACTGGCAGCCGAACAACCGCATCGTGATCACGAAGGACGCGAAATACTGGAACGCGCCGAAGGTCGTGATCAACAAGGTCACGTACCTGCCGATCGAAAGCGACGAGACTGCGATGCGCATGTACCAGGCCGGCCAGATCGACTACAGCTATTCGATTCCGTCGGGCATTTTCCAGCAGGTCAGCAAGCAGTTCGGCGGCGAACTGCGCCCGGGCCTGCAGCTCGCGACGTACTACTACTACCTGAACAACAGCGATGCCGCGCTGAAGGACAAGCGCGTGCGCCAGGCGCTGTCGATGGTGATCGATCGCGACGTGCTCACGTCGAAGCTCACGCAGGCCGGCGAGAAGCCGATGTACGGGCTGATGCCGAACGGCACGAAGGGCGTGCAGCCGTTCACGCCGGAATGGGCGTCGTGGCCGATGGCCAAGCGCGTCGAGACCGCGAAGAACCTGCTGAAGCAGGCCGGCTACTCGGACGCGAAGCCGCTGTCGTTCACGCTGACGTACAACACCAACGACCTGCACAAGAAGGTCGCGCTGTTCACCGCGTCGGAATGGCGCACGAAGCTCGGCGTCAACACCAAGCTCGAGAACGTCGAGTTCAAGGTGCTGATGAAGGAGCGGCATGACGGCAAGGTGCAGATCGCGCGCGACGGCTGGTTCGCCGACTACAACGACGCGATGACCTTCTTCGACCTGATCCGCTGCGGCAGCTCGCAGAACACCGTCGGCTACTGCAACAAGCAGGCCGACACGCTCGTCGACGAAGGCAACCAGAAGCTCGACGACAAGGCGCGCGCGGCACTGCTCACGCAGGCGCACGACGCGGCGATGAACGACACGCCGATGGTGCCGCTGTTCCAGTACTCGGCTGATCGTCTCGTCAAGCCGTACGTAGGCGGCTATTCGCTGAAGAACGTGATCGACATGCGTGCTTCGCAGGACATGTACCTGATCAAGCACTGAGCGGAGCGATCATGCTGGCCTACGCTTTGAGGCGCACGTTGTGGGCGGTGCCGACGATCCTCGCGGTCATCACCGTCTGCTACCTGCTGCTGCATTTCACGCCCGGCGGCCCGTTCGATACGGAGAAGCAGCTGTCCGCCGCGACGCTCGCGAACCTGAACGCGAAGTACCACCTCGACGAGCCGCTGTGGAAGCAGTACCTGCTGTATCTCGGCTCGCTGCTGCACGGTGATCTCGGCCCGTCGTTCCGCTACGTCGACTGGTCGGTGAACGATCTCGTGAAGAAGGCGCTGCCCGTGAGCCTCGGCGTGGGCGGCGTGTCGATCCCGCTCTCGATCGTGTTCGGCGTGCTGCTCGGCACCGTCGCGGCCGTGCGCCGCGACAGCTTCATCGACCGCTTCGTGATGCTGATCGGCAACTTCGGCAACGTCGTGCCGCCGTTCGTGCTCGGCCCCGTGCTCGTGTGGATCTTCGCGATCCTGCTGAAGACGTCGGCCGGCAACGGCTGGCTGCCGGCGGGCGGCTGGGGCGACGGCGGCTGGCAGTACCGGCTGCTGCCGATCGTGCTGCTGACCTTCATCAACGTGTCGCTGCTCGCGCGCGTGATGCGCGGCTCGATGATCGAGACGCTGTCGAGCAACTTCATCCGCACCGCGCGCGCGAAGGGCCTGCCGGGCTCGACGATCGTGCTGCGCCACGCGCTGAAGCCCGCGCTGATGCCGGTCGTGTCGCTGTTCGGCACGGTCTGCATCACGTCGATCACGGCGGCCGTCGTCACCGAATCGGTGTTCGCGCTGCCGGGGCTCGGGCAGCTCGTCGTGAACGGTGCGATCAACCGCGACTACACGCTGGTGCTTGGCCTCGTCGTGCTGACGACAGTCTGCGCGGTGCTGTTCAACCTGCTGGTCGACCTCGCGTACGCGTGGCTCGATCCGCGCATCCGTTATTGAGCGAGGCACTGCGATGACTCCGACTACTCCCGTCGTCGGGCTGCCCGTGCAGACCGACTCGCCGCCGCGTTCGCGCTCTCCGCTCGCGCTCGCGATGGCGCGCTTCCTTCACAACCGCGCGGCCGTGTTCAGCCTCGTGCTGCTCGCGCTGGTCACGCTCGCGTGCTTCGTCGGCCCGTGGCTGCTCGCGGCCGATCCCGCCGCGAGCGACTGGGGCTCGATCAGCCTGCCGCCGACCTGGGCGAACCAGCACTGGTTCGGCACCGACGAGCTCGGCCGCGACCTGCTGGTGCGCACGCTGATCGGCGGCCGCGTGTCGATCGAGGTCGGCCTGCTCGGCACGCTCGTGTCGGGCCTGTTCGGTGTCGCGTGGGGCGCGACCGCGGGCTTCGCGGGCGGCCGCGTCGACTCCGTGATGATGCGCATCGTCGACATGATGTACGCGATCCCGTACCTGCTGATCGCGATCCTGATGATGACCCTGTTCGGCCGCTCGTTCATGCTGGTCGTGCTGACCATCAGCGCGTTCTCGTGGATCGACATGGCGCGCGTCGTGCGCGGCCAGACGCTGTCGCTGCGCAACCGCGAGTTCGTCGATGCGGCGCGCGCGATCGGCGTGTCGCCGGCGTCGATCGTGCGGCGCCACGTCGTGCCGAACCTGCTCGGCGTCGTCGTTGTGTACGCAACTGTATCGGTGCCGAACATCGTGCTGACCGAATCGGTGCTGTCGTTCCTCGGCCTCGGCGTGCAGGAACCGATGACGAGCTGGGGCGTGCTGATCCAGGACGGCGCGCAGAAACTGGAATCGATGCCGTGGCTGCTGCTGGCCCCGGCCGTCATGCTGTGCGTGACGCTCTACTGCGTGAACTTCGTTGGCGACGGCCTGCGTGACGCGCTCGACCCGAAGGATCGCTGAAATGGTTGCATTACTCGAAGTCGACAACCTCGGCGTGCGCTTCACGCGCAAGGACGCGCCGCCGATCGACGCCGTGAGCGGCGTGTCGTTCTCGCTCGAAGCCGGCAAGACGCTCGGCATCGTCGGCGAATCGGGCTCCGGCAAGAGCCAGACCGTGATGGCGCTGCTCGGCCTGCTGGCCGGCAACGGCACGACGACCGGCACCGCGCGCTACCGCGGCGACAACCTGCTCGAGATGGATACGCGCGCGCTGAACGCGGTGCGCGGCGACCGGATCGCGATGATCTTCCAGGATCCGATGACGTCGCTCAATCCGTTCCTGACGATCGAGCGGCAGATGACCGAGACGCTGCAGCTGCATCGCAAGCTGTCGCGCAAGGAAGCGACCAAGCGCGCGATCGAGGCGCTCGAATCGGTGCGCATTCCCGACGCGGCGCGGCGCATCCGCATGTATCCGCACGAGTTCTCGGGCGGCATGCGCCAGCGCGTGATGATCGCGATGGCGCTCTTGTCCGAGCCGGAAATCCTGATCGCCGACGAGCCGACCACCGCGCTCGACGTGACCGTGCAGGCGCAGATCATCGACCTGCTGCGCGAGCTGAACCGCGAGCGCGGCACCGCGATCGTGCTGATCACGCACGATATGGGCGTGGTCGCCGGCCTCGCGGACGACGTGATGGTCATGTATGCGGGCCGCACCGTCGAATACGCGCCGGCCGATTCGATCTTCGCGGCGCCGTCGCATCCTTACACGATCGGCCTGCTCAACGCGCTGCCGCGCCTGACCGATGCGGACGATGCGCCGCTCGTCGCGATTCCCGGCAACCCGCCGATGCCCGGCACCGCGCCGGCCGGCTGCGCGTTCGCGAAGCGCTGCACGTATGCGGACGAACGCTGCGGCGCCGCGCGCCCCGCGCTCGAAACTTATGGCGCCGCGGGCGCGGTGCGCGCATGCCACCGCCCGGTGGCCGATCTGGCGGGAGGTCTGCGATGAGCGTCAATGAAAGCCGCAATGCCGGCGCGACGGACGACACGCTGCTGTCCGTCGACGATCTGAAGGTGCATTTCCGCGTGCCGCTCGGCGGCTATCCGTGGTCGCCGAAGGGCACGCTGCGCGCGGTCGACGGCGTGTCGTTCGACGTGAAGCGCGGCGAGACGGTCGGGCTCGTCGGCGAATCGGGCTGCGGGAAGTCGACGCTCGCGCGCGCGCTGATCGGCCTCGTGCCGATGACGGCCGGCACCGTGAAATGGCGCGGCGAAGCCGTCGTGCCCGATCACCTGCGCGGCACCGCGATGCGGCGCGAAGTGCAGATGATCTTCCAGGATCCGCTCGCGTCGCTCGATCCGCGCATGACGATCGAGCAGGTCGTCGCCGAGCCGCTCGTCACGCACCACGCCGGCCTCGGCCGCACCGAGGTGCGCCGCCGCGTGGTCACGATGCTCGAACGCGTCGGCCTGAACGCGCATCACCTGCTGCGTTATCCGCACGAATTCTCCGGCGGGCAGTGCCAGCGCGTCGGCATCGCACGCGCGCTGATCGGCGAGCCGAAGCTCGTGATCTGCGACGAACCTGTCTCGGCGCTCGACGTGTCGATCCAGGCGCAGATCGTGAACCTGCTGCGCGACCTGCAGCGCGAACTGTCGTTGTCCTATCTGTTCGTTGCACACGATCTCGCCGTGGTGAAGGCGATCAGCCGGCGTGTGCTCGTGATGTATCTCGGCCGCGTGATGGAGTTCGGCACGCGGCATGACGTGTACGGCGTGCCGCAGCACCCGTACACGAAGGCGCTGCTCGATGCGGCGCCGACGCCGGAGCCGGCGCGCGAGCGTGCTCGCCGTCCGATGCTGCTGGCGGGCGAGATGCCCTCGCCGCTCAACCCGCCGTCGGGCTGCGCGTTCCGCACGCGCTGCCCGGTCGCGATCGACGCGTGCGCGCAGGACGTGCCGCTGCCGGAAGTGCGGCAGGGGTCGGCGGCGCGTGTCGCGTGCATTCGCGCGGGCGCGGCGTGATTTGAAGTAACGCAGCAAATAAAACCAGGCAGGTCAACAGGGGTAGGTACGGCGCGAACGATCTTCGCGCCGCGGGTACAGGCGCGTCCTTAGCCGGGCACGCCGGGGGGCCGGGAGCGGATCGCAACCGGCGTGGACGATATCAACACAAGACGAGAATCACGATGAAAAAGCAGAAGACGATCGGGACGGCATCGAAGATGCTGCTTGCATGGGGACTGCCGGCGCTCGCCGGCGTCTCGCTGACGGGCGTCGCGCACGCCGACGACGCAGCCCCCGCGCCGCTGACGGTCGCGCAGGCCGCGCCGGCCGCGCCGGCCGCCGGCACGGGCACGGCCGTTGCGCAGGCAACGACCCCGAACGCCGTTATCAACGCCGAGGCGACCCAGGCCGTCACGCCGCCCGACGAGCCGTCGGCCCAGTCGAAGTCGAAGGGCTTCATCGCCGACAGCCACCTCGACTTCCTGTTCCGCAACTATTCGGACGTGCTCGACAACAAGGGCGGGCCGCATCGCCACGCGTGGGTCCAGGGCGCGATGGCGAACTTCGAGTCGGGCTACACGACGGGCCTGATCGGCATCGGCTTCGATGCGTCGCTGTATGCGGCACTGAAGCTCGACGGCGGCGCGGGCGCAGGCAACATGGTGCACGTGGCGAAGGGCGGCGGCGGGTCGAACCAGCTCGCATGGGCCTACCCGGGCATCTACGACATCAAGGCGCGCATCTCGAACACGGTGGTCAAGTACGGTCTGCAGGCCGTCGACAACCCGTTCATGGAGCAGCACGACAACCGTGCACTGCCGCCGACGTTCCTCGGCGCGACGATCGTCAGCAATGAATTCAAGAACGTGATGCTCGAGGCCGGCAGC
Source organism: Burkholderia sp. IT-111MI5 (assembly GCF_949752865.1). NCBI lineage: Bacteria > Pseudomonadati > Pseudomonadota > Betaproteobacteria > Burkholderiales > Burkholderiaceae > Burkholderia > Burkholderia sp. IT-111MI5. The sequence goes on along the minus strand of NZ_CATKIF010000022.1, from coordinate 228,815 downwards.
TTCACGAAGACCGATGCGCGCGGTCATACGACGCTCACCAACCTGACGACGCAATACGGCGGCACGCGCGTCAATCGCCTGTCGTATGTCGGCGGCACGTGGGATTACTCGCCGAACGGCGAAGTCGCGCTGTACGCGAACCAGGCCGACGACGTGTGGCACCAGTACTACGCGTCGGTGAAGCACAGCATCGGCAGCCCGCAGACGATCAAGTGGACGGGCTTCGGCAACGTCTATTCGACGCACGACACGGGCGATGCGCTGCAGGGCAAGATCGACAACAATGCATACAGCCTGTCGGTGGCTGCGCAGCACGGCCCGCACGAACTGCTGCTCGGCTTCCAGCAGGTGCTCGGCGACCAGTTCTTCGACTACCTGAACGAAACGAACGGTATCTTCCTGACCAACTCGATGGACGTCGACTACAACGCGCCGCACGAAAAGTCGCTGCAATTGCGTTACACGTTCTACGGCAAGGAAGCGGGCCTGCCGGGCTTCAAGGCAATGGTCTGGGGCGTGACGGGCTGGGGTGCGGACGGCAGCGCGGGCGCGGCGAACGACCCGACCAAGTCGAGCATCTACTGGAGCAACGGCGCGCCGGTGCAGGGCCGTCACCACGAGTTCGGCTTCATCCCGTCGTACACGTTCCAGAGCGGCAAGCTGAAGGACACGAAGGTCACGTTCATCGCGATGTGGCACACCGGTTCGATGCACTCCTCGGACGCGACGAACAAGGAGTACCGTCTGGTCGTGAACCTGCCGCTGCACGCGTTCTGATCGAAGGGGGCGCACGTCCCCCGCATCGCGCGGCCGGCCTGCGAGCAGTGCGATCAGGCCGGCTTGTGCAACCCCGCGACCGGATCGTTCGCGACGGGCATCTCTTCCGCGAGCGACGTGAGCTGGCGGCCCGTATCGCGCCATGCGTCGAGGCCGCCGCGCAGCGCGAGCGCATCGGTGAAGCCTGCGTCGAGCAGGCGCTTCGCCATCAGCGCGGCCGTCACTTCGTTCGGACACGAGCAGAACACGACGAACTTCTGCGTGAGCGGATAGCGCGCGGCGATGTCGCCGATCTGCCGCTCGTCGGCGAACTGCGCACCGGGAATCGTGAACGGGTCGAGCTTGCGGTGCTCGGGCGAGCGCACATCGAGCACCACCGGTGCGGTGGCGTCGCGCAGCAGCAGGTCGAGTTCGTCGACGCCGATCCGTGCGTTCGCGAGCTGGCGGATCAGCGCGCGGCGGCGCATCCAGCGCACGGCCGCATAGATCGCCAGCAGCGCGACGATGACCAGCAGCACCGCGCGGCCGAGGTGGCTCGCGCCGGCGAACAGCCAGTCGATCTGCCGGTAGAACACGATTCCGGCCACCAGTCCGACGATCGTCCAGACCGCGGCGCCGAGCGCGTCGTAGCCGGCGAACGTGCGATAGCGCGTGCCGAGCGCGCCGGCCATCGGCACCGATACGAGCGACAGCCCGGGAATGAAGCGCGCGACGGCGAGCACGCGCACGCCGTAGCGGCCGAAGAAGCGCTCGGTCTTTCTTACACAGGTATCGCGCGACAGCGACAGCCGGCAGATCGTCTTCAGCGTCGTGCCGCCGTAACGCCGCCCGGCGACGTACCAGACGGTGTCGCCGATCAGTGCGCCGAGCACCGACAGCGCGACCACCGTGACGAGCTGCGAGCCGATCATCGCCGGATGCATCGCGGACATCGCGCCGAACAGCACGAGCGTCGGCATCGCGGGCACCGGCAGGCCGATGGCCGCCGCGAGCACGTTGGCGAACACGAGAAGCGGCCCGTACTGGGCGACGAGGTCACGGAGGAGCATGACGGCTGGCCGAAAAGGAAATGCGTGGGCAGGAAACGCAGATGGGCCGATTATCGGCCATTTTCAAGACAGCGGCGGGAATGACGCAAAGCGCCTGACGGCGGCAGGGGAATGCCGGTGAGCCGGCGCGTTGCGCGCGGCTCACCGTGCGAAATCAGGAGGGGGTACGGGCGAGCGACGCGGCGCCATGGTTTTCGCCGGGCAGCTCGGCGCCGTGCGAGCGGATCGCCGCGATCAGTTCGGCCGGCGTGATCTCGTAGCGGACCTCGCGGTGGATGCCGGGCTTGCGTTCGTCGATCTCGATCAGCAGCACGCTCTTGCCGTCGCCGGTTGCTTCGAGCCGGAGCGAACGCAGTTGGCGGCCGTCGGTCGCGTCGTGTTCGGTGAGCAGGGTCATTGCCCCGGATGAGCCGGTTGTGCGCATCGAACCTATCCTCGTGTCGTGGGTGCCGTAACGGCGAAGATGCGTTTGTTGAATACAGCTTGTCGCAGTTTAACGCGAACGGGCCGCGACACGGAGCATTTTCGTTGGGGCGAAATGAGGGTTGTACCGCACATCCTTCTGATGTTTGACCCGCGCCGGGCGGGCGTTTCAGCCCGATCGCGCGCGGCCGCGGCCGGTGCCTGACCGGCATTCTCGGCCGGGCCGGCGCGGGCGGCGACACGCGGTGCAACACGCGTCGCCGCATCGCCGAGGCGGCGTCAGAAGCGGTCGGCCAGCCCCATCGCCGGGTCGCTGACCGAGTGGCGGCCCGTTTCGACGCGGCCGGCCACGCGGCGCGAGAAGCTCGCGTCGCTGTCGGCGGTGACGATGAAGTCGTACCAGTGGCCGGTCGAATCGAGCTTCCAGTGCAGCTCGGACTGGTCGCCGGCGTGCACCGTGACGGTCCACGTGGTGTCCGTGCCGTTGCCATTGCCGTAATAGTGGCCCTGGTTGTTGCCGTCCTCGTTGCCGTGGCCATGAACGCGATCGTCGTTCGCGCCGCGGCCGGGCAGCGGCCCGTAGACCTGGTTCGACTTCACCGTGAAGCGCACCGTGCCGCCGCCGTCGTTGCGCAGCCGCAGGTGGAGGTTGCCGCTCGCGCCCGCATAGCCGACGCGAACTTCCGGACGAGGCGCGCGGGCGCCGGCCAGGCGGCTCAGGTCGCCGGTGAAGCGGCGGTGATAGCCGTTCGGGCCGAGCACCCACAGGTCGTATTTGCCGCCGTTGTCGGCGCGCGCGGCCCAGTCGCCGTGCAGTGTCTTGCCCGGCTCGACGACGTAGCGCCGCGGCAGGCGGTCGAGGTGCAGCTTGTCATAGACGTGAAACACGGCGGCGGCGCGGCCCGTGTTCGCGAACTTCAGCGTGACCGTGCCGGTGCCGGCATCGGTGCGCGCGCTCGCATGCAGCTCGTACGGCAGCGCGCGCGACGGGCGCACGCCGGTGGCCTGCGCGGGCAGCGCCGGCGCGGCCGGCGGCACGATCTTCGGCGCGGCCTGCTGCGCGGCGCTCAGCGCGTCGACCTGGCTTTTCGTCGTATGGCCCGCGAGCGTCGGCAGCGGCTCGTTGTTCGGCGAGCGGAAGTTGAACGCGCTCGTCAGGTCGCCGCACACCGCGCGGCGATACGCGCTGATCTGCGGTTCGGCAACACCGAAGCGCTTCTCGAGGAAGAGCAGCGTCGACGTATGGTCGAACACCTGCGAATTGACCCAGCCGCCGCGGCTCCACGGCGACACGACCCACATCGGCACGCGCGGGCCCGGGCCGTACGGGCGGCCGTCCGCCGCCGGCTGGCTCGACGTGGCCGGCGTGAAGTCGTGGTATTCGACGGCGACGTCGGCGTCCCGCAGCGTATGGCCGCCCGCGAGCGTGCCGTCGGCGTTGCGCGACGGCACGGCCGGCGACGGCATGTGGTCGAAGAAGCCGTCGTTCTCGTCGAAGTTGACCAGCAGCACCGTCTTGCTCCACACCTCCGGGTTCGCCGTCAGCGCATCGAGCACGGCCTGCACGTACCAGCCGCCCTGCGCGGGGCTCGACGGTCCCGGGTGTTCGCTGTACGCGGACGGCGGGATGATCCACGACACTTCCGGCAGCTTGCCGTTGCGGATGTCGTCGCGGAATGATTCGAGAAAGCCGTACGGCATCGTGTTGCCGAAGCCCTTCGCGAGCGGGCTCAGCGGATCGTCGATCGCCGGATCGTAGAACGCGCCGGCCGCCGTCACGGGCTGCGTGATGTCCGTCGACGCGACGTACGCGGGCCGGCGCGCGGCCGGCATCTGCTCGATCGCCGCGCGCCAGTGGCGGAAGCTCATCATCTCGTTGCAGCCGAAATTGTCGATCAGGCTCTGGTAGACCTTCCAGTTCACGCCGGCTTGCTGCAGCCGGTCGGCATAGGTCGTCCAGGTCCAGCCCTGGCTCGACGGGCCGATGTCGTTGCCGCCGTTGAACTGGTTGTTCAGCGCGGCGATCTTTACGCGGCTGCCGTCGGCCGGGCTGATGCCGTTCGGGCCGTTGGTGCCGCTCCAGTAGAACAGGCGGTTCGCGATCGTGCCGGTGTGCATCCCGCAGTGGTAGTGGTCGCACAGCGTGAACGCATCGGCGAGCGCGCGCTGGAACGGCACTTCCGCCGCGTCGTAATAGCCCATCGACAGCGGCGTTTTCGCATCGGGCCAGCGGTTCATCCGGCCGTGATCCCATGCGGCCTGCGCATCGGCCCACGCGTGCGGCGTGCCGCCCGCGCGCTGCGCGTTGCCCTGGCTCGCGTCGAGGTGATATGGCGTGCAGGTCGTGGCGGGCGTCGCCTTCGTGTACGTCTGGTAGAACACGTCGCGGCCGTTCGGCGACGGCACCGCGAAGCGGTCGCCGTAGCCGCGCACGCCCTTGAACGTGCCGAAGTAGCTGTCGAATGCGCGATTCTCCATCATCAGCAGCACGACGTGCTTGACGTCCTTGATGGTCCCCGTTTCGTGAAATGCGGGAATGGCGAGCGCGCGGCGGATGCTCGGCGGAAACGCGGACAGCGCGGCGGCGGCGAGGCCGGAAGTGGCGGTCTGCTGAAGGAATTTGCGGCGTGACGTCATGGCGTTCGGATCCTGTGATGGTGGGAGCGTTCGTGACTTCGTCTGGATGCGCCCGTGCGTCGTCCCCCCTGGGACGATCCGCGACGCGTGTGCGTGCGAGTACGTCGGCCGCGCGTGGCGGAGCTGCGCGCATCGCGCGACGTGTGGCGTCGAGCGGTGTCGCGGATGCATCGGCCGTCGTCGCGGTCCTGCGCGCCGCGCGCTCGTGATGCGCGGGCAGGACGTCGGCACACACCGGCCCGGCGCATGCCGGGCTGGGCGGCGCCCAGTCTAGGGAGCCGACATGACGTCGACGTGATGAAGAGATGACATCGCATGTCGTGCGCGTGACGTTGTGTGCGCAACGATTATTCCGGGTGCGATGCGTGGCGGAAGCGGGTAAGGAATTACCGATCGCCGCGTGCGGAACCGGTCATATTTTTCCGAATCGCCGCCTGCGGCGTGATCGTGTGTCGTTGCAGATACAACGGCATCGCGCGACGACGTGTCGCCCATGTTTCAAATGCATGAAATCGGCTAAGCTCGAAACGTCGCTGCACGTGTGCGCAGTCCGCGCCGCCGGCGCGACTTTTCGGACCGGCCCACCCATGACCGACATCAAGATCCGGCACAGCGAGACGCACGACGTCGACGCGATCCGGCAGATCGCCGCCCATCCCGCGGTGTACATGAATACGTTGCAGCATCCGTTTCCGTCGCTCGAGAAATGGCAGCAGCGGCTCGAAAACGCGCGCGAGCGCGGCGTGAGCCTCGTCGCCGAAATCGACGGTGCGGTGGTCGGCCACCTCGGCCTGCATCCCGAGCCGAATCCGCGCCGGCGCCATGCGGCGGGGCTCGGCATGATGGTCGACGCGGCCCGTCACGGGCGCGGCGTCGGCAGCCGGCTGCTCGCGGCCGCGATCGATCTCGCGGAAAACTGGCTGAACATCACGCGTCTCCAGTTGACCGTGTTCACCGACAACCGCGCGGCAATCGCACTCTACGAGAAGCACGGTTTCCGGATCGAAGGCGAATCGCCGGGCTATGCATTGCGCGACGGCGCGCATGCGGCCGTGTATCACATGGCGCGGATCAAGGGCCGGCAGTGAACGGCCGGCCGGCGCGGGCGTGACGAAACGCGCGGCCACGGTGCCGCGCGTCATATTCATTCGAGAATTCGTTCGTTTTCCGCAGGCTGCGCCGGTCGTATCGTTGATCGATTTGCCGGTCGCTTCGGCCGGCGTGCGCTTTTTTCGCGTCGATGCGCGTGCCATGCGCCGCCGCATTCCGGCGTGCGTCTCGCCGCACGTCGGTGCGCTTCATCGTTTCATGAACATCGCTTCATGGTCATCGTTTCGCACGACACATCTTCCCGCAACCGTCTCTTTCAACGGAACCTGCCTCGATGAAAACCGCTCTCCGGAATCTGACTGCCGCCTGCCTGTTCGCCGCCGCGGGAGCGGCGTTTGCCGCTGCCGCGCCTTCGGGCGCCGCGGTGGCGAGCGCGTCGCCCGAAGGCGCGCATCTGCCGCCCGGCATCGCGTGGCAGCACGGCGATGTCGATGCCGCATTCGCGCTGGCGAAGCGCACCGGCAAGCCGCTGCTGCTGTACTGGGGCGCGGTGTGGTGCCCGTCGTGCAACCAGGTGAAGTCGACCATCTTCAGCCAGCAGGCATTCAAGACCCGCTCGTCGTTTTTCGTGCCCGTGTATCTCGACGGCGATACCGAAAGCGCGCAGAAGCTCGGCGAGCGTTTCAAGGTGCACGGCTATCCGACGATGATCCTGTTCCGCCCCGACGGCACCGAAGTGACGCGGCTGCCGGGCGAGGCCGATCTCGACCGCTACATGCAGGCGCTGTCGCTCGGGATGACGGCCGCGCATCCGGTGCGGCAGACGCTCGCGACTGCGCTGAAGAACGGCGCGTCGCTGACGCCGGACGAATGGCGCCTGCTGGCCGACTATTCGTGGGACACCGACGGCGCACTGCCGGTGCCGGCCGATCGTGTCGCCGAGACGCTGCAGTCGCTCGCGCAACGCGCGCGGGCGGCCGGCGCGAAGGCCGAATCGGCGCGTTTCGCGCTGAAGTCGGCGGTGGTCGCCGCGTCGGACGATCCGGCGCAGGCCGGCGCGCTCGACAAGGCGGCGCTCGCCGATTCGCTGCGCGCGGTGCTGCACGATCCCGCGCTGGCGCGGGCCGATTCCGACGTGCTGGTCGCGGCGCCTGCACGCGTGGTCGCGTATCTCGGCGGCGACGACGCGCAGCGCGCGAAATTGCGCGGCGCGTACGACACGGCGCTCGCGCGCTTGTCGACCGACACCACGCTGTCGTCGATCGACAAGCTGATGGCGCTGCACGGCCGCGTGCTGCTTGCGCGCGGCGACGCGCGCAAGGGCGCGCCGCTCGCTGCGCCGGCGCTGGCCGACACCGCGCGCAAGCAGATTGCCGCGTCGGTGCAGGGCGCCGCGAATGCGTATGAACGGCAGGCACTCGTCAGCGAAGGCGCGGACACGCTGACCGACGCGGGGCTGTACGACGAGTCGGATGCATTGCTGAAGGCCGAGTTGCCGCGTTCGTCGACGCCGTATTACTTCATGTCGGGGCTGGCCGCGAATGCGAAGGCACGCGGCGACAAGGCCGCGGCGCTCGACTGGTATCGCAAGGCATACGACTCGGCGAGCGGGCCGGCGACGAAGCTGCGCTGGGGCGCGACCTATTTTGCGAATGCGGTCGAACTGGCGCCGGACGATTCGGCGCGTATCGAAGGGATTGCCGCGAGTGTGCTCGCGCAGGCCGACAAGACCCGGGACGCGTTCTATGGCGCGAACCTGCGCGCATTGACGAAGGTCGTCACGCAATTGAACCGCTGGCGCAGCGGCGGCGCGCACGATGCGTCGGTCCGGTCGGTCGTGAAGCAGTTCGACGGCGTATGCGGGAAACTGCCCGCGGGCGATCCGCAGGCAGCGGCGTGCGCGAAGCTGATCCAGCCCGTGAAGGCGTAACGACGCACGCGCACATCGTCGAGCGGGCCGGACGATAGATTACCGGCCCGACTCCGACGACGCGCCGCGATCGCTGCCGTATCCGGCGTCGTGCTCGCGGGCAATCTTCGCTTCGGCGGAAACGATGCTGGCCGGATAGAACCAGTCGCTCGACTGGAAGCCGGCCTGCTTGAGCGCCTTCACTTCGGCGTGAACCTGTGCGCGCGTCAGCGGCTGGTTCGACTGCGCTTGCGCGGCGAGCGGGGCCGATACGGCCAGGGCAAGGGCAACGGCTTGGATCAGGCGCTTCATGATCGGGACCTCCAGGATTTCGATGATTCGCCGCGCTTCGTTCGTCGAAGCGCCGGGCGACGTTGGAACCAGTGTAGGCCGGGGCGGGCGTGCGAAAAATGCGATCGCGCCCAACGCAGTGTTTTGCTGCGGGTAACAATGGGCAGGCGGTGGCGGGCGATGCCGGATGTCGACTTGACGGGAGTGACGGGCGAGGGGCGCCACGCGAGCCGCGCGGCGGTGCGGAGCCGACCGGTTCCGGTGAGCGGGGAAATGAAATCGGACCGGATGCGAACTCCGGAATCCATTCCGGTTCGCATGCGGTCCGATCGTGACAGGCCAGTCGGGCTTGCGGAGGCCTGCACGGCGATGCGGCAGGCCGGAAGGCGGCGTACGGAACGCCGCCTCATGCAGGCACTTACACGAGCCCCGTCGTGTAGTACACCGCGATCACGAAGAACACCGCGAGCGTCTTGATGACGGTGACCGCGAAGATGTCGCGATACGACTCGCGGTGCGTGAGGCCCGTGACTGCGAGCAGCGTGATGACCGCGCCGTTGTGCGGCAGCGTGTCCATGCCGCCGCTCGCCATTGCGACGACCCGGTGCAGCACGTCCATCGGAATGTTGGCTGCCTGCGCGCCCTTGATGAACAGGTCCGACATCGCGGCGAGCGCGATGCTCATGCCGCCCGACGCCGAGCCCGTGATGCCGGCGAGCGAGCTGACCGACACGGCCGCGTTGACGAGCGGGTTCGGGATGCTCTTCAGCGCATCGCCGACGACCAGGAAGCCCGGCAGTGCGGCGATCACGCCGCCGAAGCCGTATTCCGACGCGGTGTTCATCGCGGCGAGCAGTGCGCCGCCGACGGCGGCTTTCGAGCCGGCCGCGAAGCGGTCGCTGACGCGATTGAACGCGGTCAGCACGACCAGCACGATGCCGAGCAGCAGCGCCGCCTCGACCGACCAGATCGCGACGACGGTCTTGATCGACGTCGTCACCGGCGTGTGCACGCCCGGCAGCACGTCCGGCGCGACCGTGTACGACGCGGCGCCGTACCACTGCGGGATCAGCTTTGTGAACAGGAAGTTCGACACGCCGACGAGGATCAGCGGCAGGATCGCGAGCGCCGGGTGCGGCAGCGACGTCGCCTCGACGCGTTCCGGCTCGTTGACGAGCGACGTGCCGTAGCCTTCGCCCTTCGCCATCGCCGAGCGGCGGCGCCATTCCAGATAAGAGAGGCCGACGACGACGATGAACAGCGAGCCGATCGTGCCGAGTGCCGGTGCGGCCCACGCGGTCGTCTTGAAGAACGTGGTCGGGATGATGTTCTGGATCTGCGGCGTGCCGGGCAGCGAATCCATCGTGAACGAGAACGCGCCGAGCGCGATCGCGCCGGGCATCAGCCGCTTCGGAATGTTGCTCTGGCGATAGAGTTCGGCCGCGAACGGATAGACCGCGAACACCACGACGAACAGCGACACGCCGCCATAGGTGAGCAGCGCGCACACCGCGACGATCACCGCATTCGCGCGCGAGCGGCCGATGTAGCGGATCGCCGCATGGACGATCGACTCGGAGAACCCGGACAGTTCGATCACCTTGCCGAACACCGCGCCGAGCATGAACACCGGGAAATACAGTTTGACGAAGCCGACCATCTTCTCCATGAAGATGCCGGAGAAGACCGGTGCGACGGCGGCGGGTTCGGTCAGGAGCACCGCGCCGAGCGCGGCGATCGGCGCGAACAGGATCACGCTGTAGCCGCGATACGCGGCATACATCAGGAACGCCAGCGCGGCGAGGACGATCACGAAAGACAAGGGGAGTCTCCTAATGGCTTTGGTTGTTGTTCGATCGCGCGACGCGCCGCGGACCGGCTCAGGTTCGTGCAGGTTTCGTGCCATCGGCCGGATTGCGCCGCCGGACATGGGTCCGGCGGAGACCGGCGGGCCCGCGCCGGTCCATGTCTGACGATTCTACAGAAAACGTCTCCATCCGGAGACGATCTGGCCATCCGGCCAGCCCGTGAAACCGGGCAGGGCTTTCCCGGACAAGCCGTTGTGGCGTGTCTCCGGAGTGAGATAATCCGTCTCGTTTTGGAGACATCCGGTCGAAAATACATGGAGACGAAGACACGATGATGAACGACTGGGCCCGCCTGCCCGTCAACTACGGCGACGTGCTGCGGCGCGCCGCCGAGTCGCTGTTCCGGACCTTCGAGGATTCGAGTGCGGGCACGGTGGTCGTCGATCGCGACGCGCGCGTCGTGTGGATGAACGAGCGTTACGCGGCGCGCTTCGGTTTCGCCGATCCGCAGCAGGCCGTCGGCCTCGACTGCGAGGCCGTGATCCCGAACAGCCTGATGCGCGAGGTCGTGTCGACCGGGCAGCCGATCCTGCTCGACATCATGGAGACGGGCCGCGAGCCGCTCGTCGTCACGCGCCTGCCGCTGAAGAACGAGGCCGGCGAGACGGTCGGCGCGATCGGCTTCGCGCTGTTCGACCAGTTGAAGACGCTTACGCCGATCTTTTCCCGCTACGTGCAGCTTCAGCAGCAACTGATCGCGACGCAGCGCTCGCTCGCACAGGCGCGCCGCGCGAAATACACGTTCGCGAGCTTCGTCGGCACGAGTGCCGCGAGCCTCGAAACCAAGCGCCAGGCGCGGCGGGCCGCGCAGGTCGATTCGCCGGTGCTGCTGCTCGGCGAGACGGGCACCGGCAAGGAGCTGCTCGCGCACGCGATCCACGCGGCTTCGGCGCGTGCGCTCCAGCCGCTCGTGACCGTCAACGTCGCCGCGATTCCCGACACGCTGCTCGAAACCGAATTCTTCGGCGCGGCGCCCGGTGCGTACACGGGCGCCGACCGCAAGGGGCGCGTCGGCAAGTTCGAGCTGGCCGATCGCGGCACGCTGTTTCTCGACGAGATCGGCGACATGCCGCTGCCGTTGCAGGGCAAGCTGCTGCGCGTGCTGCAGGACAAGGAGTTCGAGCCGGTCGGCTCGAACCGGATCGTGCGCGCGGACGTCCGGATCATCGCCGCGACGTCGGCCGACCTGCCGGCGCTCGTGGAGGCCGGGCGTTTTCGCGCGGATCTCTACTACCGGCTCAACGTGCTGACGATCCACGCACCGCCGCTGCGCGAGCGGGCGTCCGACATCGCGGCGCTCGTGTACGCGACGCTCGAGGAACTGGCCGCGCAGCACGGACGCGCCGCGCACTGCGAGCTGACCGACGACGCGCTGCGGATGCTGTGTGCGTATCCGTGGCCGGGCAACGTGCGCGAGTTGCGCAATACGCTCGAACGCGCACTGATGCTGTCGGACCGTTCGGTGATCGATGCGCGTGCGCTCGCGCCGTTCCTCGGGCCGGTACGCATATCGGCGGACGGCGCATCGCCGGCGCAGCGTGTTGCCGCAGCGCCGGTCGAGCGGGGCGCGGGTGGCGCATCCGGTGCGCCGGTCGCTTCGTATGCCGATGCATTGGCGGCGTGGGAGCGCCAGTTCCTGATCGATGCGCTGGCGGCCTGTGACGGCAAGGTCGTGGAAGCCGCCGCGCGCATCGGGATCGGCCGCGCGACGCTGTACAAGAAGCTGGCGGCGCTGGGCATCGACCGGTAGGCCGATCGGCGGCGCCGATGCGGCGGGAGTTGAAGCATCGAACAGGAGAGCACGATGAAGCGGATCGGTATCGCAGGTTGGCTGACCCTGTTGCTGGCAACCTCCGCGCTCGCGCAGTCCGGCGACGCGGACGCGCCCGAGGCGCGACGCAACTGGTACAACGACCCGTTCGTCGCGCTGTCGCAGGACCTGGCCGAATGCCCGCTGCCGCTCGGCCCGTGGATGACCCGCGCCGAGATGACGGACGACGCGCATTACCGCGCCGAGCGCGGTACCACCTGCTGGCTCGCGCATCGCTGCACGAAACCGAATTCGTATATGTATGACGCGCCGATCGCCGATGCCGCGAAGGCGCACTTCGCAGGCTCCGATCGCCTGCACGGTACGAGCCTGTGGATCACCGTGCAGCGGCGTTTCATCTATGTCGAAGGATGCGCGGATACGGCGTTCGATCGGCAGGCGCTGCAACGCGAACTCGAGGCGCTTCCGGACGTCGAGCAGGTGTTCGTTCGCATCACCGACGATCCGCGCCGGAGCTTGCCGTACAAGGCGCGCGGGCAGCCGGGCCGCACGCCGAACTGACGACGGAAGGGCCGCGCATGGCATACTCGCGACATTCAAAAAATGGTTGACGGGAAGAATAATGAAACACATGCTTGCGTCGGTCTGTCGGTGGCCTCGGGTGGCCGGGTTGTTGGCTCTGGTTGCAGGGCTCGGCGGGTGCGGTGGCAGCGCGCCGCTGTTCACTTCGGACGGGCGCCCGACCACGCAGGTGCAATGCACCGGCAGCGGCTGGAGCAATTGCACGGACAATGCCCGGGCCATGTGCAACGGGGATTTCGAAGTGATCCAGCAATCGACTGATGACACCGTGCGAAATCTTCTCTTCGCATGCAAGAAGAAAAGCGGTTATTGATCCCGAAATGACCGGCCGAGGAGACCGCGATCGGGCGAAGCGCTTTTCTGTTTGCTTGGAGTCGTCTATTTTTCACGAATAACACTCACGGAGTCCCATCCATATGGCGACCTACAGGCAACTGACCGCGCAGCTCGAACGACTTCAGCAAAAGATCGACAAGGAACGCGAAAAGGCGATTGCCGACGCGATTGCCGATATCCGCGCGAAAATCGACGAATACGACATCACGCCGGAAGAGCTCGGTTTTCGCCCGGTAGGTACCGGCGCCGCCGCTACCTCGAAGCCGAAGCGCACGTTGCCGCCGAAATACCTGAATCCGAAGACGGGCGAAACCTGGAGTGGCCGCGGGCGCGCGCCGGCGTGGCTCGGCAAGAATCGCGCACGTTTCCTGATCAAGGACTGACTCCCGAAAATCCTCACCTTTCGTGCGTTGACCGACGGTGCGAACGGCCATGCGGCCGTCGCACCGTTTTGTTTTTGTGCCGTCGCCGTGCGATTCCCGCTGACGAATTGCAGTGCAATGCCGCACGATTAACGGATCACGTTTTGCGAATTCGCCGCGATTCGGCTGCTTATCGCGGTGAATTCCGGTAAACAACCGCGCAATTGCGCAGTGCATGCGCATTGGCATTCGCCATTTCCGCGGTGCCCGCCTGCCGCGGACTTCCATCACCTTTCGCGTGTTTGCGCGTTGTGCCGTGCAATTCCCGAAGATACTCACCATGGCTCCTGTAAATCCTCACCTTTGAGGAAGCGGCAGCGTTGCGCCATGTTGCTTGCGGCTTGCAGCGATGTCGCGTCGCGCTTGTGTTGCAGATCGATGGTGCGAGCGTTGACGTTCGTCGGGTAGTCGGCCGTTCGGCATATAGGCAGCCGCATGCGCTTCGCCTATGCTTGGGGTTCGCGTCGAGCGGCGCGCGGCCTGTCCGTGCCGCATGCCGCTCGGGCCGTCTTTCGTTACCGCAGGGAGCCGATGTGACCGTTCGCCATCTCGATGCGTTGTTCCAGCCCAAGTCCGTTGCGGTCGTCGGCGCGTCGTCGCGCGCGGGCAGTATCGGCGCGATGGTGTGGTCGCGCGTGCTCGACGGTGCGTTCGACGGGCCCGTGTGGCCCGTCAATCCGAAATATCGCGATCTGAACGGGCATACGGTCGTCTCCGACGTCGACCGGCTGCCCGCGCCGCCGTCGGTAGCCGTGATCTGCACGCCGCCCGCGACCTGGGCCGGCATCGTGCGCAAGCTCGGCGAACTCGGCACGCGCGTCGCGGTGATCGTCGGTGAGGCGCGCACGGATGCCGATCGCACCGCACTCGATCGCACGCTGAAGGCGGCGAAGCCGTTCGTGCTCCGTATCGTCGGGCCGGGCAGCCTCGGCGTGCTGTCGCCCGCGCGGCATGCGCATTTCGGCGCGCCGGCCTATACGGCGCGCTCGGGCGGCGTCGCGTGGGTGTCGCAATCGAATGCGTTGACGAACGCGGCGCTCGGCTGGGCCGATGCGCGAGGCCTCGGCTTTTCGCATGTCGTCGCGCTCGGCAGCGAGTCCGACGTCGATGCGGGCGACGTGCTCGACTATCTGGCGAGCGATCCCGGCACGCGCGCGATCCTGCTCGAACTCGATACCGTGCGCGCCGCGCGCAAGTTCATGTCGGCCGCACGTGCGGCCGCACGCAACAAGCCGGTGCTCGCGTTGCGCACCGGGCGCGCCGATCCCGGCGACGCGCTCTATACGGCGGCGTTCCAGCGCGCGGGGATGGTGCGCGTCGATGCGCTCGACGATCTGCTCGACGAGATCGAGACGCTCGGCGTCGGCCGTGTCACGGCGCGCGGCGCGGCGACGCTCGTGACGAGCGATGCGGGCGTCGCGAAACTGGCGGTCGATGCGGTCGCCGAGGTGCGCGACGTGCTGTCCGACTGGTCGCCGGCTGCAACCTCGGCCGTGTCGGCCGCGCTGCCGCATCTGGCTGCGCCCGGCAATCCGCTGACGCTGGGCGACGACGCGCGCCCCGAGCACTTCGCCGCGGCGATCAAGGCGCTCGCGCCGTTCCCGCAAACGGGCACGCTGTTCGTCGTCCATTCGACGTCCCACAGCGCGCCGGCCGATTCGGTTGCGCGCACGCTGATCGAATCGCGGCAGTATGCGCATCGCGGCATCCTCGCGTGTTTTTTCGGCGCGGTCGACGCGGCGACGCGCGATGCGCTGCACGCGAACGGCATTCCCGTACACACGACACCGCAGCGGCTCGCGCGCGCGTATGCGCGTCTCGTCGACTACAACCTCGGGCGGCAACTGCTGATGCAGACGCCCGAGGGCACGCCGCTGCAGCCGGCCGAGTGCGTTGCGTCCGCACAGGCCGACGCGCGCCGGATGGTCGAAGCCGGCCAGCATGAACTGGCCGGCGAAGCCGCGCTGCGCTGGCTGTCCCATTTCGGCCTGCAAGGCGAGCAGGCGGGCGAGCCGGCCGGTGCGAGAGTCGTCGATGTCACGGTCGACATGTACGACGATTCGAACTTCGGTCCGGTGTTTCGCTATGCCGTGCCGCCTGCGGACGGCGTGTCGGCGCCATTCGTCGTCTACGGCCTGCCGCCGCTGAACACCGTGCTCGCCCGCGCGGTGATGGAGCGCTCGCCGTATGCGCGCCGCACGCCCGTCGAGCCGACGCTCGACGCGTTGACGGCGCTGTCGCAGGTCGTCTGCGACGTGCGCGAAGTCGTCGCGATGTCCGTCACGCTGCGTGTGTTGCCCGATCGCGCGCAGGTGATCGCGCCGCGCATCACGCTGGCCACGGGGCGCAGCCGGCTTGCGATCATGCCGTATCCGCGCCACCTCGAGCAGACGCTCGAGTGGCGCGGCGAGACGGTGACGATCCGTCCGATCCGTCCGGAAGACGAGGCCGCGCATAACGAACTGCTCGGCGCGATGACGCCGGACGATCTGCGAATGCGTTTCTTCGGCGCGGTGCGCGGCTTCGATCATTCGCAGGTGGCGCGCATGACGCAGATCGACTACGACCGTGAGATGGCCCTCATCGTGTCGTACACCGATGTGTCGGGGCGCGACCATACGCTCGCGGTCGTGCGCGCGGTCGCCGATCCCGACAACGAGACGGCGGAGTTCGCGATCGCGGTGCGGCCCGATCAGAAGGGCAAGGGGCTCGGCCGGCTGCTGATGAACCGCATCATCGACTACGCACGCTCGCGCGGAACCGCATGGATGATCGGCGAGGCGCTGCGCGAGAACTCGGCGATGATCTCGCTCGCGAAGTCGTGCGGTTTTGAGGTGTCGACGACGGAGGAGCCGGGCGTCGTGGGTTTCAGGATGAAGTTGCAGCCGTAGCGTTCGTCGGCTGCGTGAAGCGCGGCGCGATCGCATGCAGTCGATGGCGCCAATCCTTCACCGTGTTGCGCCTGTTTTCATTCAGAGGTGCAAAACATTCGAGCCGGCATCTTGTACGAAACGCCCAAACGTATCGGGCTCGTTCGCTACGTCGATATCGACGCACGCATGGCGCCCGGAGGCGTTTGCTGTGTGCCGCATTATCGGCTCCGCACAGCCGTTTCACCCGATGCGTTCACGCACATTCGCAGCCGCGTTCCGGCCTCGCCAGTTCGGAATCACCGCAAAGGTGAGACTTTTCGGGAGCCGCGAGTGAGCTTTTCCGGGGAAGCGTGGTGAGCCGATACGGGGGCGTTCGGTGAGCCTTCCCGGGAACGGCCGGTGAGCACCTGCGGGAGACGCTGGTGAGCCTTTCCGGGACGCGTTGGTGAGGGTCTGCGGGAGATGTCGGTGAGGACATTCGGGAGACTTTGGTGAGGGTCTCCAGGAGCCTTGGGTGAGCTTTTTCGGGAGGTGTTGGTGAGCGTTTGCAGGACACCAGGGTGAGACTTTTCGGGAGCGTGCGGATGCACGGCACCCGCGAGCGCGGCGCCGGCCAATGCCGGCGTCACATACGGGTGCGGGCACGCATGAACCGTGCCCGCGATCAGATTCAGGCAGCGAGTTTCGACGCCGCGTCGTTCACCTGGTCGCGCGAAATCGCGAGTTCCTCGAGGTGCGGATCGGCATAGACGGCACCGGTTTCGCGCTCGAGGCGGGCGATCGTCAGCGCGCAACGCGCGGTGTCCTTCGGCATCGCGATGAAGCGCTTGACCGACTCGCCGGACGTGAATGCTTCGAACAGCGCGCCGCGCACGTCGTCCGGAAGCGTCTTGGTCCACTGGTACGGCTTGCCGTTGAACGTGATCGACGGCGGCAGCGTGCGTTCCTTCTTGGTCGCCGTGATGAGCCCGTAGGTGCGGGCCGCGTCGCCGATCTGCTCGGGCGAGAAGAGCTCGTCGGGCGTGATGTCGAACTGCTCGATGTAGTTCTCGATCGCCTGCATCGCGGCGGCACGATCGTCGCGCTTCTTCTGCGCGCGCGCGACGATATCGCGCAGCTCGTCCGCCTCCTCGGGCGTGATCGTGAAGCTTGCCTGCTTCTGCTGAAGTTCGGAGAAACGCTGGAATTCTTGATCGTTCAGAAGTTTGGCCATGACATCCATCGGACACGACGGCCGCGACAACCGGCCGCCGTAGTTTTTGAGAGGGCCGCTATTCTAGCGTAGCGCCGTGAGCGCACGATATGGCGCCGTGGATCGTGCACTGCACTGGTGTCGCGCGCGACCGGGCCGGCGCAACTGCGCCGGCCCCGTGCGCTTCGTTGAACCCGCGCGTCAGCAGGCCTCGATGCGCCCCATCGACAGGTGGGCGGCCGTGTCGCGCAGCCCTTCGACGGCGACGTCGACGGACGGCGCCGTGTGCGCATCGATCCGGCGCATGTACGGGCAGGTCAGTACCGCGATCGCATGGCCGGACGGCCCGAGGATCGGTGCGGTCAGGTCGGTCACGCCGTACGCCTGGCGGCTGTCCTGGCGCAGATAGCCGGACTGCCGGATGGACTGGCACGCATGCGCGAGTTCCTGCTCGTTCAGCGGCGCTTCGCCCCTGACCTTGCGATGCTCGGCCAGCATGTGCGCGCGCTGCTCGGCGCCCTGGAACGACAGCATTACGCGCCCCGACGCCGTATCGGCGAGCCCGACGCGCGAGCCGAGCCGGACCGACACGCCCCACGGGCCGGGCCCGTCGACCTGCGCGATCACGAGCAGGTTGCCGCGATCGTAGACCGACAGGTGGCACGACTGTTCGGTGGCATCGGCGAAGCGCTGCATCGGCGGCAATGCCTCGGCGATCAGCCGGTTCATCGGCGGATGCCGGTGCGCGAGCGCAAACAGCTTGAGGCTGAGCGTGTAGCGGTCGCCGCCGCTCGAGCGCATCACGTAGCGGCGTGCGACGAGGCGTTCGAGCATCCGGTAGATTTCGCTCGCGTTGCGGCCGAGTTCCTTCGTGATTTCGGTGCGGGTGAGTCCTTCTTTTTGCTCCGACAGGAGTTCGAGAATGTCGAGGCCTTTGTCGAGCGCGGGCGCGCGATAGCGGTCGCTTGCGGCCATCGATTCCCGTGCGTCGCAGCCGGGAAGCAGGTCGTTGGTTGTTTGCATTTTTAGTGTGAGGTTGGGGGATTACCGTCGATCGGTTGGCGACGCACGCTGGCCGGTTCTGCACGCGCATAAGTCGGCCCCGCGTATGGCGATGAAAACCATTTATACGAGCTTAGCAATAAACATACAGTGTGCAATGCAGCGTCCATTTACCGATCATTACCTGACAAGAACGGATTGGCAAACGTTTCCGATGACAGGGGCACCCCGAATAGCCAGTATTCATGTGCCGATGGCTGGCAACGGCGACATGCGCGGCGGATCGCTTTGCGTTGGCGCGTCCGATGTTGCGCCGCAGTGTCTGCAGGCGCACCAATAGTCGGTATCCGTCGCGCGTCATTTCACGGTGCGCGGCCGATGGTACAAAGGCTTGCGGGCCAGCGACGGTGCGGCCGCGCGTGAAGTCGGCCGGCATCGGCCGGCACGCGTCGCGGGTGCCGGGCCGTCGTCGCCGATGCGCAGACCGGCGGCCGCCCGTTCGATGCGCGCCGTGCTTTTCGTGCGGCGCCGCGATCGCTGCGCCCGCGCGACCCTCGCGCGTCGACGGCAGGCCGGATGCGGCGCCGACGCGCGCAATCGACGATCGACAATCAGTCCGGCGCGCGGCCGCGAATGGCCGCGTCGGCCGGTATCCTGTCCCATTCGACAACAGAGGTTGACCACGATGAAACTGCTTCGCTATGGCCCGTCCGGCCAGGAAAAGCCCGGTATTCTCGACGCGGACGGCCGGATTCGCGACCTGTCTGCGCACGCGCCGGATCTTGCCGGCGATGTGCTGTCCGACGCGGGTCTCGCGCGGCTGCGCGCGATCGATCCGGCCACGCTGCCGCTCGTGTCCGGCGAGCCGCGCATCGGCGCGTGCGTCGGGCACGTCGGCAAGTTCATCGGCATCGGCCTGAACTATGCCGATCACGCGGCCGAAGCCGGCATGCCGGTGCCGAAGGAACCGGTCGTGTTCGGCAAGTGGACGAGTTCGATCTGCGGCCCGAACGACGGCATCGACATCCCGAAGGGTTCGGTCAAGACCGACTGGGAAGTCGAGCTGGGCGTCGTGATCGGCGCGCGGTGCAAGGACGTCGACGAAGCGAGTGCGCTCGATTACGTCGCGGGCTACTGCGTCGTCAACGACGTGTCCGAGCGCGAGTGGCAGATCGAGCGCGGCGGCCAGTGGGACAAGGGCAAGGGCTTCGACACGTTCGGCCCGATCGGTCCGTGGCTCGTGACGCGCGACGAGGTGCCCGATCCGCAGCGTCTCGACCTGTGGCTCGAAGTCGACGGCCACCGTTATCAGAACGGCAACACGCGCACGATGGTGTTCACCGTCGCGCAGTTGATTGCCTATCTGTCGCGCTGCATGACGCTGCAGCCGGGCGACGTGATCACGACCGGCACGCCGCCGGGCGTCGGCATGGGCATCAAGCCGTCGCCGATCTTCCTGAAGGCCGGCCAGATGGTGCGCCTGGGGATCGAAGGGCTCGGCGAGCAGTTGCAGCACACGCGCGGCGCGCAGTAACCGCGCGAGCCGAGATCCCGTCGAGCGACCGCTGCAGGCGGTCGCCGGAAACCGGACGCCGACGTTGGCGCGTCAAAGCCCAGGGCCCGATTCCGCGCAATGCGGAATCGGGCCCTTGCCGTTTGTACGCGGTGTACGCGGGCGGGTCACACGACGTTGTCGAGTTCGCAATGCGCTTCCAGCCGATACCCGTCGGGATCGACGACGAACGCCGCGTAGTAGCCGGGGCCGTAGTGTTCGCGCTTGCCGGGCCCGCCGTTGTCCTGGCCGCCGTGCTCGAGCGCGGCGCGGTAGAACGCGTCGACCTCGACGGGCGAAGCGGCCTTGAACGACAGGTGCAGCCCCGATTCGGGATCGGCGGCGACGGGGCGGGCAGCGTGCTGCAGCCACAGCTCCGGTTCGGTCGTGCCGTACCCGATGGATCCGTCGTCGCTGTACAGCCGCTTGTAGCCGAGCGCGCCGAGCGTGCTGTCGTAGAACGCGCGGCTGCGGCCGATGTGGGCAACGCCGAAGGAAAGGTGATCGATCATCTGTGGCTCCTTGAACTGAAGGGACGTCAGTGCAGCAAACCCGCTTACAAGCACCATGCCAGCCGCTTGTAGCGGAGCGCGCCGAGCGTGCTGTCGGAGAACGCGCGGCTGCGGTCGTTGTGGATAACTCCGCAGGAAAGGCGATCGATCATCTGTGGCTCCTCGAACTGAAGGGGGGGTGTCAGTGCAGCAAACCTTTTCGTAACCACCATGCTGGTTATGTTAGAAAGCGTCCGGACGCTTGTCAACCGGCATGGTGGTTAGATACGATGGCGCCATGAGCGATACGCAACCTTCCGTCACGATGGACTGCCTGATTCCGGCGCCGCCCGAAACCCTGAGCATCGATTTCGCGAACACGCTGTACTGGCGTGGCAGCGAGGCGCCGACGGAAACCTTCGGAACGATGGACGACCTGCTGTCGTGGTGCCGCGAGCAGGCCGGCGTGCCGGCCGGCCTGGCCGACCGGTGCTGTGTGCGCGGCGTGGAGGAAGGCGAGCCGGCGATGCTCGCGCGTGCGCTCGCGTTGCGCGAGGCGTTGTACCGGCTCTTTCATGCACAGGCCGAGCGGCACGAGCCGCAGGCCGACGATCTTGCGCTGCTCGGCGGCTTCCTGGCTGAAGCGTCGCCGCGCGTCGCGCTGACGCGTGTCGACGGCGGTTATGCGTGGCGGATCGGGGATGCTGGAGCAACGCTCGCGGGGCTGCTGAGCCCGGTGCTGTGGTCGGCGATCGACCTGCTCGGCGGCGCGCGGCTTGCGAAGGTCAAGCGATGCGCGAACGACGCGTGCCAGTGGCTGTTCATCGACGACAGCAAGAACGGCAGCCGCCGCTGGTGCTCGATGTCGTCGTGCGGCAATCGCGCGAAGGCGTATCGCCACTACCACAAGGCCGACTGACGAGCCCGTTCTGGCACGCGCCTGCGAGCGCGCCGAACCCGAACCTTTTTATTTCGCCGACAACTTCCGCCACAGCGTCGTCTTGCTGATGCCGAGCATCGCGCATGCGCGGTCGCGGTCGCCGCCGCACGCGTCGAGCACCGCGCGGATCTCGTCGGCTTCCGCGCGGCGGCGGCGCGCGTGCAGCGTCTGCGCATCGTCGGTGTCGATGGCGTCGGGCGGCGCCGCGAACAGCTCGGGCGCGATCGCCTGCAGCGCGTCGGGATCGAGCGCGGCGCACGCGGCGGCCGGATCGTTTTCATCGGCTTCCTCGGCGAGTTCCACCGCGATCCGCTCGATCACGTTCTGCAGTTCGCGCACGTTGCCGGGCCACCGGTAGCGCGCCAGCGTTGCCTGCGTCGCGCCGAGCACGCGCGCGGCATCGCCGGCGTCGCGCAGGCGTTCGGCGAGGCGCGGCTCGCGCCGCGCGGCCTGCACGAGCAGCGTCGCCGCGAGCGCGGGAATGTCGGCCGCGCGCTCGCGCAGCGGCGGCAGGCCGACGTTCAGGATGTTGAGCCGGTAATAGAGATCCGCGCGGAACGTGCCGGCCTCGACGGCCGCGAGCAGCGGACGATGCGTCGCGGCGATCACGCGCACGTCGATGCGGATCGGCTCGGTCGAGCCGAGGCGGATCACCTCGCGCTCCTGCAGCACGCGCAGCAGCCGGCTCTGCAGCGACGGCGGCATTTCGCCGATCTCGTCGAGAAACAGCGTGCCGCGGTGCGCGGCCTCGAACAGGCCGGTCTTGCCGCCGCGCCGCGCGCCGGTGAACGCGCCTTCCTCATAGCCGAACAGCTCGCTCTCGAGCAGCGCTTCCGGAAACGCGCCGCAATTGACCGCGACGAACGGGTAGCTGCGCCGCGCGGACAGCGCGTGCAGGCTTTGCGCGATCATTTCCTTGCCGGTGCCGCTTTCGCCGAGTACGAGCACGGTCGCGTCGGATTTCGCGTAGCGGCGCACGAGGTCGCGCACGCGTGCCATCGGCGCCGATGCGCCGATCACGTCGTCGAGCGCATAGCGCGCCGCGAACTGCTGCGTGGTCGGCTGCGAACGCAGCGCGCGATCGAGCCGTTCGACCGCGCGCGATTCCTGGAACGTCAGCACGCTGCCCGACGTGACGCCGCGATCGACGAGCGGCCCGCGATGCACGACGTAGCGCACGCCGCGCACGGTCGCGAGCGCGTCGCCGTCCTCGCCGCGCAGCGTGCGCAGCTCGGGCCTCAGGTCGACGAGCGCGCGGCCGACGGCCGCCGCGGGTTCGACCCCGAGCGCCGACGCGAGCCGCTCGTTGATCGCCTCGACGCGGCCGCGCGCGTCGAGCGCGACCACGCCGTCGCGCAGGTGCTGCAGCAGGTTGTCGAGCCGCTGGCGGCGGAATGCCTCGGCGTGCGTCGCATACGCGACTTCGAGCGCCGTATCGACGGCCTTGCGCACCGACGCATGCGAATACAGGAACACCGCGCCCATGCCGGCACTGGCCGCGAGGTCGGTGACGAGGCCGGGGCCGACGATCGTCTCGATGCCGCGGTCGCGCAGGTCGTGCACGCAGGCTTCCGCTTCCTGCGCGGACTGATATGACGCAAACTGCACGTCGAGGCCGTACGCGGCGACGAAGCGGCGCACTTCGGGCGGCGTTTCCCCGGCGCTGACGAGCGCGATCCGCGACGCGTCGCGCCGGGCGCGCGCGAGCGCCTGCATCACGTCGAAGCCGGTCGGCGACACGACCACGACCGGCACCTGCGCACGCGTCTTCAGGAAGGCGCCGTTCGAGCCGGCCGCGACGATCACGTCGGGCCGCGCGGCGCCGGCCTCGGCGATCGCGCTGAGCGCATCCTCATACGCGCGCGTCACGATGCGCACGTCGGCGCGTTCGTCGAATTCGCCGGCGATCTCGCGAAAGAAGTCGCGCAGGCGGCTGATGCCCATCGCCCAGATGCGCGGGCGCGCCGCGCGCTCGGCCGGGTCGACGGGCTTGGTCGAGGAGAGGTCCATGACGGTCGATTATGCGCGCGGGATTTCATTTTTGAAACATGAAATTGCCGAATTGAAATCGCCGGGCGCTGCATCGCCCGCGCCGGTTGCTTAAGAATCAGTGGGTTAGCGACGTTTCGCGAGCTGGCCCGGTCCTTGCTGTTATCGGGCATTCCTTCAGGAGGCCGTTCATGAGCAACACGCATCTTCAGAGCGCCGGCGCGAAATTCCGCGCGGCAGTCGCGGCCGAGCAGCCGCTGCAGGTGGTCGGCGCGATCACCGCGTACGCGGCCAAGATGGCGCAGGCCGTCGGCTTCAAGGCCGTGTACCTGTCGGGCGGCGGCGTTGCCGCGAACTCGCTCGGGATCCCCGACCTCGGCATCAGCACGATGGAAGACGTGCTGATCGACGCGAACCGGATCACCAACGCAACCGACCTGCCGCTGCTCGTCGACATCGATACGGGCTGGGGCGGCGCATTCAACATCGCGCGCACGGTCCGCTCGTTCATCAAGGCCGGCGTTGCTGCCGTGCACATGGAAGACCAGGTCGGCCAGAAGCGCTGCGGCCATCGTCCGGGCAAGGAAGTCGTGCCGGCCGACGAAATGGTCGATCGCATCAAGGCCGCGGTCGACGCGCGCACCGATGACCAGTTCGTGATCATGGCGCGTACCGATGCGGCCGCTGCCGAAGGGATCGATTCGGCGATCGAGCGCGCGGTCGCGTACGTCGAAGCCGGCGCCGACATGATCTTTCCGGAAGCGATGAAGACGCTCGACGACTACCGCCGCTTCAAGGCGGCCGTGAAGGTGCCGATCCTCGCGAACCTGACCGAGTTCGGCTCGACGCCGCTGTTCACGCTCGACGAACTTCGCGAGGCGAACGTCGACATCGCGCTGTACTGCTGCGGCGCGTATCGCGCGATGAACAAGGCCGCGCTGAACTTCTACGAGACGCTGCGCCGCGACGGCACGCAGAAGGCGGCCGTGCCGACGATGCAGACGCGCGCCGAGCTGTACGACTTCCTCGGCTATCACGAATACGAGCGCAAGCTCGACGAACTGTTCGCGCAGGGCAAGAAGTAACGCGGCCCGCGCGCCGGGGCATGGTTCCCGGGAAGCTTTGCATGGGACCGCACCAGGCGCTGAAGCGCCGAGTCCGGTCGACAGCTTTGCATGGGACCGCACTAGGCGCTAAAGCGCCAAGTCCGGTCGACAGCTTTGCATGGGACCGGACTAAGCGCTAAAGCGCCAAGTCCGGTCGACACGATACATATTGGAGAACGGAAACATGAGCGAGACGAAAGACGCAGCAGCACCGGCCGCCGCAGGCGCATTCAAGCCGAAGAAGTCGGTGGCGCTGTCGGGCGTGACGGCCGGCAACACGGCGCTGTGCACGGTCGGCAAGACCGGCAACGACCTGCACTACCGCGGCTACGACATTCTCGATGTGGCCGAGTCGTGCGAATTCGAGGAAATCGCGCACCTGCTCGTGCACGGCACGCTGCCTAACCTGACCGAACTGGCTGCGTACAAGACCAAGCTGCGCGCACTGCGCGGCCTGCCGAGCGCGCTGAAGGCGGCGCTCGAGCAGATCCCGGCGTCCGCGCACCCGATGGACGTGATGCGCACGGGCGTGTCGGTGCTCGGCACCGTGCTGCCGGAGAAGGACGATCACAACCTGCCGGGCGCGCGCGACATCGCCGACCGCCTGATGGCGTCGCTCGGCTCGATGCTGCTGTACTGGTATCACTTCTCGCACAACGGCAAGCGCATCGAGACGGAAACCGACGACGATTCGATCGGCGGCCACTTCCTGCACCTGCTGCACGGCAAGACGCCGTCGAAGTCGTGGGTCGAGGCGATGCACACGTCGCTGATCCTGTACGCGGAGCACGAATTCAACGCGTCGACGTTCACCGGCCGCGTGATCGCGGGCACGGGCTCGGACATCTACTCGGCGATCACCGGCGCGATCGGCGCGCTGCGCGGGCCGAAGCACGGCGGCGCAAACGAAGTCGCCTATGAAATCCAGAGCCGCTACAGCTCGCCGGACGACGCCGAAGCGGACATCCGCCGCCGCGTCGAGAACAAGGAAGTCGTGATCGGCTTCGGCCACCCGGTCTACACGATCTCCGATCCGCGCAACAAGGTGATCAAGGGCGTCGCGCACAAGCTGTCGAAGGAAGCGGGCGACACGAAGCTGTACAACATCGCCGAGCGCCTCGAATCGGTGATGTGGGAAGCGAAGAAGATGTTCCCGAACCTCGACTGGTTCAGCGCGGTGTCGTATCACATGATGGGCGTGCCGACCGCGATGTTCACGCCGCTGTTCGTGATCTCGCGCACGTCCGGCTGGAGCGCGCACATCATCGAGCAGCGCATCGACAACAAGATCATCCGCCCGAGCGCGAACTACACGGGCCCGGAAGACCTGCAGTTCGTGCCGATCGAGAAGCGCTGATCGGGCGCCCGAGGGGAGGCCGGTCGGCTTCCCCCGCTCATGAATTCCCAGCTTTCCCCCACATCATGAATACCGCCAACCGCAAACCCCTGCCCGGCACGTCGCTGGACTATTTCGACGCGCGCGCCGCGGTCGAAGCGATCGCGCCCGGCGCTTACGACACGCTGCCGTACACGTCGCGCGTGCTCGCCGAAAACCTCGTGCGCCGCTGCGATCCGGCAATCCTCGCCGATTCGCTGAAGCAGATCATCGAGCGCAAGCGCGAGCGCGACTTCCCGTGGTTCCCGGCGCGCGTCGTGTGCCACGATATCCTCGGGCAGACGGCGCTCGTCGATCTCGCCGGCCTGCGCGACGCGATCGCGGACGGCGGCGGCGACCCGGCGAAGGTGAACCCGGTCGTGCCCGTGCAACTGATCGTCGACCACTCGCTCGCCGTCGAATGCGGCGGCTTCGATCCGGACGCATTCGCGAAGAACCGCGCGATCGAGGATCGCCGCAACGAGGATCGCTTCCACTTCATCGAGTGGACGAAGAAGGCGTTCGAGAACGTCGACGTGATCCCGCCGGGCAACGGCATCATGCACCAGATCAACCTCGAGAAGATGTCGCCGGTGATCCAGGCGCAGGATGGCGTCGCGTATCCGGACACCTGCGTCGGCACCGACAGCCACACGCCGCACGTCGACGCGCTCGGCGTGATCGCGATCGGCGTCGGCGGGCTCGAAGCCGAGAACGTGATGCTCGGCCGCGCGTCGTGGATGCGCCTGCCCGACATCGTCGGCGTCGAGCTGACCGGCAAGCGCCAGCCCGGCATCACCGCGACCGACATCGTGCTTGCGCTGACCGAGTTCCTGCGCAAGGAAAAGGTGGTCGGCGCGTACCTGGAATTCCGCGGTGCGGGAGCCGCGAGCCTCACGCTCGGCGATCGCGCGACGATCTCGAACATGGCGCCCGAATACGGCGCGACGGCCGCGATGTTCTTCATCGACGGCCAGACGACCGACTACCTGCGCCTCACCGGCCGCAGCGACGAGCAGGTGAAACTCGTCGAGACCTATGCGAAGGCGGCGGGCCTGTGGGCCGATACGCTGGACAACGCGCAATACGAGCGCACGCTGACGTTCGACCTGTCGAGCGTCGTGCGCAACATGGCCGGCCCGTCGAACCCGCACAAGCGGCTGCCGACGTCGGACCTCGCCGCGCGCGGGATCGCCGGCCAGTGGGAAGAGAAGGCGGGCGAGATGCCCGACGGCGCGGTGATCATCGCCGCGATCACGAGCTGCACGAACACCAGCAACCCGCGCAACGTGATTGCCGCGGCGCTGCTCGCACGCAACGCGAACGCGCGCGGCCTCGTGCGCAAGCCGTGGGTGAAGAGCTCGCTCGCGCCGGGCTCGAAGGCGGTCGAGCTGTATCTGGAAGAAGCGAACCTGCTGCCGGAACTCGAGAAGCTCGGCTTCGGCATCGTCGCGTTCGCGTGCACGACCTGCAACGGGATGTCGGGCGCGCTCGACCCGAAGATCCAGCAGGAGATCGTCGATCGCGACCTGTACGCGACGGCCGTGCTGTCCGGCAACCGCAACTTCGACGGCCGCATCCATCCGTATGCGAAGCAGGCGTTCCTCGCGTCGCCGCCGCTCGTCGTCGCGTATGCGATCGCCGGCACGATCCGCTTCGACATCGAGAAGGACGTGCTCGGCCACGACCAGGACGGCAAGCCCGTCACGCTGAAGGACATCTGGCCGACCGACGAGGAGATCGATGCGATCGTCGCGTCGAGCGTGAAGCCCGAGCAGTTCCGCAAGGTCTACGAGCCGATGTTCGCGCGCAGCGCCGATGCGGGCGAGCGCGCGGCGCCGCTGTACGACTGGCGGCCGCAGAGCACGTACATCCGCCGTCCGCCGTACTGGGAAGGCGCGCTGGCCGGCGAACGCACGCTGCAGGGCATGCGCCCGCTCGCGGTGCTCGGCGACAACATCACGACCGACCACCTGTCGCCGTCGAACGCGATCCTCGCGAACAGCGCGGCCGGCGAATACCTCGCGAAGATGGGCTTGCCCGAAGAAGACTTCAACTCGTACGCGACGCACCGGGGAGACCACCTGACCGCACAGCGCGCGACCTTCGCGAACCCGACGCTGATCAACGAGATGGCGGTGGTCGACGGCGCGGTGAAGAAGGGCTCGCTCGCGCGCGTCGAGCCGGAAGGCAAGGTCATGCGGATGTGGGAAGCGATCGAGACGTACATGAATCGCAAGCAGCCGCTGATCGTCGTCGCCGGTGCCGACTACGGCCAGGGCTCGTCGCGCGACTGGGCCGCGAAGGGCGTGCGGCTCGCGGGCGTCGAGGCGATTGCCGCCGAAGGCTTCGAGCGGATCCACCGCACCAACCTGATCGGGATGGGCGTGCTGCCGCTCGAGTTCAAGCCCGGCACGAACCGGACGACGCTCGGCATCGACGGCACCGAGACCTTCGACGTGATCGGCGAGCGCAAGCCGCGCGCCGACCTGACGCTGGTGATTCACCGCAAGAACGGCGAGCATGTCGGGGTGCCGATGACGTGCCGGCTCGATACGGCCGAGGAAGTGTCGATCTACGAAGCCGGCGGCGTGCTGCAGCGCTTCGCGCAGGACTTCCTCGAATCGTCGCAGGCGGCGTGACGGGAGGGCGGTAAAGGCGGTTTCGCGCGCCGTGGCGGCGCGCGGAACGAAGGGGCCGGTTGTCGCGGCGGCGCAGGGGCGCCGGTCGCGCGGCCGGCCCGATTCGGTTTGCTGCGCATGGCTTCGGCGTGCGAAGCATCGGGCGGGAAGCGGCGCCGACGCGCCGGTTCCGGCCGACCTGGGATAAAACGGACATGGCTCACATTCCTCAAATCAGGATTCCCGCGACCTATATCCGCGGCGGCACCAGCAAGGGCGTGTTCTTCCGGCTGCAGGACCTGCCCGATGCGGCGCAGGCGCCGGGCGCCGCGCGCGACGCGCTGCTGCTGCGCGTGATCGGCAGCCCCGATCCGTACGGCAAGCAGATCGACGGGATGGGCGGCGCGACGTCGTCCACCAGCAAGACGGTGATCGTGTCGAAGAGCACGCGCCCCGGCCACGACGTCGACTACCTGTTCGGGCAGGTCGCGATCGACAAGGCGTTCGTCGACTGGACCGGCAACTGCGGCAACCTGTCGGCGGCGGTCGGCCCGTTCGCGATCAGCGGCGGGCTCGTCGATCCCGCGCGCGTGCCGCGCGACGGCATCGCGACCGTGCGGATCTGGCAGGCGAACATCGGCAAGACGATCGTCGCGCACGTGCCGGTCACGAACGGCGCGGTGCAGGAGACGGGCGACTTCGAGCTGGACGGCGTCACGTTCCCGGCCGCCGAAGTGCAGCTCGAATTCATGGATCCGGCCGCCGAGGAAGAGGGTGCGGGCGGGTCGATGTTCCCGACCGGCAACCTCGTCGACGATCTCGCGGTGCCGGGCGTCGGCACGCTGAAGGCGACGATGATCAATGCGGGGATCCCGACGATCTTCGTCGAGGCGGAGGCGATCGGCTATACGGGCACCGAGCTGCAGGACGCGATCAACGGCGACGCGAAGGCGCTCGAGAAGTTCGAGACGATCCGCGCGCACGGCGCGCTGCGCATGGGCCTGATCGATACGCTCGACGAAATCGCGACGCGGCAGCACACGCCGAAGATCGCGTTCGTCGCGAAGCCCGCCGACTACGTCGCATCGAGCGGCAAGCGCGTGAACGCGGGCGACGTCGACTTGCTGGTGCGCGCGATGTCGATGGGCAAGCTGCATCACGCGATGATGGGCACGGCGGCGGTCGCGATCGGCACGGCCGCGGCGATCCCCGGCACGCTCGTCAATCTGGCGGCGGGCGGCGGCGAACGCAACGCGGTGCGCTTCGGGCATCCTTCGGGCACGCTGCGCGTCGGCGCGGAAGCGCAGCAGCAGGAGAATGGCGAGTGGACCGTCACGAAGGCGATCATGAGCCGCAGCGCGCGCGTGCTGATGGAAGGCTGGGTGCGGGTGCCGGGCGACGCGTTCTGATCGTTGCCGGTTGTATCGGTGGAAATGCGGGCGGCTTCGGCCGCCCGCGTCGTTTGGGCTAGCCGTGCAGGAAGCGGCGCAGCGCGTCGTGGCTGAGGCGGCGTGCTGTTTCGGAGAGTCGCGCGTCGGGCACGATGTCGAAACCGTGCACACCGCCGGGGAGCACGTGCAGTTCGGTCGGCACGCCGGCGCGGAGCAGCCGCCGCGCATAGTCGAGGTTTTCTTCGAGGAACAGGTCGAGCGAGCCGATCGACAGGAACGTCGGCGGCAGGCCGTCGAGCTTTTCCGCGCGCGCAGCGGCGGCATATGGCGACACGCCGTCGAGGCCCGGCGCGTGGCCGAGCAGCGACGTCCAGCCGAACCGGTTGTTGGCCGCGTGCCAGACGAACTCGCCGGCATGCGGATGCGGCGTACGCGTACAGGTGCGGTCGTCGAGCATCGGATAGATCAGGTGCTGGAACGCGAGCCGGTATTCGCCGCGGTCGCGCGCCAGCAGCGCCAGCGCGGCGGCGAGCCCGCCGCCCGCGCTTTCTCCCATGACGCCGATGCGTGCCGGGTCGATGCCGAGCGTTTCGGCATGGCGGAAGGTCCATGCGAGGCCCGCGTAGCAATCCTCGATCGCGCCGGGGAACACCGTTTCCGGCGCGAGACGGTAGTCGATCGAGATCAGCACGCAGCCGAGCTGTCTGACTGCCTGGCGATGAATGGCCTCCAGGTCCTTCGCCGCGCCGCGCACGTAGCCGCCGCCGTGCATGTGGACGATCGCCGGGAGCGGTCGCGCGGCGTCGTCTGGCGTGTAGATGTGGAGCGGGACGTCCGGCGCGCCCGCGGGGCCCGGGACGGTGCGGCGCTCGAGCGTGCTGCCGGCCGGGTCCGGCGGCGGCAGCGGCAACACGCGTTCGCGCGCCTGCGCGAGGTTGTCGGCGCTGAGCGTGACGGTCGGCCACACGTCGAGCAGCGGGCGGATTTCGGGATCGACGAGATGCAGGGTGTCCAAGCGGTTGCTCCGTGATTGGGTGGCGGCGATAACGGACGAACCGGCGTCGCCGCAGCGGGGCTCGGGGGCCGGCATGCCGCCGCGATCATGTCCTTCCGGCAGGCCGCAGCAGACGGGCGGTGCCGCCGGATGCATGTGATGTGCGGCACGACAGTGGGCTGACATTGCCGCCGACGCGCAAGTTCCCGCGGCGGCGCCGACCGGCGCGACATCGTCGTCGTGATGCGTCGTGCGCGGCCCGCGCGGCGCGGATGCCTACAGCACGCTGCGTGCAACGACCCAGCGGTGCACCTCGCTCGGGCCCTCGAAGATGCGCATCAGCCGCGCTTCGCTCGCCATCTGCTGCAACGGCAGTTCCTTCGTCATGCCCATCGCGCCGAGCGTCTGCATCGCGTGATCGATGACGGTCCACGCCATTTCGGTCGCGAACACCTTGACCATCGAGATCTGCGTGCGCGCATCCTGCCCGGCATCCACCCGTGCAGCCGCTTCATAGGTCATCAGGCGGCACGCGTGGATGCGGGTCAGCGCATCGGCCACCCACCACTGGACGGCCTGGCGCTCCGCGAGCAGCACGCCGAACGTCGTGCGCTGCTTCGCGTATTCGCACAGCAGCGCGACCGCGCGCTCGGCGCGGCCGATGCACCAGGCCGCCATCTCCAGCCGCCGGTTCGACAGCCGCCCCTGCATCGGCACGAAGCCTTCGCCTTCGCGGCCGAGCAGTTGCGTGGCGGGAAGGCGGCAGTTTTCCAGCACGATCTCGTAGGTGGACAGCCCGCCGATCATC
The DNA here is from genome assembly GCF_949752865.1 of Burkholderia sp. IT-111MI5. NCBI lineage: Bacteria > Pseudomonadati > Pseudomonadota > Betaproteobacteria > Burkholderiales > Burkholderiaceae > Burkholderia > Burkholderia sp. IT-111MI5. The sequence continues at coordinate 197,366 of NZ_CATKIF010000022.1, read as the reverse complement.
GGAATCCGGCGCTCGATGATGAAGCCCGGCGTATCGCGCTCGACGATGAAGGCCGAGATGCCGCCGCGCTTGCCCTTGCTGCGGTCCGTCAGCGCCATCACGATCGTCCAGTCGGCTTCGCTCGCGTGGCTGATCCAGATCTTGCGCCCGTTCAGCACCCAGCCGTCGCCGTCGCGCTCGGCAGTCGTCGACAGCGTGCTCGGGTCCGAGCCGGCACCTGGTTCGGAGATGGCCATCGCGGAGCGTGTGACGCCGCGCGCATAAGGGTCGAGATAGCGGGCGCGCTGCGCGTCGTCGGCGGAGTCGCACAGCATCCTCAGGTTCGGTGAATCGGGCGGCAGCACGTACGGCGTCACGGTCGTGCCGATCGCTTCGTTCACGCCGACCATCGCGACTGCCGACAGGTCCGAGCCGCCGGCGTCGAGCGGTGCATCGAGCCCCCACAGGCCGAGCTGCCGCGAGCGTTCGTCGAGCCGCGCGCGCTCGTCGGCGAGCAGCACGAAGCGCTGGCCGTCCGCCTCGCGCGCCATCACGGCCGTTTCGAGCGGAATCAGCTCGTCGTTCACGAAGCGCGCGACGAGGTCCTTGATCATCCGGTGTTCGAGTTCGAGTTCGAAATTCATGTGCGGATCAATGAGTGAGTGAAGGAAACCGGCGCGGTCAGCGCGCGGCTGGAAGCGGCGCCGCCCGCGCGCGCAGCGTGCCGAGCAGCGCCACGCAGCCGGCCGCGAGCAGCGCCGCGTTGAAATAGAGTCCGCCGCGCATCGACCCGGTGACCGTGTTGAGCACGCCCATCAGGAACGGGCTCGCGAACCCGCCGATCGCGCCGGACATCGTGATCGCCGCGATCGCGACCGCCATCGAGCGCTTGGGCAGCGCGAGCCCCGGCAGCACCCAGAACGCGGGCAGCGCCGCGGCGTGCGCGGCGACCGCGATGCAGAGCGCGATCATCAGGTGCGGCGTGCCGTCGACGCTCGCCAGCCCGGCGAGTGCCGCCGCGCAGGCGAGCATCGCGACCGCGCCGTGCCCGCGCCATTCGCGCCGGCGCTCGGTGCGCCAGCCCATTCCGAGCATGCCGACGATGCCGCACAGATAGGGCAGCGCGGACAGCAGCCCGATCTGCATCGCGCCATGCAGGCCGCCGCGATGCAGGATCACGGGCATCCAGAACACGAGCGCGTAGCCGGCGGCCGCGATCGCAAAATTGGCCGCGCACAGCAGCCAGAAATCGCGGTGCGCGAGCAGCGGCCGCGCCGCGTCCGCATCCGGCGTGCCGGCTTCGGCATGCGCGTGTGCGGCGCGCAGTGCGGCCTTGTCGGCATCCGACAGCCAGCGTGCGTCGTCCGGCCGGTCGTCGAGAAACCGCAGCGCGACGATGCCGATCGCGCTGCTCGGCAGCCCTTCCACGAGGAACAGCCATTGCCAGCCGCTCAGGCCGGCTGCGCCGTCGAAGAACGTGAGGATCGCGCCCGACACGGGCCCGGCGATGAGCCCCGCGAGGTACAGCGCCGTCATGAAGAGCGCGAACGCCTTCGCGCGCTGCTTCGGCGGATACCACGCGCCGAGATAGAACAGGATGCCGGGGAAGAAGCCGGCCTCGAACACGCCCAGCAGGAACCGGCACGCATAGAACTGCGCGGGCGTCGTGACGAACATCGTCGCGGCCGAGCCGAGCCCCCACAGCACCATGATTCGTGCGATCGTCCTGCGCGCGCCGATCCGCACGAGCAACGCGTTGCTCGGAATCTCGAATGCCATGTAGCCGATGAAGAAGATGCCCGCGCCGAGCCCATAGACGGCGTCGGAGAAGTGCAGTTCGGCGGCCATCTGCGCGTGCGCGAAGCCGATGTTGATCCGGTCGATGAACGACAGCGTGTAGCAGAGGATCAGGAACGGCAGCAGCCGGCGCGAGATCCGGCGGTAGAGCGCCCGCGTCGCGCCATCTTCGACGGCGGTCGGGTGGGTGGAAAGGGTCGGGGTCATGGGCACTCCGTCAGAAGCGGTGAACGATGCCGAGCGCGAACACCTGCTCGGTGCCGCCCGGTTGCGGCTGCAGGCCGGCGACGACCGTGTTGCGTGCGTTGCCGCCGTTCTTCAGGTAGAGATAGCGCGCGTAGAGCGAAGTCCGCTTCGACAGCGGATGGTCGTACCCGACGCCGAGCGCGGTCGCGTCGTTCGCCGAGCCTTTCACGTCGCGGCGCACGACCGACACGAGCACGCGATCGAGCGCGCCGACGTTGATCGATGCGCCGACGCTCGCGGTCGAGAACGCGGGCAGGTTCGGCGCCGTGCTGACGCCATGGAGAAACGCGGCGTACAGCTTGACGCGCGCGAACGCGTAGTTGGCCGCGAACACGTAATGGCGGGTCGTCGACGGGTAGACAGCGGGCGACAGGTTGCCGGCCGACACGTCGCCCTGGAAGCCCGCGCCGAGATAGAGCCCGCCGATCCGGTACTGAAGCCCGGCGCCATAGTTGCGTCCGGCCTGCGTGGACAGCGCGTTCGGCGTCGGAAAGCCGTACGTGGCCATCACGCGCAGGCCGTTCCGGTCGGGGCCGAGATACGACGCCGCCTGGTTGAAGCGCGGAATCGGCGGCGTCGTGTTGCTCGTGATCGTGTCCGTCGACGTCGCGAGCAGCGCGAGCGGCGACATTCGCTCGTTGAGTCCGAACGGATCGCCGTCGTACACGACGTAGAACGCAGGCGTGTATTGCCGGCCGAGCCGGAGGTCGCCGTAGCGGGTGCTCTGCAGCGACACGTATGCCTGCCGGTAGAACAGCGTGCCGCCCTGGAACGATCCGTCGGCAGGCGAGAAGCCGCTTTCCAGCACGAACTTCGTCGACGTGCCGCCGCCGAGATCCTCGACGCCCGTCAGCCCGATGCGGCTGGTCGCCGATCCGCCGCCGCTCTGCCGCACGCTCGACAGGCTGCCGATGCGATCGAATTCGACGTAGCTGTCGACGATCCCGTACAGCGTGACCGACGACGCTTGCGCCGGCGACGCGCACAGCACGCAGGCGCCGACCAGGAATGCTTTCCGTTGCATGAAGGTGTCTCCGTTCCATGTCTTTTTTTTTGCGCGCCCGCGTTCTGGGAGCGGTTGCGCGCGTCGTGTCGCCCGTTGTGCCGCGTCGGGCTCAGCGGCCCTTGAATACCGGCTTGCGCTTCTCGAGAAACGCGCGGGCGCCTTCGATCCGGTCCTCGCTCGCATAGACGTCGGGGCCGACGTCCAGCCGCAGCGCCGCGGCAACCGGCAAGCCCTGGCTGCGTGTCGCGGTTTCCTTGATGCGGCGGATCGTGAGCGGCGCGTTCGCGGCGATCGTCAGCGCCAGTTCGCGCACCGTGTCGTCGAGCGCGGCGCCGGGTACGACGCGGTTCAGCAACCCGGCGCGCTGCGCTTCGTCCGCGTCGAAGCGGCGGCCCGTGAACAGCAGCTCCATCGCGACGGCGCGCGGCAGCATGCGCGGCAGCAGCACGCTCGCGAAGTTCGCGCCCATGCCGACCCGCGCTTCGGGCAGCGCGAAATACGCGTGATCGGCGGCGATCCGCAGATCGCAGGCGAGCGCGATTTCAAAGCCGCCGCCGACGGCGAAGCCGTTGATGGCCGCGATGGTCGGCTTGCGCAGCTCCAGGATCAGCTCGTGCACGTTGCGTGCGAGCCCGCGCATCGGCCGCATCCCGCGCATCTCGGGATCGCCGAGATCGATGCCCGCGCTGAAGGCGCGTTCGCCGGCACCGCGGATGACGATGACGCGAATCGCCGGGTTGTCGTCGAGCGTGACCAGTTCGTCGCACAGGCGCCGGATCGCTTCGGCGGACAATGCGTTGGCGACGTGCGGGCGATGGATCGTCAACCATGCGATGCCGTCGTCGTCGTTGCGCAGGATCGACGGGGCGTCGTCGCCCGTCAGCGAAGAAAACGTGCTCGACGTGGTCATGACGTGCTCCCGGTCGCGGTTGCGCGCGTGTCGTGGAGCACGCCCGCCTGCCGCAACGCATCCCGACGGGCCGCGTCGATGCCGAACGCATCGAGCACGGCGTCGGTGTCGGCGGCGAACGGCCGGGGCGGCCGGCGTATCGATCCGGGTGTGCGGGAGAGTTTGGCCGGGATGCCCGCGCCGGTGTACGCATCGGTATTGACGAACATCGCGTTGCGCGCCGCCTGCGGATGACCGAATGCATCGGCCACGGTGTTGACCGGCCCCGTCGCGACGCCCGCGTGCAGCAGCCGTTCGACGACGTCGTCGGCGCTCAGTTCGGCGGTCAGTTGCCCGAGCAGCGTATCGAGCGCGTCGCGATGCGCGACGCGCTGCGCGTTGGTCGCGAACCGCGGATCGCGCGCAAGTTCGGGCACGCCGAGCGCTTCGACGAGCCGCGCGAACGTGCGGTTGTTGCCGGCGCCCGTCGCCACCGGCTTGTCCTTGCACGGATAGACGCCGTACGGTGCGATCGCGCCATACACGTTGCCGGTCGCGACGGGAACGTCACCGGTTGCCATCCAGCTCGTGCTGACCGGGTGCAGCATCGACAGTGCGGTGCTGAACAGGTCGATGTCGACGTGCTGCCCGAGACCGGAGCGCGTCCGTTCGACCAGCGCGAGCAGGATGCTCGACACGGCGCTCAGGCCGGCCGCGAAATCGACGACCGGAAACGGCACCTTGAGCGGCATGCCGCCCGGTTCGCCGTTGATCGACATGAAGCCGGCCAGCCCTTGCGCGACGGCGTCGTAGCCCGGAAACCGCGCGAGCGGGCCGTCGGTGCCGTATCCGGAGATCGAACAATGCACGAGGCGCGGGAAGCGTTCGCGCAGGCAGTCCTCGTATCCGATGCCCCAGCGTTCGAGCGTGCCCTGCTTGAAGTTGTCGACCAGCACGTCGGCCGTCTCGAGCAGGCGGAACAGCACGTCGCGTCCGTCGGGATGCGACAGGTCGAGCGCGAGATTGCGCTTGTTGCGGTTGAGCCCCCAGTAGTAGCTGGAGATGCCGCCCGGCATCGCGGGCCCCCAGTCGCGCGTCTCGTCGCCTTGCGGCGGTTCGATCTTGATGACGTCCGCGCCGTGGTCCGCGAGCGTCTGCGCGCAGAACGGCCCCGCATAAACGCGGCTCAGGTCCACCACGCGCACGCCCGCGAGCGCGCCTTCGTTGTTGCTGGTCATGACGATGTTTCCTTCGATGTGGGATTCGATGGTCCGGCATGCCGGCACGCGCCGGCCGCACGGCGTTCGACGTGCCGCCGGTTCAGCCGCGCGCGGCGAACAGCGCGTTCACCGCCGCGCGATGTTCGGGTGTGGCGTGCGCGAACGCCTGGTACGAGGCCGACAGGTCGAGCAGCGTGTCGAGGCTCGCGTGCCGGCCTTCGCGCAGCAGCCGCTTGGTCAGGCGCAACGCGGTGCCCGAGTGGCGGGCGATGCGGCCGGCCAGTTCGTGCGCGTGCGCGAGGAGGTCGCCGTCGGGAACGACGCGCGACACGAGCCCGCAGCGCAGCGCCGCCTGTGCGTCCAGCGCGTCGCCCGTGAACGACATTTCCGCGGCGACGGCGGCGCCGACGATCTGCGGCAGGAACCACGCGCCGCCGTCGCCCGGCACGAGGCCGAGCGTGATGAAGCTCTCGGCGAAGCGTGCGCTGTCGGCGGCAATGCGGATGTCGCACATGCATGCGAGATCGGTGCCGGCGCCGATGGCCGGGCCGTTGACCGCCGCGATGGCCGGCACTTCGAGCTGCTGGAACGCGTGCGCCACGCGCTGTATGCCGCGGCGATAGCTCGTCCGGATCGCCGCGAGATCGTGCGGGTCCGATTCGATGAACGCGCGCATCGTCTTCACGTTGCCGCCCGACGAAAACGCCGCGCCGGCGCCGGTCAGGATCAGCACGCGGATCGATTCGTCGCGGTTCGCGTCGTCGCAGCATTCGGTCAGCGCGTCGATCGCATCGGTGTCCGAAATGGCGTTGCGGGTTTCGGGACGGTTCATCGTGACGGTCAGGATCGGTCCCTGCCGTTCGCGGATCAGAAAGGCTGCCATGGTGTCTCCGTGAGTTCTGTGCCGCGGGACTTCACGCCGCGGGTCGAAGCCTAGTATCGTCACGACGGTTGGCGGCGGGAAATTCCATTCCACATATGTGGAAGGCCCCGTCCCGGTTGCGTGCGGAGAGGCGGGATGAGCGGAAACGTGGTCAAGAGCGCGGCGCGCGTGTTCGAGGTGCTGGAACTCTTCAGCACATTGCAGCGGCCGCTGAGCGTGCGCGAGATCGCCACGCGCTGCGGCTATCCGGGGTCGAGCGCGGCGGCGCTGCTGACCAGCATGAAGGCGCTCGGCTATCTCGCGTACGACGACGCGACGCACGCCTATGCGCCCACCGCGCGGCTCGTCAATCTCGGCGAAGCGCTCGTCGATTCGGCGGCAGGCAGCCGGCGACACTGGCACGCCGTCGCGATGCGACTGGCGGCCCGCACGCACGAGGCGGTCGTGATCGCGGTGCAGAGCGATCTGTACGTGCAGTACATCGACGCGGTCGCGGGCTCCCATAGGATTCCGATCCAGTTCTATGCGCCGATCGGCACGCGCCGCGAGATCTGCATGTCGAGCCTCGGCTGGGCGCTGCTGAGCATCCAGCCGGACAGCACGATCCGCCGGCTCGTGGCGCGCAGCATCCGGCGGTTCGGGAAGTCGGGCAGGACGATCGACGAGGACATCGTGCTGGACAAGGTCGAGCAGACGCGCCGGATCGGCTATTCATATTCGGCGCATACGGTGACGCAGGGCGCCGCGATGGTCTCGATGGTGATCGCGGACGGCTGGAACGGTCTGCCGCTGGCGATGGGCGTGGCCGGGCCCGTCGAGCGGATCGACGCGCATCGCGACGCGATCGTGCGGGCGATGCGGGAAGCGCTGGCCGAGCGCGCCGACGAGGCGGCCGGCTAGCCGCGCGAGGCCGGCCCGTGCGCCGGGCCTTGCCGGCATCGGGCGAGTGCCGGTGCCTGACGGCGATCGAGGGCGAGCGATGGCGATGCGGCCGGGACATCGATCCGTGTATCGGCCCGGCCATCGTTCGTGCCGTGCCCGTTGCACGCATTCGCATAGAATCGATGCGTTTCCTTGCCCCTGTCCCGGTTGCATTTCAGCGAGGTCGCAATGCCATTGAACGCGCCGCTTGCCGGCATCCACATCGTCGAATTCGAAGGTCTCGGCCCCGGCCCGCTCGCGGGCTGGATGCTCGCCGGGATGGGCGCGCGGATCACGCTGATCGCGCGGCCATCCGGCCGCACGAGCGCGCCGGACGCGCTGCGGGGCCGCGACGGCGACCTGCTGCGCGAAGGCAAGGCGATCGTCGAGCTCGATTTGAAGGCGGCGGCCGGCCGCGACGCCGCGCTCGAACTGATCGCGCAGGCCGATGCGCTGATCGAGGGGCTGCGGCCCGGCGTGATGGAGCGGCTCGGCCTCGGGCCCGAAGATTGCGCACGCCGCAACCCGAAGCTCGTGTACGGGCGGATGACCGGCTGGGGCCAGCACGGCCCGCTCGCGGCCGCGGCCGGGCACGACCTGAACTATGTCGCGCTGACGGGGCTGCTGTCGCTATCGGCACCGAACGACGGCAGGCCGGGCCTGCCGCCGACCGTCGTCGGCGATGCGGGCGGCGCGCTCGGGCTCGCGTTCGGGATCGTCTGCGCGCTGTTCGACGTGCGCGGCGGCGGGCCGGGGCGCGTGGTCGACGGCGCGATCGTCGACATCGTGTCGATGCTCGGTTCGCTCGCGCTGTGGGCGCGTGCGAACGGGCAGCTCGACGGCGCGCAGCCGAGCCTCTTTCATGACGCGCCGTTCTACGACGTGTATCGCTGCGCGGACGGCGAATGCGTGACGATCGGCGCGCTCGAGCCGCCGTTCTATGCGCTGCTGGTCGAACGGCTCGGGCTGACCGACGTCGATCCGGCGTCGCAGTACGACCGCGCGCGCTGGCCCGCGCTGAAGGCGCGTTTCGCCGACGTGTTCGCGCAGCAGCCGTCCGCGCACTGGCGCGCGCTGCTGGAGGGCACCGACGCGTGTTTCGCGCCGGTATTGAGCGTGGCCGACGCGGCGCGGCATCCGCACAACGCGGCGCGCGGGATCTATCGGACCGACGAGAACGGCAACGTGCGGGCGCGCGTGGCGCCGCGGTTTCTGCCGCTGACGGCAGACGACGCGGGTTAGCGGCGCGGAGGCGCGCCGTTGCGCGGTATCGGATGCCGACCGCTCGGGCCGTGTTCAGGCGGTTTCATCAGGCCGTTTCTTCAGGCGTATCCGGCATCTTGCCGTCGCCGACGCGGTTGATCGTGCCTTGCGCGATCGCGACGAGCCGCTCGTGATCGCCGTCGATGACGAACACATGACACTGGCAGGTTGCCTGGTGCCGGCCCGCGTAGACGAGCTTCGCGCGGGCGACGAGCGTGCCGTTCACGGCCGGCCGCAGGTAGTTGATCTTGTATTCGGCCGTGATCACGCGCGGGCCGAGCACGAGCGCGCCGGCGAACGTCAGCGCGTTGTCGGCGAGATAGCTGATGACGCCGCCGTGCACGAAACCGTGCTGCTGCCGCAGCTCGTCGCGCACGTGCAGGCACAGCGACACCTCGTTGTCGCCGATATGCATCAGCTCCGTGCCCAGCAGCATGCTGAACGGTTGCGCACGCAATGCGCCGCGCGCGTGGTCCGTGATGTCGGTCATCGCCTTCCCTCGAAATGAGTGCCCGCTTGCGCTGAACTCTAGGAAGGGGGCTGAGGATAAGCAAGGAAATTCGTCCGCGATTCCTGCAATTGCCGGCGCGATGTGACGCGATTATTGCGTCGAATGCAGGAGATGTTCTTGTTTGCGGGCGATTCGACGGGAATGCGCGAGCGAAGCGCGTCACTGGCTCGCGTTGCTGGCCGCACCTTGCCGGCCGCACCTTGCCGGCCGCACCTGAGTACCCGCTCCTAAAGTCCGACGAAGAAATGCCGCTAATGCCGGGGCATTGCCTCATCGTCCGCTCTCCAGGAATCTCCCCATGTTCGGAAAAATCAAGCTCGCGTCGGGTCTGCTCGGCGTGTTGACCGTGTTTTGCCTCTTCCTGTTCGCGATCGAAGCGCTCGGCTTCCGGGCGCTCGCGTCGACGCGCAGCGGCGTCGACGATCTGTCGAACGTCGCGATCGCGCAGGTCAACGCGGCCAACCAGGCGACCGAGCACCTGCTCGACGCGCGCATCAACCTGTCGCGCGCCGGCACGCGGATGGTGCGCGGCGGCCCGAAGCCGGAGGACATCATCCGCCATGCCGGCGCTTCGCTTGCCGACGCGGACAAGGCGTTCGCCGCGCTGACGGCCGCGCAGCCGGTCGACGACACGAACCGCACGCGCGTCGCGGCGCTCGCGGAGCGCTATCGCGCGCTGCGCGGCGCGCTTGGCGAACTCGTGCAGTTCCTCGACGCCGACAACATCCAGGCCTTCCTCGACCAGCCGACGCAAGGCATCCAGGATGCCTACATCGCCGAACTGCATCGCTTCGCCGAATACGGCAGCGCATCGAGCCGCACGGCGCTCGACACGATCGACGGCGGCATACTCTGGTTCAAGTCGGTCGGCATCGCGCTGCTGGTGGCGATGCTCGCGGCGAGCGCGGCGATCTACGCAGCCGCGCGGCGCGCGGTCGTCGCGCCGCTGGATGAAGCGGGCCGCCATTTCGAGCGGATCGCGCAGGGCCGGCTGGACGAAGCCGTGCGGGCGGGCGGCGTATTCGAGATCGACCGGATGCTGCGCGGCCTCGCCGCGATGCAGACGAGCATCGCGGGCACCGTGCGCACGGTGCGCCACGCGTCCGATGCGATCCACCTCGGCGCGGGCGAGATCGCGGGGGGCAACGCCGACCTGTCGGCGCGCACGGGCACGCAGGCCGCATCGCTCGAGGAAACGGCCGCGAGCATGGAGGAATTGACGGCGACCGTCCGGCAGAACACCGACAGCGCACGCGCGGCCAGCGCGCTGGCCGACGCGGCGCTCGAAGCGACGAGCCACGGCGGCGGCGTGGTCGACAGCGTGATCGACCGGATGCGCGGCATCGCGCAGAGTTCGGGGCGGATCGCGGAGATCATCTCGGTGATCGACGGCATCGCATTCCAGACCAACATCCTCGCGCTGAACGCCGCGGTCGAGGCCGCGCGGGCCGGCGAACAGGGGCGCGGCTTCGCGGTCGTCGCGGGCGAAGTGCGCTCGCTCGCGCAGCGCAGCGCGCAATCGGCGAAGGAGATCAAGGTGCTGATCGAGGATTCGGTCGCGCAGATCAACGGCGGCGCGGAACTCGTCGAGCGCGCCGGCGATGCGATGCGGACGGTGTCGGCATCGATCACGCGCGTCGTGCAGACGATGTCCGAGATCACGGCCGCGTCGGTCGAGCAGAGCGTCGGGATCGAGCAGGTGAACCAGGCCGTCACGCAGATGGATCAGCTAACGCAGCAGAACGCGGCGCTGGTGGAGCAAGTCGCGGCGGCGGCCGCGTCGCTGAACGACCAGACCGCGCACCTGATGCAGGCGGTGTCGGTGTTCGAACTCGGCGATGCGCGCGGCGAACGCGCGGCGCCGTCGTTTGCCGACGCGGGTTACGAACCGGCCGGCAGCGCCGCGTAGGCGGTCGCGAGATGGTAGGGCGTCGTCGACGGCATGTCGGCGCGCGACACCTGCCCGTCCGCCGTCTTGCACTCGAACCAGCCGCGCGGATGCAGGAAGCGCGCGGCGAAGCGCTCGATCTGCCGCGCGAGCGGCGCGGACGCCGGCGTGCCGCCGTGCGTCGCGAGCGCGCGCAGGTACTCGGTCTGCGCCCAGATCCGCTGCGTGCCGTCGATGCACGCGCCTTGCGCGTCGAGCGCCGCGCAGACGCCGCCCGTCTGCGCATCGACGCCGTATTGCTCCGCGAACGTGAACGCGCGCGACAGCGCGTCGGGGAGCCCGGTCTGCGCGAGCCGTGCGCCGGCCGCATCGACCAGATAGAACCACTCGAATTGATGGCCGGGCTCGAAACGGTTGTCGGCCGCCCCGAGCGGCAGCTCGGCCACGCAGCCGGTTGTCACGTCGACGAACGTGCGCTCGACGGCCTGCGCGGTGCGTGCGAGCGCATCGTCGAACGCCGCGTCGCCGAAGGCGTCGGCGGCCGCGAGCCACGCTTCGGTCAGGTGCATCAGCGGATTCTGCAGCGCGCCGCTGCCGGATGACGAGAAATCGGCGTGGCGCGCCGCATCGAGCAGCGCGTCGCCGTGGCGCGGCGGGAAGCGGTCCTGGATCAGCGCAGCGGTTTCTTCGGCCACCGCGCGCGCGGCGGCGTCGCCCGACGCCGCATGCCATGCGGCGCACGCGAACACGATGAACGCATGCGTATAGAGATCCTTGGTGGTATCGAGCGGCGCGCCCTGTGCGTCGACGCTGTAGATCCAGCCGCCGTGGCGCGTGTCGCGGAAGCGGCTGCACAGCGCGTCGAACAGCGTGGCCGCGTGTGCTGTGTCGCCGGCCTGCGCGAACACGAACAGTTGCCGCGCGCAGGCCATTGCGCGATAACGGGTGACGGGCAGCGGCGCGTGGGTGGCCGGATCGACGGCCTCGAACGGCAGCCGCAACGTGTGGTCGAACCCGGAACCCCGCCAGATCGGCAAGACGACGTGCGCGAAATGGTGGCGCAGCTGGGCGGCCTGGGCGGAAGCGGAGTCGGAAACGGACATGACGGGGTTGAGCGCTTGGTTCGAAACGTGTCGGCGCGGCCCGGATCGGCGCGGCCGGGGCCAAGGATAAAACATTCCGCGCGGCCGGCACCAGAAAAAGGAGATAAATCGGATGCTCAGCAACCTGGAACTCGTGATGCGGCTCGTTCTCGCGGCGGCGCTCGGCAGCGTCATCGGCTTCGAGCGCGAGCGCCTGTCGTGGGCGGCCGGCCTGCGCACGCACATGCTCGTGTGCGTTGGCTCGACGCTGATCATGATCGTGTCGGCGTTCGGTTTCGCCGACGTGCTCGGCAGCAGCGAGCACATCGTGCTCGATCCGTCGCGGATCGCCGCGCAGGTCGTGTCGGGTATCGGCTTCCTCGGCGCGGGCTCGATCCTGCTGCGCGGCGAGATCGTGCGCGGGCTGACGACGGCCGCGAGCCTGTGGTCGGTCGCCGCGATCGGCCTCGCGGTGGGCGGCGGGCTCTATGTCGCGTCGATTTCGGCGACGATCATCATCCTGATCATCCTGGCCGGCATCAAGCCGCTGGAGCGGCGCTATTTCACGGTGCGCCAGCGGCGCCAGCTTGCGCTGACGGTGGTGAGCGGCGCGCTGACATTCGATTCGCTGCACGCGGCGCTCGGCCCCGACAGCGCGCGCGTGAAGCAGTTCATCGTGCAGCGCGCCGACGACACGGGCGAGCACGACGAGGTGCGCATCGCGCTCGCGCGGGTGTCGGAACTCGAATACCGGGCGATCTGCGACAAGCTGCGCGCGATGCGGGGCGTCACGCGTTTCGAAGAAGGGAACGGGTTGTCGGGCGACGAATAGGCTGAATCGGTTGCGGGGCGTGCGACAATGGCCGGCCACCGATTCCGTTCGACTTCCGGTTCCGCGCTCGCGGGCCCCGCAATCCGATCTCCATGACCGAATCCGTTTCCACGCCTCGCTCCCGTTCCCGTTCCAATCGTTCGTCGGCCCGTTCCCGCCTGCGCTCGGCGGCTGCCGCGGGCAGCGCGTCCGCGAGGGCGACGTCGCGGCCCGGCAGCGCGCCGACCGGCGATGCGTCGCGGGACGAACTGACGCTCGACCTGTTCGGCGATCCGGTGCTCGAGCCGGGCGAGCGGGTGCCGGTCACGGCGCGCGACGAAGCGGCTGCGGAAGCCGAAGCGGCGGCCGGTGTCGCGGACGATGCGGCCGCCGGGCGGCAGGCCTCGCTGGACGGGTTCAGCGCGCCGGAGGCTGCGAGTGCGGCGGGACATGCGGAAGCTGACGGCGCGGTGAAGCCGGAAGTCGCGGTGGCGGTTGACGGTGTTTCGGCGCCTGAAGGCGGCGCTACTGTGAAAGCGGACGGTGTGACTGCGGCTGATGGCGTTGCGATGAAGGTCGACGATGTGCCTGCGGCCGATGGCGTTGCAGCGAAGGCAGCCGATGTGCATGCGGCCGATGGCGTTGCAACGAAGGCGGCCGATTTGTCTGTGGCCGATGGCGCAACAGTGACGGCAACCGGACTGCAAGCGGCAGATGTCGCCGCGGCAAAGACGGCCGATCGGCAAGCGGCTGATGGCGAAGGCGCGAAAGCTGCTGTCGAAGCGGCGGCCAGCGTCGCGGCCGTCAAATCCCGCGAAGGGCGATCTTCCGGTGACGCAGTGAAGGAGCGCCGCTCGTCGTCGGGCGGCAAACGCCGGGCGGCTGCCGGCGCAAGCGACGCGACGCCGGTGCAATCCGCGCCGGTTGCGACGAGCGTCGACAAGGCGCCGGACGCGACCGGATCGAACCCGGCGCCGGACGCCGCTTCGACAGTCGAGCCGCAGACGCCGGCGCAACCGGTCGAGCCGGCGACCCCCGCGACCCCCGCGAACATCCGTGACGCTGCCCCGACCCACGCCTCGCCGTTGCCGGTCACGCAGCCTGTCGCTTCGGCCGCGTCCTTCGTGACGAAGCCGTCGTCGGAACGCACGCAGCCGGCAGCGCCGGCCTTCGATCCTGACACGCACCTGCGTCCGCTGACCGACCGGCTCGCCGCGTTGCAGGCCGACATGGACGGTTTGACGCGCGCGGCCGATCGCGAGATGCGCCGCGTCAACCGCCTGTTGCTGGCGCTGGCCGTCGTCGTGCTGGCGGGGCTCGTCGCGCTGATGCTGCAAACGCGGCAGATCGCGCACCTGAAGCAGGACGCGGCCGCCAAGCAGCAGCGGATCGATCGCCTGGCGGCCGATCTGTCGACGCAGCAGGCGACGTTGTTGACGCTCGAGGAGCACCACGAAGCGCTCCTGTCGCAGGTCGACCGGCTTCAGCGCAATGCGAACCGCGACGCGGCCGTCGCGAAGCGTGCCCGCCGCACGCGCTGATCGTTCCGACCCTATCCTGGAAGCCCGACGGGGCAAGGATCGCCGTTCCGCGCCTGCGATCGGTGGCGGCGCGCGTGCGGCAAACTGATGCGGTGTACTGGCAGAGTTCAGGGAAAACCCTTAGAATGGAGTCCGTCTAAGGGAAAACCCTAGACACAACCGTCAGGAGTCTCACATGAGCTTCATCCTTGCCCTGCTGCAAAAGATCGACGACCTGTTCGTATCGCCGCACCTGCCGCTCGACGCGGAATACTCGTACGCTGCACGTCATGTCGAAGCCGAGCGCGTGCGCCGTGCGCATCTCGTGCCGATCGTCCTGTATCGTCGCTGATTCGCTGATTCGCTGATTCGCTGATTCGCTGATTCGCTGATTCGCTGATTCGCTGATTCGCTGATTCGCTGATTCGCTGATTCGCTGATTCAGCGCGGCGCCTGCCGTACCTGCCTGCCCGCTTTCCGCCGCCGCATCGCGCGCCGGCGCGACGGTCCCGCTACACTGGAAGTCTGATTCCCTTCACGGCGACCGGGCCATGCTGCAGATGCGGCCGATGACGGCCGGCGAATTCCACGCGTACCGCACGCGAGCCATCGACGGCTACGCGCGCGATCTCGTTTCATCCGGACAAAATGCTGTCGAAGACGCGGCCGATCGTGCGCGCGCCTGTTTCGACACGCTGCTGCCGGACGGCCTGCGGACATCCGGCCAGACACTCGTCATGCTCATCGACGGCGCCACCGGCGACGCGGTGGGCGACCTCTGGTACGCGATCGTGCCCGAAGGGCCGAACCGAACGCTGTTCATCTACGATCTCGACATCGTCCCGTCCCGGCGCCGCCAGGGCTGGGCCACGCGCGCGCTCGATGCGCTCGATGCCGAGGCGCGCCGGTACGGCATCACCGAGATCGGGCTGTCGGTGTTCAATCACAACACGGCGGCCCGCGCGTTGTATCGTGCGTGCGGCTTTGCGCCGATCACGACGACATTGATCAAGCCGGTTATCCCGGGCTGAATCCGCTGGCCCGCGCTGCGTCGTCACGTGCGACCGATTCCACACACGCCGCTGACGGCCGACGCAAACCGCCCTCCCGATCCTTTCTGTTCGCCAAACGCCAAACGCCAAACGCCAAACGCCAAACGCCAAACGCCAAACGCCAAACGCCAAACGCCAAACGCCAAACGCCCATTCGGCTAGTTCACCAGCACGCCTCAGCGCGCCCGCCCTTTCCATCTCCGCAGCAGCAGTGCGTTGGTCACGACGCTGACGCTGGAAAACGCCATCGCCGCGCCCGCGATCACGGGGTTCAGCAAGCCGAGCGCCGCGAGCGGCACGCCGACCAGGTTGTAGACGAACGCCCAGAAGAGGTTCTGCTGGATCTTCCGGTACGTGCGTTTGGAGATGTCGATCGCGTCGGCGACGAGCGCCGGATCGCCGCGCATCAGCGTGATGCCGGCCGTGTGCATCGCGACGTCCGTGCCGGTCGCCATCGCGATGCCGACATCGGCCGCGGCGAGCGCGGGCGCATCGTTGATCCCGTCGCCGACCATCGCGACGATCCCGCCGTGCGTGCGCTTCAGTTCGGCGACGACGCGCGCCTTGTCGTCGGGCAGCACCTGCGCATGCACTTCGCCGATGCCGAGCGCCGCCGCGACGGCCGCCGCGCTGCCGCGGTTGTCGCCCGTCACGAGCACGCTCGCGACGCCTCGCGCCGACAGCGCCGCGATCGCGGCGCGGGCGCCCGGCTTCACGGTGTCGCCGAACGCGATCAGCGCGAGCAGCGCGCGCGGCGCATCGGTGCGCATCAGCCACGAGATCGTGTTGCCCGCGCGTTCGAGCTCGGCCGCGCGAGCGTCGAGCGCCGGCGGCACTGCCAGGCCGAGCTCGTCGCGCCAGCGCGTGCTGCCGAGCGCGAGCAACTGCCCGCCGACACGCGCTTCCACGCCGCGTCCGGCCACCGCGCGCGCATCGGCTGCGACGGCCGACGGCGCTGCAGCACCGTGCGAGGCCACGTCCGCATCGTGCGCGGCGACCACGGCGCGAGCGAGCGGATGGTCGCTCTGGCGCTGCACCGCCGCCGCGAGCGCGAGCGCTTCGTCGCGCGGCATGCCGACGGCTTCGAACGCCGTCACGGACGGCTTGCCTTCGGTCAGCGTGCCGGTCTTGTCGAACGCGATCACGGTGGCGCGCTGCGCGAGCTCGAGCGCCTGCGCGTCCTTGATCAGCACGCCGTGCCGGGCCGCGACGCCCGTGCCGGCCATGATCGCGGCGGGCGTCGCGAGGCCGAGCGCGCACGGGCACGCGATGACGAGCACCGCGACCGCGTTGAGGATCGCGGTTTCCGTCCCGGCGCCGGCGATCAGCCAGCCGACCAGCGTCAGCAGCGCGATACCGAGGATTGCCGGTACGAACACTTCGCTGACGCGATCGACGAGCCGCTGGATCGGCGCCTTCTCGGCCTGCGCGGATTCGACGAGGCGGATGATGCGTGCGAGCGTCGTCTCTGCGCCGATCGCGGTGGTTTCGACGACGAGCGCGCCTTCGCCGTTGATCGAGCCGGCCGTGACGGCGTCGCCGTCGTCCTTCGGCACGGGCAGGCTTTCGCCGGTGATCAGCGATTCGTCGATATGCGAGCGGCCCGACACGATCCGGCCGTCGACCGGCACGCGTTCGCCGGGGCGGATGCTGACGTTCGTGCCGACGCGCACCTGCGACAGCGGCACGTCGCGTTCGACACCGTGCTCGACGACGCGCGCACGGTCGGGACGCAGCGCGTTCAGTGCGCGGATCGCCTCGGTGGTCTGGCGCTTCGCGCGCGATTCGAGCCATTTGCCGAAGCGCACGAGCGTGACGATGACGGCCGACGCCTCGAAATACAGGTGGCCGGGATGCGCGGGATCGCGCAGCAGCATCCACAGGCTCAGCCCGTACGCGGCCGACGTGCCGAGCGCGACGAGCAGGTCCATGTTGCCGGCGCGCGCCTTCACCGCATGCCAGGCCGCGCGGTAGAAGCGCGCGCCGAAGCCGAACTGCACGATCGACGCGAGCGCGAGCTGGAGCCAGCCGGGCAGCATCAGGTCGATGCCGAACGGCGCGACGAGCATCGGCGCGACGAGCGGCGCGCTCAGCACGGCCGACCAGATCACGAGGTTGCGTTCGCGAACCGCTTCGCGGCGCTTGCGGGCGTCGGGATCTTGCGCGGGGCTGGCCGGTTGCGCGTCTGCGCCGGGCGTTGCATCGGCCGACGGCGCGGCGGCGAGCGATGCGCGGTAGCCGGCCGTCGTGACCGCCGCGATCAGCGTGGCGGCGTCGAGTGCGCCGGCGCCGTGCACCGACGCGCGCTCGGTTGCAAGGTTGACCGATGCGCGTGCGACGCCCGGCACGGCGGCCAGCGCCTTTTCGACGTGGCCGGCGCAGGATGCGCAGGTCATGCCGCCGATGTCGAGTTCGAGATCGGTGGAGGCGGCGGATTCTGCCGGCCGGACGGCGATGGCGGCGGCGCCGGCGACCGGCGTCGCGCCATAGCCGGCCTGTTTTACGGCTTCGACGAGCCGCGCGGCGGAAACGTCGGTCGCGGCATCGACCGTGGCGCGTTCGGTCGCCAGGTTGACCGACGCCCGCGTGACACCCGGCACCTTCGCCAGTGCCTTTTCGACGCGCGACACGCACGACGCGCAGGTCATCCCGTCTATTTCGAGTTCGATCGTGGCCGCAGCCGCAGGAAGCACAGCCGCCGAAACGGGCGGCGTTTCGTCGCGCAGCCCATGCGCCGCAGGCGCGGTCGCGACGGCTTCGACCGCCGCTTCACGCACGGCCGCGCGGTAGCCGGCCTCACCGACCGCGTCGACGAGCCGGCCGGGTTCGACCGATTCCTGCGCGGTCACCGTCGCCGTATGCGCGTCGAGATCGACCGCCGCATCGACGACGCCCGGCACGGCGGCCAGCGCGCGCTGCACGCGGCCCGTGCAGCCGCCGCAATGCATGCCGTCGACGCTCAGTTCGATGGTTTGCAGCGCTGCGGAGGCAAGTGGTTCAGTCATGTCGGATTCCCCAAAAGCGCGGTTCGTGCCGCGAATGATCCCAGTATCAACATTCCCATGATGGGAAGGTCAAGGGGGCGACGCTTTCGATGCGCACCGGTTGTTACGGCCCGGAAAAGCCAACGCCCGGTTTCCAGACGGGCAGCCGGGCGGTCATGCATTTGCGCTCGATTGCGCGATCAGGCGCAGAGCTTGGCGCTAGCGAGACGATTCAGGCTGACGCCTTGTTCGGCGGCCTGGATCACCAGCGCGCGGTGCGCCTGCGGAGGGATGCGAACTTTGAATTCACCGCTGTAGGTTCGATCGGCGATCGGCTCGGGCACCTTCTCTCCGCTCGCGGCCATGTCGCGCACGACATCGGCGACGAGCCGGCGAATGCCGGCCAGCGCGCCTTCCGGCGTTTCGTCGAGCCATGAAAGAGACGGGAACTCCGCGCAGAGGCCGACGTGCTCCCCGTCCTCCGGGGACCACGTTACGCGGTACGTAAAGTGGTCTTGGGTCATGATTTCTGTTCCTTCAGTCGATCGATCGCGTCGAGAACCTGCCGCACCTGATACGCCTTCGCTTTCCCGCGATCATTCTGGATATTCAGTCGTGGATCGCCTTGCCACGGTGTCTTGAGGTGGCATGGCTTGAACCGGATTGGCGGGCTCGCGCCTCATTTGCTCGAGGATCTTCCATTCGCTTGCCGTAACGGATGGTGTCAATAATGGCACCATCCGTCAATCCGAACCGCGGGCCTCTCTGCCCCGGGATCGTTCCAGCACGTGTCGGCGTCGCTTCGATACCTCCATTTTTTTGGCGAATCGCGCGAAATGTTTCGAATTCGTCGACAGTGCGATTACCGTTCCGCCCTCTATTCGGCATATTGGGGGATGCCCTTAGGCGCTATGATACCGGCCTGATACCAGCGCCCACCGTAGCGAGACGGTCATGCGGGCAAGCTGACGTGCCTTGTTTTCGCCGTTCGCGAGTCGAACAAGGCGTTGACTGAAAAGAACGATATTCGGCCAGTAATCGATGATTGAAAACCAACGAGAATCAGTTTCTCTGCGGCGCGCGTGCGCGTCGCTGGCCATGGCGGCGTTGCTTGCGGGATGCGCATCGCAACCCGATGCGATCCAGCGGAAAACCGGCTGGATGCGCGCGGAAGTCGCCGACTCCTATATCTATGCGTATCCGCTCGTGCTGATGGACGTCGCGAAGGAAGCGGCGACGGGCGGCGACGGCGCGCAACCGGGGCAGGCGCCGCTCAACACGCTGCGCCACGCGCAGGCGCTGCCGCCGGTCGGCGCGGTCAATCCGCCGCTGCCGGGCGTCGACACGCTCGACTCGACCGGCTGGCTCGACGTCGCCGCCGAACCCGTGATCGTCACGCTGCCCGATACGCGCGGCCGCTACTGGGACGCGCGCGCGCTCGACATGTGGACGAACGTGCTGTGGTCGTCGTCGAGCGTGCCGGCACGCGGTGCCCGCAGCGCCGCGCGATCGCAAACGATTGCCTTTGCCGCGAAGGACTGGCAGGGCACGCTGCCGAAGGGCGTGCAGCGCGTCGACGTGCCGTCGGGCAATGCGTGGCTCGAAGTGCGGCTGCAGACGAGCGGCGGGCGCGATCTCACGAACGTGAAGAAGCTGCAGCGTGCGATCCGCGTGTTGCCGCTGTCCGTTTACACGGGCGCCGCGCGCGGCGCGTCGGTCGCGGTCCATGCGGGCAGCGCGCCGTCCGAGGCGGTGGGCGGCGGCACGCCGGCCGAGCAGGTGGCCGCGCTCGACCCGAAGGCGTTCTTCGCGCGCTTCGCGCAGGCGCTGCAGGACAACCCGCCGCCGGCCGACGACGCGCACGCGCAGGAATTGCTCGGCGACATCGGCGTGTCGGCCGGCTACCCGGTGCTGTGGACGGGCGACCGCCTCGCGGCCGCGACGGCGGGTGTCACCGAGGCGCGCGCGCGGCTCGCGACGCCGCCGTCGAACCTGCTGAACGCGAACGGCTGGAGCTGGATCGGCGACACGGCCGGCAAGTACGGCCAGGATTACGCGCTGCGCGCGTACGCGGCCTACACGCAGTTCGGCGCCGCGACGCGCGACGACGAAACGCTCGCGGTCGTCCGCGTGGACAGCGACGGCCATGCGCTGAACGGCGCGAACCGCTACGTGCTGCATTTCGCGCCGGGCGCGCTGCCGCCGGCGCGCGCGTTCTGGACGCTCACGCCCTACACGACGAACGGCGCGCTGCCCGACCTCGGCGCGGCGCGCCGCTCGCTCGGCGATCGCGACCGGCTGCGCCGTAACCACGACGGCTCGATCGACATCGTCGTGTCGGCGTCGCCGGGCGGCGCGTATGCGGGCAACTGGCTGCCGGCGCCGCGCACCGATTTCGCGCTCGCGTTGCGCCTGTACGCGCCGAAGCCGCAGGCGAGCGACGGCTCGTGGATGCCGCCCGTCGTCGTCCGGAAATGAACGGATGACCGGCGCCGTTGCCCGACCCGCGGTCGCGGCGGCGGCGCCCGACCTCCGTACCGTTACCTCCTGAGCCTATACTTTCGGGATAGCGTGCGCGGCCGCCCGGTTTTCCGGTGCGGCCCGGCATCCATTCCCGAGATATTCAAGCATGGCAAGCGCAGACAAAGAAACCGTATCCTCGACCCTCCATGCCCTCGGCGGCGTTGCACGCTCGCGCCGGACCCGGCGTATCGGCATCGGCGTACTGATCTTCCTCGTTTTATTCGGACTGCTGGGGTTCTTCGCGGCGCCGCCGCTGATCCGCCATGTCGCCGAACAGCAGTTGAGCAAGCAGCTCGACCGGCCGGCCACGATCCAGCGCATCGCGCTGAACCCGTACACGCTGAATCTCGAAGCCGACGGCATCCGCCTCGGCGAGCGCGGCGGCCAGGGCGACTTCATCGACATCGGCAAGCTCGTCGTGAGGCCGTCGTGGTCGTCGCTGTTCCGCGGCGCGCCGATCGTCAACGAAATCCGCGTCGATTCGCCGCGCTTTCACATCGTCCGCTACGACGCGCAGCGCTTCAATTTCACCGACCTGATCGAGAAGTTCTCGACGCCGTCCAAACCTGAAAGCAAGCCGACGCAGTTCTCGGTGTCGAACATCCAGGTGAACGACGGCCGGATCGATTTCGACGATCGCCTGCTGAACGAAAAGCACGTCGTCGACAACTGGATGCTCGGCATTCCGTATATCGCGACGCTGGCGTCGAAGACCGACATCTTCGTCGAACCGAAGCTGCGCATGCGTTTCGACGGTAGCCCGATCGCGATCGACGGCAGGACCAAGCCGTTCGCGCAGTCGCGCGAGTCGGAGATCGCGCTGAAGTTCGACCGTCTCGACGTGCCGAAGCTGATCTCGTACGTGCCGGCGAAGCTGCCGGTGGCCGTGACGAGCGGCCTGCTGAGCAGCAACCTCACGGTCAATTTCGTGATGAGCGGCGAGAAGCCCGCGCTGCGTGTATCGGGCACCGTCGACCTGAACGACGCAAAGGTGACGGACCACGCGTCCGCACCGCTGTTCGCCGCGCGCGGCGTGCACGTCGCGGCGGCCAGCCTCGAGCCGCTGCGCAATGCGATGCACTTCGACGAGATCCGGATCGACCAGCCGGTGGTCGACCTGTCGCGCGACAAGCAGGGCGTGCTGAACGTCGAGAAGCTCGCCGCGCAACCGGGCGCCGCACCGAAGGCCGAAGCCGGCAAGCCGGCGGCGTCGGGGGCCGCGGCCGCTTCCGGAATCGCCGCCGCGGCAGCCAGCGGTGCGAAAGCTGAAACCGCCACCGCGGCAGCCAGCGGCGCGAAGGCCGAAACCGCCGCTGCCGCTGCCGCGAAGGAGCCGCCGCCGCTCGACCTGACGATCCGTCATTTCGCGATCGACGGCGGCACGGTCAACGTCGACGACCGCGTGCCGGCGACGCCGACCGCGCTGTCGCTGACGAAGCTCGCCGCGACGCTCGACGGTTTCTCGCTGCAGGGCAAGACGCCCGCGAAGTACACGCTGTCGACGTCGCTGTCGCGCGGCGGCGACGTGACGGCCGAAGGCGCCTTCAATCTCGCGGCGAAGCAGGCCGGCACGAAGCTGACGGTCGCCGCGCTCGCGCTACCGGCGCTGCAGCCGTACCTCGGCGAGGCGACGCGCGCGCGCGTGCTCGACGGCACGCTCGGCGCGACCGTCAACGCACAGGCCGACTGGGGCAAGACGCCGCTCGCCGCGCAGGTCGCCGACAGCACGGTGAGCCTGAAATCGCTGAAGATCGCGACGCCCGACGCCAAGGCGCCCGCGATCGTGCTGCCCGACGCGAGCGCGAAGATCACGAAGGTCGACGTCGCCGCGCGCACCGCGGAGATCGCGAGCGTCGACGCGAGCGGGCTCGCGCTCGACGTGCAGCGCCTGAAGGACGGCAAGATCGATCTCGCGGCGCTGGCCGAAC
Organism: Burkholderia sp. IT-111MI5; assembly: GCF_949752865.1. Taxonomy (NCBI): domain Bacteria; kingdom Pseudomonadati; phylum Pseudomonadota; class Betaproteobacteria; order Burkholderiales; family Burkholderiaceae; genus Burkholderia; species Burkholderia sp. IT-111MI5. Next base: position 174,863 of record NZ_CATKIF010000022.1, on the reverse strand, counting down.
CCGCGCAGGCATCGGTGCCGAAGCGCACGGTCGCGCGCAAGGCCGAGGCCGCCGCGCCGTCGTGGCACTACCGGATCGACGCGCTGAACGTGAAGGATTCGTCCGCGAACTTCACCGACCTGTCGACGCCGCGCCCGGTGAAGCTGGCGATCAAGCCGCTGGAACTGTCGGTGCAGAAGTTGAGCGACGACCTGACCAAGCCGCTGCCGGTGCAACTGAAGGCGACGCTGAACCGCAAGGGCTCGCTGAACGTCGCGGGCGACGTGACCGCGCAGCCGCTGAAGCTCGGCCTGAAGATCGACGGCAACCGCCTCGACGCGGCTGCGTTCGAGCCGTATTTCGGCAGCGTGCTGAACACGACGATTGCGAGCGCGCTGCTCAACGCGAAGGGCAACCTGACGTTCGCGCAGGTGAAGGACACGCCGCGCGCCACCTATCGCGGCGACGTCGCGCTCGTCGACGTGCGGATGCTCGACAAGGCGACGTCCGACCCGTTCGCGGGCTGGCGCTCGCTCGCGCTGTCGAACCTGAAGGCGAACTACGACGAGAAGGGCACCGACGTCGACGCCGCGCGCGTGACGTTCTCGAACTTCTACGGCCGCGTGCTGCTCGATGCGCAGGGGCGCCTGAACCTGAAGGACGTCGTCGCGAAGGAGTCGGGCCCCGCGCAGTCGCTGACGCGCGACGCAAGCAAGGGCGAGCCGGTGCCGCTGTCGCCGCAGGCCGCATCGGCGCCGGCCGTCGCGCAGGCAGCCTCGGCTGCACCGGCCGCGTCCGCGCCGGCGGTCGTGAAGGCCGCACAGCCGCCGCAGCACCCGGTGCGAATGCATTTCGGCGAACTGCTGCTGCAGAACGGCCGCGTCACGTACACCGACAACTTCATCAAGCCGAACTACACGGCGAACCTGATCGCGATCAAGGGCACGGTCGGCGCGTTCGGCACGGATTCGACGACGTCCGCGCCGGTCGATGTCGCCGCGAACCTGGCGGGCAACGGACCGATCTCGATCAAGGGCTCGGTGAACCCGCTGATCGAGAAACCCGCGCTCGACCTCACGGCGACCGCGCACGACATCGAGCTGACCAACCTGACGCCGTATTCGGCGAAGTACGCCGGCTATCCGATCACGAAGGGCAAGCTCAACGTCGACCTGCACTACCAGCTCGCGAACGACCAGTTGACGGCGAACAACCACATCTTCATCGACCAGCTCACGTTCGGCGACCACGTCGAAAACGACACGGCGACGAAGCTGCCGGTGAAGCTCGCGATCTCGCTGCTGAAGAACACGCGCGGCCAGATCGACGTGAACCTGCCGGTGTCGGGTTCGCTGTCGAATCCGGAGTTCAGCATCGGCGGGCTGATCTGGCACGCGGTGCTGAACCTGATCGCGAAGGCCGTCACGTCGCCGTTCACGCTGCTCGCGAATGCGTTCGGCGGCAGCGGCGAGGATCTCGGCTACGTCGAGTTCGCGCCGGGCACGTACGCGCTGACCGATGCGCAGCAGCAGAAGCTCGACACCGTCGTGAAGATGCTGACCGAGAAGCCGTCGATCCGCCTCGACCTGATCGGCCGCGTCGATCCGGCGAAGGACACGCCGGGGCTGCGCGACGCGTATGTCGACCGGCTGGTTCGCCAGCAGAAGCTGAAGGACGTGGTCGGCCAGGGCGAGAGCATCGATCCGATGTCGGTGAAGGTCGAGCCGGCCGAATATTCCAAATACCTGACGCGCGCGTACAAGGCCGCCGACTTCAAGAAGCCGCGCAACCTGGTCGGCCTGCAGAAGACGCTGCCCGATGCGGACATGAAGCAGGCGCTGGCCGATCACGCACCGGCCGACGACAACGCGCTGCGTGCGCTCGCGCAGCAGCGCGCGCAGGCCGTGCGCCAGTACCTCGAAGGAAAGATCGATTCGAGCCGCGTGTTCGTCGTCGCACCGAAGCTCGATGCGAAGGGCATCGAGGACAAGGGCGCGACGACCCGCGTCGACTTCGGGCTCCAGTAAGCCGTCGCTTCATCCGCTGCCGCCGCGTCCGCACAAGCCGGGCGCGGCGGCTTTTTTTCAGCGCGCGACGATCGCCGGTTCGCGCTTGTCCAGTTCCTTCCTCGCGGCCAGCGGCAGACGCGCGTCGTCCCACTGCGTCAGCCATTCGACTTCCTTCGCGGTAAATACCTGTCCGTAGTTGCGCAGCGCGTACTGCAGCGCGTCGACGACGTGATGGCGAATGATTTCGGGGGTGCGTGCATCGTCCAGCACGAACCGGAGAGCTTCCAGGGTCGACATAGTCGTGCTCCGGGTCAGGGAAAACCCTTTATCACACGCCAATAGTCGCGGGCCAAGCCGAAAAAAAATCCGGCCGCGCACGCCGGCGCACGGAGCGGACCTGCGTTGCGCGACGCGCAACCGCATTGCGACCGCTTCATGTCACTTGCGTTTGGTTACGTTTGACAGAGAACAGAAAGCCCCGCTTCATCCGACCGCCGCACGATCCGGCGATATTTTGCGCGCCTGATGGCAAGTCACGCAGTTCAACATCAATCGACGAGGTGGGGTGATGATTTCGTTCTTCGGTAAGCAGCGAAAGATGGCCGCGATGGTGGCGGGCGCGCTGGCGCTCGCAAGCATGGGCGCGTACGCGGCGCAGCAGGACGGCGACAGTCAGGGCGGGAACGACGGCCACGCGCGCCGCGTCGTGAAGCACGTGCTGCTGATCAGCGTCGACGGCCTGCACGAGCAGGATCTCGCGCGCTGTATCGGCGCGAACACGTGTCCGAACATCGCGGTGCTCGCCAAGAGCGGCGTGACGTACACGAATGCGTACACGCCCGGCCTGTCTGATTCGTTCCCGGGCCTCGCGGCGCTCGTGACGGGCGGCTCGCCGAAGACGGCCGGCCTGTTCTACGACGTGTCGTACGACCGCAACCTGTATGCGCCGAGCGACACGACGTGCTCGGGCAAGCAGGGCTGGAACGTCGTGTTCGACGAAACGACCGGCATCGACGCGATCAACGGCGGCCAGCTCGTGCACCTCGACGGCGGCGGCGCGTTCAACCCGCAGGCGATCCCGCATGCGCGCGTGGGCGGCCAGTGCGTGCCGGTCTATCCGCACAACTACCTGAAGACCAACACGGTGTTCGAGGCCGTGAAGGCCGGCGTGCCGAATGCGCACACCGCGTGGGCCGACAAGCACGCGTGGGGCTACGACTGGCTGAACGGCCCGTCGGGCACCGGCGTCGACGATCTGATGCGCACCGAGATCAACTCGATCGACCCGGCGACGAACACCGCGTACACGGACGTCTACTCGCACACCGCGCGCTTCGACAACCTGCACGTGCAGGCGCTGATCAACCAGATCGAAGGCCGCGATTCGACGGGCACCAAGAGCGCGCCGGTGCCGACGCTGTTCGGCGCCAACTTCCAGACGCTGAGCGTCGCGCAGAAGTCGCCGGTCGCGAAGGGCGGCGGGTATCTCGACGCGGATTTCACGCCGAACGGTCAGGTCGCGAATGCGATCACGTATGTCGACAACTCGATCGGCCATGTCGTCGCGGCGCTGAAGCAGGCCAACCTGTACACGTCGACGGCCGTGATCGTCACGGCGAAGCACGGCCAGTCGCCGACCGACCGCACGAAGCTCGTGAAGAACGGCGATACGCTGACGAAGCTGCTCGAAGCGAACAACTACCTCGACCCGAACGGCAACTTCGGCCAGAACAACACGTCGACGGGCAACCTGAACGACGGGTCGGGCCTGGTCGGCACGGGCTTCGTGCAGACCGACGACGTCGGCCTGATCTGGCTGCGCGACCGCAGCCAGCGCACGGCCGTCGTGCAGACGCTGAAGGCGAACCTCGGCTGCAACGCGCCGGGGATCTGCGCGGACGGCTCGCAGGCCTACATCCTGTACGGCGCGGCGCTCGCCGACCGCTTCGGCGATCCGGCCAACGGCCGTACGCCGGACATCATCGTCCAGCCGAATCCGGGCGTGATCTATACGTCGAGCACGAAGAAGGACGAGGAGCACGGCGGCAACGCGCCGGACGACAGCCACCTCGGCCTGCTCGTGTCGTACCCGGGCATCCATCGCGCGCGCACCGTGAACGATCTGGTCGGCACGAAGCAGGTCGCGCCGACGATCCTCGAACTGCTCGGCGCCGATCCGCGCCTGCTGCATGCGGTCGTGGCCGAGAACACGCGCGTGCTGCCGGGGCTCGGTATCGGGCGTTGAGCGTGACGGGCGGCGTGGCGCTGCGCTTCCGGCGCCGCCGTGCCGCCCGAGCCTGCCGGGATTGCCGCCTGGGCTTGCCCGGCTCCAGCCGCCTGAGCCTGTCCGGCCATGCCGCCCGGGCTTGCCCAGTCCCATGCCGTCCGAGCTTGTCCGGCTACGCCGCCCGGGCTTGCCCGGCTCCAGCCGCCCGAGCCTGTCCGGCCATGCCGGACAGGCTCATCCGTTCGCGCATTCGTCGAGCATCCATTCCCTGAAGCGCCGCAACGCAGCGCTCGTCTCCAGGCGCTCCGGCGCGTAGCACAGGTAGTGCCCTTGCGCGTCGACGTCGACGGAGGCGTCGAACGGTTCGACGAGCGCGCCGGTCGCGAGCGTGTCGACGATCAGGAAACGCGGCACGAGCGCGAGCCCGAGCCCGGCCTGCGCGGCCTGGATCAACACCGAATACTGTTCGAAGCGCGGCCCTGACAGCGCGTTCATGTGTGCCGCGCGATGGCGCTCCGCCCACATCGACCACGCGATCTCCGCCTGCTCGTGCACCAGCCGCGGCGCGGATGCCGCGTCGGCCGGCTTGCGCAGCGCATGCCGCGCCGCGAATTCACGGGAACAGACCGGCACGAACGTCCGGCCGTCCAGGTAATCGCAGCGCACGCCTTCCCATGCGCCGTCGCCATAGCGGATCGCCGCGTCGAGTCCGAACGGAAACACGTCGCCGTGGGCCAGATGGCGGCGAAAACTCAGCGTGACACCCGGCGCGACGGCCAGGAAGCGCGCGAGCCGCGGCACCAGCCACTTCGTCGTGAAGGTCGGCACGCTCGCGATCGTCAGCAGATCGCTGTTCTCGCGCGCGCTCAGCAATTCGATCGACGCGTTGCCGATCTCGCGCAGCGGGCCGATCACGCGCGCGTGATAGACCTGCCCGGCCCGCGTGAGCGTGAGATTGCGCCCCTCGCGCACGAACAGCTTGACGCCGAACAGCGCCTCGAGATTCGCGATCTGCCGGCTGACCGCGCTCGGCGTCAGGCCGAGCTCGCGGGCCGCATACGAGAAATTCAGGTACTTCACGGAACTCGCGAACGCGTGCAGCTCCGCGATGTTGGGAAACAGGTGCTTCACGGCGAACTATTCCTTGCGCGCACAGATCGATGCGGGCGTTGTACGTTTTTTTCATGACGATGCCATGTCGGATCCGCACACTGCGTCCGTCACGACAACGCATGTCGGCCCTGTCCGGCGGGCGTTGCGTGACCCATTCCGTATCCGCCAGCGAGTTTCGCCATGCATCCGCCATCCGCTCCGGCCCTTGCCGAAGCTATTCCGATTCGTCGTAACAAACGGCCGCGCGCGTTGGCGGGACGCCTGCTGCTGCAGGCATTCGTCGCGGCCTTCGCGCTGTACCTCGCGTTGCCGATCGCGCTGCTGCTGATCGGCTCGGTCGGCCAGTCGTGGACGAACACGCTGCTGCCGTCCGGCATCACGTCGCACTGGTTTGCGGATCTGGCCGCGAACCGCAGCTTTACCCGCGCATTCGGCGTGAGCCTCGTCGTTGCGCTCGCCTGCTGTGCGATCAATGCCGTGCTGGCGCTGCCGCTCGCGTATGCGCTGCATCACCGCGCACTGGCCGGCCGCGGCTTCGCGGCGCGCGTCGTGATGCTGATGCCGATCGCGGTGCCGGCGCTGACGCTCGGGTTCGGCTACATCGCGATCTTCAGCGGCGATGCGCTGCCGTGGCTCGGCACGCTGCCGCTGATGATCGCAGCGCACGCGGTGCTGACGCTTCCGTATTTGCTGCAGACGCTACTGAGCGACCTGCGCCACCTGGGGCTCGCCCATCTCGAGGCGTGTGCGGCAACGCTCGGCGCGACGCCGCTGCGCCAGTTCTTCACGATCGTGGTGCCTAACCTGCGGCACAGCCTGTTTTCCGGCCTCGTGATGGTCGCCGCGCTGTCGATCGGCGAATTCCAGATCTCGAACCTGATCGCGGGTTTCCGCTATCGCAACTATCCGATCGTGCTGCTGCAGGCGTTCTACGGCGCGTCGGGGATGGCCTGCGCGGCGACCGTCGTGCTGCTCGTCCTCGCCGTGCTCGCGACGCTCGCCTCCGTCTTCACCGTGCAACGCCTGAAGTGAAACCGTCATGAGTCTCGATTTCGAAAACGTCAGCTTTCAGTATCCGGGCGCCCGTCACGGCGTCGACGCGGTCACGTTGTCCGCGGCCCAGGGCGAACTGCTCGCCGTGATGGGCCGCAGCGGCTCCGGCAAATCGACGCTGCTGCGCCTCGCCGCCGGGCTGCTCGACGGCTACCGCGGACGCATCGCGATCGTCGGCCGCGACATGGCCGGCGTGCCGGTGTGGCAGCGCGAGATCGGGATGGTGTTCCAGCACTACGCGCTGTTTCCGAACCTGTCGGTCGTCGACAACGTCGGCTATGGCCTGAAGATGCGCGGCATGACGGCGGCACTGCGCCGCCGCCGCGCGCTCGAGATGCTCGAACGCGTCGGCCTCGCGGCGCAGGCCGACCGCAGTACGGCGCTGCTGTCCGGCGGCCAGCAGCAGCGCGTCGCGTTGGCCCGCGCACTCGTGATTGAACCGAAGCTGCTGTTGCTCGACGAGCCGCTCGCCGCGCTCGATGCCGGCATTCGCCACCAGTTGCGCGACGAAATCCGCGCGCTGCAGCGCGCGTGCGGCGCGACGACGCTGCTCGTCACGCACGACCAGGACGAGGCGCTCAGCATGGCCGATCGCGTGGCGATCGTCGACGGCGGACGCATGTTGCAGGCCGGCACCCCGCGCGACCTGTACGAGCGTCCGGCGACCGCGCAGGTCGCCCGCTTCGTCGGCCATTCGACGCTGCTGCGCGGCCGCGTGCTCGCGCACGGCGCGGTCGACGTGCGGTTCGCCACGCTGTGCGCGGATACGGGCGCGCACCGGCCGGGCGACACGGTCGACGTGCTGGTCCGGCCGGAGCACCTGCAGCCCGATCCGCCCGAATACGTCGCGAACCGCATCGACGGCCGGGTCGGCGAGGTGCGCTATTTCGGCGCGACGCAGCGCTTCGACTTCGTGCCGGCCGGTGCGACCGACGCGCTGCTCGGCGAAGGGCGCGAGCTGCCCGCGCGCTGCGTGTCGATCGAGCCGCACCACCTGCTCGTGCTGCCCGCCGCGTAAGCGCGGGCGCCCCTATTCATCCAACGGAGAATCACGATGTCTGCACGCCGCCACTTCCTTATTGCGACGCGCCGCCGCCTGCTGGCGCTCTGTGCGTTCGCGACCCTCGCGCCGGCGCTGGCCCATGCCGCGCCGCTGTATCCCGGCGAGGACGCGCTGTACGAGAAGGCCGCCGACGAAGGGCTCGTCGTGTCGTTCGACACGGGCCCGGAATGGGCGAACTGGAAATCGCTGTTCGCCGAATTCCGCAAGCGCTATCCGAAGGTCGAGATCACGTACAACGACATCGGCTCGGCGGCCACGGTCGTCGCGCTCGACAAGTCGCGGCGCCGCCCGCAGGCCGACACCGCGTATTACTTCGCGGCGTCGGCGCTCGATGCGACGGCCAAGGACGTCGTCGCGCCGTTCAAGCCGGTCAATTTCGACAAGCTGCCGCCGGTGTTCCGCGCAGCCGACGGCCGCTGGTTCGCCGTGCACTCGCTGAACATCGCGTTGCTCGTCAACCGGAAGCTCGTGAAGAACGTGCCGCAGCGCTGGTCCGACCTGCTGAAGCCCGAATATCGCAATGCGGTCGTCTATCTCGACCCGCGCTCGACCGGGCAGGGGCAGGTCGCCGTGTTCGCCGCCGCCTATGCGAACGGCGGCAGCGTCGACAACCCGAAGCCGGGCGCGGATTTCTTCGGCAAGCTGAAGCAGGCGGGCAACGTGCTGCGCGTCGAGGGGACGACGCCGTACGCGAAGTTCGTCAAGGGCGAGATTCCGATCCTGATCGGCTACGAGAACGACGGGCTCAAGGCGAAGTACACGGACGGCATGGGCGACGCGGCCGACGTCGTGATTCCGCAGGACGGCAGCGTATCGGCGCCGTACGCGATGAGTCTGGTGAAGAACGGCCCGAACCCGGCCGCCGCGCAGTTGTGGCTCAACCTCGTGATGAGCGATGTCGGCCAGGCGCTGTTCGCGCAGGGCTACGTGCGCCCGGCCGTGCCCGGCACGCCGGTCGCGCAGGAGGTTGCCGCGAAGCTGCCGAACGCGCCGCAGGTGCGTCCGCTCGATGTCGCGAAGGCCGCGACGCGCAAGGCCGAGGTCGACCAGCTCTGGTCGCAGGCCACGCTCGGCAAGTAAGGGGAACGGGATGCGGGTCTCGTCCATGCAGCGCGGCGTCCTGCGCCGCTACGGCGCGGTGCCGGCGGCCGGGCTGTTCGCGGTGTGCTTCGCGCTGCCGCTCGCCGCGCTCGTCGGCGCCGCGTTCGACGGCGGCGGTCGTGCGTTCTCCGCGGTATTCGGCGATCCGCTCGTCGCCGACGCCATCGTGCGTTCGCTGGCGCTCGCGATCGGCGCCGGCACGCTGTCCGTCGCGGTCGGCGTGCCGGTCGCGTTCGTGCTGGCCGGGCAGTCGCCGGCGCGCCGCCGCTGGTCGCTCGCGCTGCTCGGCGTGCCGCTGGCGTTCTCCGGCCTCGTGATCGCGTACGGCTTCATCCTCGTGTTCGGCCGCGCCGGTTTCGTGACGACGCTGCTGGCGTCGCTCGGCGCGGACCCGACCGTGGTCGGCGGCGCGATCTACACGATGCCGGGGCTCGCGTTCGCGTACGCGTACTACCTGATCCCGCGGGTCGCGCTGATCCTCTACCCGGCGCTCGCGAATCTCGACCGGCGGCCGCTCGAGGCGGCGCTGACGCTCGGCGCGCGGCCGTGGCGCGCGTGGTTCGACGTCGCGTGGCGCGAGCTGTGGCCGTCGATCGCGTCGGCGTGGTGCCTCGTCAGCGCGATCGCGCTCGGCACATACGGCACGGCGCTCGCGCTGGCCGGCACGCAGATCAACATCCTGCCGCTGCTGATGTACCTGAAGCTGTCCGACGGACAGACCGATTTCTCGCAGGCCGCCGTGCTGTCGATCGTGCTGACGGCGCTCTGCACCTGCGTTCTTGCATTGGGGGAAGGACTTGCACGGCAACGACATCATTGAATGGTCGAACCAGGCGCGCGACGCGCTGGAGCAACTCGCGCAACGGCAGCGCGGCGCGACCCGGCACCGGATGCCGGTCGGCGTGATCGGCCCGCGCGATGCGACGGACGCCCAGCTTGCCATCGCCGAGCGAATCGCGCACGGGCTCGCGGCGGCGGGCGTCGCGATCGTCGGCGGCGGCAAGCAGGGCGTGATGGAGGCGGCCGCGCGCGGTGCGCATGCGGCAGGCGGCTGTGCGATCGGGCTGCTGCCCGAGGACGATGCGCAGCACGCGAATCCGTATCTGACCGTCGCGCTGCCCACCGGGCTCGGCATCACGCGCAACGCGCTGATCGCTCGCGCGTCGCTGTGCCTGATCGCGGTCGGCGGCGGGCTCGGCACGTTGTCCGAGATCGCGCTCGGGCTGCAATGGGGCAAGCCGGTGTTCACGATTTGCGACGCGCCGCAGGTGGCGGGCGTCGAGAACTTCGACGAAGCGGACCTGCTCGTCGCGCGGGTCGCGCAGTGGCTGTCCGGTTCGGCGTAGGTCGGCATTCCGGGTAACCGGATGCATCGTTTCGGGTGGTATCGATTTAATAAATAGGAATCCTCTACATGAAGAAGATCACTTTTGCGCTTTGCGTTGCCGGCGGCCTCTGCACGGCGGCGCATGCGCAAGGCACCGTCACGCTCTACGGGATCGTCGACGCGGGTTTGGGGTACACGAGCAACCAGCGCGTCGCGACGAGCAAGGGGTCGCTCGGTTCGCCGGTCGCGTATCGCGGCGCGTCGAGCTACAGCTTCGCGAGCGGCACGTGGTCCGGCAGCCGCTGGGGGCTGAAGGGCAAGGAAGACCTCGGCGACGGGCTCGCGGCCGTCTTCCAGCTCGAGAGCGGCTTCAACATCGGCACCGGGCAGCTCGGCCAGGGCGGGCGGATGTTCGGTCGCCAGGCGTGGATGGGGCTGTCGAGCACGCGCTACGGTACGTTGACGATGGGCCGCCAGTACGATCCGATCGTCGATTTCGTCGGCTCGATCGGGCCGGGTTCGTTCCTGACCGGCATGGGAGCGCATCCGGGCGATCTCGACAACATCGACAACCAGTCGCGCGAGAACAATTCGGTCAAGTACGTGAGCCCGTCGTTCGGCGGCTTCACGTTCGGCGGGCTGTACGGCTTCGGCAACCAGGCGGGCAGCGCGAAGAACCAGAACACGTGGAGCGTCGGCGGCCAGTACGTGAACGGGCCGTTCGCGATCGGCGCGGCCTACCTGTATGCGACCAACGCATTCGGCGCGAACGGCGGCGCATGGACCGGCTCGTACGACGGCACGTTCGGGTCGTCGATCAACGAGGGTTTTGCGTCGTCGAAGAGCATGCAGATCGTCGCGGCCGCGTCGACCTACCAGATCGGCGCGGTGACGCTCGGCCTGTCGTACAGCAACACGCAGTATCGGGCGGGCGCGTTCTCGACGTTCCGGGGCAACGCGACCTACAACTCGGTCGGCGGCACGGCGTCGTGGCAGGTGTCGCCGGCGCTGCGCGTCGCGGCCGGCTACGACTTCACGCGCGGCAGTTCGGTCGGCGGTGAAGCCGCGCCTAAGTATCACCAGTTGAACCTGGCGTCGTACTACTACCTGTCGAAGCGGACCGCGCTCTACGGCCTCGTCGGCTACCAGAAGGCGAGCGGCAAGACGCTCGATCCGTACGGCAATGTCGTCGCCGCGACGGCGTCGGTCGGCGACGTCGGCAACGGCATCTCGTCAGCGGGCAACACGCAGACGCTCGTGCGGATCGGCATGCGGCATACGTTCTGATCGCCGCACGATCGCACTCCGGCGAATTCGATTGGCCCTCGCATGTCGCGAGGGCTTTTTTCGTCCGGCCGATCGCCCGGAGCATGCCGGGCCCGGACTTGAAATGAGGGAAGCAACCCGCCATATTGGCAGCACATGAACTTTCAACGACGCCTCCAGAGGATTCCCGATGCGCCTTCTGCTTGCCCTGCTGCTGCCGTGGTTCCAGTTTTTCACGATCGGCCGCCCGATCGCCGGTGTGATCTGCCTGATCCTGCAACTCACGATCGTCGGCTGGCTGCCGGCCGCGATCTGGTCGGTGTATGCGCTGAGCCAGTACAAGACCGATCGCAAGATCGAAGCGGCGCTGCGCGAGCGGCGGTAAGTCGGAGTTGCAATTCCGGGCGTTTCTTCCCGCCAGGTGCAACGTCAAGGATTCCTGTTTCGGTAGATATCTACATAATTTGCGCGCAGCCGTGTGCGCAATTTGTATAGATTTCTGCTGGAATGATTGTGTTCAACGGACGGGAGGCGACACGATGGACAAACGCTATAACGCAATGTCGCTTCCCGAACAGCTTGCGCTGCGGCGGCAAGCGATCGAGGACGTTCTCGCGCATCCCGACTGGTCGCTGCGCGAATCGGTGCGCCATCTGAAGTAGACAATGCGGCTGACGAGCGCCGAGATGGCGAAGCTCGCCGGCGTGTCGACGAAGACGATTCAGGATATCGAGCAGGGCCGCAGCGACGGGACGGTTCAGACGATGAACCGCATATTCGGCATGCTGGGATTGAAGCTCGGCGTCGTGCGGCGGGCGCCTCAATAACGCACTCGGAGGAAGCGGCCGCGCAGCGCGTATCCATCGGGCGATCGATGCGCGCCGCGCCCGGGCCACGCGCGTGGCGCGATCGCCCGGCCGGCGCCCTGACTTCACTTCACCGCAAACAGCGTCAGGTTCATGAAGATCTTGAACGCATAACCGAGCGTGACGGCGCCGACCACGCCGCCCGCCCACAGCACGACGAACCACATCCAGCCGCGCATCCGCGGCCGGGGCGCCTCGGGCGGGCGATCGGCGGAATCAGTGGTGGTAGTAATGCTGGTCTTCATGGCGCACCTTGCCTCGGAATACCCAATAACCCATCGTCGTGTAGGCGATGATGATCGGGAGGATAACCGCTGCGCCGACCAGCGTGAAGGTCTGGCTGGAACGCGGCGCCGCCGCTTCCCAGATCGTCATCGTCTGCGGAATCGCATACGGGAACAGCGTGACGAGCAGGCCGACGTAGCCGAGCAGCACGAGCGCCAGCGCGAGCACGAACGGCGTCATGTCGTGCCGGTCGCGCACCGCGCGACGCATCCACACTGCGCACCCGGCGACCAGGAACGGCACCGGCAGCAGGCGCCAGAATAGCCCCGTATCGAACCAGCGCTGCGCGATGGCCGGATCCTGCAGCGGCGTCCACAGGCTGACGACCGCGATGAAGCCGAGCAGCACGACGGTCAGCGGCCACACCACGCGATGCAGCCGGCGCTGCAGGTCGCCTTCGGTCTTCGCGACGAGCCAGCAGCAGCCGAGCAGCGCATAGGTCACGATCAGGCCGAGGCCCGTCAGCAGGCTGAACGGCGTGAGCCAGTCGAACGCGTCGCCCGCGAACACGCCGTCCTTCACGGTGATGCCCTGCAGGAACGCGCCGAGCGCGATCCCCTGGAACAACGTCGCGCCGGCCGAGCCGCCGATGAACGCGAGATCCCACAGCTGCTTGGTGCGTCGCGCCTTCGCGCGGATCTCGAACGACACGCCGCGGAAGATCAGGCAGACCAGCATGAAGATCAGCGGCAGGTACAGCGCCGACAGCACGGTCGAATAGACGATCGGGAACACCGCGAACAGCCCGGCGCCGCCGAGCACGAGCCAGGTCTCGTTGCCGTCCCACACGGGCGCGACCGTGTTCATCATCAGGTCGCGTTCCTTCTCGTCCGGGAAGAACGGGAAGACGATGCCGATGCCGAGGTCGAAGCCGTCGAGCACGACGTACATGAAGAGCCCCAATGCGATAATCGCGGCCCAGATTACGGTGACGTCCATAGGTTTTCTCGATTGCGGATGGGGTGGGCTCAGACGGTCTCGATCAACTCGTCGACGGCCGACATCGGGCGGCGCGCGGTGTGATCGGGGCGCGTGTCGGGCGTGTCGTCGTGCTTCGCGTCGGGCAGCGCGGGGCCGGCCTTCATCAGCTTCAGCATGTAGTACACGCCGGTGCCGAACACGAGGAAGTACACGATCACGAACGTCATCATCGACAGGCTGACCTGCTGCACCGACAGCGGCGACACGGCCTGCGCGGTGCGCATCACGCCATACACGACCCACGGCTGGCGGCCCGCTTCGGTCGTCACCCAGCCCGCGAGCAGCGACACGAAGCCGGTCGGGCCCATCACGAGCGCGAAGCGCTGGAACCACGTCGATTCATACAGGCGGCCGCGGCGGCGCAGCAGCCACGCGAGCGCGGCGAGGCCGATCATCGCGAAGCCGAGGCCGACCATGATCCGGAAGCTCCAGAACACGACGGTCGAGTTCGGACGGTCCTCAGGCGGGAATTCCTTCAGCCCGCGAATCTCGCCGTCCCAGCTGTGCGTGAGGATCAGGCTGCCGAGGTGCGGCACCTTCACCGCGTAGCGGGTCGTTTCCGCCTTCATGTCCGGAATGCCGAACAGGTTGAGCGGCGTGCCGCCCTTCTCGGTTTCCCACAGCCCTTCGATCGCGGCGATCTTCGCGGGCTGGTGCTTCAGCGTGTTGATGCCGTGCTGGTCGCCGATCAAGGCCTGCAGCGGCGCGAGTACGAGCAGCAACCACAGCGCCATCGAGAACATCTTCTTCACGCCCCTGTCGCGGCGGCCCTTCAGCAGGTGCCATGCACCCGTCGCGGCCACGACCAGCGCGGCGACGATGAACGCGGCGATCGCCATGTGGAACAGGCGGTACGGGAACGACGGGTTGAAGATGATCGCGAACCAGTCGGTCGGCACGACGCGGCCGTCGACGATCTCGAAGCCCTGCGGCGTCTGCATCCAGCTGTTCGACGCGAGGATCCAGAACGTCGAGATCAGCGTGCCGATCGCGACCATCAGCGTCGCGCCGAAGTGCGCGCGCGGGCTCACGCGGTTCCAGCCGAACAGCATGATGCCGAGGAAGCCGGCTTCGAGGAAGAACGCGGTCATCACCTCGTACATCAGCAGCGGGCCGGTGACGGCGCCGGCGAAGCTCGAGAAGCCCGACCAGTTGGTGCCGAACTGATAGCTCATCACCACGCCGGAGACGACGCCCATCCCGAACGCGACCGCGAAGATCTTCGACCAGAACAGACAGAGGGTCTTGTAGTACTGCTTGCCGGTCTTGAGCCAGCGATATTCGAGCACGGCGATGAAGCTGGCGAGGCCGATGCTCAGCGCCGGAAAGACGATGTGAAAGGAGACGGTGAACGCGAATTGCAGGCGGGCCAGATCGAGGGCCGAAAGTGCGGTGTCCATACCAGATGACCGAAGCTGACGATACCCGCCGGCGGGTGCCGGCGGACCCCGGCCGACAGGCGGCGGGGTTGGCTGGAGTATGTGCCGCGATGTTGCACCGCGAAATGCGCCAACTCGTCGCAGATGTCCAGCCTGCCGCGCGCGATTCCAGGATAAATCGTTGATTCGTATCAAGAAGGCCGTTCGCGGCGCGTGCGGCCGCGGCGTGGCGGTCTGACGCACGTGCGGCAATATGGCGCGTCGCGTCATCGGAACGGTTCGATCCGCACGCCCGTACCGTGCGGAACCCCCGGCGTGCCGCCGTGCGCGGCCGATCCGTTTCGACGCGTTAGCGTGTAACGCGGGTGACGCGCGGGAGGGGCGTGGCAGGTGGGGGCCGCGGCTCGACCGTCGGCACGCGCTGCGTGAATTGCGTACACTCTGAGTCTCGTTTCGGCAGGGCCGGGCGCATCGGTTCCGGTCCGCGTTCACTCAGGGCACGAAGATGATCGATTTACGCAGCGATACCGTGACACGTCCGAGCCAGGCAATGCTGGCCGCGATGACTGCCGCCGAAGTCGGCGACGACGTATGGGGCGACGACCCGACCGTGCTGCGCCTGCAGGCGGCTGTGGCCGAGCGGACCCGCAAGGAGGCCGGCCTGTTCTTCCCGAGCGGCACGCAGAGCAACCTGGCCGCGCTGATGTCCCATTGCGAGCGCGGCGACGAGTACATCGTCGGCCAGCTCGCGCACACCTACAAGTACGAAGGCGGCGGCGCGGCCGTGCTGGGCAGCATCCAGCCGCAACCGATCGAGAACGCGCCGGACGGCACGCTGCCGCTCGCGAAGATCGCCTCGGCGATCAAGCCGATCGACAATCACTTTGCCCGCACGCGCTTGCTCGCGCTCGAGAACACGATCGGCGGCCAGGTCTTGCCGGACGGCTATGTGCAGGAAGCCGTCGCGTTCGCGCGCAGCCGCGGGCTGTCGACGCACCTCGACGGCGCGCGCGTATGCAACGCGGCCGTCGCGTCGGGGCGCCCGATCGCCGAGTTGTGCGCGCCGTTCGATACCGTATCGATCTGCTTCTCGAAAGGGCTCGGCGCACCGGTCGGCTCGGTGCTGGTCGGCAGCCGTGCGCTGATCGAGCGCGCGCAGCGCTGGCGCAAGGTGCTCGGCGGCGGGATGCGGCAGTCGGGCATTCTCGCGGCGGCGTGCCTGTATGCGCTCGACCACAACGTCGAGCGGCTCGCGGACGATCATGCGAACGCCGCGCATCTCGCGGCAGGCCTCGCGCGCATCGAATCCGTGAAGGTGCTGTCGCACGCGACGAACATGGTGTTCGCGCAATTTCCCGAAGCCGATTGCGCGCCGCTCGAGGCGTGGCTCAAGGAGCGCGGGATTCTCACGCAGATGCTGTACGCGTCGCGCTTCGTTACCCACTGTGATGTGTCGCGCGCGGACATCGATACGTTCGTCGGCGCGGTCGGTGCGTATTTCTCGCAGCGGCGCGCGTAACCGCCGCGAGCCGGGTCGTCACCGGCTCATGTCATTTCGGCAGCGGCGCGAGCAACCGGCGCGCCGCTTCGACTACCCGCGCGGACAGCGACGCCATCGTCGGCGACTGCACGGTCCACGCGTGCCAGTACAGCGTGACGTCGGTCGGATGCGCGGGCGCAAGATCGACGAGCCCCTGCGCGTCGAGCGGCGCGGTGCCGATCAGCGGCTCCGGCACCATCGCGTAGCCGAGCCCGTGCCGCACCGCCGCGAAGTGCGAATGGGTGCCCGGCACGTAATGGCACGGGTATGCACCTTCCGGCAACCCGAACTTCTCCTTCAGGAACGACGACTGCAGCGTGTCGCGCCGCGAATACGCGACGACGGGCGCGTTGCGTGCGCTCGTGCGGTTCAGCCCGCGCGGAAACCAGCGTGCCGCGAACGCGGCGGCCGCGAGCAACCGGTAGCGCATCGTGCCGAGCGGCGTCGCGATGCAGCCGCGCATCGGCTTCGGCTCGGTCGTCACGCAGCCGACCGCCATTCCGCTTTCGAGCAGCGCGAACGTGTGGTCCTGATCCTCGACGATCAGCTCGAACAGGATCCGCTCGCCCGCGAGCACGGAAGTCAGCGCGGGCAGGAACCACGTGCCGAGGCTGTCGGAATTCAGCGCGATCGTCACGGAGATCGGCGATTCGCGCTCGGTCGCGAGCGTGCTTTGCAGGTCGGCCTGCAGCAGCGCGACGCGGCGCAGGTGCTGCAGCACGCGCTGCCCGGCCACCGTCGGGCGGCACGGCCGCGTGCGCAGCACGAGCGGCGTGCCGAGGCTCGCCTCCAGCGCGCGGACCCGCTGCGTGACGGCGGATGCGGTCACGTGCAGGCGCACGGCCGCCTGCTCGAAGCTGCCCGTGTCGGCGACGGCCAGCAGCGCGGCGGCCTGCTTCGGATCGATCGTCAGCGACATGTATCAGATGGGCAGAGACGGATTGTGATGCTCAAAACGATGAACTCCTGCTAGTCATGGCGTTGCGGCCGATCATGACGCTTGGCGATCCAGTGTGGCATGGAAATCGGTCATACCTTGGGACCAAACTGTGACCGATTCGGCATGTCGTGCCAGATGGTCGGGCGCAAGGTGCGCATACCGGAGAACCATGTCGTAGCTTGAGGCTGTCCTAACCGACGATGCCAGCGCGGACTCCCGCGCCGGCATCGTGCTTACAGATCAGCGAACGCGGGCAGAAGGTCCTGGTCGACGAGCCGAATCTCGATACGGTTTGCAATGTCGACGTGTTCGGAGTTGTCCACTGAAAAAACGGCATCTGGGACGCTCACAATGATCGTCCCGGTCTGCTTCCGACCGGCTTCGGGAACTGGAATCAATTCGCGTGCTTCCGGGACTTGCTGAGCCGTGAGGAGCTTCGGGAGATATAGCATCCAGCCAACGCCAGGCTTGTCATCAAACACCTGCCGGGGAAAATACTCTCGTGGTGAAACAGAGACGTACATCGGGTCATAAACCGAGACGATCGCGGCCACTATCTTGGCCGCCCCCTCATAGCTGTGCTCGTCCGCCGAGACTGCGCTCTGTGCCGGTAGCCCAATTTCTACCTCGCTGGGCCGCCTCTTCGCATCGATGCCTAACTTCAACCTCGCGCTGTTGGCCGCGTCCATCTGACCATTCCAGAAGCCAAATACTTTAGGAAGGTCCATCTTTTTTTCGTACCGTTGCGCCAAGACTGCCAAAACGGCTGTCGAAGGTATGCCGGGCGCTTCATACATGGGATACAGACGGGCTTCTTCCTCGGTATCCGCCTTCAGCCACCACTGCCCTAAACGTTCGTCCTCGCGTGACATGGCCTCAACCACCGGCCATAGACGGACAAGATGAGCCGCAAAATCGCCAGGCTGGGCGAAATCGGCAGGGCTACGAAATTGCGTAACTATTTCCATGTTTGTCAGGGCACCCATTCTGATTCGACGCGAAGACGGGCAAGCGGCGTTCTCATGTAGTTCCAAGTCCGCTCCGTCTGAAAATACCATTTCAACCTTGCAGGAGGATGATCGTCTACAACCGCGGCCTGAGCTCCAGCCTGCTCCTCCATGTCATCAAAGGTCTTGGTGTACGGTACATCGTCCTTCTTCAAGAACTGATCGTACTTTCCCTTCGCTTCTATCAACAAACAGCTTTCCGGTCGAAAGCCGTCGAAGTCGCGCTGCCAGACCCACTCCATGCTCCAGGCCTCTTCAACGCTATAGGGGAACCCCGTAATTCGGCCTTGATACTCTCGGGAGTTGTCACTCATGCTCCAGTTGCGGCGCTGCATGCTCCCCGCCTCAGGTGGGCACTTCTTGCAGCTCTCGCCCGTGCGCGGAATCGCCCGTACGTCCGGTTTTGCCTTGCTTTCGTCCTTTGGGGTATCACCCGACAGACTCCCAGTTCCCGCCACTGCCGCCCCGCCCAATAAGGCGACGCCAGCTCGCGCCAATACTGGTCCAAGCTCCACTGCCGCTGCTTCGATTATCGGTACTACCAATCCCGCCATTTCGAGATCCCCCGTTGTATTCCGGATGTTCGATGCGCCACTTGATGACGCGAAGGTAATCGTGAAAGCGTTCGTCGGCCGATCGGCCGGGGCGCGTTATCCATGCGCGCGTCGCAGGTTTCTCGTAAAACTTCGGTGCGTATGCCTCGATTCGAAGAAACGCCGCGATGTTCTCGTCGGACTGGATACCGAGCCGGCGAGCCTCGACGTATGCATTCCAGAGGCGCGCAGGCAGCGTGCTGTCGTCGGCTAGTTTCGGGTCCGCTATGACGAGATCCTGCCGGGTGCGTTCGACATATCCGCGCGCATCGATCTCGGCAAGGCCGGCGATCTGTTCGCTTGTCAGTTCAAGCATGCGGGTGTACTCCCCTTAGTTTTCCATTCACTTCGACGAGCCAGTTGAACGTCGGCACGAAGAACTGCATGCGCTGCGTTAATTCCATCAGCGACGCGACGTCGGCCATGATGCGGGCATCGTAGAAGCGGAGCAGGGCAGTGCGCCCGTCCGGCAAGCGTACGTCGAGGCGGTTGCGCAGCTCGTCGGCGAGCGATTCAATCGGAAATGCGCTGATTAGCCAGGACACGCCCGCGGAACTGTTGGCCATCGCAGAAAGCGTGCGGCGGGTATTGCCGGATGCGAGCTCGTAGTCGACTAGCCACGGTCCGGCATCGGCCAGCGACGAGTCGGGAGTGTTGTCGAACAAGGCGGCGGCCGACTGTGATCGTTGCGGGGATGAACCGTTGGCCGCGTTGGCGTAAAGAAGGCCGTCGACAAGCGCATACAGGTGCACTTGCATGGTCAACTGCTGTTGCCGCTTGAGGAAGAATGCTTCGATCGAATTTCCGGTCATGTGCTACCCGCGCGCGATCATCGTCGCGGCATTCTCGGCCGCAGTTTTCAGGCATTCGAGGCAGAGCGTGGGCGAGGGGGCAAGTGCCGCTGCAGTGGCTGAGACGGAAGCGACTGCGCCGCCAGTCGTCGCTTCACCTGATCCGATGTCGTCGAACGTCGCAGACGATTGCGAGGCGATCAGTGTCGCCCCGCACGCGGTCTTCATCCCCTCAATGGCGGTTTCTCGTCCATCAAAGGTGTGCGGGTATCGCCGCCCTGTGGCGGGTAGGATCGGAAAGACCCCCTTGCACTGCGGGCAAAGTACCTTGTGCCCGACACCGGCAATGGGTTTCCCGTCAATGGTTGCGGTCGCGGTGCCCTCCAGCACGCGGCCACCATGCGTCGTCGTGTCGCCGACGCAGATCATGGCTCGGGCCATATGTTCTCTCGTAGGTGTGGTTTTCGTATGAATTTACCATTTCCGGGGAGAGAGACCGGTCGTTGGCGATCTCGCAGTCAGTCAACTATTGTCAATCGAAGCGAGTGCCGTCGATCGTGCGACGAAGCTGGTCGAGTGCGAACAAGTCAGGGGGGCCGTTCTTCTTCAGTTCCAGTTCGGCGGCGCAGTCCATTTTTTCCATGAGCCGCATTGTTCGGCGCACATGGACTACTTCCAGCACAAACCGCTGCTCTAGCGTCAGCGTCCGATTTTTCTTGAAATTGGCCGAGCTCCACGCTTCGCGCAATTCAGAGCGGGCCTTTTTCGTGCTATTCGAGCCGAGATTCCGCTGATTGGGAACCTCGCGTCTCTGATGCGCCATTGGCTACCGCTGCGTTGCGTGTAGCGTCTGGAGTGGAACGGGGACGAGAACAGGCCGTAGTGTAAGGCAGCGCGCGCCGCCGTCCGGACGCGGCGAATCGTCCCGCCGCGCGTCATTCGTCGTCGGAATCGGTTGCCGCGTATGGGACGCCGGCGGCGCGTGCATTTTGATCTACGCTATATGGATGTGTGAAACGCGGCAGGTGCGATGCCGGTTGCCTGGCGTCGATGTCATCATGCCGACGCCGGTGCCGGACGACGATGCGTAGCAGACGCAGCCGCGAACTTCCGGGTCATGCGGCGCGGCAGGCATACGGACGGGGCGGCACTCGCATCCACTTGCCCGCGCGTCGACGACGCACGGCACGTGGTCCGCACAACACCAACCTGAACAGGCGACGGAGCAACTTCGCGATGATCTTCCGGCAACTTTTCGACCCGCAATCGTCGACATACACGTATCTGCTCGCCGACAGCGCGTCGCGCGAAGCGCTGCTGATCGACCCTGTATTCGAGCAGGTGCGCCGCGACGCGGCGCTGCTCGACGAGCTCGGATTGCGGCTCGTCGCGACCGTCGACACGCACGTGCATGCCGATCACGTGACGGGCGCATGGCTGCTGAAGCAGCGCACGGGCAGCGCGATCGCGATCTCGGCCGCGAGCGGCGCGCAGGGCGCCGACCGCTACCTGAACGACGGCGACCGCTGCGCATTCGGCTCGCGCTACCTGACCGTGCGCGCGACGCCCGGCCACACGAACGGCTGCATCAGCCTCGTGCTCGACGACGAATCGATGGCGTTCACCGGCGACTGCCTGCTGATCCGCGGCACGGGCCGCACCGACTTCCAGCAGGGCGACCCGCGCGCGCTGTATCGTGCGGTGCACGGCCGGCTCTTCACGTTGCCGGCCGCGTGCCTGCTGTATCCGGCGCACGACTATCGCGGGCTCACGGTGACGAGCGTCGGCGAGGAGCGGCGCTTCAATCCGCGCCTCGGCGGCGATCTCAGCGAAGACGATTTCGCCGGCTACATGCGCAACCTCGGGCTTGCGCACCCGCGCCAGATCGACGTCGCGGTGCCGGCGAACCTGCAGTGCGGCGTCGCCGCGAACGCACCCGCTGCGCAGGCATCGCCCGACTGGGCGCCGCTCGTCTATACGTTCGCCGGCTTCTGGGAAATCGATCCGCAATGGCTCGAGGATCATCTGCCGGCGGTGCAGGTCGTCGACGTGCGCGAACCGGACGAATTCACCGGCCCGCTCGGCCACCTGCCCGGCGCGATGCCGATTCCGCTCGGCGAACTGGCCGCACGCACCGGCGAGATCGCGCGCGACCGGCCGGTCGTGACCGTGTGCCGGGCCGGCGGGCGATCCGCGCAGGCGAACGTGATCCTGCAGAAAGCCGGCTTCGACACGGTCGCGAATCTCGGCGGCGGGATGCTGCGCTGGCGCGCCGAAGGGCGCGTCGTGATGGACGGCCGGTCGTAGCGCGTCGAGGCCGCGCAAAAAAAATTCCGGACCGATGTCGAAACGGCCGGTCGCCGTTCGTCGTCAAGGTATCCGAGATCATGTGGCGCCGCATGCCGCGGCGCCGATACCCTGAGAGGCCGCACGATGATGCCGACGCTTTACGCCCATCCGTTTTCGTCCTACTGCCAGAAAGTGCTGACCGCGCTGTACGAGAACGGCACGCCGTTCGAATATCGCGTGCTCGCGCACGACGATCCGAAGCCGATGCAGGAACTGACCGCGCTGTGGCCGCTGAAGCGTTTTCCGGTGCTGGTCGATGCGGGCCGCACCGTGGTCGAGGCGTCGATCATCATCGAGTATCTCGGCCTGAACCATCCGGGCCCCGTGCGCCTGCTGCCCGACGATCCGCACGCGGCGCTCGAGGTGCGGATGATGGATCGCTTCTTCGACAACTACGTATCGACGCCGCAGCAGAAGGTCGTGCACGACGCGCTGCGGCCGGAGGCCGAGCGCGATGCACGGGGTGTCGCCGATGCGCGCGCGATGCTTGAAACGTCATATGCGTGGCTGGACCAGAAGATAGCCGATCGCGAATGGGCGGCCGGCGACCGCTTCAGCCTCGCCGATTGCGGCGCGGCACCGTTCCTGTTCTACGCGGACTGGACGCACCGGATCGATCCGTCGTTCGCGAACGTGATCGCGTATCGGAAGCGTCTGCTTGCGCGGCCGTCGTTCGCGAGAGCGGTCGACGAGGCGCGGCCGTTTCGCTCGTTCTTTCCGCTCGGCGCGCCCGATCGAGATTGATTGGCGCGGCCGTCGCTCGGCGCGCAGCAGTCGCGCATGGCCGGCAGCGCGTGCCGGGGCGACGGAAAGAAAGCAGCGGCAGCATCGCGGCGCCCGCCCGTCACATCGTGTGCGTGGCCGACTGCGCGAGCGTCAGCAGTTCGTCGAACTGCGTGATCAACTCGAAGCACAGCAGGAACGCGAGCGTATAGGCCGGCGCGGGGAAGCGCCGGATCATCTCCAGCACCTGCGGCGCGAAGCGCGACCGGATCGCGTCGCGCGTCAGCAGCCACGCGATCGCGATGCCGATCGCGGCGCCCGCGATCAGGTCGGTCGGGTAGTGAAAGCCGAGATAGGCGCGCGGCACGCAGATGAACACGACGGAATACAGCAGCGCGAACACGCCGGCGCGGCGCGCGATGATGAAGATGCCGGTCGCGATCGCCATCCACAGCATCGCGTGATCGCTCGGAAACGAACTCCACGCCTGCAGCGTCGCCGCGCGCAGTTCGGCGGACGGGAAGTGCAGGTGCAGGTCGGGGTTGTAGATCGGCCGCACGCGGAACGGCAGCACCTGCGCGAGCAGCCGGCCGATCGCGAGCGCGATGAGCCCGCTCGCGACCGTCGCGATAACCAGTTCGCGTTGCCGCTCGCGGTTCGGGCCCGGCTGGAACCACAACCAGCACAGCACGGGAATGAGCACGAAGCCCTTGAACGTGTACAGGCCGGCGATTACGCGGATCGCGTGATTCATCAGCGGGCCGAACGTCACGTGGGTGAGGAAGATCTGGATCGTGGTGTCGAAATTGTTCATGTTCTGTGACCCCGGCGGGCGCGCAGCGCATGACGTGCGGCCGGCAGGATCTGGAAGCGCGCTCGTACCGGAGCGCAACGGGGGGCAAGTATGTCACCCGTTATTTCGAAGAAAATGCAAAAAAATACCGGGAATCCCCTGATAAAACGGGGCTGCGCGGTGGGGCCGGATGGCGGAGTGCCGAGCGGCGGGGCACGGTAGAATCGTCCGATGTTTGTGTGTCGATGCGCGCGATCGCCGGAAAAATAATTTGTTGAACTGGACAATTCTGCAGGCCGGTGCGGACCTTGCGCCGGAAGAACGAATGCGGGTGATGCCCTGTGCGAATCTGTCAGGCCACGCAGCACGATGCATGCGCCGGTCGAAAATAAAAAGAAAAGGCGGGCAAGCCCTGTGGGCCTGCCTTGGCTGCGCGATGCGCTCGTGCAGCCTCGCGATGATGCGCGAGGCCGTGCCGGGGCTCGTCGAAGGGCGCGAAGTGTGACCCCGGGCGGCGCGGGCTGCGTCGTCAGCCGCGCCGGATTCCTTCGGGCAGCGCGCTGATGCGGCGCACCTCGGGCGAGTCGAGCCACGCGCGGGACGTAGCGCAGTCGGCGAACATGTCGGTCGCATCCTCGCCCCAGAACAGGTCGCCGTCGA
Source organism: Burkholderia sp. IT-111MI5 (assembly GCF_949752865.1). NCBI lineage: Bacteria > Pseudomonadati > Pseudomonadota > Betaproteobacteria > Burkholderiales > Burkholderiaceae > Burkholderia > Burkholderia sp. IT-111MI5. The sequence continues at coordinate 150,818 of NZ_CATKIF010000022.1, read as the reverse complement.
GTTCGAAAGTCGGCACGCCGAATACGCCGAGCGCGATCGCACGATCGGTGTTCGCGCGCAGCGCGTCCTTCACCGGCTGTGCTTCGACGGCCGTTACGCCCTCGGGAAAACCGACGGCTTCGCACAGAGCGGCGAAGCCTTCCGGCGTCGACACGTCATGACCGTCGCGCCAGATATGCCGGAAGATCCGCCGGATCGCATCGAGCGAACTGCCCATCGCGATCGCGAGGCGCAGCGGCTTGATCGGGTTGAACGGGTGGGCCGGCGGCATCCGGAACGGGATGCCGAGCTTGTCCGCGCGATATTGCGCGTGGCGATAGGTGAAGACGCGTTTCGCCGCAATCTCCGCCGGCGCTTTCTGGCCCCAGTGCGCGAGCAGCGCGCCGAGCACGATCGGCCGCGGCTCGAACGCCGCGGCGGGCGGCAACCGGTCGAACTGTTCCTGCTGCAGGTAGGCGAACGGCGAAACGAAATCGAAATACCAGGTGGCGGTGCGCGCGGCGTTCATGGCGGATGTCTCCTCGTGCGGGGCCGATCGAGGGTCGGGTCGTCGCGTGCCGGCCAGGCGGCGCGCGATGTGGGGTGCAGCGAGTGTCGCACGCGGTGGCGTTTTGCGTTGTTGCGCGGCGGACGAGCGATTGCCGCGAACGAGATTCGCCGCAATCGCGCGGGAGCGGCCGCGCGTCGCCGGCTACGGTTGCGCGCTGTCGCCCGGCGTCGGCACTGACGCCGACGCGAGCCGCGCGAGACTGTCGCGCACGGCGGCCGCGTCGTAGCGTGCGCCTGCGCCGCCGAGTGCGACGGTCGCCTTCTGCGCGAGCGGCAGCAGTATCGCGAGTGCCGCCGCCATCGTCGGCGCGGCGGCGAGCCGCGATTTCGGGCCCGACACGGTCAGCGCGCCGACGCATGCGCCGGCAGCATCGAACACGGGGGCGGACGCCGACGCCGTCTCGGGGTCGCGCTCGCCGTACGACGCGGCCCACAGTCGTTCGCGCACGTCGTTCCAGCGTGCGTCCTGCGTGTCGGTGAACGCCAGCAGCACCTTCCCGGACGCGCCCTGGCCAACCGGAAACTCCTCGCCGACGCGAATCGACACGCGCACTGCGCGTGCGGGCTCGACGCGGTAGAGCACCGAACGCATGTCGCCCTGGCGCACATAGAACGACGCGGTTTCCCCGAGTTCGCGGCTCAGCGTCTCGAGCAGCGGCTCGACCACCGGGCCGACCCGGAACGAGCGCTGGTACAGCGCGGCGAGCCGCAGCGGCTCGTGCCCGACCGCGTACTGGCCGTCGTCGAGCTTGCGCATGAAGCCGCCATGTTCGAGCGCGGCGAGCAGACGCAGGATCGTGCTCTTGTACAGCCCGGTGCGGCGCGACAGCTCAGCGAGCGACAGCCGGTCGTCGGTCGGCCCGAATGCACGGAGGATCGCGAACGCGCGATCGAGCACGGCGACGCCGCTGGAGGCTTCCTCGGCCGCCGAATCGGGCCCGTCGCCGGCGTGATCTGCTTGAGTCGTAGGCACTGCCTGCTTCCTTCGGATGATGGTCGGTCGACTATATCGTTCTGTCTGGCAGAACTCAAGTTCCAGAAAATCGCAATTTTGCGGGTATACCCCGCTTACAGCCCATTCGGCACGCGCCTAAAGTTCTATCAAGCAGAACAATGTTCTTTCAGATAGAACGATGAGGTATCGAATGAGCGTTTCCGAATATCCGAAGGTGCTGGTCAGCGAGGTCGGGCCGCGCGATGGCCTGCAGAGCATCAGGACCGTGATGCCGACGGCCGGCAAGCTGCGCTGGATCACCGCGCTGGCCGCGGCCGGCCTGCGCGAGATCGAGGTGGGGTCGTTCGTGCCGGCCACGCTGTTGCCGCAGATGGCCGATGTGCGCGAAGTCGTCGCGCATGCGCTGGCGATTCCCGGGCTGCACGTCGCCGCACTTGCGCCGAACCTGCGTGGCGCCGAGGGCGCATTCGACGCGGGCGTGCACAAGCTGACGCTGCCGGTATCGGTGACGGAAGCGCATTCGCTGGCGAACATCCGCAAGACGCCCGCGCAGATGATCGACGAGGTGCGCACGATCGTCGCGCTGCGCGATGCGCGGTTTCCGTCGGTGCAGATCGAGGCGGGCGTGTCGGTCGCGTTCGGCTGCACGATCGCGGGCGCCGTCAGCGACGACGAGACGATCGCGATGGCCGTCGCGATGGCCGAGTGCGGCGTCGACGAAATCGGGCTGTCCGATACGAGCGGTTATGCGAACCCGGCGCAGGTGCGCCGGCTGTTTGCGCGCCTGCGACGCGAAGTCGGCGACAAGGCGGGCGGCGCGCATTTCCACAACACGCGCGGGCAGGGGCTTGCGAACGTCGTCGCGGCGCTCGACGCGGGCGTGACGACGATCGACGCGAGCCAGGGCGGCCTCGGCGGCTGCCCGTATGCGCCGGGTGCGACCGGCAACATCGTTACCGAGGATCTCGTGTTCCTGCTCGAATCGATGGGAATCGACACGGGCGTCGACGTCGACGCGCTGCTCGCCGCGCGCGCGATCCTGCACGACGCGCTGCCGTCCGAGGCGCTGTACGGCCACGTGCCGGACGCCGGGTTGCCGAAAGGCTTCCGCTATGCGGACGGCCGCGCTCCGACGGCCGCTCAACCGGAAGGATGCCTGACGGGAGTCGCGCAATGAACGGCCGGCTACCTGCTGCGGCACTGCCATACCAAGGCGTGCGCGTGATCGAGATGACGCACATGGTGATGGGCCCGACCTGCGGCATGCTGCTCGCGGATCTCGGCGCGGAAGTCATCAAGATCGAACCGATCGCGGGCGACAGCACGCGTGCGCTGCGCGGCTCCGGCGCGGGCTTCTTCGGGATGTTCAACCGCAACAAGAAGAGTCTCGCGGTCGACGTGAAGGATCCGCGCGGGCTGGAAATCGTGCTGCGGCTCGTCGGAACGGCGGACGTCTTCAGCGAGAACTTCAAGAGCGGCACGATGGACCGGCTCGGCCTCGGTTATCCCGCGCTGTCCTCGCTGAATCTGCGCATCGTGTACGTGTCGCACAAGGGCTTCCTGCCGGGGCCGTACGAGCATCGCACCGCGCTCGACGAAGTCGTGCAGATGATGGGCGGCCTGGCCTACATGACGGGCCCCGAGGGCCGGCCGCTGCGCGCGGGCTCGAGCGTGAACGACATCATGGGCGGCATGTTCGGCGCGATCGGCGCGATGGCCGCGCTCGCGCAGCGCGAGCGTACCGGCCGCGGCCAGCAGGTGCAGAGTTCGCTGTTCGAGAACAACGTGTTCCTCGTCGCGCAGCACATGATGCAGTTCGCGGTGACGGGGCAGGCCGCGTCGCCGATGCCGAGCCGGATTTCCGCGTGGGCCGTCTACGACGTGTTCCCCGTGAAGGACGGCGAGCAGATCTTTCTCGCGGTCGTGTCGGATACGCAGTGGGCGCTGTTCTGCGATGCGTTCGGCTTTGCGGCGCTGAAGGACGATCCGCGCCTCGCGACCAACAACCTGCGCGTGCAGGCGCGCGAGTGGCTGCTGCCCGAACTGCGCTCGCGGCTCGCGCCGCATTCGGCCGCGGAGATCGGCGCGATCTTCGAATCGATCGGCCTGCCGTACGCGCCGATCACGAAGCCGCAGGACCTGTTCGACGATCCGCATCTGCTGGCGACCGGCGGCCTCGAAGCGGTGACGCTGCCGGCCGACGCGAGCTGCGCAGGCCGGCCGGTCGACACACGCACCGCGCTGCTGCCGCTGACGCTCGCGGGCGAGCGGCTGCGGCTGCGCTCGGCGCCGCCCGCGCTCGGCCAGGACACGCACGCGCTGCTCGGCGAGCTCGGTTATGCGCCGGACGACGCGCGTGCGCTGATCGAAGCGGGCGTCGTCGCAGGACAGTACGGCGCGGACGGTGCAGCGCACGGCGACGGGCCGGGCGGCGCGCCTTCGCCGAACGAAGTGGCGAGCGCATAGCGCGGCCGCGATTCATCGAACGAACAAAGGCACCCGGCCGCGCAACGCGCGGGCGCGGATTGCCGCATCCACGGAGACAACCATGACATCCGCTTCCCCGGCGCTGGCCGCCGATCGCGAGACCGACGCGTCGGTCGAGCAACGGGCCGTGCGCAAGGCCGCATGGCGTTTCATCCCGCTGCTCGCGCTGGCTTACTTCTTCAACTACCTCGATCGCACGAGCGTCGGGTTCGCGGCGCTCACGATGAACCGCGATCTCGGGCTGACCGCGACGCAGTTCGGCTGGGGCGCGGGGATCATGTTCGCGGGCTACTGCGTGTTCGAGGTGCCGAGCAATCTCGCGCTGTACCGTTTCGGCGCGCGCCGCTGGCTTGCCCGCATCATGATCACGTGGGGGTTGATGGCGGCCGCGACCGCGCTCGCGACCGGGCCGACGAGCTTCTACGCGATCCGGCTGCTGCTGGGCATCGGCGAGGCCGGGTTCTTTCCGGGCGTGATCTTCTTCCTCGCCGTGTGGTTTCCGGCGAGCTACCGCACGCGTGTGCTCGCATGGTTCACCGTGTCGACGCCGCTGTCGTCGCTGATCGGCGGCCCGTTGTCGACGTGGCTGCTGCAGCTCGACGGCGCGCTCGGGCTTGCCGGCTGGAAGTGGATGTTCATCGTCGAAGGGCTGCCTGCGTGCGCGCTCGGTTTTATCGTGCTGAAGCTGCTGTCCGATTCGCCGGCGGATGCCGCGTGGCTGTCGGACGACGAGCGTACCGCGCTGCAGCGCGCGTTCGAGCGCGAAGGCGCGGCCGCCGGACGGAAGAAGCAATTCGGCGTCGCGCTGCGCGACGTGCGCGTGTACGTGCTCGCGCTGATCTCGTTCGGCTTCACGATGGGTTCGTACGGGATCGGCATCTGGCTGCCGCAGATGCTGAAGGCGCACGGCATGTCGACGATGCAGACCGGCTGGTTGTCCGCCGTGCCGTACTTCTTCGCGACGGTCGCGCTGCTGTGGTGGGCGAAGCGTGTGGATCGTCGCGGCGGCCCTGTCGCGAACCTCGCAATCGGGCTGTTCATCGGCGCGGTGGCGCTCGGCGTGTCGACGCATTTCCTGACGCTCGGCCCCGCGCTCGTCGGCATCACGCTCGCGCTGATCGGCACGATTGCCGGCCGCACGATCTTCTACACGCTGCCTTCGCGCTTCCTGTCCGGCCAGGCCGCGGCCGGCGGGCTCGCGCTGATCAACTCGATCGGCGCGCTCGGCGGCTTCGCGGGCCCCTATCTCGTCGGCTACCTGAAGGACAGCTTCGGCACCTTCACGGCCGGCATGCTCGGCCTCGCGATTGTCCTCGCGATCACGACGCTGCTCACGTTGTCGCTGTACGCGTTCGACCGGAGCGAATGACATGGACTCGACGATTTCGATCAAGCGACGCCGGCTGCTCGGCGCGGCCGCCGCGTCGCTCGCGCTGCCCGTGTTCGCCGATACGCCCGCACCGGCCCACGATGGAGCTTCCCGCATGACGACGCAAGGCAACTATCTCGCGGTCCGTCCCGACTGGCTCGCGTCGGCGCTCGAACCCGCGCTCGAGCCCGACCTGCCGATCGTCGACGCGCATCATCATTTCTATGAACGGCCGGGCTGGATCTACATGCTCGACGACTATCTGCAGGACGCGCGCTCGGGCCACAACATCCAGGCGTCCGTCTACATGCAGGCGCAGACGCGCTATCGCGATTCCGGCCCCACCGAACTGAAGCCGGTAGGCGAGACGGCCTATGTCGCCGGCGTGACCGAGCCGCTGCAGCACGGCCGTCCGGCCGTCGCGAAAGGCATCGTCGGCCACGCGGACCTGCGGCTCGGCGAACGCGTGCGCGACGTGCTGGAAGCGCATCTCGAAGCGGGGCGCGGGCGGTTTCGCGGGGTTCGGCACCTGACCACGTGGGATGCCGATCCGACGCTCGCGAATCCGCTGTCGGCGGTGCCGCGCGGGCTGCTGCTCGATTCCGCGTACCGGGCCGGCGTCGCGCAGCTCGCGCCGCTCGGGCTATCGTATGACGCGTGGCTGTTCTTTCCGCAACTGCCCGAGCTGTTCGATCTTGCGAAGGCGAACCCCGATACGCGGATCGTCGTCAATCACTGCGGCGGCGTCGTGCGGATCGCCAGTTATGCAGACAAGCGGCCCGAGGTGTTCGAGCGCTGGCGGGCGTCGATGCGCACGCTCGCGCAACTGCCGAACGTGTACGTGAAAGTCGGCGGGCTCGGGATGCGCATCAACGGGTTCGATTTCGAGAAGGGCGCGCGGCCGCCGTCTTCCGCGCAGCTCGCCGACGCGTGGAAGCCGTGGATGCTGACCTGTATCGAAGCATTCGGCGCGGAGCGCTGCATGTTCGAGAGCAATTTCCCGGTCGACAAGGGTTCGTATTCGTACGTGAACGGCTGGAACGCGTTCAAGCGGCTGACCGCGCATGCGAGCCCGGACGAGCGCGATGCGCTGTTCCGCGGCACGGTCACGCGCGCTTACCGGCTCGGCTGACGCGCGTCACGGCATGCCCGCGCGTGCTCACCCTGCCTCGACCAGCGCCGCGAGCTTCGCCAGCGCCATGCGCCAGCCGGTCTCGTTGTCGGCGACCGGCACGCCGGGCGGTATCCCGTCGTGCACGGCGTCCACGCGCGTGCCGTCCGCTTCGTCGGACAGCGTGATCGTGATCGTCATTGCGCCGCGCAGCATCGGATCGTCGGTCTCGAACACGTCGATCTCGACGATCTGCTGGTCCGGCACGAGCGTGACGAAGCGGCCGTGGTAGGTATCGGTGCGCGCGGTGGTCTTGCCGGTGTCGGCCGACGGCGCGTCGTAGCTCAGCGACACGCGCAGCGCGCCGCCTTCGCGCGCGTCGTACGCATGCACGCGGCACGTCATGCCGTCGGGCACCTTCCATTGCTCGACCGCGTGCGGATCGAGCAGCGCGCGGTAGACGCGTCCGCGCGGTGCGTTCAGGTGCCGGCTGACCCGGGTCGAATGCGTGTGCGTATGCAACATGTCGCCTCCCGCGGAGCGCGCGCGACGGTGCACGCCGGATGCCGGCGTGTCGTCGTGCTTCCTTCAGGAATCGTAGGCGCGGGCGGGGCGGCTTGCAATGACCGCGCACTCGCCCGCATTCAGCCGTTCAGCGCAGCGTGGCCGCGAATGCGTCGAGTTGCGTGATGCAGGCGTTCCAGCCCTCGAAGAAGCCGAGCGCTTCGTGGCGCTCGCGCGTCGCGGCATCCGGATGCATCACGCGCGCCTCGTAGCGGCTGCCCGCAGCGTCGTCGGCCATCGCAATGATCGCCGTGAAGCCCAGCCACGGCACTTGCGGCCGCCAGCCGCCGGTAAGCATCGACGTGAACGCGATGCGCGCTTCTGGCACGATTTCGAGGAAGCAGCCGGGATTGTCGCTCGTGCCGCCATCGGGGCCGCGCATGAACGTATGGAAGGCGCCGCCCGGCCGCAGGTCGAACGCGCGCACCTCGGTGGTCCACGGCTTCGGGCACCACCATTGCCTGAGCAGTTCGGGGTCGGTCCACGCACGCCACAGCGCGTGGCGCGGCGCGTGCAGCGTGCGCGTGATGACGAGATCGTGGGCTTCAGCGGGTTCGACGTGGCTTGCTGACATCTTGCTCCTCCTGGTGACGGCGTTCGACGAATTCGACGAGACGATCGGATCGCGCTTCCCACAGCGCGCGCTGCGCGGCGAGCCATTCCTCGGCCTCGGTCAGCCGGCTGGCGACCAGCGCGCAGGTGCGCGAGCGGCCGGTTTTCCGGGTCTGGACGAGGCCGCTGCGCTCGAGCACGGCGACATGCTTCTTGACGTCCTCCTCCGTCTAAAGGCGGAGGATTCCCACACCTGGCGATGCACGTCCGCATCGGAGAATGTTCAATGCAGCGTTGATATCGCGATCATGCTCGACACCGCAGTTCGGCTCTGTTTGTTAAGCAGTCCGTTGAGCGACTTCACCTGGTAGCGGTAGACAAGAATCATACCGGTGATGCTAACCCGTGGAAGAAGCGGCCTGTCAACAGCACTCCTTTCTTTCCCACCATCAATGGCCGGGTTTACCGGAGCAAATCCTGACGAACGATGGCAGCGCGGTGTCGAACGGCGCTGCCAGTTCAGAGATGGTGCGCCCGCCGCCGCCGAGTGCGCTGACTATCGCCCAGCGTGTCGGATCGGCCAGTGCTTGGAATACGTCGTCGATACCGGGTTGAAAGTTTGCCATGCGGCGAAGCAAAGGCGATGCAGCGGGAATTTTCGTCGCGTACGATGATGGGGCGGTAACATGCGCCGACCGGGCGCCGCGTTGCCGAAAGCCTGCCGCCGTCGCGTGAGCCGCGACGATCGGCCGGTGTTCCTTTTGATCCAGGCATACGCCGCGCTCACGCGGTGCGGCACGCCTGACCACCGGAGATGGCATGACCGAACCTGCTACCGTCCGCCGCGTCGGCGCGAGCGATGCGAGGGCCTGCGTCGATGCGCTGGCCGACGTGCTGATCGATTGCGTCGAGGGCGGCGCGTCCGTCAGCTTCATGTTGCCGATCGAGCGGCCGACCGCCGTCGCATTCTGGACGCGCGTGGCCGACGGCGTGGAGAACGGTGAACGCATCCTGCTCGTCGCCGAGGACGCCGAAGGCCGGATCGTCGGCACCGTGCAGGTCGTGACCGCGCAGCCCGAGAACCAGCCGCATCGCGCGGATATCGCGAAGATGCTGGTGTCGCGGCACGCGCGCCGGCGGGGCGTCGCCGCGCGGCTGATGGCGGCGGCCGACGCGGCCGCGCGCGACGCCGGCAAGACCGTGCTCGTGCTCGACACCGTGACGGGCGGCGACGCCGAGCGGCTGTACGAGCGGGCCGGCTGGCTGCGCGTCGGCGTCGTGCCGAACTATGCGCTGATGCCCGACGGCGCGCTCTGCGCGACGACGTTTTTCCACAAGCAGCTCGCGTAGCGGTGCGCGTTGGCGCCGCTCATCGGCATCCGCCATGCATCCCGTCGCACCGGCTCTCCTGTTCGTCGCGCTCGCGGCCGGTGTCGTCGCGTTGCTTGCGCCTGTGTTGTTCGCGGTCGCGTGGCGACGTCGCACGCAGGTACCGTTGCGCGTGTTTTTCTACGGCATGCTGACCTTCTTCGTGTTCCAGCCGGTGCTGCGCATGTCGTGGCAGGTTCCGCTGTACCGCTGGCTCGCTCACGACCCGCGCTGGCATGTGCCGATGCTGGTGTTCGCGGCGCTGACTGCCGGGCTTTTCGAGGAATTCGGGCGCTGGGTCGCGTTCCGGTATCTGCTGCCGAAGCGGCGCGACGCACAGACGGCCGTGATGCTCGGGCTCGGGCACGGCGGGCTGGAGGCGATGCTGCTGGTCGGCGTCGGGTTTCTCGCGCTCGGCACGGGCTACCTGCTCGCGCACGCGGGCGTCGTCGTGCCTGAGGGCGTGCAGTCGCTGATCGGGTCGCAGTTCGCGGGCATGACGCTCGCGTCGCCGTTTCTCGCGCTGCTCGAACGCACGAGTGCGCTGGCCGCGCATGTCGGGCTGTCGCTGATCGTGCTGCAGGCATTCGTACGCGGCGCGAAGCGCTGGCTCGCGTATGCGATCGCGATCCATTTCATGTTCGACCTCGTCGCCGTGCTGCTGACGCGGTACTGGCATGTCGATACCGTGCTGGTCGAGGCGCTCCTGTTCGCGTGCAGCGCCGCGATCCTGTGGCGGGCCATTCGCTGGAGCCGGTGGGAGAAAGGCGCCAGCGACGCGCGCACCGGCCACGCCGCGTGACGCGCGTCGCCCGTTTCGGCCGTGCGGCGTGGTTCGGTCGCCGGATCGTGGGCCCGTCCCCGGTTCGCCGCCGGCTGGCGAGGCTCAAGGTCATGCCAGCCGTGACGATGGCGATGCCGGCGAGCGCCGGGGCGTGTCCCCGGTCGCGCTGAGAGTCGAGAGCCGGGCGGCGCCTGAAGCCGGTCAGAAAGAAAAGCAGGGCCGGCAACCATGCCGGTCCGATATATTCACGCAGGTAGAACTCCAACAAAACGCCACGGAACCGCCGCCTCGATGAAACGCTCGCATGTCGCTTTCGCCCTCACGGGCCTGCTCGTCGCACTGCCGATTGCCGCGTACGCGCTCGTCAAGCCGTTGCGCATCGTCGCGCCCGCGCTGATCCCCGGCGTGTCCTGCCCACGCGCCGACATCTGCACGGACGATGCAGCGAAGCTCGGCGACGCACAGCAGCTCTATCGCGACGGCTATGCGCGCGCGGCGGCGGCCGTCGGCGGGTTCCGCGCCGCGCCGCGCGTCGTGTTCTGTTCGACGCGCGCGTGCGCCGACGCATTCGGCCTCGGCCAGCGCGCGGCGCTGACGCTCGGCAATTTCGGCGTGGCCGTGGCGCCGCGCGGCTGGCAGACCTACTTTCTCGCGCACGAGCTGATCCATCACCGCCAGGCCGAAGTGCTCGGCAACCTGGCCGTCGCGACCAAGCCGCGCTGGCTGATCGAAGGGATGGCGTATTCGCTCAGCGAAGATCCGCGCCATCCGCTGACGGAGCCGTTCGAATCGTGGCGCACGCGTTTCGATGCGTGGCATGCGGCGCTGGGCGGGCAGCCGCTGTGGGATGCCGCGCGGGCGGTCGAATAGCGCAGGAACGCAGGAACGCACGAACGCACGAACGCACGAAGCGCGCTTCGTTACACCGGCGCAACCCGACCGCCGCGTCCGTCGATGAGCGCATCCCGTCCCGCGTCGAGAATCTCGTCGGCCAGCGCGGGATCGGTGCCGGCGATCGCGCGCGACAGCACGAGCGCGCCGACCATCTGGCTGAAGACCGCGAGCGCGTCGCGACGCGTCTGCTCCGGCGTTGCGCCTTCGGTCGCCACCATCCGTTCCAGCCGGTCGAGATACACGGCGAGGCCGTGCGCGTAGCACGCGCGCGCCGCCTCGGTCAGTCGCGGCGCATCGCCCGCGAAGCCGGACAGCGGGCACCCGGCCTCGACATTGTCGCGATGCGCCGCCGACAGATACGACGCCACCTGCGCGGCGAGACTGCCGGCGTTCGGCGAATCCGCGCGGTCCTGCATCGCCTTTTCCATCACCTCGGCGACCAGCGCATCCTTCGACTTGAAGTGGTTGTAGAAGCCGCCCTGCGTGAAGCCGGCTTCCTTCATCAGCTCCGTCAGTCCCACGGCGTCGACGCCGCGTACGCGGAACAGCCGCTCGGCGGCCGCGACGATCGCGCTCCGGTTCTCGGCAGCCTGCTGTCTTGACACGCCCATCGATCCCTCCCCGATTCTGCTGATCGCGTCGATTGAAAAACACAATGGCGATCACAATTGACATGCCCGGGTGGCGCGAACACAATGCACCGCAAAGACAATGGTGATCGACATTGATATCGAGTGTAGCCGACTTGGCGGGCAGTGCGAAGCCACGGCCGGAACGCGGATGGAAGTTGGTCGAGGTCTTTGGCGCCGCAGGGTGACGGGCAGCGGACGGCTCGCCGTCTGCCTCCGGCGGCGCAGCGATTCGGTACGCAATGGCAGCCTCGTTTTCCACCGGATCTCACGCGCGCGACGAGCCGGCGCGCAGGCGATTCATCATGTGAAAGGAACGATCATGAAGATCGAAGGTGCAGTCGTTTTCGTGACAGGTGCAAACCGCGGGCTCGGGCTCGAGTTTGCGAAGCAGGCGCTCGCGAGAGGCGCGCGGAAGGTCTATGCGGCGGCGCGTGATCCGGCCACCGTGACGCTGCCGGGCGTCGTGCCCGTGAAGCTCGACGTGACCGATCCGGCGGCCGTCGCCGCGGCGGCCGACGCGGCGCGCGACGTCACGCTGCTGATCAACAACGCAGGCATTGCGCGGCTCGGCAGCCTGACGGACGACGGCGCGCCCGACGCGCTGCGCGATCACTTCGAAACCAACGTGTTCGGGATGCTGGCGATGTCGCGGGCGTTTGCTGAAACCCTCGCCAGCCATGGCGGCGGCGCGATCCTGAACATCCTGTCGGTCGCGAGTTGGGTGAACCGGCCGATCCTGTCGGGCTACGGCGTGTCGAAATCGGCCGCGTGGGCGCTGACCAACGGGCTGCGCCATTCGCTGCGCGAACAGCACACGCAGGTCGTCGGGCTGCATGCCGGCTTCATCGACACCGACCTGACGCGCGGCCTCGACGTGCCGAAGGCCACGCCGGACGACGTCGTGCGCCAGGCCTACGACGCGATCGAAGCGGGTGCGGAGGAAGTGTCGACCGACGAGTTCACGCGGCAGGTGAAGGCCACGCTGTCGTCGGGCGTCTATCTGGAAGAACCGGCGCCGCGTTGATGCCGCCGGGAAGTTCGACCCGCCGCCCGCGCGGCGGGTCCGGCCGTCAGACCGTCGTGTCGATGATGCCCGGGATCTTCACGTCCGGGTTCACGTCCGCGTCGTAGTCGACGCCGGCGATCTCGAAGCCGAACAGCCGCAGGAAGTCGGTCTTGTAGCCGGCGAAGTCGGTCAGCTCGTACAGGTTCTCGTTCGTCACCCGGTCCCACAGCGCGACGACCTTCGCCTGCACCTGCGGATCGAGTTCCTTGTAGTCCGCGCGCAGGCGGCCTTCTTCGTCGATATGCGGCGTCGTGCCGTACAGGCTGTCCTTGAGGAGCCCGTACACCTGCTCGATGCAGCCTTCGTGCGTGCCGGTTTCCTTCATCACCTTGAACAGCAGCGACAGGTACAGCGGCATCATCGGGATCGCCGAGCTGGCCTGCGTGACGACGGCCTTCAGCACCGACACGCGTGCGTCGCCGCCGTGCGCGGCCAGCTTGTCGCGGATCGACAGCACCTTCTTGTCGAGATCCTTCTTTGCTTCGCCGATCGAGCCGTTCCAGTAGATGTCGTGCGTGATCTGTTCGCCGAGATACGTGAACGCGGTCGTCTTCGCGCCGTCGGCCAGCACGCCGGCTTCATCCAGCGCGTCGATCCACATCTGCCAGTCCTCGCCGCCCATCACGGCGACGGTGCCGTCGATCTCTTCCTGCGTGGCGGCCTCGAGCACGGTGTCCTGGATCACTTCCTTGTCGGTGTTGATCCCGCGGAACGACACCGACTTGCCGATCGGCTTGAGCGTCGAGCTGATCGTTTCGCCCGTCTTCGGGTGCGTGCGGCGCGGCGCCGCGAGGCTGTAGACGACGAGATCGACCTTGCCCAGATCCTGCTTGATGGTGTCGATCGTGACCTGCTTGACCTTGTCCGAGAATGCGTCGCCGTTGATGCTGCGCGCATAGAGCCCCTTTTCGGCGGCGAATTTCTCGAACGCGGCGCTGTTGTACCAGCCGGCCGTGCCGGGCTTCGATTCGCTGCCGGCGCGCTCGAAGAACACGCCGAGCGTGTCCGCGCCCGAGCCGAATGCGGCCGAGATCCGGGCGGCGAGGCCGTAGCCGGTCGACGCGCCGATCACGAGCACCTTCTTCGGGCCGTTGGCGATCGGGCCGTGCGAAGTCACGTAGTCGATCTGTTCCTTGACGTTGGCTTCGCAGCCGACGGGATGAGTCGTCACGCAGATGAAGCCACGCACGCGCGGTTTGATGATCATGGAAACCTCTTGTCAGAAAGGCGGAAACGGCCTGAAATCGGAAAAATCCCGCGCATTGTAAAGGAAGCGGCCGATCGCGGGCGCACGCGGCCGGAAGGTGCCGGATCATCCGGTTATTTCTCTCTTGACAGAAATAACTGAAATGAATAAATTTCCGGACATGGAACTCACACCGATTGCCGAACGATTCATTCTCCACTGGGGCGAAATGGGCTCGCGGTGGGGCGTCAACCGAACCGTCTCGCAGATTCACGCGCTGCTCTACCTGGCCGGCCGGCCGGTCGCGGCCGACGAGATCGCCGAGACGCTCAACGTCGCGCGCTCCAACGTCAGCACGAGCCTGAAGGAGCTTCAGGCGTGGCGGCTCGCGAAGGTCGTGCACGTGCTGGGCGACCGCCGCGACCATTTCGAGACGTCGACCGACATCTGGGAACTGTTCAAGCTGATCGTCGAAGGGCGGCGGCAGCGCGAGATCGAGCCGACGCTCACGGTGCTGCGCGATTGCCTGACGAGCTCGGAGATCGCCAACGAGAGCCGCGAGACCGAACAGCGCATCCGCGACACGCTGCAGTTCGTCGAGACGCTGACGACCTGGTCGGACGAGATGCTGCGGCTCAAGCCCGATACGCTGATGAAGGCGCTCGGCATCGGCGCGAAGATCAGCCAGACGGTCAGGCGCAAGTCGCCGAAGTAAGCGGTAGCGGAAGTGCGGGCAGGCAGCCCGCTTTTTTCGGGGTTGTTATTTCTGTCTATACAGAAATAACTGTAAAGAGAGGATGGAAATGAACGCAGTCTTGCCGTCTACCTGCCAGAGCGACCGCACCGGGGAACGCAGCATGACCGTCCTCGTTTGCGGCGCGAACGGCTTCATCGGGCGGGCACTGTGCGCGCAACTCGAAGCCGGCGGCCATTGCGTGCTGCGCGGCGTGCGCGATGCGGCCGGCCCGCGCGACGTCGGGATCGACTTCGCGAAGGACGTCGATCCCGACGCGTGGCTGGCGCGGCTGGAGGGCGTTGACGTGGTGATCAATGCGGTCGGCATCCTCGCCGATCGACGCGGCGCGACGCTCGACGCCGTGCATTGCGCCGCGCCGTGCGCGCTTTTCACCGCGTGCTGCCGTGCGCGCGTGCGGCGCGTGATCCAGATCTCGGCGCTCGGTGTCGAGCGCGGCGATACGCGGTACTTCGCGAGCAAGCACGCAGCCGACCGCTTCCTGCAGACGCTGCCGATCGACTCCCGGATCGTGCGTCCCGCGCTGGTCTACGGCGCGGCCGGTACGTCGGCGCGGTTTTTCCGGATGCTCGCGAGCCTGCCCGTGCATGTATTGCCGGCGGGCGGCCATCAGCGGCTGCGCCCCGTGCATGTCGACGATCTCGCCGAACTCGTCGCGCGGCTGGTGGCGCAGTCGTTTGATTCGCCGGCGGCCGGCAACCAGGTGATCGACGTGGTCGGCAACGACGAAGTCGAATACCGCGAGATGCTGGCCCGCTACCGCGCCGCGCTGGGGTTTCCGCCGGCCGCCGGCGTGACGCTGCCGGGCCCGCTGGTCGGCGCGGCGGCCGCGCTGCTCGGCATGCTGCCGGGCGCGATGTTGACGCGCGACACGTGGACGATGCTGCGCGGCGGAAACACCGGCGATCCGGCGGCCGCGACTGCCGTGCTCGGCCGGCTGCCGCGCGGCATCGGCGGTTTCATCGGCGCGGACGCGGCCGCGCTGCGGAACGACGCGCTCGCGATGTGGCGGCGCCCGTTGCTGCTGGGTGCACTCGCGATCGTGTGGATCTGGACGGCCATCGCAAGCGCGTTCATTCATCCGCTGCACGCGAGCCTCGCGTTGCTTGCGCATGCGCACCTGACGGGGCTGCCTGCGCTGGTCGCGCTCTATGCGGCAAGCGCGCTGGATTTCGCGTTCGGCATCGCGACCGTCGCCGCGCCGTCGCGCCGCCTGTGGGTTGCACAAGCCGTGCTGATCGTCGCGTATTCGGCCGTCATCGCGGTCACGATGCCGGGCCTGCTGGCCGAACCGTTCGGCCCCGTGCTCAAGAACGTGCCGATTCTCGCGATCCTGTTGATCCTGTTTTCAGAAGAAGAACACGCATGAATACCTATCTCGTCGTCAAGGCGCTGCATATCCTGTCCTCGGTGCTGCTGGTCGGCACGGGGTTCGGCACCGCGTTTTATCTGTTCTTCGCGAACCGCACGCGCTCGGTGCCCGCGATCGCGGCCGTGTCGCGGCTCGTGGTGCGCGCGGACTGGTGGTTCACGACACCGGCCGTGATCTTCCAGCCGGCGTCCGGGCTGTGGCTCGCGCATACGGCCGGCTGGCCATGGCATACGCCGTGGCTCGTCGCGTCGATCGTGCTGTATGCGATCGCCGGCGCGTGCTGGCTGCCGGTCGTGTGGCTGCAAGTCGAACTCGCCGCGATGGCGAAGCTCGCTTACGTGAACGGCGACGCCGCGTTGCCGGAGCGCTACTGGCGCTATGCGAAGCGCTGGGAGCTGCTCGGCTATCCGGCGTTCTTCGCGATGTTGTCCGTCTACTTCCTGATGGTGCTCAAGCCGGCGTAAGTGCGTCGTGTCTGAAAACAGTGGACCGATCGATTCATGATGTTTTCGGTAAAGGAAGGAGTACAGATCATGAGCATCAGGGAAGGGGGGCCGACCATCGGCGACGTTGCAGGACGCGTCGCACCTCGGCCTGCGTCCGACAACGCGCGCCGCATCGTCGTGCGCTGGATGTATGCCGCGGCGATCGTCCACCTGCTCGTCGGCATGGCCGTTCCATGGCTTGCCGGTGCACCGTTCGTCGATGCGTATCACCGCGGCATCGAGCTGCATTTCTGGGCCGGTGCGGCACCGGAACCGGCGCGTGCGCAGCAGATATGGTGGATGTCGCTGATCGGCGCGACGGTGCAGTGCGCGTCGGTCTGGATGCTCGCGCTCGTCCACCTCGGCAACCGGTTGCGCAGGCGGGAAACGTGGGGATGGCTGCTGGCCGGCGTGTTGATCTGGGCGCCGCAGGACATGCTGTTTTCATTGCAGGCCCGTGTATGGGGCCACGTGGCGATCGACGCGGCCGCACTCGTCGCGATGATTCCGCCGCTTGTCTGGCTGTTGACGAGGGATACCGCATGAACACCTTGCCTGCCTTCGACTGGGCGCTGAACCTGCTGATCGTGCAGGGCGCGATGGGCGCATTCGATACGCTTTATCACCACGAACTCACGCAGGA
Organism: Burkholderia sp. IT-111MI5; assembly: GCF_949752865.1. NCBI lineage: Bacteria > Pseudomonadati > Pseudomonadota > Betaproteobacteria > Burkholderiales > Burkholderiaceae > Burkholderia > Burkholderia sp. IT-111MI5. Next base: position 134,047 of record NZ_CATKIF010000022.1, on the reverse strand, counting down.
CCTGCCGCACAGCCCGCGCGCACGGCTCGAGCTGGCGATTCATGCGGTGCGTTCCGTGCTCTACGGCCTCGTGTTCGCATCGATCGCGAACGTCGCGTTTCACGGCGCCTGGGTCGCGGCGATCGCGGCGGTGGTGCTCGTCGAAGTGGTGCTGACGTTGTGGGATTTCGTCGTCGAGGACCAAAGTCGCAAGCTGTCGGCGACCGAGCGCGTGCTGCACACGCTGCTGGCCGTCAACGGCGGCGCGCTGTTCGGGATGCTCGCGATGCAACTGGCCGTCTGGGCGCACGAAGCGACCGCGCTGCACGCGCTCGATCTCGGCTGGCGCGGCTGGCTGCTCAGCCTGTTCGCCGTCGGCGTGACGGTATCGGGTATCCGTGACGGGATTGCCGCGTGCCGGATCGCGCGACACGCTCCGGTCGCCAATCCGTTCGCGGGACAGCCGCCCGGCAACGTGCTCGTCACCGGCGGGACCGGCTTTATCGGCGAAACCCTCGTGAACCAACTGCTCGATGCGGGGCATACGGTCACGTTGCTGGCGCGCGATCCGCTGCGCGCGGCCTACCAGTTCCAGGGCCGCGTGCGCAGCGTGACGTCCGTCGAACAGTTGCAGCCGCACGAGCGCTTCGACACGGTCGTCAATCTCGCGGGGGCGCCGGTGTTGGGCGCACGCTGGAGCAAGCGTAGGCGGGCGCTGCTGCTCGCCAGCCGCGTCGGCGTCACGCAGTCGCTGATGCGCTGGGTCGAGACCGCCGAGGTCAAGCCGCGTACGTGGATCCAGGCATCCGCGATCGGCTACTACGGCGTGCGTCCGGCCGACGAACGGCTCGATGAGCGCAGCAGCGCCGGCACTGGCTTCATGTCCGAGCTGTGCCGGCAATGGGAGCTGTCCGCGCAGCCGCTCGAGCACCATGGGGTGCGCGCGGTGGTGCTGCGGCTGGGCGTCGTGTTCGGCCCCGGCGGCGCGTTGCGCCCGATGCTGCTGCCGCATTACTTCGGGATTGGCGGGCGCTTCGGCGACGGCGCGCAGGTCATGAGCTGGATTCACCGGGACGACGTACTGCGGATCGTCGCGCGCGCGATGTCGAACGCGGGCATGCACGGCGTCTACAACGCGGTGGCGCCCGGGGCATTGACCCAGCGCGAGTTCGTGCAGGTCGTGACGAAGGTGCTGCGCCGCCCCGCATGGCTGCACGTGCCGGCCGCGCCGCTGCGCTGCGCGATGGGCGAGATGGCCGAGCTGCTGCTGGACGGGCAGCGGGTGATGCCGGCGCGGCTGCATCAGGACGGCTTCATGTTCCGGTTCCCGACGGCGGAGCACGCGCTGCGCGACCTGACGAACCGGCCGCACGCCGATTTCGCGGGCCCGGCCTGTTGTTTTCCGCAACGTCGTGTATAAATTCGACGTGACCGCGTTCGGGACGTGTCGTGCGTCCCGAACGCTCCGCATCCGACCTCACAAGGAGACTGCATGCTGCACATCCTCGGCAAGATCCCGTCCATCAACGTCCGCAAGGTGCTGTGGCTGTGCACCGAGCTGAACCTGCCGTTCGAACAGGAAGACTGGGGTGCGGGCTTTCGCACGACCAACGATCCGGACTATCTCGCACTGAATCCGAACGCGCTCGTGCCCGTCATCAAGGACGACGATTTCGTGCTCTGGGAATCGAACACGATCATCCGCTACCTCGCGAACCGCTATGGCGGCGACGCGCTCTATCCGGCCGAGCCGCAGGCGCGCGCGCGGGTCGATCAATGGATCGACTGGCAGGGCGCGGACCTGAACCGTTCGTGGGTGGGCGCGTTCCTCGGCCTCGTGCGGAAATCGCCCGATCATCAGGACCCGGACGCCATCGCGCAGTCGATCGCGGGCTGGACGAAGCACATGCGCGTGCTGAACGCGCAGCTCGAATCGACCGGCGCGTTCGTGGCCGGCGGCACCTTCACGCTCGCGGACATTCCGATCGGCCTGTCGGTGAACCGCTGGTTCGGCACGCCGTTCGAGCATCCGGATTTCCCGGCGGTGTCGCGCTATATCGAGCGTCTCGCGACGCGCGAAGGCTTCAAGACCTACGCCGGCAGCGCGAATCCGTGACGCGTCGCAGGTAGCGCGCGCGGCGCGGCGGCGTTGCAATCGCCGCCGCGTCATCGCCGGCGTGCATGGGCCAGCGGGCTCGCAGGCCTGTCGTCACGCGCGGGGCGCCGGCACCGCGTCGAGCACGCGCGCGAGAAACGCGTCGTGATTCCATGCGGATTCCGGCCGCGACAGCCCGAGCCGCACGACCACCAGCTGACGGCTCGGCACCACGCTGACGAACTGGCCTTCATGGCCGACCGCATGAAACGCGTCGGCCGGCATCGCGCTCGCATGCGGATCGCGATCGTTGAACGGCTCCGGCACCTTGACCCACAGATGCGCGCCGAATTCCCGGCGCGGCGACTGCGTCGTCGCGCGCGTCAGGTAGCGCACCCAGCCCGCCGGCAGCAGCCGCTGCCCGTTCCACTCGCCGTCCTGCAGCAGAAGCTGACCGAAGCGCGCCCAGTCGCGCGCGCTCGCATACATGTACGACGAGCTGCCGAGCGTGCCGGACGCATCGGGCTCGAACACCGCGCTGCGCATCCCGAGCGGCGCGAACAGCGCGCGGCGCGGAAACGCGAGGTAGTCATCGTCGCTGCCGCCCATCGCTTCGCGCATCACGCGCGCGACGATCGCGCTCGTGCCGCTCGAGTAGTACCACTGCGTGCCGGGTGTCGCGGCGAGCGGCTTCGCCGATGCGAACCGCGCGGTATCGGGCTGCGTGAACAGCATCACGGCGACGTCGGACAGCGGGTCGTCGTAGTCCTCGTTGAATTGCAGGCCGCTCGTCATCCGCAGCAGTTCGTCGAGCGTGATGGCCGCGCGCGGGTCGCCGCTGGCGCGCCATTCGGGCAGCAGCGCCGACGCGTCGGGCGACAGCTTGTGCTGCGCGACGAGCATGCCGACCAGCGCGGCCGTCACGGTCTTCGTCATCGACCAGCCGGGCAGCGGCGTGTCGGCCGTGAAGCCGGGCGCATAACGTTCGGCGATCACCTGGCCGCGCCACATCACGACGACCGCGCGCGTGCGCCGCGGCCGTGCCGGATCGGGTTCGTCGAATGCGCGGTCGAGCGCGGTCTGCAGCTTGTGCGCGTCGATGCCGGCGGGCGGCGCGGCGGGTGCAGGCTGCGCGGGCGGCGGGTCGGGGAGAACGGGCAACGCGGCGGGCAATGTGGCAGACGACGGCCCGAGCGCGAGCGTGCAGCCGAGCCCGGGCCGGAAGTCGGCTTCGCGCCCGGCGAAGCCGGCGAAGGTCGCCACCGCACGATGATGGTCGGGATCGAGCGACGGACGCACCAGTTTCAGCAGCGGATGCACGCCGGCCATGATGTCGACGTCGATCACGGACGCGGCCGGGCGGCCCGACACGAACACGCCGGAACACAGCGCCTTCGCCGCATAGCCGGTGGCGATCGGCGCGAGCCGCGACAGCATGTATCCGGCATAGCCGACTGCGGCCAGCAGCACGAGGGCCGCGCCCCGTCGGATCAACGTCTTGATGGGTGTCGTCATGCGCGAGCGTCCTCGGTTGTCTGCAGGCGGGCGATGAACCGGCAGTGTCGCAGGTTCGGGCAAGCGGTGGCAATCGCGGGTGCTTGCGACGCCGGGTGGCGTCGGTCGGGCGGAGGTTGCCCGGCGTGTGTGAATCGTATGTGTCGATCGCGCATATGGACGGGCCGCATGCGGCCCGTCCACGTGGTGCGTCATTGCGCGTTGTTGTTGTCGTTGTCCAAACGCAGTGTCCAGACCGTCGCGGTATTCGTGTTGTCGTCGACGACCGCGAATTGCGGCTGGCCTTTGCTGCCTCGCCCGAATGCAAGGCCGAATGCCGCGCCCGGCACGATATCGACCTGCATCTGCGCGACGAAGCGCCCGTCCACCGTGAATTCGACGATCTCGCTCGGTTGCAGCGGGTCCGGATTGACCGCGTCGCCGTTCGCGGTCACGAGATGGCCGTTCGGCGCGAGCGCCAGCGCGAGCGGGCCGTGCAGGTGCTTCGTGTCGAAGTAGATCATTCGTCCGACGCCGCCGTTGCGGTTCGTCGACGCGGCGTTCTGGATCGCGAACACCGCGTTGTCGCCGGTGGATGCGACATACAGGACGTCGATGTTCGGGTCGTACGCAAGGCCGGTCGGGCCGACGACGAGCGCATTCGGATCGGTCCGGTTCACGTAGCCCGACGCGATGATGCGCGAACCCGGCAGCATCGTGACGCCGTCGTTGCCGATCGCCAGTTCGATCCGTGCGACCGTGCCGTTCAGTACGTTCGACACGAACGCGGTCACGCGCTGGCCGCGATCGATCACGGTCATGTCCCACGGCCCGTCGAGCAGCGTGGCGCTGACCAGTTGCGTGACGAGATTGCCCGCCGGATTGATGACGAGCAGCGAGCCCGGCGCGGCCACGGTCTTGCCGTCCGGTGTCGGCACGTTGCCGACCAGCACGAAGCCGCTGCGCAGCACCGCGAGCGCGGTCGTCAGGCCGAGATTGCGGCCCTGGAAGAACGTCGCCGGCGTATTGCCGGGCGACAGCTTCACGATCGTCGTGCCGGTGCCTTGCAGGTTCGACGCCGCGTTGAAGTTCGACACGACGACGTCACCCGGTTTCAGCGTGCTCCAGGTCGGCACGCCGCGTGGCACGAACGCGATGCCGTACGGATTGAGATCGCCGTTGGCGGGCACGGTCGATGCGGTGACCGACGAAGGCGGCAGGATGATGTCGTTGCCGCCGGCCCACGCGAACGTCGACGACAAGGCGGCCAGCCCGGCGGCGCAAGCCGCACGGCATAACGTGCGCGCCAGCGCGTGCGAGGCGCGCGCGTATGCCGGCGGGTGCGCGGCGAAGACGGGCGGGGCGGGGGAACGACAGGAGGGGAGAGGGTCCATGGCATGACTCCGGTTGATGAACGCGAGCAGTCATCCCGGCTGCCGGCCAGCGCAGCCGACGGGTGTCCGGCACGGGTTCGCGATCTTGCCGCGCGAACCCGCGCTCGAAATAAACGGATGGCGACGGCTGCTTATTCCATCCGGCTGTGCACGTTGCATGCGCGCCGGCAGCCATTGTTCGCTGCAATGGCGACACGGCCTGACAAGTTGAAATCCTGCGCGCCGAAGGCCGATAATCGTCCGGCATCGAACGCTCACCCACTTCAACCGTTATCGGAAAACGCCATGTCCTACGACAACAACAACCCGTTCGCCAGGATCCTGCGCGGCGAACTGCCGTGCGTGAAGGTCGCGGAAGACGACGCGACCCTCGCGATCATGGATCTGATGCCGCAGGCCGACGGCCACGTGCTCGTGATCCCGAAGGAGCCGGCCGCGCAGATCTTCGAGCTGTCCGGCGACGCGGCCGCGGCCGGCATCCGCATGACGCAGCGCGTCGCGGCAGCCGTGCGCGCGGCGCTCGAGCCGGACGGCGTGTTCATCGGCCAGTTCAACGGCGCGGCGGCGGGCCAGACGGTCCCGCACGTGCACTTCCACGTGATCCCGCGCTGGGAAGGCGCCGAGTTGCGGATGCACGCACGCGACATCGCCGACGCGGCGACGCTCGAATCGATCGCGCAGCGCATTCGCGCGCGTTTCGTGTAACGGATCGACGGCACGCGGCGCGGCACGGCGGCTGAGAATCGGCCGGCCGCCGCGCTGCCATCGCCTGTTTCGGCGGTCACGCGAAGTAACACGTGTAACCGCCGGCGAAACTCGGCTCGGCAAGCCCGACGCTAGACTCCGCGCATTACTTCATCGAGCGACAGGAAGAGCGGATCGCCTCTTCGTGCCGGCCGCCGCCCCTCGCGGCGGCATGGTCTTCGCAAGGTGTCATTCGTCTTTCGCGCCGGGAATCGAGCCATGTCCAGACTTCTCATCACGCTTGCCCTGATCGGCGGCCTGTCCGGCTGCTACGTCGCGCCGCCGTACGGTTACGCGCCCGCGCCTGCCTACTACGGTTACGCGCCGGCGTATTACGCGCCGCCCGTCAGCGTCGGGATCGGCGGCAACTTCCGCATCCGCTGATCGGGTACCCGGCGCGGGCCTTGCCCGCACCGGTTCGCTGCGCTTCGCCGGAAGATTCGCGCGGATTCGCGCGCCGCATGACGACGGCACGCTGCGCATCGTGCGCGCGGTTCCTATACTTCACAGGAAAGAGCATCCTGTGAGGCAGCCATGTCCGTCACACGCAAGGCCGTTGTCCTGTCGGGCGTAGCCACGCTCGTCTATCTCGGGCTCGCCGTGCTCGGTTTCGGCGGGTTCGCCGCCTTTTTCTCGCATCCGCCGCTGATCGTCATCGTCGTCGCGACACTCGCGATGGCCGTCGTCGTGATGTTCACCGAAGGCAACCTGAGCGCCGGCGAGCGCGAGAACCGCGACAACCGCTGGGTGCTTGCGGCATTCGCGGTGAGCGGCTTCCTGCTCGCGTATCTGCCCGCGCTGACCGACCGGCTCGACGTCTGGACCTTCGGCGGCGATGCGGTGCGATGGTTCGGCGTCGCGCTGTACATCGCGGGCGGTGCGCTGCGCATCTGGCCCGTGTTCGTGCTCGGCAAGCGCTTCAGCGGGCTCGTCGCGATCCAGCCGGGCCATACGCTCATGACCGACGGCATCTATCGCCGCATCCGCAATCCGAGCTATCTCGGCCTGCTCGTCAATTCGGTCGGCTGGGCGCTCGCGTTCCGCTCGGGCGTCGGCGTGCTGCTGGTCGCGCTGATGACGGTGCCGCTCGTCGCGCGCATCCGCTCCGAGGAAGCGCTGCTGCGTTCGCAATTCGGCGCCGAATACGACGCGTATTGCGCGCGGACCTGGCGGCTGCTGCCCGGCGTGTACTGACCCCTCATCCCATCCCCTGACCATCGTTTCGGCGCGCGCTCACGACACGTGCCCGATGTGTTGCCACGTGTGTCTCGAACGTGCGACGTTGCACGTGGCCAGCCTGCCGTTCCACAGGGCCGGACCCTCGCGGAAGTCAATGCCGGCAAGGGTTTCAGGTGATTTCGGGAAGAGCGTTCGACGTCCGTTATTCGTAAACAACTTGTTACCAGAATGTCCACGGCAGGGGTGTGGGACCGATGCTATTCTTCGCCGCAAGCTCAATGAAATGAATTGGTCCGGGGTTCGGCACAATGCCTGAACCGACATCGATCGATTCAGATCGTCGTACCGAGCGGACCTTCGATAACCAGATTGCGAACAAGGAAGAATACGGGAATGTGGAAGAAAATCGCCCCCGCTCTCGTCGTCGCCGCGCTGACCGGCACGACTGCACTGCCGGCACTGGCCGGTGACTTGAACAACGCGCTTGGCGGCGCGCTCGGCGGGGTTGCCGGCGCAGCGGTCGGCGGCGCGGTCGGCGGCAGCACCGGCTCGGTAATCGGCGGCGCCATCGGCGGCGGCGCGGGTGGCGCGGTGACGTCGAACCGTCGCGAGCGCACCGGCGCGATCATCGGCGGCGCACTCGGCGGCGGCGCAGGTACCGCGGCAGGCAACGCGATGGGCGGCCGCACCGGCGGCCTGCTGGGCGCGGCGGTCGGCGGCGGCGCGGGCGCGGCGCTCGGCGGCAACATGTCGCGCAGCTCGTACGAACGCGATTACGGCGATCGCGGTTATCGCGGCGATCGCGGCTATCGTCGCCACAAGCATCATCACCACCGCGACTGGGACTGATCGCCGCTGGCGCGGCACGGTGCGCGATCTGCGCACCTTCGCGCCGACGGCGTCGGCACCCGACGCGAGAATCGGCCCGGCGGCCTGCCGGGCCGCAATCGCCGGCTAGCCCGGCGACCCTTTCCGGCTCCATCAGCCGCTGCCATACGCCCGATCGACGGGCCGGCAATTTCTCTCCTCGCCGTATTCCCCGCTTCCCGACTACATAGCCTGCCGCGCCTGAATGCGCCGGCACAAGATCGGCGAACGCCATTACGCAGATTCCGTTCGACACGTTTGCCGGTTCCAGCCTGACGATGGCTCGCGACCGGGGCGGAGTGCTTCGCGGCCACGCGTGCATTGACCATCCTCGATCTGCGTAACCAGATGTATCGCGGCCCGCGCGTGCAACCAGTGTTGCCGCGATCGGATGCGTCGCATCCCCAACGTCCGGGCGATCGCTCGCGTCACCCCCGACCGTCAGGATTTCCCTGATACGCAGACCGCCGCGCCACGCCGCTTCACCGCGCATCGCACGCACCGGCGGGTAGTGGGAAATCGAATGGATAGCATCGCAACATTTAATTGGTCGATCGCGCTCGGCTTCGCTATCGTCAGCGATGCCCGCGTACGGAATCGAACCGAGCCATCCGCCGCGTCTCGCCTCGCCGCATGATCGCGAGCGCCGCGGCCCGGCCGCCGGACCCACCGGCATCGGTCGCCGCGTCCGATCAACCGGACGGATCCGTCGCGAAGCCTGGCCGACCGAACGAAGGCGCGTGCGCTTTCAAGCCACCCCGGCAACGATGTCCCGCCGCCGCAAGCGCGCCCCACGCGCATGCGTGCCGCCCGACGCCGTTTGCGCCCGGGGCCGGACCAACCCATTGCCTGGATGCATATGTCTAAGACAACGTATTACGCGCCGCACGGCGGCCACCCGCCGCAGACCGATCTGCTGACCGATCGCGCGATGTTCACCGAGGCGTACGCGGTGATCCCGAAGGGGGTGATGCGCGACATCGTCACGAGCTGGCTGCCGTTCTGGACGAACACGCGCCTGTGGGTGATCGCCCGCCCGCTGTCGGGTTTCGCCGAAACCTTCTCGCAGTACATCGTCGAAGTGAACCCGGGCGGCGGCAGCGACAAGCCGGAGCAGGACAAGAACGCCGAAGCCGTGCTGTTCGTCGTCGAAGGCGAGGCCGAGCTGACGCTGCAGGGCTCGAAGCACGTGCTGAAGCCGGGCGGCTACGCGTTCATTCCGCCGGGCGCGGACTGGACGCTGCACAACGTCAGCGATGCCGCGGTGCGCTTCCACTGGGTCCGCAAGCATTACCAGGCCGTCGACGGCATCCCGCTCCCCGAAGCCTTCGTGACCAACGAGCAGGACGTCGAACCGATCCCGATGCCGGGCACCAACGGCGCGTGGGTGACGACGCGCTTCGTCGACATGAGCGACATGCGCCACGACATGCACGTGAACATCGTGACGTTCGAGCCGGGCGGCGTGATTCCGTTTGCTGAAACGCATGTGATGGAGCATGGCCTGTACGTGCTCGAAGGCAAGGCCGTCTATCGCCTGAACCAGGACTGGGTCGAGGTGGAAGCGGGCGACTTCATGTGGCTGCGCGCGTTCTGCCCGCAGGCATGCTATTCGGGCGGCCCCGGCCGCTTCCGCTACCTGCTGTACAAGGATGTGAACCGTCACATGAACCTGACGCTGAATCCCGCGCGCTAAGCGCCGCGCCAGTAGTCGAATACGAAAGCCCGCCGGTGCATGCCGGCGGGCTTTTTTCATGGACGGTGCGGCCGGCGTCGTGCGCGCTACAGGCCGAGCGCGGTCGCGGCCAGCGCCGCGACCTGCAGCCGTGTATCGGGCGGCATGCCGTCTTCCATCAGCCATACGGCCGACAGGCCCGCCCACGCGAGAATCCACTGCAGCAGCCGGCGGCGGTCGAGCTGCGCGGCGTCGGCCACGCATGCGACGCGTTGCTCGAAGCGCACCGGGTCGACCGCGATATCGCGCGCGGGATTGCAGAACAGGTTCGCGTAGTCGAACGCGCGATCGCCGCGCAGCCCCTTCGGGTCGATCGCGAGCCAGCCGCGTGCGCCGAAATGCAGGATGTTGCCGTGATGGATGTCGCCGTGCAGGACGACTTCGTCGACGGGCTGCGCTGACAGCAGCGCGCGCGCCGTTGCGGCCGATCGGCGCAGCACGTCGTTGGCCGCGGCATCCGACAGCAGTGCATGGAACCAGTCGTGCAGCGGCACGACCGCCGGCGGCTCCGGCGCACGATGCGCATGCAGCCGCGCGACGACGTCGCACGCGATGCGCATCGCGTCGTCGTCATGACCCGAAGCCGAAAAGCCGGCCAGCGACGGCGCCGGCTGCGCGCGTTCGAGCAGGATCGCGTCGCTGTCGTGCTGCCACACCTGCGCGGTGCCTTGCCCGTTCCACCAGGTCATCAGCGCATTGCCGCGACGCTCTTCGTCGCACGTGGCGACCTTCAGCATCGCGGGCCGCGCGTGCCAGAGAACGGGCAGCAGGCCGCTGCTCGCGGTCAGGATCGGGCCGCCGTCGGGAACGAGGCCCCACAGGCCGAGGTATCGATCGAACATCACACGATGGTACAGGCGAACCGGATCGCATGCCGCACGGTTGGTCCGACGGTGCGCCGCAGGCCGGCAAGCGTTGCGCGAACGGCTGCGGCGCGCTTTCCTAAATAAAATTCAGCCTGCCAAACTTTGGCTAAAGAATGTTCCGGTTTCGCGCCATCCCTTCGACAATGCGCGCCTTCTGCGATCGGCAGGCGCCTGTCGCGCACCGGCCGTCGCGGCATCGAAGAAGGAGCCCGACATGACCGAACACCCCGCTTCCCCTCCGCCGCAATCCGCGCCGCCGCGCCGCCGCGTGTGGCGCACGCTCGCGGGCGCGCTGCTCGGCCTGACGCTCGCGTGCGCGGGCATCGGCGCATGGACCATCCAGCGCATCTGGACGCAGTTGCCGTCCGTCGAGCATCTGGCCGTCTATCGTCCCGCGCTGCCGCTGCGGATTTTCTCGCGCGACGGCGATTTGCTGGCCGAATACGGCATCGAGCGGCGCGAGTTCGTGCCGCTCGAACGTATCCCGCCGCTGATGCGGCAGGCGCTGCTCGCGGCAGAGGACGCGAAGTTCTACCAGCACGGCGCGGTCGATGTCGGCGGCCTTGCGCGCGCGACGTTCGCGAACGTCGTGACGGGGCAGCCTGGGCAGGGCGGCAGCACGATCACGATGCAGGTCGCGCGCAACTTCTACCTGACGCGCGACAAGGTGCTGAGCCGCAAGCTCGCCGAGATCCTGATGGCGGCCAAGCTCGAACGCGAGTACAGCAAGGACAAGCTGCTCGAGCTGTACATGAACGAGATCTACCTGGGCGAGCGCGCGTACGGTTTCGCGGCGGCCGCGAACGTGTATTTCGGCAAGCCGCTCGACGCGCTGAGCGCGGGCGAGGCGGCCGTGCTCGCGGGGCTGCCGAAGGCGCCGTCCGCGTTCAACCCGGTCGTCAATCCGGCGCGCGCAACGGCGCGGCGCAACTATGTGCTCGGCCGGATGCACGCGCTCGGCCAGCTCGACGACGCGACGTACCGCGCGGCCGTCGACGCGCCGATCGCGCTCGCGACCACGCCGCCGCCCGGGATCGTCGCCGCGCCGTACGTTGCCGAGCGCGCGCGCCGCATGATGGTCGAGCGCTTTCACGACGATGCCTATACGCTGGGCCTCGACGTGACGACGACGGTGTCGATGCGCGACCAGCGCGCGGCCGAAGCATCGCTCGAGCGCACGCTGAGCCGGCAGCCACGCGCGAAGCGCGATGTGCGCAACGGGCTCGAAGGCGCGCTCGTATCGCTCGATGCGGCCACCGGCGACATGCTCGCGCTCGTCGGCGGCGCGGATTTCAATCGCAACGTGTTCGACCATGCGCTGCAGGCATATCGCCAGCCTGGCTCGAGCTTCAAGCCGTTCGTCTATTCGGCGGCGCTGGAGAAGGGCTACTTTCCCGGCGTGCTCGTCGACGATACGCAGCGCACGCTTACCCATGAGGAAACCGGCGCGCGACCGTGGCGTCCGCGCAATTTCGGCAATCGCTACGAGGGCTTCATCCCGGTGCGGCGCGGGCTCGTGCGCTCGAAGAACCTGGTCGCGGTCAGCCTGATGCAGGCCACCGACGCGCGTTACGTACAGCAGCACGCGGTGCACTTCGGCTTCGACGCGCAGCGCAATCCGGCGTCGCTGCCGCTCGCGCTCGGCGCGGGCGCCGTGACGCCGCTCGAACTCGCGAGCGCGTACGGCGTGTTCGCGAACGGCGGGACGCGGATGGAGCCGCGCCTGATCCTGTCGGTGAAGCAGCGTCACGGCGGTGCGATGTACGAGGCGACCGCGCCCGCAGGCGAGCGTGTCGTGTCGGCGCGCAACGCGTTCGTGATGGACAGCATGCTGCGCGACGTCGTGCGGGCCGGCACCGCGCGCGGCGCGCTGGCGCTGCGCCGCGACGACGCGGCCGGCAAGACGGGCACGTCGAACGGATCGAAGGACGTGTGGTTTGCCGGCTACTCGTCGGGCATCGTCGCGGTCGCGTGGCTCGGCTACGACACGCCGCGCCCGATGGGGCGTGCGACCGGCGCGACGCTGGCGCTGCCGGTCTGGCTCGACTACATGAAGACGGCCGTCGACGGGCGTACGCCGGTCGACGCTTCGCCGCCGCAGGACGTCGCGCTCGTCGATGGCGACTTCGTCTACGCCGAATACACGCGCGGCACGTGCACGGCCGACGTGCCGTCGTATATCCGCAGCCGCTTCGCCTGCGGCGGCGCGGCGGTGCAGGACGCGTCGGACGCGCCTGCCGACAACGGCAAGCCCGACGAGCCGATGCCCGCCGCGGTCGATGCGGCCGAGCGCGAACGCGTGCTCGACCTGTTCCGGACCGACGACTGACGCGCGCGATGCATACGCTCTATCTGATTGCGATCGTCGCGGAAGCGATGTCGGGGGCGCTGATGGGCATGCGGCGCGGAATGGACCGCTTCGGGCTCGCACTTGTCGGCGCGGTGACGGCGCTCGGCGGCGGCACCGTGCGCGACGTGCTGCTCGGCCACTATCCGCTCGGCTGGATCGCGCACCCCGAATACCTCGTGATCACGCTCGTCGCGGCGACCGTCGCATCGTGGGCCGCACGGCATGTCGCGCGGATGAAGGCGCTGTTCGTTACCGTCGACGCGATCGGCCTCGCGGCGTTCACGATCATCGGCTGCGACATCGGCGCGTCGACCGGCACGGCGCCAATCATCGTCGTGCTGGCCGGCGCGATCACGGGCGTGTGCGGCGGGATGCTGCGCGACCTGCTGTGCAACGAGATGCCGCTGATCCTGCGCGAGGAGCTGTACGCGAGCGTCGCGTTCGTCACGGGCACGCTGTATGTCGGGATCCAGCATCTCGGCATCGATGCGGGCTTCGCGACGGTGATCGCGCTGGCGGCCGGATTCTCGATGCGAATGCTCGCGGTGCGGCTCGGGTGGAAGATGCGGACCTTCGGTGCGGCGGATGTCGAGCATTGAGCACGGTCCGCACGCCGAAGTTCAGTCCGGCTGCATCACCTGAAAGACGTTGCCCTCCGGATCGAGGCCGTCATACATCGCGGTACGCGAAGCCGTCGTAGCGCTTGAGATCGCGCACGGTCACGCCATCGCGGGCGAGCCGGTCGCGGTGCGCGTCGATATCGGCATCGATCGAGAAGACGAGCTTCATGGTGCTTGCATCGGCATTCGCATGCACGGACGAGGCTGCCTGGCGAAACGCCGGGCCCGCCAGATGCAGCGCCAGTTCGATTGCACCCGCGTCGAGCACGACCCATTCACCGGCGATTTCCTCGATGACGGGAAGGTCGAAATGCCGCTGGTAGAACGTCTTCAGCAATGCGACGTCGCGGACGTACAGGATGATGCGGGTCATCGGAAGCGGCATGTGGGTCTCCTCGAAGGCGATGCACGAATGATGTCGATTGAAAGTCGCTGTTGAAGGCAGCGCAGGACATCGAGCGACACGACGGCCGTGCAGTAAGCGTCTGCGCTACGCAGGCACCATCACCGGCGGCGTACCGTCGCCGGTTTCCACCATCTTCACCGCGAATCCGTAGCACTGCGCGATATGCGCGGGCGTCATCACGTCGCGCGGCGCGCCGTGCGCGACGATCGTGCCGTCGGCGAGCATCGCGATCGTATCCGCGTGTCGCGCGGCGAGGTTCGGGTCGTGCACGATCGCGAGCACGCCGAGCCGCCATTCGCGTGCGACCGCGCGCACGGTATCGAGCAAGCGGTGCTGATGCGCGAGATCGAGCGCGGCGGTCGGCTCGTCGAGCAGCAGGTAGCGCGGGCCGTTTGCCGCACCGTCGTCGTCCGGCCACAGCTGCGCGAGCACGCGCGCGAACTGCACGCGTGCGAGTTCGCCGCCCGACAGCGTCGTGACATCGCGACCGACGAGCGCTTCGGCACCCGCGCGTTCGAGCGCGCGCCACGCGATGTCGCGATCGCGGTGCGCGATCACGTGCCGCGCACCGCTGCGCCGCGCATGCGGATAGCGGCCGAGCAGCACGATTTCGTCGACGCTGAACGGGAAGGCCGGCTGCGCGGCCTGCGGCAGCACCGCGCGCAGGCAAGCGAGCCTTGGCGCGTCGATGCGAGCGAGCGCTTCGCCGTTCAGCGTGACGTTGCCCGTCACGCGCACGCCGTTCGGTGCGACGCTGCCGGTCAGTTCGCCGGCGAAGGTCTTCAGCAGCGTGCTCTTGCCCGCGCCGTTGCGACCGAGCAGCGCGGTCACGCGACCGGGCTCGATCGACAGCGACAGGTCGCGAAGGATGGCGTTGTGTCGGCGGGCGACGTCGAGATGGTGGGCGGTCAGCATGGTCGTCGTGATGGGATAGTTACCCGCCGAGCGCGCCGCGGCTTTTCCACAGCAGCGCGAGGAAGAACGGCGCGCCGAGCAGCGCGGTCAGCACGCCGAGCGGGATTTCGGCGGGCGCGGCGACCGTGCGCGCGGCGAGATCGGCGGCGAGCGTCAGCAGCGCGCCGAGCAGCGCGGCGCCGGGCAGCACGACGCGCTGGTCGGGGCCGCACGCGAGTCGCACGCAATGCGGCGCGACGAGCCCGATGAAGCCGATGATGCCCGCGCACGACACGAGCGCGCCGACCGCGAGCGCGACCGCGACGAGCACGCGCCGCTTCAGCCGCTGCACGGGCACGCCGAGATGCAGCGCCTCGGTTTCGCCAAGCTGCAGTGCGTTCAATGCATTGCGTTCCCGTGCGAGCAGCGCGCAGCCGATCGCGACGCACGGCGCGACGGCCGCCAGCGCGGACCATTGCGCGCCGCCGAGGCTGCCGAGGCTCCAGAAGGTCAGCGAGCGCAGCTGCGCGTCGTCGGCGACGAATGTCAGCAGCCCGATCGCTGCGCCGACCAGCGCATTGATCGCGATGCCGGCGAGCAGCAGCAGCGGCAGTGCGAGCCGGCCGCGCGATGCGGCGAGCCGGTAGACGAGCGCCGCGACCGCGAGCGCGCCTGCGAAGGCCGCGACGGGCAAGGCGGCGGCGCTCACGTGCGCGGCAAAGAGGGCGGGGCCGAGCACGATCGTCGTCGTCGCGCCGAGTGCGGCGCCGCTCGACACGCCGACGAGCCCCGGATCCGCGAGCGGATTGCGGAACAGCGCCTGCATCGCGGCGCCGGTCGCGCCGAAGCCGCCGCCGACCAGCAACGCGAGCGCGACGCGCGGCGCGCGGATGTCGAACAGCACCGCGCGTGCCTGCCGCGCGGCCGCATCGCCGGTCAGCGCGGCCCATGCCTCCGCGAGCGGAATACGGTACGCGCCGACGCACAGCGCGACGACGGACATTGCGCACACGAGGCACGCGAGGGCGGCCAGCGCAAATGGCGCGAAGCGGCGCGACGTGCCGATGCGCGCGGCACCGGAGCGCGACGCGGGCGACGGTGCAGGGAAAGTCGAAGCGTGAGCGGGCATCGGGGCGGTCCGGAATCAGGCGAGCGCATCCGACAGGCGTCGGTGCAGGGTCGTGACGGCGAGCGGCAGGCGCGGGCCGAACCCGAGCAGGAACAGTGCATCGAGCGACACGACGCGCTGCGTGCGGCCGGCCGGCGTCGCGCCGAAGCCGGGCGTGGCGAGCAGCGCGGCGCGGCCGCCGACGGCCGCGAGCCCTTCGTCGGAGATCAGCACGACGTCGGGTGCGGCGGCCGCGAGTGCCTCGGTCGTCAGCGGCTTGTAGTGATCGAAGCCCTGCATCGCGTTGCGCGCGCCCGCATAGCGGATCATCGCGTCGGCGGCCGTGCGCTGGCCGGCGACGAGCGCCTGGTTGCCGGTATGGTTCAGCACGAACAGCACGCGCGGCGGCTGAGTGCCGCCGGGGGCGCGTACGGCGACCGCGTCGCGCGCGGCCTGCCAGTCGCGATCGAAGCGCTGCAGCAGCACGGCGCCCGCATCGCGCACGTCGAGCGCCTGCGAGACGCCGGTGATTTTCGCGCGCACCGACTCGGCGTCGTGGCGTTCGTCGAACGTCGTCACCGCGACGCCTGCGCTTTTCACCTGAGCGATCGCGGTGGGCGGGCCGGCTTCCGCCGACGCGAGCACGAGATCGGGCCGCAGCGACAGCAGCCCCTCGGCCGACAGCGCGCGCTGATAGCCGACTTTCGGCAGGCGCTTCGCGGCGTCGGGATACGTGCAGGTCGTGTCGGCGCCGACGAGCCGGTAGCGCGGCGTCTCGGCGCCGCCGAGCGCGAACGCGGTTTCCGCGAGCGCGCCGCCGATCACGACCACGCGTTTCGGCGCGACCTGCGCAGCTTGTGCGAGCACGCTGCCCGGCAGCGCGCCCGCGAGCGCGCCGGCCGCCGCGCTCGCCAGCACCGCGCGGCGCCGCGGATCGAACGATCGCGCGCTCACCGCGCATCCCCGCATGCAGCCGGCGGCAGCGTCGCGACGAGCGTGCGCCAGTCGTCGCGTTCGACCTTGCCGGGCTTGCGCTCGCCGAACAGCAGCGCGACGTGGTCGCCTTGGCGGTCGAACAGTTCGAGCGACGTGACGATGCCGTCGCTCGTCGGCTTCTTCACGACCCATGCGGCGGCGATCAGGTCCTCGCGCACGTGCAGGTTGAAGCCCGGATCGAGTACGTTGATCCATGCGCCGACCTCGCGCACGTTCGCGACGGGGCCTGTATGGATCTGGATCATCCCTGCATTGCCGACGAACACCATGATCGGCTGGCCGCTTTGCGCGGCCCGTTCGAGCACGTGGCGCAGCGCATGCGCGGTTTCGACCGGATATGCGTATTGCGGATCGGCGAGGCGCAGTGCCTGCATGCGGCTCACGCCGAAGCGCTGCGTGATGCCGAAGAACTGGTGCGTATCGGTCATCGCGTCCCACGCGGCGCGAAAGCCCGCGACGTCGATCTCGGTGTCGGCGCGCTCGGGCGTCTTCGGCGCGGCGGGCGCGACGTCGAGGCCCGGCTCCTGCGACGGTGCGCGCCAGCGTTCGACGAATGCGTCGTACGCGGCGTGGTCGCTGTGCGCGCGCAGGTAGACCTTGTGGATCGCGCGGCCCTGCGCGTCGAAGAACTGCAGGCTCTTCAGCGGGCCGTGAGCGGTCTCGTCGCGCACCGCGAACGCCGACACCCAGTGGCGATAGAAGATCCGCAGGTCGATGTCGCCGAGCGCGAGGCCGACAGGGCCGTCATGGCTCATCTGCGCATATTCGCCGTCCTTTTCGTGGACGGCCGTGTCGTTGCGCGTGAGCGCCATCACGCGGCCGAGGCGCGGCATTTCCTCGAACATCGCCGGAAAGCGCGCGTCGAGCCGCACGACGTGCTCGCCGACGAACGCGGCGAGCGCCTCGCCTTCGCTGACGCCGAGCGCCTGCGCGACGTCGCGGTTGCGCAGCTGGCGCTCGGTCTTGAGCTTGATGAACGCGTCGCGCAGTGCGGCGGCCGCGCGGGCCGGGCCGGCCGGTTGACCGGGAAGGGCGGATTGCATCATGTCGGACTCCTTCAAGTAACGGTTGGGGTGGCAGCGCGGGCGTCGCGCATCAGAAATCCACTTTCATGCTGACGGCGACCGTGCGTCCGGGCGACGTATACGCATCGAGCACCTGCGAATCGGCCGCGATGCCGCGCACGTCCGACCAGTTCCAGTACTTGCGGTCGAACAGGTTGCGGATGCCGATCGTCGCGCTCACGTGCTTGTTGAAGCGGTAGCCGCCGCGCAGGTCGACGACGAATGACGACGGCGGCGTGAAGCACGCCTTGTTCGAACAGTCGGATTTGTCGATGTCCTTGTCGCGCTTGGCGGCCTGGAACAGCAGGTCGGTCTGCACGAACCAGCGCTCGCCCGGCTCGTAGCGCACGCCGAACACGGCCGAGAACGGGTTGACCGTGTTGAGCGGCTGGCTCGCTGCGCCGTCGTTCTGCGTCGAGCCCTTCGTGAACGCCATCGCCGTCTTCAGCGTGATGCCGTTCGGCATCGCCCATTCGGCGCGGCCTTCGAGGCCGTGGATGCGCGCGTCGGCGAAGTTCACGTACTGGAATACGGACGGGTCGGTAGGCCGGTTGCTGCCGGCGATCGTCGTGCGCGAGATGAAGTTGCGGTAGCGGCCCGTGAACGCGGCCGCGCTGTAGCGCACGACACCGTAGCCGGTGCCGGCCTTGCCGCGCAGGCCCGCTTCGAACGTGTCGCTCGTCTCGGGCTTCAGGTTCGGGTTGCCGATCGACGTGTAGCCGTACACCGGGTTCGAGAAGCTGCTGTTGACCTGGTCGGGCGTCGGCGCGCGGAAGCCGTGCGCGTACTGCACGTACGGAATGACGGCAGGCGTGATCTCGTAGAGCACGGCGACGCGCGGCGACAGTTCGTTCGCGCTCGTCGACACGGCCTTGCCGGTGAACAGCGGATCGTTTCCGGTCGGGCTCAGCCGGTATGTGTCGAAGCGCAGGCCCGGCGTGACGAGCAGGCGGCCGTAGCCGATCTGGTCCTGCACGAACGCGCCGAACAGCGTGTAGTCGGTGTCGGGGAATGCCTTGTTCGGGAATGCTTCGCCGACGCCCGGCACGGTGCCGTCGCGCAGGTTCGTCACGCGCGACAGGCTGCCGTCGACGCCGTACAGCAGCTTGTGCGCGAGCGGGCCGGTCGCGAAGCCGCTTTCGGCAAACGCGGAGCCGCCGAACGTGCGTTCCTTGTACTGGTTGTCGCGCGAACGCGATTTCAGCGGCGCGCCGCGCGTCTCGAACGCGTACTGGTCCTGCTTCGCGTCCTGGTAGTAGAACTGCACGTGCGCGGTCTGGAACCAGCGGAACGCGTCGTCGCGGAAATCGTAGTCGACGCTGAAGCGGTTGCGCTCGAGCCGGTCGTTCGTCGTGAGGCCGAGCGTATTCGGCGGATTGATCGCGGACAGCACGTCGGTGCTCACGCGCCGCTGCACGGTTTCGGCCGTGAACTTGATCGTGTCGCGCGCGGTGGGCGTCAGCACGAGCTTGCCGAGCAGCGATTCGGAATAGACGTCCTGCGGGTTCGACGTCGTGCGCAGCGTGCTCGCCGAGTTGTTGCTGCCGCGCGTGTCGACCTCGTGGCCGCGCCGGCCATCGGCGATGATCATCCCTTGCACGCGGTCGTTGCCGCCCGCGGCCGACACGGTCGCGCCGATGCTGCGGTCGGCCGAGTCGTAGCTCGGCCGGAAAGAGAAGTAATAGGGCTTGTGGTAGATCGACAGCAGGTCGCGCGGATCCTTCGTGATGAAGTTCACCGCGCCGGTCAGGCCGTCGCTGCCGTAGAGCGCCGAGGCCGGGCCGCGCAGGATCTCGATGCGCTTGAGCGTGTCGAGATCGGCGTAGTCGCCGCGCCCCGCTTCGAGCGGCCCGAACGAGAACGCGTTCGGCAGGCGGATGCCGTCTTCCATCAGCAGCACGCGATTGCCTTCGAGGCCGCGGATGTTGATGCTCGAATCGCCGTCGCGGCCGCCGCCGAGCGCGGCGCTGCCGGGCCGATACGCGGTGCGGCGCACCGTGATGCCCGGCTCGTAGCGCAGCGCGTCCTTGATGTTGGTGGCCTGCTGTTCCTCGAGATCGTCGTCGGTGATCACCGACACGGACGCCGCCGTGCGGTTCGCGGCGGTGGCGGTGCGGGTGGCCGTGACGGTGACGGGGTCGAGCAGCGCCGCATCGCCGCGCGCGGACGCGGCGACGAGGACGGCAGGAGGCGGGGTGGCGCCTTGCGGCGACGAATCGGCGTGAGCCGGGGCGGCGGACAGGCCGAACGCGCCGAACAGCGCGGCGCAGATCGGCCGCCGCGCCAGCGGATAGCAATGCACAGGTGGTCTCCCATTGACGAAAACAAGCCCGAAGGCTGGCTGGGTGACGCGTTCACCTGGCTGGCCCGTCCGCGCGCGGGATGCGGCGAACGGCGAATTGAAAGATACTGATAACTTTACCAGTGTAAATGAGAATCATTATCAATACAAGAAAGGAAAGCGGCCCGTGCGGGTGAGCGCTTGCCTGCGCGGCTCGAGCCAGCCGCGGCGGGAAATTCGGGAGAAACGCGCAGGCGCGCGAGCGCTAGGCCAGCGCTTCGATGCGGATCAGCAGGTTGCGCGCATGCGCGATGAACGCATCGTGCGTTGCGCGATCGCTGTGGCTTTCGAGGCCCGCCTGTTCGGCGAACGCGATCTGTTCGGTGTAGAGGTCGACGAGCGCACGGCGTTCGTCAAGGGGAAGCGCGCGGATCATCGACACGAGCAGCAGTTCCTGCGCGCGAAGCATGCCGGACAGCAATTGGACGTTCATGCCGACCTCCTCGGACGATGCGGCGGCGGGCCGCTCTTTCCATACTAGGCGGTCGGCGTACGCAGCGCAGGCGCGGAGCTCACGGTGATGACGCGGAAAGCCGATTCGATGAAGACACGTCGGCCTGACGCAGCGATGCGCCGCGCGAGCCGAAACGTGCCGCGCGCATCCGCGAACCGCGAACCGAAGCGTGCAGCGATGCGAACGGTATCAGCCGGCAGCCGTCGCGGCTTGCGCATCGCGCACGACCTGCGCGACGCGTTCGACGAACTCGGCGTCGACGCTCGACAGCGCTTCGCGCTTGCCGTCGGGCATCTCGACCATCAGGCGATACGTGATGTCCTGCGTGGCCCATGCGAGATAACCGACGACGGCGAGCATCACGCCGACGACGAGCGCGGCGCTCGATGCGCCGATGCCGCCTGCGATGGCGACGGCCGCGCCGATCAGCGAGATCAGCGCCGGAACGACGCGGTTTTTCGGAATCTTGACGACGTCGACATGGCGGATGTCACGCAGTGCGAATACCTGCCCGGCGGCCGACAGGCCGTTGCGCGTGATCATGACGCCGCGTTCGTTGAATGCGTTTTCCATCGTGTGTTGCGTGGACGAAAACGCGCAGCGTAGCAGGTTTCGTTGCCGCGTCAAACGAGACCGACTGCCGCACGATGCGTGCGGGGCGGCCGAAACACGGGAAGCGGGTGGAACAGGGAGTCGTTCAGAACTGCAGCCGGCCGTCGCCGTAAAGCCGGCCCGGCACGTGCGATGCGACGACCTCGGCGATCTCTTCGTCGGTCGATTCGGCCGGCACGATCTGGCGCCGCGCGGGCGCGTCGAGATGCATCGTCCATTCGACGAGCCGGTACGGGCGGCCCCACGGGCGCTGCATTTCTACCGATACGCGGCAGCTCTGGACCGGCAGCGAGTGTTGGCACGTCAGAATCGCGTGCAGATGGCTGAAAACGGTATCTTCGATCATCATGGCCTCCGATCCTGTCTTGTGGGCAATCGATGGCGGCGCCGTCGGCATTTAAAAAAAAAGCCGCCGATGCTCAGGCGGCCAACAGGGGGGGGTGAGAGCATCCTCTCAGCCCAGAATTAAGCGAAACTTAAAAGCAGATAAAAAAGCGCCCCGCGTGGAGCGGGGCGCTTCTTGCCGTCGTGATCCGCGAGTTAAGCGGATGCTTTAGAACTTGTGACGGATACCGACGCGAGCGGCGAGCTGGTTCGACGAGCCGTTGCCCGACGTGTTGAAGTAGCTCGTGCTCGAACCGATCTGCGCCTGCACGTTGTTGCCCGACGCCTTCTGGTAGACGACGAGGCCGTACACGTCCGTACGCTTGCTGAGCGCGTAGTCGAGCGCCAGGTTGCCCTGGTTCCAGTGCGCCGAGCTGCCGCTCTGCGTTGCGTTCGTGTACGTGTAGCCGGCGGCTGCCGACAGGGCCGGCGTGATCGCGTACTTCAGGCCTGCTTCGTATGCGTTGTAGAACGTGCCCGATGCGCCGCTCGCGAGCGGGGTGAACTGCGTGCGCGTCCACAGCAGCCATGCGGTCGCCGGGCCGAAGATGTAGCGGCCGCCGACGCCATACGTGCGCAGGTCGCGGATGTTGCCCGTGCTGATGTTCGCGATCGTCGTCGAGAACGCCGGCGTCGACTGGCTCGGGAAGCGGATGTCCGTGTATGCGGCGCCGAGGGCGAACGGGCCGTTCGCGTAGTTCAGGCCGAAGCTGTATGCGCGCGACGAGCCTGCCGTCGTCGTCGTGCCCGACGTCGTGGCCGGTGCGCCGGCGAAGTCGGTCGAGTTCGAGAAGCCGTACAACGCGCCGAACGTGAAGCCGGCGTAGTTCGCGCTCTGGAACTTCACCGAGTTGTTGATGCGGCTGGACGTGAGCTGGTCGACGTCGTTCACGTGGTACGCGTAGTTACCCGCGACCGTGTTGCCGCCCGTCGAGTAGTTCGAGCCGAGCACGTCGGTCGAGAACGAGTACTGGCGGCCGAACGTGACCGTGCCGTATTGCGACTGGCTCAGGCCGACGTAAGCCTGGCGACCGAAGATCGCGCCGCCCTGGCCGATCGTGCCGTTGCCGCTGTTGAAGCCGTTTTCGAGCACGAAGATCGCCTTCAGGCCGCCACCGAGGTCTTCGGTGCCGCGCAGGCCCCAACGGCTGCCCTGGGCAACGCCGTCGTCGTACTTGAACAGCTTGCCCGAGCCGCCGTTGGCGGTCTTGCTGTGGTTCACGTAGCTGATACCGGCATCGATGACGCCGTACAGGGTCACGCTGCTTTGCGCGTGTGCCGTGCCGGCCGTTGCTGCGAGGGCGGCGATGGTCAACAGTTTCTTGTTCAAAGGATTCTCCGAGCGAATAAATGGCGTGTCCAGTTGCGGTTCCGGCGCTCTCTGTGGGCGCTTTCACGGACCGGCGGCAACTTTATCGGCGGGCCACGTAATGAATATGACAGCGACTGTCATATGAAGAATGTGTGGCGCCGATGCGACATTGGATTCTGCCCGGTTGTATAGCGGGGAGTTATACCGATTTCGGCTGAGATTCGATCCGGATCGGGAATATGCACATGAAATAAGCTTGGTTGGCGGTGTTCGGGCCCCGTGCCACGATCCGTGCTCCAACAACGACACGGGACAAGAGGACACCATGCGACGTTCGATCCTGACCGGCCTCGGCGCACTCGCCGCGGCGCTGGCATTCGCGGCGCCCGGCGCACACGCCGACCCGCAAACGCTGAAGATCGGCACGATGAGCGGCCCCGACGCACAGATCTGGACCGAAGTAACGAAAGTGGCCGCGCGCGAAGGGCTTGCGATCAAGGTCATCGAATTCAACGACTACGTGCAGCCGAACGCGGCGCTCGATTCGGGCGACCTCGACGCGAACGGCTTCCAGCACCAGCCGTTCCTCGACAGCCAGATCAAGCAGCGCGGCTACCGGATCGTCAACGTCGGGCTCACCTACACGGCGCCGATGGGCTTCTATTCGAAGAAGATCAAGTCGCTGAAGGACTTGCCGGTGGGCGCGAAGGTCGGGATCCAGAACGATCCGTCGAACGGCAACCGCGCGCTGCTGCTGCTGCAGAAAT
This sequence comes from Burkholderia sp. IT-111MI5, assembly GCF_949752865.1. Lineage (NCBI taxonomy): Bacteria > Pseudomonadati > Pseudomonadota > Betaproteobacteria > Burkholderiales > Burkholderiaceae > Burkholderia > Burkholderia sp. IT-111MI5. The sequence goes on along the minus strand of NZ_CATKIF010000022.1, from coordinate 110,386 downwards.
ACGGGGTGATCAAGCTGAAGCCGGGCGCCGGCACGAACGGCGTGAACGCGACGCCGCTCGACGTGGCCGAGAATCCGAAGAAGATCAGGATCGTCGAGCTCGATGCCGCGCAGTTGCCGCGCGCGCTGCCCGATGTCGATGCCGCGTCGATCAACACCGACTACGCGGTGAAGGCGGGGCTCACGCCGGTGAAGGATGCGATCGCGATCGAGGATCTGCGCGGGCCGTACGCGAACCTGATCGCGGTGCGCGCGCAGGACAAGGACAAGCCGTGGGTGAAGAAGCTCGTCGCGGCCTATGAATCGGACGACGTGCGCAAGTTCATCGACCAGAAGTTCGGCGGCGCGATCGTGCCGGCATTCTGAACGTTCACGCGTGCCGCCGCCCGGCCGGATCGCCGGGCCTGTCGGAAAGCAAATCGCCCGCGCAAGCGGGCGATTTCATTGATGCGTGTCGATGCACGTTGATGCATGCCGATGCGCGCCGTTACCCGGCGTGCGGGCCGATCTCAGGCCGACAGCAGCGAACCCGTGCGGATCGCGGTCGCGCCGGCAATCCGCGCGACTTCCATGCCGGCCGTCGCGAAGCGCACGATCTGGCGCGCATACAGCACGCCCGACACGCTGCTCTTCAGCGTGACGACGCGATCGGTCAGCGGATCGACGATATCGGCCACTTCCTGGCCGGCCTCGATCATCGCGCCGACCGGCGTGCGGAACACGATCACGCCGGACACCGGCGCGACGAGCGGATCGGTGCCCGCGAGCGGCGTGGCCGGATGCGCGAGCGGCGGCAGCGGCGCCGGCGTGCCGTCGACGATGCCGCGCTCGGTCAGGTATTCGACGATCGCCTGAGAATCCTTTTCGGCGAACTCGTACGACACGTCGCGTTCGCTGCGCAGTTCCACCGTGACGGAAATCGCGCCGTTCGGGATCGGGAAGCGGTCGCCGAAGCGGTTGCGCAGATCCGACCAGCAGAAGCTGTGGATCTCGTCGAACGGGTTGCCGACCGAATTCAGCGCGAGCAGCGATGCCTGCGCGTCGAGGTAGCGCGACAGCGGCTCGACGTCCGGCCACAGATCGGGATTCGTATAGAGGTGCATCACCGCATCGCTGTCGCAGTGCAGGTCGAGCACGATATCGGCGTCGAACGACAGCTTCTGCAGCGCGAGGCGCTGCGAGTCGAGCTCGGTGCGCGGCTTCTGCTCGTCGAGCGCTTCGCGCATCGCGGCGCGCACGGCGACGAGGTTGCGCTGCGCGTCGTTCGTGAGCCGGCTTTCGACGCGCGGCAGCACGAGCGCCGCGAGATCGTAGAAATTGCGGTTGAAGTTCTGCATCGAGCCGAGCTCGAAGCGGCCGAGGTGATCGCCGAACACGTGTTGGGACAGGCCGATCGGGTTCGGCACGGGCACGATGACGACTTCGCCGCGCAGCTTGCCGGCCGTCTCGAGCGCGGCGATCTTGCGGCGCAGCAGCGCGGCGACCAGCATGCCGGGCAGTTCGTCCGCGTGCAGCGACGACTGGATGTAGACCTTCTTGCCGCCGCGCGGGCCGTAGTGGAAGCTCGTGATCTGGCGTTCGGTGCCGACGGCGGGGGAAATCAGCGGATGGGTCTGCGTTTGCATGATGAGGGGAGTGCGGCGCAGCCGCGAATGATCCGGTGTGCGTGGAAGATCGATTGTACGTTGCCTGCGTCGCCGCCATCAAACCGGTGCCGGAGCACGCTGATTTTCCTTGAGAATCATGGGGTTGGTGCGGGAAAAAAACGGGCTCCTCGCGGAGCCCGTTTGCGTCGAAGCGAATTGCTCGCTTGCTTGCCGTATTACTTGCCGTAGACGTCGAAGTCGAAGTACTTCTTCGCGATCTTGTCGTACGTGCCGTCCTTGCGCATGCCGGCGATCGCGCTGTCGATCTTTGCCTTCAGGTCGGTGTCTTCCTTGCGCAGGCCGATGCCGGCGCCGTTGCCGAGCGTCTTCGGATCGTCGATATCCTTGCCGGCGAAATCGAAGCCCGCGCCGCGCGGCGTCTTCAGGAAGCCGATCTCGGCCTGCACCGCGTCCTGCAGCGCGCCGTCCAGACGGCCCGCGATCAGGTCGGCATAGACCTGGTCCTGGTTCTGGTAGGGGACGACCTTCACGCCCTTCGCCGCCCAGTAGGTCTTTGCGTAGGTTTCCTGGATCGTGCCCTGTTCGACGCCGATCGACTTGCCCTTCAGCGATTCGGCCGTCGGCAGCAGGCCGGCGCCCTTCTTCGCGACGAGGCGCGTCGGCGTGTTGAACAGCTTCGACGAGAAGCCGATCTGTTCCTGACGCGCCGGCGTCATCGACATCGACGACAGCACGCCGTCGAACTTGCGCGCCTTCAGTGCCGGGATCATCCCGTCGAAGTCGTTTTCGATCCACACGCACTTCGCGTTCATGCGGCGGCAGATTTCGTTGCCGAGGTCGACGTCGAAGCCGACCACCTTGCCGTCGGGGCCTTTCGATTCGAAAGGCGGGTAGCTCGCGTCGACGCCGAACCGCACGGTCGTCCAGTCCTTCGCGTACGCGCTGCCGGCCGATACGGCAAGCAGGGCCACGGTCACAGCCGCAAGAATCTTTTTCACTCGGTGACTCCTCGTTTTGTTCGATGGGTGCGCGGTTGTGCCGCGCCGTAAGCCTTCGGTCCGGCACGGCTTCGCGCCGGACTGTCCGTTTCGCCCGCCCGATGCGGGCGCGCGACGTGCGGAGATTATCAAGACAAAATACCGGCAGGGCGCCTAGGACAAGCCCCGATACCGGGCCCGGCGGCAGCGCGCGGACGCGCGCGACCGTTTCAGACACAGGAACGATTCAGCCGAGCGTTTCGTTGACCGCCCGCTGCAGGCACGTGACGAATTGCGAAACGGCGGGCGTGGGCAGCATGTCGCGCCGCGCGATGATCGACAGGTCGAAGCGCGGCATGCTTTCGTCGAGTTCGGCCGTGCGGACGCCGAGCGGCGCGACCATCGCGGCGAGCGGGCGCGTGAAGCAGCCGATCACGTCCGAGCGCGCGACGAGCCCGAGCGTCACCGCGAACGACATCGGCGATCTCAGCAGGCGTTTCGGCAGCGGCAGCCCGCGCGCCTCGAACATCCCGACCATCACGCTGTGCGGAAACTGCTCGGCGCCGACGGTGACGATCCACTCGGCGTCGAGCAATTCCTCTAAACGGCGCGCATGCGCGAGCGGGTGGCCTTCGCGCATCACGACGGTGAATTCGGTCGACAGCAGCGGCGATTGCGTGAAATCGCGGTCGAGCGCGGGCACATGGTGCATCGCGGCGATATCGAGCGTGCCGTTGCGCAACTGCGCGAGCGCGTCGGGCACCGTCACTTCCTCGAGATGCAGGCTGACGTTCGGCATCGACCGGCGGAACGCCGTCACCGCGTGCGGCAGCGCCGTCAGCGCGATCGACGGCATCGTGCCGACCGCGACGCGCCCCGACATCTCGCCTTTCACCTGCTCGACGGCCTCGACCGTGCGGCGGATGTCGCCGAGCAACTGCTCGGCGCGCGGCAGCAGCGCATGGCCGCAGGCGGTCAGCTCGACGCCGCGCACGCTGCGCGCGAGCAGCTCCGCGTTGAGCGCCGTTTCGAGTTCGCGGATCGTGTGCGTGATCGCGGGCTGCGTGACGCCGAGCTCGCGCGCGGCGGCGCGCAGGCTCTTGAGATGCGCGGCGGAGACGAACGCCTGGAGCTGTGCGATGTTCAGGGGATTGCGGATGCGGGTCATCGGTCGGGTCCGGTTGGCGCGAAAGGGGCTTTGGCGGGCGAGGTGGCGGGGGCGGCGGCCTCCGGTAGCGCTCCTGACGATTGTGCGCGCGGGTTCACGTCGCCGGGGCGAAGCGTCGGGTGCCGATGCGCAGCGAGCGTCATGCGCCGGACCGCGCGCGGAACGCGTGACGATACCGCTGCGGCGACGTGCCGACGATGCGCGCGAACCGCTCGCGAAACGCGGTGACGGAACCGAACCCGGCCTCCGTTGCCACATGTTCGATCGACAGCTCCGTGACTTCCAGCAATTGCTGCGCATGCCTGACGCGTGCGGTCTGCAGCCATTGCCGCGGCGACGTGCCCGTCTGCTCCTGAAAGCGCCGCGTCAGCGTGCGCACGCTCGTCGACGCCTTGCGGGCTATCGCGTCGAGCGTGAGCGGCTTGTGCAGGTTGGCCTGCAGCCAGTCCATCAGGCTCTGCAGCCCGTCGGTGCCGGCCGGCCATTCCGGCGCGATGAACTGCGCCTGCCCGCCTTCGCGGACGCGCGGCGCCACCGCGTAGCGTGCGGCGTCGACGGCAACCGCCGCGCCGTAGTCGGCCTGGATCATGTGCAGGCACAGATCGAGGCCGGCCGCTGCGCCGGCCGACGTCAGGATCTGCCCGTTGTCGATGAACAGCACGTTCGGGTCGACCGTCACGTTCGGGTAGCGGCGCGCGAGTTCGCCGGCCGCCAGCCAGTGCGTCGTCGCGCGCAGGCCGTCGAGCAGCCCGGCTTCCGCGAGCACGAACGCGCCGCTGCAGATCGACGCAATCCGGCAACCGCGCGCGGCCGCCGCGCGCAGGGCCGCGATCACGCGGCGCGACGTAGGCGCAAGCGGCACGGACGTGCCGGGGACGACGATCGTGTCGGCGTCGGCGAGCGCATCGAGACGAAACGCGGGCCGCAGTTCGAACAGGTCGCCGGCGACGCGCGCATGCTCGCTGCACACGCGCACGCGGTACGCATGCTCGACGCCGGGCGAACGCACGCGCGCGAACGTGTCGCATGCGACGCCCAGATCGAACGGGACGACATCGGGCAAAGCGAGGACGGCGACCGTATGCATGGCGTTCGAGGTTGTGGCCAGAATCCGTTTAAAGATGGCATTCTAGCCAATGGATCGGGCCCGTACCACACGCCATAATTGCGGCTGACCAACCTTGGGGGCCCATCGATGAAACAAGACGATCGCAATGCGTTGCGCAACCTGCAATACCTGTCGCTGCTGGAGGCGACCACGCTCGTCGTGCTGGTGTGCATTGCGGTGCCGCTCAAGCATCTGGCCGGTTATCCGGTGGCGGTGTCGATCATGGGGCCGATTCACGGCATCGCGTTCGCGATATACGTGTGGGCGGTTGTCGGCACCGCGTCGAGCGGGCTGTGGAGCAAGGGCGACGTCGCGCGGCTCGTGCTGTCGGCCGTCGTGCCGTTCGCGGGGCTGGCGAGCGCCGGTTGGATCGCGCGCAGGAGGCACGCGCAATGATCTACCTGCTGCTCAAGGCCGCGCACGTCGTCGCCGTCGTCACGTTCGTCGGCGGGCTGCTGATGCTGTCCGTCGGCGTCCGTATCGCCAACCTCGCCGTGCATCGCGCGGTGCGGCGCTGGGATCGTTCGGTGACGGTGCCCGCGCTCGCACTCGTCTGGATCACGGGGATTGCGATCGCGCTGAGCGGACACTGGTTCGGCGCTGCGTGGCTGTCGGTGAAGCTCGCGGTCGTCGTCGCGCTGTCGGCGCTGCACGGGATGCTGGCCGGCACGTTGCGGCGCATGGAGCGCGACGATCTCGTCGTCGTGCCCGCGCAATGGCTCGGTCAGGCAGCGGGCGCTGTCGTGGTCGCGACGGGGATCGTCGTCGGCCTGGTCGTGATCAAGCCGTTTTGATGCGTTGGCTTATGCCAGCGCCGTTTCGACCGTCGCCAGCATGCGGCGCCGGATCCACCCGCTCCCCAGCCGGATCGCGAGCCAGTACGGCGTAAACAGCCGCCGCGTCCGTGCGATCGGGCAGTGGATGAAGGTTTCGGTACGCAGGATGTACGCACCCGATGCCAGCCCGACGACTTCGAACCGGAGCACCAGCTTCGCGTCGCGCGGGTCGTCGTGGCGGACGAAGGCCGTTGCATCGGCGATGGCGCGCACGTCGGTCGTCGGGCGCCAGAAGCGTCCGACGAGACCGAGCGACAGCGACGTGTCGTCCCGGTGAAGCAGCGTGAACGTGTGGAAACCGAAACGCGCGCGTTCGCCTCGGGCCGGCCCGTTGCGAAGCGTGTCGACGATGGCCGTCGGGAATTCGCGCACCGTCATCAGTGCATCGATGACCGGATCGGCGCGCATGTCGAGCGACGCGACCGCGTCGATGATGCGGGCCGGCGACGCATGGATCGGCCGCGATTCGTGCACTTCGTGGAAGCCGAACGACGGGATGAACGGCGGCTTGCGCGCCGAGGTCCGGGTGCTCGATTCGGAGACGATGCCGAGCGCGTTCATGGCGGCTCCTGAAGGCAAAGCTCGATCGTAGCACCGGGCGCGAATTCGCGCCGCGCCGCTTCGGCGATGCGCATCGCACCGCGCCGCATCGACAAAAAAAGCCTGGAAACTCGCGTTCCCAGGCCTGGAGACCATCAACGATGATGGTGGAGGAGACGTTGTCGCCCCGATGCGCGCCGTCCTTCTGCCGGCGACGTCGCGCATGATCCGCGGTCAGATTGCCCAGCCGCCGAGATAGAACGTGACGAGTACGGCCGCGATCAGCACGGTGCCGACGTTGAGCTTGCGGAATTCGCCGCTCGCGATGCGGCCGATCACCAGCGTCGAGAAGCCGAGCATGATGCCCGTCACGATGTTCGCGGTCAGCACGATGAACACCGCGCACACGAGGCCCGACATCGCGTCGACCATGTCGTCCATGTGCAGCTTGCTCACGCTGCCGAGCATCAGCAGGCCGACGTACATCAGCGCGGGTGCGGTGGCGTACGACGGCACGAGGCCCGCGAGCGGCGAGAAGAACATCACGACGAGGAACAGCAGGCCGACCACGGCTGCCGCGAGGCCCGTCTTCGCGCCGGCGGCCACGCCGACGCTCGATTCGATGTAGGCCGCCGCCGGCGCGCCGCCGAGGAAGCCGGAGAAGATCGAGCTGATCGAATCGGCGGTCAGCGCGCGGCCGCCGTTGATGATGCGGCCGTTCTCGTCGAGCTGGCCGGCCTGCCCGGCGACCGCGCGGATCGTGCCGGTCGCGTCGAACACGGCGGTCATCACCAGCGCCAGCACGCTCGGCAGCACGGCCATCGACAGCGCGCCCTTGATGTCCATCGCGCCGATCAGCGACGCATGGCCCGGTGCGCTCAGCGACGGCAGCGCGAAGATGCCGTGGTATTTCACGGCCGGGTCGAACACGAGGCCGAACGCCGAGATCGCGATCACGACGAGCAGGATGCCACCCGGCACGCGACGCTTTTCGAGGCCGAAGATCGCGGCGAGGCCGACGACCGACATGATGACCGGGAATGCGGTGATCTGGCCGAGCGAGACCGGCAGGCCGGCGCCCGGATTCTTGATCACGAGGCCGACGTCGTTCGACGCGATCAGCAGCAGGAACAGGCCGATGCCGATGCCGGTGCCGTGCGCGACGCCCGCGGGCAGATTGCGCAGGATCCACGAGCGCACGCCGGTGACCGAGATGCCCGTGAACACGAGGCCCATCAGGAACACGGCGCCGAGCGCGACCGTCGGATGCAGCCCCTTGCCGAGCACGAGGCCGAACGCGGTGAACGCGGTCAGCGAGATCGCGCAGCCGATCGCGATCGGCAGCTTCGCCCACAGGCCCATCAGCAGCGAGCCGAACGCGGTGGTGAGGCAGACCGCGACGAATACGGCGCTCGTGTCGAAGCCGGCCTTGCCGAACATGCCGGGCACGACGAACACGGAATAGACCATCGCGAGGAACGTGGTCACGCCGGCAATGATTTCGCGGCGCTGCGTGCTGCCGCGCGACGAAATGCCGAAGTACCGGTCGATGACTCCCGTGGTGCCAAAGTCAATTTCTTCCGCGCCGACGCCGACCGTCGGCTGCACCGGGGTATCACTCATGAGCTTGCTCCTTTATCAGCATGCTGAAACGGCCCGTAGCGAACCGTCGTCAGGGTGTCTCGAATCTGGTTGGAATTGTCGGCAACGTCGTGGGGACGAATGACGCGCGATCCGTGTCGTTACGCGCGAATCGAAACGATCGCGAGCGTGTCGCGTCGTACGATGCGCGGTGTGGTCGACCCCGTCACGTGTGCTTTGCCGTAGCGAAGGTTAGGCGAACGGCTCATCACGTCCCATTGGGGGAAGAGCATGCAGCGCATGTCGCAGCGCTTATATCGGCGTGAAACGGGGCTTCGTCGTGCCGGAACGCGTGTATACGCCTAGTTCGAATCCGTTAAGGCGACTATTTGAATGCGGGGTCGGCGGGCTGGGTCGAAGCGGGAGGTGCCTCGAATATTGCAAATATCTTTCATTGCGGCCGCGAAGGCCGGTGGAAATGGGGGTGCGTGACGCGATTCGCGGGCGCGCGCAAACTGTATCCGGACGATACGGCTGCCGTGAGCATGTGCTTCTTGCGTCCTTCCATGCGTCAGCTGTGCGCGAGCTGCTCGAGATACGCGCAGAACATGTCGGACATCGCGACCGAATAGGCTTCGATTTCTGCCGGCGTGCGCTCGGTTTCGGAGAACGCTTTGCCGCCCGTCGTGAGCGTCGTCTTGATCAGCTCGCAGGCGAGCGCATGGGTGGTGTCGGACACGTCGGGCAGCGCTTCGCGCATGAACGCGCTGAAGATCCGGTTGCCCTCGGCCTTCACTTCCTGCGCCTCGGGCGCGTCGCGATAGAGCGGCGCGGCGTCGTCGAGTGCGATGCGCATGCTCGCCTCGTCGCATTCCGAACGGATGAACGCGTGGACGGCAGTGCGCAGCCGCTCGGGCGGCGTCTTCTGCGTGTCTTGCAGTATGCCGCACAGCATCTCGGTCGTTTGCCGCCATTCGTCGTGCTGGAGCCGGAACAGCACGGCCGCCTTGTTCGGGAAGTACTGATACAGCGAACCGACGCTCACGCCGGCGCGCTCGGCGACGCGCGCCATCGTGAAGCGCTGCGCGCCTTCGCTGGCCAAAACCTGAACAGCGGCCTGGAGGACGTCCTCGACGAGGCGGGTCGAGCGCGCCTGCTGGGGCTGTTTGCGCGTGGCGATCCGGGTGTTTCGGCGGTCGGTCATGAGCGGTTTGCCAATGCGAATAGTAAAACCTGAATAGTTCGTCATATTCTAATCGGGTGCAACGACGCACTCAACCCGATACCGGAGATTCGCATGACCACCCTGATTCTCGACCCGCTTGCCTCGCTGCTGGAGCGCCTGTTCGGCGAGGCCGACGCGTCGTCGCCCGCGACGAGCCCGGACTTTGCCGACCTGTCGCACGACGAGCACGCGCGGCTGATGCGCAGCAAGACCGACTACGCCGATTTTTATGCGCGCCTGAAGGATTACCCGCTCGCCGTATCGCGCGAGACGGGCACGCTGCTGTACATGCTCGCGCGCAGCCGCGGCGCGCGGGCGATCGTCGAATTCGGCACGTCGTTCGGCATTTCGACGCTGCATCTCGCGGCCGCGCTGCGCGACAACGGCGGCGGCCGGCTGATCACGAGCGAGTTCGAGCCGTCGAAGGTCGTGCGCGCGCGGGCGAACCTGACGGCCGCCGGGCTTGCCGATCTCGTGGAGATTCGCGAAGGCGATGCGCTGCGCACGCTGGCCGCCGAGCTTCCGGATACGGTCGACCTGCTGCTGCTCGACGGCGCGAAGGCGCTGTATCCCGAGATACTCGCGCTGGTCGAACCGCGGCTCGGGACGGGTGCGTTCGTCGTCGCCGACAACGCGGAATACAGCCCCGACTACCTCGCTTATGTGCGCGCACCGGAAAACGGCTATCTGTCGGTGCCGTTCGGCGGCGATGTCGAGCTGTCGATGCGGATACGCTGAGCACGTTGCAGCCGTAACGATGGCACGGACGATTTCATGCTTCCATTCATCAAAGATAGGAAAACTGATTAAATGGATGCGTGACGGCGGGTGGCAGGATGGCGCCCGGCGCTTCAGGCGCCGTACGCATCACTTCAGGAACACATAGCGCGCAAAGTACGGGAAGCGGCCGATCGCATGTTCGGTCGCGCACGTTGCGGCCGGCGGCGTGCCGCCCGCGGTATCGAGCCGCTGCACGAAGCGCACGCCGGCCAGCGTGCCGGTTGCAGCCGGCGTTGCGGCGAGCAGCAGTTGCGGAATGCTGTTCGGGCGTGCGCTCGGCGCTTCCGCGAGTTTCTTGCCGGTAATGCGGCTGCCGTCGAGCGCTTCCCACGACGGCCCCGCGCCGTGTCGGACGACGAGCGTGCCGCCGGCGTCGAACAGCATCGCCTCCGGGCGCTGGAATGTCCACGCGAGCCGGTGTTCATTGTCGTATTCGCATGCGTAGATCTGCACGCCGGTCGCGGTGGTCGACAGTACCGGCGTCGCAGGCTCGGGCGGCGCGAGACCGGCCGCATCTTCGGCGTAAGCCGGCAACGTGATAGCCGCGACGGAAAGGCAGGCCGCGAGGGCCAGCAGCATGTCGCGTTTCGGGGAGCGGCTTGGCATGGCGGGGCGTCCTTTCAGCTCGGGTGACGGTCGTGCGGAGTCGATCCCGTAAACGCTAGACGCGGATGGCGCAGGCTGCAATTCGGAAATGGCAATCGCGGCGATAGTCGCCGCGATTGCGACCGAATGGCTATGCGCGGCCGCTCGTCGCGGCGGTTGTGCGGAAGCGACTCAGGCCGCGCCGGCCGGCGTCGGCGCGTGTTCGGCGATCAGGTGCTCGGCCTTCAGCTCGTCCCACAGTTCGGACGGAATCGGCGTCGCGGCAAGCCGCAGGTTCTCGTCGATGCGATCGGGCCGGCTGGCGCCGGGGATCACGGCCGCGACGGCCGGATGTGCGAGCGAGAACTGCAGCGCCACCGCGCGGACGTCCACACCGAAGCGTTCGACGATCTGCCGGATGCGCGCAACGCGATCGAGCATGTCCTGCGTCGCCGGCTGATACTCGAAATGGGTGCCGCCGGCGAGCACGCCGGAATTGTACGGACCGCCGACGATGATGCCGAGCCCGCGCGCGGCGCTTTCCGGCATCAGCCGTTCGAGCGCGCCCGCATGGTCGAGCAGCGTGTAGCGGCCGGCGAGCAGGAAGCCGTCGGGATCCGAGCGTTCGAGTGCGAGCTCGCACGGCTCGACGCGGTTCACGCCGAGGCCCCAGCCCTTGATGACCTTCTCGTCGCGCAGCCGCGTGAGCGCCTTCGCCGCGCCCGACATCGCGACGTCGAACACGTCGAGCCAGCGCTCGCCGTGGAAGTCGATGGCCGGATCGTGGATCCACACGGTGTCGAGCCGGTCGGTGCGCAGCCGCTCGAGGCTCGCTTCGATCGAGCGCAGCGTGCCATCCTCGGTGTAGTCGTAGACGATCTTGTTCGGCAGGCCATGGCGGAACAGTCCGCCCTTCTCGCCGAGATCGCGCTGCGACGCGTCCTCGTGTTCGTCGAGGACCAGCCGGCCGACCTTCGTGCCGAGCGAATATTCGTCGCGCGGACGGCCTGCGAGCGCTTCGCCGAGGCGCAGCTCGGCGAGGCCCGCGCCATACAGCGGCGCGGCGTCGAAGTAGCGGATACCGCTTTCCCAGGCCGCGTCGACCGTGGCCAGTGCTTCTTCGTTCGGGATGTCGCGATACATGTTGCCCAGCGGCGCCGTGCCGAAACCCAGGCGGGAAGGGAGCGTGATTCTCATGTCGGATTCCTGTGGATCGTTCACGCGGCGGCTTGCGCGAGCGTCGGATAGTCCGTCAGGCCCTGTGCGCCGCCGCCGAACAGCGTGTTGCGGTCGTGCGGCGTGAGCGCGGCGCCGGTGCGCAGGCGCTCGGGCAGGTCGGGGTTCGCGACGAACGGGCGGCCGAATGCGACGAGGTCGGCCCAGCCGGCGGCGATCGCTTCGCGCGCACGCTCGGCGGTGTATGCACCGGCGTAGATCAGCACGCCCGGGTACGCGGCGCGCAGTTGCCGCTTGAATTCGACCGGCATCAGCGGTGCGTCGTCCCAGTCGGCTTCCGCGATGTGCAGGTAGCCGACGCCGAGTTCGCCGAGCAGCTTCGCGGCGGCGAGGTAGGTCGTTTCCGGATCGTCGTCGACGCAGCCGTTCAGCGTGGTCAGCGGCGCCAGGCGGATGCCGACGCGCGACGCGTCGCCGGTGCCTTCGATCAGCGCCTGCGCGACTTCGCGCAGGAAGCGCAGCCGGTTTTCCAGCGAGCCGCCGTACGCGTCGGTGCGCGTGTTCGCGTTCGAATCGATGAACTGGTTCACGAGATAGCCGTTCGCGCCGTGCAGCTCGACGCCGTCGAAGCCGGCTTCGATCGCGTGGCGCGCGGCGGCGCGGTACTGGCCGATGATCTCGCTGATCTCGTCGACCGTCAGCGCGCGCGGCTCGGACGCCTGCACGAAGCCCGGCGTGCTGCCGTCTTCACCGGCGATGAACACGTTCACGCCCTTCGCCTGGATCGGCGACGACGACACGGGTTGCCGGCCGCCGAGCAGGCTCGTGTGGCTGAGCCGGCCGACGTGCCACAGCTGCGCGAAGATGCGGCCGTGCGCGGCATGCACGGCGTCCGTCACCTTGCGCCAGCCGGCGACCTGCGACGGCGTGTGGATGCCGGGCGTCCACGCGTAGCCCTTGCCGAGCGGCGCGATATAGGTGCCTTCGCTGACGATCAGGCCCGCACTCGCGCGCTGCGCGTAATACGCGGCCATCAGTTCGTTGGCTTCGTCGCCGGGCTGGCTTGCGCGCGAACGCGTCATCGGCGGCATCACGATGCGGTTCGGCAGCGTCAGCGTGCCGAGTCGCAGCGGTTGGAAAAGCGGGTCCTGGGTCATGATGAATTCCTGTCGGTGCCGCGGCCGGATGGCCGCGGACGGGTCGATCGAGAGTGCGGCGCGCTTAGTCCCACTTCGGCGCGAGGCCGGCCGGGTCGACTTCGCGGCCGTTGCGGTCGAGCGCGGCGATTTGCGCCATGTCTTCGTCGGTCAGGCGCAGCGTCTGTGCGAGCAGGTTGCTTGCGAGGTTCTCGCGCTTCGTCGACGACGGAATCACCGAGTAGCCGAGCTGCAGCGCCCACGCGAGTGCGACCTGTGCGGGCGTCGCGTGATGACGTTGCGCGATCGCGCCGATCACCGGGTCGCCGAGCACCTTGCCGTACGCGAGCGTCATGTACGACGTCACGTGGATGCCTTCGCCGTTCAGGAACTCGACGAGCTTGCGGTTCTGCAGGTACGGGCTCAGTTCGATCTGGTTCGTCGCGATCGCATCCTTGCCGACGGCCGCGATCGCTTCCTTCGTCAGTGCGATGTTGAAGTTCGAGATGCCGATCCGGCGCGTGAGGCCCTTTTCCTTCGCATCGGCGAGCGCGGTCATGAACGTGTCGAGCGCGACGCCGTTGTCCGGGGCCGGCCAGTGGATCAGCGTCAGGTCGACGTGGTCGGTGCGCAGCTTGCGCAGGCTCTCTTCGAGGCTCGGCACGAGCTTGTTCGGCGCGTAGTTGTCGACCCAGATCTTGGTGGTCAGGAACAGGTCCTCGCGGCGCACGCCCGATGCGGCGATCGCTTCGCCGACCTCGGCTTCGTTGCCGTAGATCTGCGCGGTGTCGATCGCGCGGTAGCCGACCTCGAGGCCGTTGCGGACCGAGTCGATGACGACCTGGCCTTGCAGGCGGAAGGTGCCGAGGCCGAATGCGGGAATCTTGCTCATCGTGTGCTCCAGGGAGAGGGGAACGGTTGCGGTATGCGAGTCATTCTGGCGTTTGAGACTGATGAGATAAACGCCTTTAGAGGTCAAAAATATTTGATTTGAATTCAAATATCGGTTGAGAGCCGGGCCCGCTGCGGGCCGATGCCGGCCTTATGCGACGCGTGTTTGCGCGCTCGCGCTCGCGCTCGTGTTCGCATTCGCATGGAACGCCGGCAGCACCTCCGCTGCGATCTCGGCCATCGTCTCGTCGAGCGGACGGCGGTTGCGGCGGAAATGCAGGCCGATGTGCCGCACGCCGGCGTCGCGCATCGCCGCGAGTTCTTCGGTCAGTGCGATGCGTCCCGCGCAGGCGCCGAAGCGGTGCCGCTGCAGCGGTTCGTGCGGGTCTTCCGCGAGGTCGAGGTGGATGAAGCTCACATACGGCTTGTCGCCTGCCACGGCGCGCCAGTTCGCGGCGCGCTGCGCGTGGTCGGCCGGCGTGCCCGGATACGCGAGGCAGCCGTCCATGTGCTCGCCGATCCATGCGGGCGTCTGCTGTGCGAGACCCGCGACGAGCAGCGGCACCGGCGAACGGGCGGCCGGCAGCACGTCGAGGCCGGGCGGCAGATGCCCGCGCGCGCCGTCGCGCAGCAGTGCGATCTGGTCGCGGAAATTCGCGCCGCGCGATGCGAAGTCGCGGCCGAACAGCGGATATTCGACCGGCCGGTCGCCGCTCGCGACGCCGAGCAGCAGGCGGCCGCCACTCAGTTCCTGGATCGTCGCGGCCGATTTCAGCGTCAGCAGCGGTTCGCGCAGCGGCAGCACGACGGCCGCCGTGCCGAGCAGGATGTCGCGCGTGATGCCGGCGAGGTAGCCGAGATACGAGAACGTCTCGAACACCTGCGCGGCGTCGCCGAACGACGGGTCGTACACCGGCACGTCGCGCACCCAGAGCGCGCGGAAGCCGAGCGTGTCGGCCAGTTGCGCGAGCTCCGCGTGGATGGCGAGGTCCGGCACGCCGGGGCGGCGGCCGTCGTGTTGGCGCTTCGCGTCGCCGGCCGGCGACCAGTCGTTGTCGAGCGGCAGTTCGATGCCGACGCTGAAGCCGCCGTCGGCGAGTTTGTCGAGTGAAGTGGACATGGTCGGGCTCCGTTCAGACCGCGCGCAGGCTGCCTTCGAGCCGGTAGAAATCGAGCGACGACGCGGTGAAGAACGAGCGCGACGTGCCGGCGGCGAAATCGTCGATGTGCACGACCGTCGCGCGGTCGGCTTCCTGCCACGAGATCGCGTAGGTTTCGCCGGCGATGTGCTGCCACGTGCAGGCGACTTCGCCCTTCGCGCCGGCGTATGCGCCTTCGGTGATCTCGTAGCGCATGCGGCGGCCGTCATCGTCATACGCGTTGAGCGCGGCGAGGCCGTCGTAACGGACTTCGAAGGTCTTGCCGGCGAACGGCGGACGCTGGGTCGATGCGTTCATGCTGATCAGCTCCTGCAAAAAGGGTGTGACGTTCAATGGGCGAGTTCGACGGGTTCGGCCGTGCGTGCCGGCAGCCCTTGGTGGCGGTCGAGACGGCCGCTCAGCGCGGTGAGCGCGAACGCGCCGAGCGTGACGACCGCGGCGATCCACGGCGTGTGGCCGAGGCCGACGTTCGCGACGATCAGGCCGCCGAGCGACGAGCCGCCGGCGACGCCGAGATTGAACGCGGCGATGTTGAAGCCCGATGCGACGTCGGTGGCGTCCGGCGCGAAGTGGCGCGCCTGCTTGACGACGTACACCTGCAGCCCCGGCACGTTGCCGAACGCGACCGCGCCCCACGCGAGCATCGTCAGCACCGCGAGCCATTTGACGTGGATCGTGAAGGTCAGCGCGAGCAGCACGATCGCGAGCAGCAGGAAGATCCGCTTGAGCGCCTTCACGGGGCCGACGGCGTCCGCGAGCTTGCCGCCCCAGACGTTGCCGAACGCGACCGACACGCCGTAGCCGACGAGCACGAGGCTGACCTGCGACGGCGTGAAGCCGGCGATCTGTTCGAGCAGCGGCGCCATGTACGTGAACGCGATCAGCGAGCCGCCGTAGCCGACGGCCGTCATCGCAAAGACGAGCAGCAGGCGCGGCTGCGTGAGCACGCGCAGCTGGCGGGCGAGCGGCGCCGGCGGCGTTTGCGGCAGGGCGCGCGGCACGAACGCGACCGCGCCAAGGAACGCGACGAGGCCGAACAGCGCGACGATCAGGAACGTCGCGCGCCAGCCGAAGTGCTGGCCGATGAAGGTGCCGAGCGGAATGCCGGCGACGAACGCGACGGTCATCCCGCTGAACATCGTCGCGATCGCGCTGGCCGCCTTGTCCTTCGGCACCAGCGTGGTCGCGATGATCGAGCCGACCGAGAAGAACACGCCGTGCGCGAGGCCGGTGAGGATGCGCGCAACGATCAGCGATTCGTAGCCGGGCGCCTGCCATGCGACGAGGTTGCCGACGGTGAACAGCGCCATCAGCGCGGCGAGCAGCGTCTTGCGCGGCACGCGGCCGGTGAGCGCGGTCAGGAGCGGCGCGCCGATGGCGACGCTCAGCGCGTACAGGCTGACGAGCAGCCCGGCCGACGGCAGGCTGACGCCGAGGTCGGCGCCGATCGTCGGGATCAGCCCGACGATCACGAATTCGGTGGTGCCGATGGCAAACGCGCTGATGGTCAGCGCTAGCAGGGCGAGTGGCATGATGGGATCCTGGTTCCAGTAAGGATGGATCGCAGTGTGCCGCCTTTACTTTTGCTGAAAAACTGGTCTATAAACCAAATTGTTTTGATTTCAGATCAACAATGAAAGTCACGCTCGACGAACTCCAGGCCTTTGCCGCCGTGGTCGACACCGGTTCGATCACCGCTGCCGCCCAGCAGCTCGACCTCACGGTTTCGGCGGCGAGCCGCACGCTCGCGCGGCTCGAGGAGAAGCTGAAGACCACGCTGCTGCGCCGGACTACGCGCCGGCTCGAACTGACCGAGGAAGGGCGCGCATTCCTGCAGGACGCGCGCGCGATCATCGAATCGGTCGAGAACGCGGAAGAGCAGATGCTCGCGCGCCGCGAGATGCCGTCGGGGCGCCTGCGCGTCGACGCCGCGACGCCGTTCATGCTGCACGTGATCGTGCCGCTCGTGCGCGGCTATCGCGAACGCTTCCCGAAAGTCGAGCTGGAGCTGAACAGCAACGAAGGAATCATCGACCTGCTGGAGCGGCGCACCGATGTCGCGATCCGGATCGGCCGGTTGAAGGATTCGACGCTGCACAGCCGGCGCATCGGCAACAGCCGGCTGCGCATCCTCGCGAGCCCCGCGTATGTCGAAGCGCACGGCCAGCCGCGCAAGGTCGAGGATCTCGGCAAGCACACGCTGCTCGGCTTCACGCAGCCCGAATCGCTGAACGTGTGGCCGATCCTCGGCGCCGACGGCGAGCCGTGCCGCATCGAGCCGGGCATCTGGTCGTCGAGCGGCGAGACGCTGCGGCAGCTCGCGCTGGACGGCGCGGGAATCGTCTGCCTGTCGGATTTCATGACCGGGCAGGATCGCGAAGCGGGGCGGCTCGTGCAGGTGCTCACGCGCCAGACGCTCGACGTCGAGCAGCCGATCCATGCGGTGTACTACCGCAATACCGCGATTTCGTCGCGGATCGCGTCGTTCGTCGATTACATGATCGAGGTGCTGGGCGGCGGCAGCAGCGGCAGCGATGCGCCGGCCCGGCGCAAGGCCGCGTGGCTGGAGCCGCGCTAGCGGCGGCGGGCGGCTTGCGGGGGAAGAAGGGAAAGACGGGGCGGGCATACGCCCCGATTGGCCAGGCGTGCCGCGCGGCGGCACGCCGTCGTGCTGCGGTTACGCCTCTTCGGACCAGGACATGCCGTCGCGCGCGAGCAGCGCCGACGAGGCCGCGGGCCCGAACGTGCCCGACGTGTACAGGCGCGGCCGGTCGCCGAGCTGTTTCCAGCCGTCGAGGATCGGCTCCACCCACGACCATGCGGCTTCGAGCTCGTCGCGGCGCATGAAGTGCGTGAGGCGGCCGCGGATCACGTCGATCAGCAGCCGTTCGTACGCTTCCGCGCGCCGTTCCGGAATCGCCTGCTGCAGGTCGAGGTTCAGGCTCACGGGCACCATGTTCATGCCGCTGCCCGGTTCCTTCGCGAGCATCTGCAACTGGATCGACTCTTCCGGCTGAAGCTGGATCACGAGGCGGTTGCCGTAATGGCGCGGGCCGGTCGGGATGATCGAGAACGGCATGTCCGCGAACTCGATCACGATTTCCGACTGGCGGCGCTGCAGCCGCTTGCCCGTGCGCAGGAAGAACGGCACGTTCGCCCAGCGCCAGTTGTTGATGTGCGCGCGCAGCGCGACGAAGGTTTCCGCGCGGCTGTCCGCCGGCACGTTGTCTTCCTCGAGATAGCCCTTGACCGGCTGGCCGTCGACCGCGCCGGCCGTGTACTGGCCGCGCACCGTTTCGCGCGCGACGTCCGACAACGTCATCGGCCGCAGCGAGCGCAGCACCTTCAGCTTTTCGTCGCGCACCGCGTCCGGGTCGAGCGACACGGGCGGCTCCATTGCGACGATGCACAGCAGCTGCAGCAGGTGGTTCTGCACCATGTCGCGCAACGCGCCGGTATGGTCGTAGAAGCCCGCGCGGCTGCCGACGCCGACCGTTTCCGCGACCGTGATCTGCACGCTGCGGATGTTTGGCGCCTGCCACAGCGGCCCGAAGATCGGGTTGCCGAAGCGCAGCACCATCAGGTTCTGCACGGTTTCCTTGCCGAGATAATGGTCGATCCGATAGATCTGCGATTCCTCGAAGTGCTTGCCGACCGCATCGTTGATCGCCTTCGCGGATGCGAGATCGTGGCCCAGCGGCTTTTCGAGGACGACGCGCGAGCGCGCGTCGACGAGGTGCGCGGCCGACAGGTTGTCGCAGATCGTCGTGAACAGCTCCGGCGACGTCGACAGGTAGAACACGCGGATCGCGTCGCCGCGCGCCGCTTCGGCGAGCCGCAGGTAGTCGTCCGGCGCGTTCACGTCGATCAGCACGTACTTGAACAGGTCGAGGAAACGGCTCCATGCATCGGCGTTGAACGCCTTCTCGTCGATGAACGGTCGCGACTGCTCGTCCATGAACTTGCGATAGCCGTCGATGCCCCAGTCGCGGCGGCCGACGGCGATGATGCGCGTCTCGGGCGGAAGGTTGCAGTGCAGGTGCGCCATGTACAGCGCGGGCAACAGCTTGCGGGCGGCCAGGTCGCCGCCGCCGCCGAAGATGATCATGTCGACGGGCCGGTCGGCCGCGGTCTGGGTAGGCTGATTCGTCATGAGTGGTTCGCGGTTTGAAACGGGGAACGTGAAACGAACGTCGAAGGCATCGGGCGCCGATGTGCCGGCACCGGTACGGCAAAACGATAATAGTGCACGGTTTTGATGGATTGCGTGTGCGTTCCCCCAAGATGTAACAGGGCTTGCGTTCCGTCGGGCGGCCTGATTATGATTGAGCGCTCACTCATTAAAGGAATCGAACGTGGCCCGACCGCGCAGTCCCGACAAGCACGAAGCCATCCTCGCCGCCGCCGCCCGCGCGCTTGCCGAGGACGGCGCGACCGCGACGACCGCGCGCATTGCGCGGCTCGCCGGCGTGGCGGAAGGCACGGTGTTCACGTACTTCGAGACCAAGGATGCGTTGCTGAACGCGCTGTACCTGAGCCTGAAGGCCGACATGCGCGAAGCGATGATGGTCGGGTTTCCGGAAGGCGCGCCGGCCGAGCAGGCCGTGCGGCATGCGTGGAACGGCTATGTATCGTGGGGTGTCGCGAATCCGGACGGGCGGCGCGCGCTGCAGCAGCTCGGCGTGAGCGGGCGTATCGACGACGCGCATCGCGCGGCCGGCGCCGAAGGCTTCGGCACGATCCGCTCGCTGCTGCGGGAGCAGATCGTCGCGTCGCGCGGGCTGACGGCCGACGAAGCGCACGCGTTCTGCGCGGCGCTGTTTACGTCGATCGCGGAAACGGCGATGGAGTCGGTTGCGCGCGATCCGGCGCGGGCCGATGCGTATCGCGAAGCCGGGTTTCGTGCGTTGTGGGCCGTGCTGCACGCGGTGTGAGCGTGAGACGAACGATGTGACGGAAGAGTTGGCCGTCGCGACGGCACAGGCGGTGCGTGCGCCGCACGACGGAAGGCGGGACGGTTTCAGGCAGGGCGACGCATCGCACGAATCATCGATGCATCGCCCATATTAATGAGTGAGTAATCATTCATTTTCATGGTTTCATCTTTTCGAGGAGTGGAAAAATGTCGAAAGTCTGGCTGGTAACAGGGGCCGCGCGCGGCCTCGGGCGAGCGATTTCGGAAGCCGTGCTGGCGGCGGGCGACCGGCTGGTGGCCGGCGCGCGCGATCCCGCGCGGCTGGCCGATCTGGCCGAGCGTCATGGCGACCGGCTGCTGCCGGTGGCGCTCGACGTCACCGACGAAGCGGCGGCCGCGCGGGCCGTCGCGGCGGCACGCGAAGCGTTCGGCCGCATCGACGTGCTGGTGAACAACGCGGGCTACGGCCATACGGCGCCGTTCGAGCAGATGGGCGCCGACGACTTCCGCGACCAGATCGAAACGAACCTGTTCGGCGTGATCAACCTGACGCGCGCGGTGCTGCCGACGATGCGCGCGCAGCGCGCGGGGCACATCTTCCAGGTGTCGTCGGTCGGCGGGCGCACGTCGACGGCCGGTTTGTCCGCGTACCAGGCGGCGAAGTGGGCGGTCGGCGGGTTCAGCGACGTGCTGTCGAAGGAAGTCGCGCCGTTCGGCGTGCGCGTGTGCACGCTCGAGCCGGGCGGGATGCGTACCGAATGGGCCGCGCAGGCGAAGCGCAGTGTCGACGGTCTGCTGCCCGACTACCAGCCGTCGGTCGGGAAGATTCTCGAATTGCTCGGCGCGTATGGCGGCCATGAGGTCGGCGATCCGGTGCGGATCGCGAAGCTGATCGTCGAGCTGTCGCGTCGCGATGACGTGCCGATGCGCCTGCTGCTCGGCGGCGATGCGCTGTTCGTGTGCGAGCAGGCGGAAACGCAGCGCGCGGAAGAGGCGGCGCGGTGGCGCGACGCGACGCTGTCGACGCAGTTTCCGGATGCGCAACTGCCGGAGGGGCTGGAGGCGTTGAAGGCCGGCAAGTGAGCGAGCGTCGTTCGTGTGGCCGCCGCCGGCGTGCGCTCAATGGCCCAGCGCGTGCAACTGCGCGTTGGGCCGCATGTTCGTCACGTTCGCGAGGCGATTCGACATGCCGACGAATGCGGAGATCGACGCCATGTTCCCGATGTCGTCTTCAGTGACGGCCGTTCCATGCAGTCAACGGCCTGACTCCTGCCTATAGCGGCGAATCTGGCGATCCTCATTCGAGGACCCAGGTGTTCGCCTGCGCGGGTTCGACGATCACGACGATCCTGCAAGATGAGCGACGGGTTGCTGAGTTCTAGATTGGCTTGGTGTTCGACGATGTATCGCGTTGTCCAACGAGCCACTTGTCAAAAGTACGCACATCCGGCTGGCGCGCCAGCAGCGCCGGGATATCGGCGCGGTAGCCGGCCACCCCGAACCACTCGAACATTCTGCGAACGTCAGAGGGCAATGGACGTAACAGCAACCTGGGCAGCGGGAACGGCAGCCCGGCCGACCAGCCGTGCTGCCTGAAGGCCGTGACGATCTGCGCACGAGTCAACTCCGCGCCGGCGATTTCTTCGGACTTGCCGAGAAACTTGCCTGGTTGGGCGAAGGCCTGCGCAACCCAATTACCAATGTCGACCGTTGCGATCATCTGGAGCGGCTTCGTCGCGGGCACATAGCTGCGCAACAGTGCCAACAGCGCGGCTCGTAGCACGGGCTTACTGAAGTTGTCCATGAAGAACACGGGACGGACGATGCTGGCTGGCAGGCCAATGCTGCGAATGTGCTCCTCGACCAGCCACTTGCTTTCAAAATGCGCGACGCCCGAGCGCCGATCGGCGCCTCCCACCGACGCATAGATGAAGTGCTCGACCCCTGCCGCGAGCGCGGCATCCGCCACGGCTATACCCCGGCGAGTCTCGACCTCCGCACCTTGCTCCGAGCCTTGAACTGAAAAAACGCCATGGGCGCCGACAAAGGCGGTCCGCAAAGAGGCGGGGTCGTCCATGTCGGCCGCGGCGATCTCGATGCCGTCCGCGGCCAATTGCAGCGCCACGTCGGAGTCAGGATTTCTGGAAAGCGCGCGAATGTGCCACTGGCCATCCGCTCTCAGCGAGCGGACCACGGCACCGCCTTGTTGCCCCGTGGCACCGAGCACGACGATGGTTCCGAAAGTCATGGTAGGGGAATCGATTGTTTAAGGAGTATCCATCCCACGCTGACGTCAGATCGACCGTAGCGCATTGCTCTGTTTGCCCTCGGCACGAAGTTGATGTCCGATGCGGCGGATCTCGGCCTCGCCCAGTCGTAGCGCCTCGATGCTGGTGTGCACGGAGTAGTGGCCGAGCACGGGTGCGTGAGGGTGCTGCGTGGCCGAGCCGAGCACGAACCGTGTGTCGCCCTCGGCGACCAGCTCGATGACATACACACGCCAAAGTCCTCGAAGGGCATGTCGGCATGCCTCGACGACGTCGCGCGCTCAGGATGAAACGGGTTCAACGCATATGCTTGTCGAACCATTCGATCATTTGTTCCGGACGTTCGGACAAGTAGTTGTAGCCGTCCCAGCGTCGGGTGCTGCCTTCGATCCAGAACAGCTTCTTGTCGGCGACGGGGATGTTGTCGAAGATCGACTGCACGTCGGCCGGCTTGGTCAGCGCGTCGTCGCGCACCTGGAGGAGGAAGGCTGGCGCCTGCCAGTGCTTGGCGTATTCCAGCGGCGACACCTGATCGATCTTGAAGCTGGTGATCAGTTGTACTTCACGGTCAACGACGTCGAACTGGTCCGCGAGCCCCATGTGCCCAAGGTTGCGCTCGACCATGGCGCGCATCGAGATCGGTTGCAGGGCAACCAGGGCCTGTACGTCGGCAAAGAGCTCCGGGTGTCGGGTTCTCGCGACGAATGTGGCGTTAGCGCCCATGCAGCGACTGAGCAGACCCTGCTTCATGTTGCGGGTGTCCGGGCGGGACTTGACGTACTTCAGCGAACCAGCCACGTCGCGGGATTCAAACAGCCCCCAGGTGAAGATGTCGCCATTGGCGCCGCCGCTGTGGCCGTGGTTGCGCGCGTCGTAGGTCAGCACGTTGTAGCCGGCCTCATGCAGGTGCTGGTACTCCCGCATGTAATTGACCTCGATGTCATTGCCGGGGACGAATTGCCACCGGGGAAGGTGCGAAGGGAAGCCGTAGCGATTCATGGGCATCGGGTGGTTGG
This sequence comes from Burkholderia sp. IT-111MI5, assembly GCF_949752865.1. NCBI lineage: Bacteria > Pseudomonadati > Pseudomonadota > Betaproteobacteria > Burkholderiales > Burkholderiaceae > Burkholderia > Burkholderia sp. IT-111MI5. Next base: position 87,419 of record NZ_CATKIF010000022.1, on the reverse strand, counting down.
CGATGACCAGCTTGTCCGAGCCCGGGCGGGGAATCCACCATGCCTCCAGCGGGGTGCCGTCCAGCGACGGGAACGTGACGTCCTCGTATGCCATCCCGTACTCATCCGGCGTGTGCAGGATCGGTGCCCGAACCGGGCTGCTGAGACCTCTGGCCAAACCTTGAATCATTTCCGAAACATCCGGCATGACAGTTTCTCCTTCTCTTTCCGTTTAGCGGTGTCTTTCCACTCCGCCAAGATACGGTGCGGCCATTTGTTGCACAAGCTATGGATTTTTGACATCATCGTTCCATGAATGGAACAATTGACCTCAACCAGCTCGTGGTCTTCGTTCGGGTTATCCAGGCGGGAAGCCTGAGCGAAGCGGCGCGACGCATGGACCTGCCGAAGTCCACGGTGAGCCGAAAGATCTCCGACCTTGAGGAGCGGGTCGGCGAGCGACTCATCCAGCGGACGACGCGCAAGCTGAGCCTCACCGAGGCCGGCCGCGTTCTATTCGAACGTGTCGGCCCCGCCATGAGCGACATCGAGGAGGCCGAAAGCGCAGTGGCGGGAATGCGTGGGACGCCGCGCGGCGTGCTGCGGATCGCGGTTCCCATGTCGTCCAGCACGCTGGGACCGATCGTCGCCGAGTACCTCGTTCGTCATCCGGAGGTGGCAGTCGAGATGGTGTGCTCCGATCGTCTCGTCGATCTCGTGGAGGAGCGCTTCGATGTGGCCATTCGAGCGGGTGCGCTCGTCGATTCGACGCTCGTCGCGCGCAACCTCGGAACGGCGAAGTCCATGCTCGTTGTGGCGCCCGAATACAGCAAACGTCATGGCGTTCCGAAAACACCTGCCGAACTGACGAGCCACGCATGTGTCGCGTTCGGCGGCGGAGCGACGCCGCACGTCTGGACTCTGGAATCGAGAGGCAAACGTGTCGAGGTCCGTATCCGGCCGAGACTGACGGTCAACGACATGGAGATCGCCCGCGAGTCCGCCCTTGCGGGCGTGGGGATCGCATGCCTGCCTGAGCTCTTCTGTGCCGACGACGTCCGCAGCAAGCGCTTGCTGCACCTGCTCGCCGATTGGTCCTTCGCACAAATCCCCGTGCATGCGCTCTACCCGACGAGACGTCATCTTTCGCCAAAGGTGGTCGCCTTCGTCGACCTGCTCGCCGCGCGGATTCGGTTAGATGATGATGCGCGGCTTTCACGGCCACGCTCGTAATCACGTCACCCGTGAAGAGATGTCGCAGGAAGGCGGGCACGCTGCCGGAAGGCGTGTGGATACGCCATGTACCACGGACGTACTGGGCCTGCGTCGGAAAACGATATCCGCATCTGATCGAAAGTTGTCTTCGTATCCAATCGGGAGCTACACAAGCCCACGCAATACTCCGCACTAACCCTGATAAAAAATTCTTATCGCGGTGAAAAATTCCGCATCTTATTGAACCGATATCGGCTCGATATAGTGGCTCGCTTTCCCGCACGCACCGTCCGCGTGCGGCTGACACGCTGACAATCAGCAGGAGCCGCTTGATGACCACCGACGTCCGATTCACCGAAATCGAGGATCTGATGCCCGCCGCCGGCGGGCTGCGCGAGATCCGTCACCACATCCATCACCATCCCGAACTCGCGTACGAGGAGCACGACACGGCCGCGCTCGTCGCGGACAAGCTCGAGCAATGGGGCTGGCAGGTGACGCGCGGGGTCGGCAAGACAGGCGTCGTCGGCACGCTGCGCGTGGGCGACGGCGCGCGCAGCATCGGCATTCGCGCGGACATGGACGCGCTGCCGATCGTCGAGGCGACCGGCCTGCCGTATGCGAGCGGCACGCACGGCAAGATGCACGCGTGCGGCCACGACGGCCACACGACGATGCTGCTCGGCGCCGCGCAGCATCTCGCGAAGACGCGCAACTTCTCGGGCACCGTGCACCTGTATTTCCAGCCGGCGGAAGAGCACGGCGTCGACAGCGGCGCGAAGAAGATGATCGACGACGGCCTGTTCGAGCGCTTCCCGTGCGACGCCGTGTTCGGCATGCACAACCATCCCGGCGCGGCGCCCGGCGTCTTCCTCACGCGGCGCGGCCCGTTCATGTCGGCGGGCGACAAGGCGATCATCACGATCGAAGGCGTCGGCGGCCACGCGGCGCGGCCGCACCTGACGGTCGATCCGGTCGTCGTCGCGGCGAGCATCGTGATGGCGCTGCAGACGATCGTCGCGCGCAACGTCGACCCCGCACAGCCGGCAGTCGTCACGGTCGGCTCGATGCACGCGGGCACCGCGAACAACGTGATCCCGAACGGCGCGCGCCTCGAACTCAGCGTGCGCTCGTTCAGCCCCGACGTGCGCGCGCTGCTCAAGCGCCGCATCGTCGAACTGGCCGAAACGCAGGCCGCGAGCTACGGCGCGAGCGCGAACGTCGAGTACATCGAAGGCTACCCGGTCGTCGTCAATACGGATGCCGAAACGGATTTCGCCGCGCAGGTCGCGCGCGAACTGGTCGGCGACGCGCACGTGGTCGAGCAGACCGACCTGCTGATGGGCAGCGAGGATTTCGCGTTCATGCTGCAGCAGCGGCCGGGCTCGTTCGTGCGGCTCGGCAACGGCGAAGGCGAGGACGGCTGCATGGTGCACAACCCGAAATACGACTTCAACGATCGCAACCTGCCGATCGGCGCGGCGTTCTGGACGCGTCTCGTGGAGCGTTACCTGGGGCGGTGATCGCGGTGGCGCGCGGCCGGCGCTTCCGGCCGTATTGAGAAGGAGACCGGAATGATGCAGAAAGACCATCTCGCACTGCAACCCGCACCGGCGGTGGCCGTTGAAGCAGGCGCACCCGCGGTGACGCAGCGCGGCGCGATCACGGCGGCCGTGATCGGCAACTGGCTGGAATTCTTCGATTTCACCGTGTACGGCTTTTTCGCGGTGCTGATCGGCAAGCTGTTCTTCCCGTCGAGCGATCCGACCACGTCGCTGCTGCTGTCGGTCGCGACGTTCGCCGCCGGCTTCTTCACGCGGCCGCTGGGCAGCGTCGTGCTCGGCGTCTACGCGGACCGCAAGGGGCGCAAGGCCGCGCTGAACCTGACGATCATGCTGATGGCGCTCGGCACGGGCCTGATCGCGATCGCGCCGACGTATGCACAGGCCGGCATGGCCGCGCCGCTGCTCGTCGTGTTCGCGCGGCTGATGCAGGGCTTCTCGCAGGGCGGCGAATTCGGCGCGGCGACCACGACGCTGCTCGAACAGGGCGGCACGTCGCGCCGCGCGTTTCGTGCCAGCTGGCAGCTCGCGACGCAGGGCGGCGCCGCGCTGATGGGCTCGGGCTTCGCGGCGCTGCTGTCGAACACGATGACGAAGGATGCGCTCGAAAGCTGGGGCTGGCGGCTGCCGTTCCTCGTCGGCGTGCTGATCGCGCCGGTCGGCATGTATCTGCGCCGCCGGCTCGCGGACGACGCGCCCGGCGACAGCCATCACGCGATCGAGCGCGGCGTGCTGCACGAGCTGTTCTCGAAGCACACGCGCACGGTGCTGCTGCTGATGCTCACCGTGATGGGCGGCACGGTGTCGACCTACATCCTGACCTTCTACATGCCGACCTACGCGATCCATACGCTCGGCCTGCCGATGAAGCTGTCGATGTTCGTCGGCGTCGCATCGGGCTGCGTGATGCTGGTCACGTGCCCGCTGTTCGGCTGGCTGTCGGACCGGATCGGCAGCCGGCGCGTGCCGATCTTCGTCGGCCGCGGCGTGCTGGTCGTACTGCTGTTCCCGGCGTTCTGGCTGATGAACCATCATCCGACGCTGTCGGTGATCCTGCCGCTGACCGCACTGATGCTGCTGTTCTATTCGCTCGGCTCGGCGTCGGAGATGGCGCTGATGTGCGAGTCGCTGCCGCGCCATGTGCGCGCGACGGGCATCTCGATCGCGTATGCGCTCGCGGTGACGATCTTCGGCGGCACCGCGCAGTTCATCGCGACCTGGCTCGTGAAGACGACCGGCAGCAAGCTCGCGCCGGCCGGCTACGTGGCCGCGTGCGTGGTGCTGTCGCTGATCGCGGTCGCGATGCTGCGCGAGACGGCTCGGGAGTCGATGGACTGACGCGCGGCGCGACGGGCAACTGGCGGCGGGCGGCGGGCGGCGGGCGGCGGGCGGCGGGCGGCGGGCGGCGGGCACGCTGTCCGATGGGCTCCGTGCAATTTCGTTCTCGTCAAATTGACCGGGCTTCCGCGCGTCACTAAATTGTGCAGCGCGGGGTTCGCTCCGTGTTCCGTGAGAAGAACGTTGCAAGAGGGTCAGAGAATTGAGCGGGCGGCCGAGGCTGCCCGTCTTTTTTTGCGAGTCGTGGTGTCGCCGATACGGCAATCGAGCCGGATGCCTTGTTGCCGCAGTTTGCCGGGAAGCCCCGCGTCGAAACGGTTCGTCGGCGCGCTACGTGTGGGTCGACCCGTCGCTCACCCCCGCCGCGCAACCAGCTCCGACACCGTCTGCGCGGCCTGCTGCAGCGGCCCGAGAAACTCCTTCACCATTTGCTTCGCGGTATGCCGCTGCGCGTTGCCGCTGATGTTCATCGCCGCGATGATTTGCCCGCGCCGGTTGCGGATCGGCGCGGAGATCGACATCAGGCCCACTTCGAGTTCCTGGTCGACCACGGCCCAGCCTTGCTGGCGCACCTGTGCGATCGTCGCCTTCAGTTCGCCGAGGTCCGTGATCGTGCGTGGCGTGTGCGCGCGGATGTTGCTCTGCGCGAGCGTTTCGTCGAGCGCCGCGTCGTCGAGCGCGGACAGCAGCACGCGGCCCATCGACGTGCAGTACGCGGGCAGCCGGCTGCCGATCGACAGGTTGATCGTCATGATCTTGTGCGTCGGCACGCGCAGCACGTAGACGATCTCGGTGCGGTCGAGCACGGCAGCCGAGCAGCTTTCGTGGATCTGCGCGGACAGCTGTTCCATCACGGGATCGGCGAGATTCCAGAACGGCATGGACGTCAGGTACGCGAAGCCGAGCTCGAGGATCTTCGGCGTGAGCCGGAACAGCCGGCCGTCGGCGTCGACGTAGCCGAGCGTCTGCAGCGTGAGCAGGATCCGGCGCGCGCCCGCGCGCGTCAGGCCGGTAGCCGACGCGACCTCGGTGAGCGTCTGCTCCGGACGCGCCGCGTCGAACGCGCGGATCACCGCGAGGCCGCGCGCGAACGACTGCACATAGGAGTCGCCGGGTTTCTGAGTGTCTTCGGTTGTCATGGGCGGTTGGAATATCGTGCAGCCGAGAAGATAGCGCATGGGGCCTGACACGCCAACCGCATGGCGGACCGGGCGCTTGACAGGTCGTCCCCGCACTCCCTATGATGCGTTGAACGTTCGATACACGATCTTATGTTCGTATATAGAACATTTAAGCGCATCCCGGCGGGTTATGCAAGGGGCGCGCCCCGTTCATTTCCCAGCCTTGCATGTGGCCGGAGCCGGCGCTGGCGCGCCAACTCTGATCGACCGCCGTGGGGCTGGAGTAAGCGCTGAAGCGCTTACTCGAGTCAACCACGCCATGGGATCGGACTAAGCGCTAAAGCGCCAACTCTGATCGACCGCCGTGGGGCTGGAGTAAGCGCTGAAGCGCCAACTCCAGCCATCCACGCCATGGGATCAGAGTAAGCGCTGAAGCGCCAACTCTGATCGACCGCCGTGGGGCTGGAGTAAGCGCTAAAGCGCCAACTCCAGCCAACCACGCCATGGGATCAGAGTAAGCGCTGAAGCGCTAACTCTGATCGACAGGAGACATTGATGACCGAAGCTTTTCTGTGTGATGCGATCCGTACCCCTATCGGCCGTTACGGCGGCGCGCTGTCCGGCGTGCGCGCCGACGACCTGGGAGCGGTTCCGCTCAAGGCGCTCGTCGAGCGCAACCGCGACGTCGACTGGACGGCGATCGACGACGTGATCTACGGCTGCGCGAACCAGGCCGGCGAAGACAACCGCAACGTCGCGCGCATGTCGCTGCTGCTCGCGGGCCTGCCGCAGGGCGTGCCGGGTTCGACGATCAACCGGCTTTGCGGCTCCGGGATGGATGCGGTCGGCGTGGCTGCCCGTGCGATCAAGTCGGGCGAGGCCGCGCTGATGGTCGCGGGCGGCGTCGAGAGCATGACGCGCGCACCGTTCGTGATGGGCAAGGCCGCGAGCGCGTTCGCACGCCAGGCCGACATCTACGATACGACGATCGGCTGGCGCTTCGTCAATCCGCTGATGAAACAGCTTCACGGCGTCGATTCGATGCCGGAGACGGCCGAGAACGTCGCGGTCGACTACAACATCAGCCGCGCCGATCAGGACCTGTTCGCGCTGCGTAGCCAGCAGAAGGCCGCGCGTGCGCAGCAGGACGGCACGCTTGCCGAGGAAATCGTTGCCGTCACGATTCCGCAGAAGAAGGGCGATCCGGTGGTCGTGTCGCGCGACGAACATCCGCGCGAGACGTCGCTCGAAACCCTCGCGAAGCTGAAGGGCGTCGTGCGCCCGGACGGCTCGGTGACGGCCGGCAACGCGTCGGGCGTCAACGACGGCGCCGCTGCGCTGCTGCTCGCGAACGAGGAAACCGCGAAGCGCTTCGGTCTCACGCCGCGCGCACGCGTGCTGGGCATCGCGACGGCCGGCGTCGCGCCGCGCGTGATGGGCATCGGCCCCGCGCCGGCCACGCAGAAGCTGCTCGCGCGGCTCGGCATGACGATCGACCAGTTCGACGTGATCGAGCTGAACGAGGCGTTCGCGTCGCAGGGTCTCGCGGTGCTGCGCATGCTCGGCGTCGCCGACGACGATCCGCGCGTGAACCCGAACGGCGGCGCGATCGCGCTGGGCCATCCGCTCGGCGCATCGGGCGCGCGTCTCGTGACGACCGCGATGTACCAGCTTCATCGCACGAACGGCCGTTTTGCGCTGTGCACGATGTGCATCGGCGTCGGCCAGGGCATCGCGATCGCGATCGAACGCGTCTGACCCGCGTGACGCGGCGAAGCGGCCGGACATGCGCCGCTTCGCCGTTCCCCGAACGATGCGCGGCACGGCAATCGTCGTGCCGCGCATCGTCGTTAACCGGCCTGCGATATCTGCCTGAGGCGTGCGTCGAGCGCGTCGATCTCGGTGTCCGCGAACACCTCGATGCCGTGCTGGCGAAGCAACGCCGCCGTGACGCCGGCCCCCGCATGCCGCCGGTTCGCGAAACTCCCGTCATGAATGAAGGTGCTGCCGCACGACGGACTGCCGTCGGCCAGGATCGCGAAGCGGCAATCGTGCGCGCGTGCGAGCGCCAGCGCGGTTTGCGCGCCGGAGACGAATGGCGCCGTCACGTCGGTTCCGTTCACGTCGACGATGCGTGCCGCGCCCGACAGCACCCGCTGCCCCGATGCGCCGTCCGCGATTTCGGCGGGCGGGCGCGGCACGCTGAAGCCGCCCGCCAGCTCGGGGCAGACGGGCACGAGACGCCCTTCGCGCTGCCACCGTGCGAGCGCCTCGTGCGCGGCGGTTTTGGCCGAGCCGTTGTAACGCACCGGATGACCGATCACGCACATGCTGACGAGGATTTTCGGCATGGCCTGCGGCTGCGGTTCGTTCTGCAATTTCGCTCTCCGTGTCGGCCGATGGCGGCTGTGGCAAAGCGGGAAATTCTACGCGTCACCCGCATGCCGGGGCGTCAGGCCGTCGGCCCTTCCAGATGAATGTCTTCCGGCTCGAGCGCGTACAGCGCCGGGTCGGGCGACGCGCTGACCGTGAAGCCGAGCCGCAGGTAGAAGTCGATCGTGCGCTGCGACGGCGTCGCCGACACATACAGGCGTTCGGCGCCCATCGCGCGCGCCTGCGCGTGGGCCGCGCGGTAGAGCTGCTCGCCGAGCCCGCAGCCGCGCCAGTCGCGGCTCACATGCAGGAACTTCAGTTGCAGCATGTCGCGACACGGGCCGACCGGCCGGCTGTCGACGACGACCGCCGCGACCAGCCGCGCGCCGTCGAACATGCCGCGGAACCAGCCGCCGCGATCGTGGCAGTCGAGCAGGATCGGCGTGTAGTGATCGGCTTCGCCGGCGGGCCAGCCGGCGACATCGTAGAACTCGGGAACGAGATGCAGCGCGCCGTCGCGCAGCACATACAGGTGGTCGATGATCTCGCGCCGGTCGATGGTCCACACGAGCGGCACCTCGTCGCGTGCGAGCGTGCGTGCGCAAAGCGCGTCGCGTTCGGCGATGGTACGGCGCGTCATGCGGCCGCCCGGTGCACGGCGATCCCGCGCGCCCGTGCGTTCTGGCCCGGCAGCCAGCAGATCGCACCGTACGACGTGGACACGCGCTCGAAGCGCTCGCCGCGCGCAGCGGCGACGGGCATCCGGTCGAGCACGTCGGCGCGCTCGAACCGCGCGGGCTGGCCTGCGTCGGCCGGCAGTTGCCGCGCGAAGCCGATCGCGTCGTCGGCGATGTCGACGCCCGTCGCGTCCGCGCCGTCTCCGAGCAGTTCGCGTTCTTCCGGAAACAGCGTCGAGCCGCCATGGCGGAAAGAGTCGGCCTGATCGCCTTTATGGCTGTTATGCGCGACCGTCGCCGTATTCCATGGCAGCCGATTCAGTTCGTGCAATGCCTTTTTCATCGAATTCGAATATTGGGTGAATTGAGCAGAATAGACCGAATTATTTCGCCATTCGCAACGGATGCCGGTATTGGCACGCCGTGCGGCGAGTTGTGACATGCGGACCGGCGTGCGCGGCGATTATCGCCGGATTATTTGATCGAAATCATGATGCAGGCCGAATTGCATATTTTGTGTGAGGAAAGGGTAAGGTTTCCCGCCGGATTGCCGACAGTAAAAACGAAGACCGTCGTAAAGCGATAAACCGTTTTTCGGCTACTGAGCGCGATTTCAGCGCGACGCGGACGACAGATCCGCCTTTCGGAGCCTTGCATGCGCAACAACCAGCCCGTTACCCAACAAGAATTCGATTTTCCCGACGACGTCACGCTGATGTCGACGACCGATGCCGACGGCACCATCACGTACGCGAACACGACGTTCGCGCAGGTGAGCGGCTTCTCGAACGAGGAACTCGTCGGCCAGCCGCACAACGTGGTGCGTCACCCGGACATGCCGAAGGAGGCATTTGCCGACATGTGGGCGACGCTCCGGCGCGGCGAGCCGTGGACCGCGCTCGTGAAGAACCGCCGCAACAACGGCGACCATTACTGGGTGCGCGCGAACGCGATCCCGGTGATGCGCAACGGCGAGCCGCAAGGCTACATGTCGGTGCGCACGAGGGCGCCGCGCGACGAGACCGAGTCCGCCGATGCGTTGTATCGCGCGTTTCGTGAAGGCAAGGCCGGCCGGCGCCGGTTCCACAAGGGGCTGGTCATCCGCACCGGGCTGCTGCGCATTGCGTCGCTGTCGCAGACGATGTCGGTGCGTGCGCGCGTTCATTCGGCGCTGTGCGTGCTGGCGCCGGCCGTCATCGGCGCGGGCTGGGCATGCGGGCTGGCCGGTGCCGGGCTCGCGGCGTTTGCCGGCGTGACAGTCGGCGTGGCGGCGGCGGCGGGGCTGTGGCTCGACGCACAGATCGTGCGGCCGCTGCAGCAGCTGCACGACCAGGCGCTGAACGTCGCGACCGGCGAGAGCCGGCGCGGCGTGCGGATGAACCGCGTCGACGAGATCGGCATGACGCTGCGCACGCTCAACCAGCTCGGGCTGATGTTCCGCTGGCTCGTCGACGACGTCAGCGAACAGGTGCACAACGTACAGCGTGCGAGCAACGAGATCGCGCAGGGCAACAACGACCTGAGCGCGCGCACCGAGCAGGCGGCGTCGAGCGTGCAGGAAACGGCCGCGTCGATGGCCGAGATGACGGCGACCGTCGACAGCAACGCGGAAACCGCGCTGCAGGCCAACCGGCTCGCGGTGTCGGCGAGCGATGCGGCCGGGCGCGGCGGGCAGGCGGTGAGCGAGGTCGTCGCGACGATGAACGACATCACCGATAGCTCGCGCAAGATCGCGGACATCATCGGAGTAATTGACGGGATCGCGTTCCAGACCAACATCCTCGCGCTGAATGCGGCAGTCGAGGCCGCGCGTGCGGGCGAACAGGGGCGCGGCTTTGCGGTGGTCGCGGGCGAAGTGCGGGCGCTCGCGCAGCGCAGCGCGAACGCGGCGAAGGAGATCAAGACGCTGATCGGCGCGAGCGTCGAGCGGGTCGAGTCGGGGGCGCGGATCGTCGACGGCGCGGGCAAGACGATGGAGGACATCGTCGCTCAGGTGAAGCGCGTGTCGGACCTGATCGCGGAGATCAGCTCGTCGACGGCCGAGCAAAGCACGGGGGTTGCGCAGGTCGATCAGGCGGTCGTGCACCTGGACAACATCACGCAGCAGAACGCAGCGCTCGTCGAGCAAAGCACGGCGGCGTCGGAGAGCCTGAAACAGCAGGCGACGCGGCTGGTCGATGCGGTGAACGTGTTCAGGTGATCGTCGGGGGCGCGCGCGATGTGCGTGCCCGATCAATGAATGGCGGCCATCGCCTGCCATGCGCGTTCAGGTTTTCCGATTCAATCGAAATACGCCAAGCGAGAAATATTCGTATTTCATATTTTGCGTTTATGCATTGAATCGAGCCGAAGGGATTACCCGCAATGATCAGACGAATACCCGTCAAACCGTTGCCTGGCCTGGAGTTTAATTTCATCAATAAACAAATTATTTGGTGAAACAAGTTGATGCACATTTAATGCATATTTTTGCGAATTCGGCATAATGTTTTTGCCGAATTTGCCGAAAGTGCAGGAGCATGACCCACGCGCTTGCGGATCGACCGCAATGCGCGGGGTCGCGAATCAATCGACAAGCGGGCGCAAGATCCGCTACCCGGAGCTCCACAACCATGCGCAATAACCAGCCCGTCACGCAACGCGAATTCGATTTCCCCGACGATGCGACGCTGATGTCGACAACCGATGCCGACAGCCATATCACGTACGCGAACGCGGCATTCATCCAGGTCAGCGGATTTTCTCCCGACGAGATCGAAGGTCAGCCGCACAACGTGGTGCGCCACCCGGACATGCCGAAGGAGGCATTCGCCGACATGTGGGCGACGCTCAAGGGCGGCGAGCCGTGGACCGCGCTCGTGAAGAACCGCCGCAAGAACGGCGATCATTACTGGGTGCGCGCGAACGCGGTGCCGGTGATGCGCAACGGGCAGCCGAAGGGCTATATGTCGGTGCGCACGAAAGCGTCGCGCGACGAGATCGCCGCTGCCGAGGCGCTGTACAAGGAATTCCGCGAAGGGCACGCGGGCAACCGGCATTTTCACAAGGGGCTGATCGTCCGCAAGGGCATTGCGGGTTTCACGTCGCTGTTCCAGACGATGTCGGTGCGCGCGCGGCTCCATGCGTCGCTGTGCGTACTCGCGCCGGTGATGGTGGCCGGCGGCTGGGCATGCGGGCTGGCCGGCGGCCCGCTTGCGGCGTTCGCGGCGGTAACGGCAGGCGCCGCCGTTGCCGCGGGCCTGTGGCTCGATGCGCAGATCGCGCGGCCGCTCATGCAGTTGCGCGACGAGGCGTTGCGCGTCGCGACCGGCGAGAGCCGCAGCGGCGTGCGGATGAACCGCGTCGACGAGATCGGGATGACGCTGCGCACGATCAACCAGCTCGGATTGATGTTCCGCTGGCTCGTCGACGACGTCAGCGAACAGGTGCACAACGTGCAGCGCGCGAGCAACGAGATCGCGCAGGGCAACAACGACCTGAGCGCGCGTACCGAGCAGGCATCGACGAGCGTGCAGCAGACGGCCGCGTCGATGGCCGAGATGACGGCGACCGTGTCGAGCAACGCGGAGACGGCGCTGCAGGCGAATCAGTTGTCGGTATCGGCCAGTGAAGCGGCCGGGCGCGGCGGGCAGGCGGTAAGCGAGGTCGTCGCGACGATGAACGACATCACCGACAGCTCGCGCAAGATCGCGGACATCATCGGCGTGATCGACGGGATCGCATTCCAGACCAACATCCTTGCGCTGAATGCGGCGGTCGAGGCCGCGCGTGCGGGGGATCAGGGGCGCGGCTTCGCGGTGGTCGCAGGCGAAGTGCGGGCGCTCGCGCAGCGCAGCGCGAACGCGGCGAAGGAGATCAAGACGCTGATCGGCGCGAGCGTCGAGCGGGTCGAGTCGGGTGCGCGGATCGTCGACGGCGCGGGCAAGACGATGGAGGACATCGTCACGCAGGTGAAGCGCGTGTCGGACCTGATCGCGGAGATCAGCTCGTCGACGGCCGAGCAAAGCACGGGTGTCGCGCAGGTCGATCAGGCGGTCGTGCACCTGGACAACATCACGCAGCAGAACGCGGCGCTCGTCGAGCAGAGCACGGCGGCGTCGGAAAGCCTGAAACAGCAGGCGCAGCGGCTCGTGGATGCGGTGAACGTGTTCCGCTGATCGCGGGGAGGAGAGGCGACGCGGGCGCGGCGGAGAGGGGCACCGGCCCGCGTCGGACCGCCCGGTTCCGGCCGGGCGGTCAGCGCCTGTCACCGAAGCGACAGGCGCTGAACCGTCACACCGCGAGGCAGAGGTACTTGATCACGACGTAGTCGTCGATGCCGTAGTGCGAGCCTTCGCGGCCGAGGCCCGACTGCTTGACGCCGCCGAACGGCGCGACTTCGTTCGAGATCAGGCCCGTGTTCACGCCGACCATCCCGTATTCGAGCGCTTCGGCGACCTTCCACACGCGGCCGATGTCGCGGCTGTAGAAGTAAGCGGCCAGACCGAACTCGGTGTCGTTCGCGAGGCGGATCACCTCGTCGTCGCTGCCGAACTTGAACAGCGGCGCGAGCGGCCCGAACGTCTCTTCCTTCGCGACCTTCATCGCCGGCGTGACACCCGTCAGCACGGTCGGCTCGAAGAAGCCGTGGCCGAGCGCGTGGCGCTTGCCGCCCGTCACGACGGTCGCGCCCTTCGCGAGTGCGTCCTCGATGTGCGCCTCGACCTTCAGCACGGCCGCTTCGTTGATCAGCGGGCCTTGCGTGACGCCCGGCTCGGTGCCGCGACCGACCTTCAGCTGGCCGACCGCCGCCGCGAGCTTCTGCGCGAACTGGTCGTACACGGCTTCATGCACGTAGAAGCGGTTCGTGCACACGCAGGTCTGGCCGCTGTTGCGGTACTTCGATGCGATCGCGCCCTGCACGGCCGCATCGAGATCGGCGTCGTCGAACACGATGAACGGCGCGTTGCCGCCGAGCTCCAGCGATACCTTCTTGACCGTCGCCGCGCATTGCGCCATCAGCAGGCGGCCGACCGGCGTCGAGCCGGTGAACGACAGCTTGCGCACGATCGGGTTCGACGTCAGTTCGCCGCCGATCGCCTTCGGGTCGCCCGTGACGACGCTGAACACGCCGGCCGGCACGCCCGCGCGCTCGGCCAGCACGGCCATTGCGAGCGCGGAGAACGGCGTTGCCTCGGCCGGTTTCACGACGATCGGGCAGCCTGCCGCGAGCGCCGGGCCGACCTTGCGCGTGATCATCGCCGCCGGGAAGTTCCACGGCGTGATCGCCGCGCATACGCCGATCGCTTCCTTCGTCACGACGATGCGCTTGTCGCTCGCCGGCGTCGGGATCGTGTCGCCGTACACGCGCTTGCCTTCCTCGGCGAACCATTCGAGGAACGACGCCGCGTAGCCGATCTCGCCCTTCGCCTCGGCCAGCGACTTGCCCTGCTCGGTCGTCAGGATCAGCGCGAGGTCGTCGGCGTTTTCCATCATCAGGTCGTGCCACTTGCGCAGGATGACCGCGCGTTCCTTCGCGGTCTTCTTGCGCCACGCCGGCCATGCGGCGTTCGCGGCGTCGATCGCGTGACGCGTCTCGGCCGTGCCCATCGCCGGCACGGTGCCGAGCAGGCCGCCCGTCGCCGGATTGCGGACTTCGAACGTCTCGCCGTTCGATGCGTTTTGCCATTCGCCGTTGACGTACGCCTGCTGGCGGAACAGCGACGGATCTTTCAGTGCCAGGGTTTCCTGAACCGTGCTCATGTGTATGTAGCCTGCGTTGAAGATGAAGGACGAAACGGCCGCCGCCGTCCTGACGACGGCGGCGGCACATTCGGTTGACGGGAACTCAGGCCGGCACGCCGACCGTTTCCTTCAGCACTTCCTCGAGGATCACGAGCGCTTCGTCGAACACGGCCTGCGGGATCGTCAGCGGGAACAGGAAGCGCACGACGTTCGAGTACACGCCGCACACGAGCAGCAGCAGGCCGCGCTCGAGCGCACGCGCCTGCACGCGCTTCGTGAATTCCGCGTCCGGCTCGCCCGAGCCCGGCTTCAGGAACTCGACCGCGACCATCGCGCCCGGGCCGCGCACGTCGGCGATCTGCGGCACGTCGGCCTGCAGCGCGTTCAGCTTCGCCTTCAGCACGTCGCCGAGTTGCGTGGCGCGCTCGCACAGCTTCTCTTCGTCGATGATCTCGAGCACCGCGTGCGCCGACGCGACCGCCAGCGGGTTGCCCGCATACGTGCCGCCGAGGCCGCCGGGCGCTGCCGCGTCCATCACGTCCGCACGGCCGACGACGCCCGACAGCGGCATGCCGCCCGCGAGGCTCTTCGCCATCGTGATCAGGTCGGCCAGCACGTCGTAGTGCTGCATCGCGAACAGCTTGCCGGTACGCGCGAAGCCGGTCTGGACTTCGTCGGCGATCAGCAGGATGCCGTGTTCGTTACAGATCTTGCGCAGCGCGCGCACGAATTCGGCCGGCGCCGGGTTGAAGCCGCCTTCGCCCTGGACCGGTTCGAAGATGATCGCGGCGACGCGCTTCGGATCGATGTCGGCCTTGAACAGCATCTCGATCGCCTTGATCGAGTCGGCCGTCGTCACGCCGTGCAGCGCGGTCGGGTACGGGGCGTGGAAAACGTCGCCCGGGAACGGGCCGAAGTTCAGCTTGTACGGCGCGACCTTGCCGGTCAGCGCCATGCCCATCATCGTGCGGCCGTGGAAGCCGCCCGAGAACGCGATGACGCCCGGGCGGCCGGTCGCTGCGCGCGCGATCTTGATCGCGTTCTCGACGGCTTCGGCGCCGGTCGTGAAGAACGCGGTCTTCTTCGGGAAGTCGCCCGGCGCGCGTGCGTTGATCTTCTCGGCCAGCTCGACGTACGACGCGTACGGGACGATCTGGTAGGCGGTGTGCGTGAAGCTGTTCAGCTGATCCGAGATCGCCTTGACGATCTTCGGGTGGCGGTGGCCCGTGTTCAGCACCGCGATGCCGGCGGCGAAATCGATGAAGCGGCGGCCTTCGACATCCCACAGTTCCGCGTTCTCGGCACGGGCTGCGTAGAAATCGCACATCACGCCGACGCCGCGCGGGGTAGCGGCGTTCTTGCGGGCCTGCAGGTCGGCATTCTTCACGGTCATCTCCTTGATGTTCTTTCCGGTGAGTAGAAAATCGGGCGCGTTGACAGCCCATGGAGGCGACTATAATCACATTTGGCTCTGGCAATCAGAGCCATTTCAATAAATATTCAGGAGCCAATCATGCGCGCGAGCGTGTTGTCGGACTGGCTGGCGCAGCGCCTCGTGCGCGGCGGCGAACAGCCGATCTACCGGCAGCTTCACCGGTTGCTGCAACAGGCGATCCTGTCGCGCGAACTGCCGGCCGGCACGCGCGTGCCGTCGTCGCGGTTGCTGGCCGCCGAGCTCGGGATCGCGCGCAACACGGTCACGCAGGTTTACGAACAGCTTGCGCTCGAAGGCTATGTGAACTCGGCGACGGGCCGCGGCACCTTCGTCGCCGACAGCGCGCCGGACGAGATCGTCGGGGCGCCGCCCGACGCGGCGGCCGGCCCGGCCGTCGTGGTGCCGTCCGCGCGGCGGCTGTCCGCACGCGGCACGCGGCTGGTCGAAGGGGCCGGCGTGTCGAAGCGCCAGGGCGGCGCGTTCATGCCGGGCGTGCCCGATGTGTCGCGATTTCCGGCGCGCGTGTGGACGCGGCTGCACAACAAGTATTGGCGGCGCCTGCGCCCCGACCTGCTGACCTATGCGCCGGGCGGCGGGCTCGCGCTGCTGCGCGAGGCGCTGGCCGACTACCTGCGCACGTCGCGCTCGGTGCGCTGCACGCCCGAGCAGATCGTGATCACGACCGGCATCCACCAGTCGATCGACCTCGCGGTGCGGCTCCTGACCGACCCGGGCGACGCGATCTGGACCGAGGACCCGTGCTACTGGGGCGTGCGCAGCGTGCTGAACGTGTCGGGGCTGACCACACGGCCGATCCCGGTCGACGACGAAGGCATCGCGCCGTCGGCCGCCGATCTCGCCGAACCGCCGAAGCTGATGCTCGTCACGCCGTCACACCAGTATCCGCTCGGGATGGTGATGAGCCTCGCGCGGCGGCGGATGCTGCTCGAATACGCGCGCCAGCACGGCTGCTGGATCATCGAGGACGACTACGACAGCGAATTCCGCTACGGCAGCCGGCCGCTCGCGTCGCTGCAGGGCCTCGATACGGCCGGGCAGGTGATCTACGTCGGCAGTTTTGGCAAGACGCTGTTCCCCGGGCTGCGGGTCGGCTACCTGGTCGCGCCGGAACCGCTCGCGGAAAGCTTCGCGACCGCGAGCGCCGAGCTGTATCGCGAAGGGCAGTTGCTGCAGCAGGCCGTGCTCGCCGAATTCATCGCGGAAGGGCATTTCGTGTCGCATATCCGCAAGATGCGCACGCTGTACGGGCAGCGCCGCGAGGTGCTGCTCGATGCGGTTGCGCGCCGCTACGGCGACACGCTGCAGGCGCTCGGCAGCGACGCGGGGCTGCATCTCGTCACGCAATTGCCGGAAGGTGTCGACGATCGCGCGGTCGCGCAGGCCGCGCTCGAGCGCAATATCGTCGTGCGGCCGCTGTCCGGCTATTACGCGGATCGCGGGCGCGCGGCGTCGGGGCTGCTGCTCGGCTATGCATGCGTGCCGGAGGACGAGATCGCGCCGGCATTCGCGACGCTCGCCGAGGCGATCGACGAGCGGGCGTTCGGCGGGGTGGCGGTGGCTGCTTGATGGTTGATGGTTGATGGTTGATGGTCGATGGTGTCGATGGTGTCGCTGCGTCGCGGAGCAGTGCGAGTCGATCGCCACCTTCTCCCCGCGGCGCGGATAGAAAGGCACGGGCGGGCGGCGAGATGTGCGGGCCGCATCCCGGGCGTCGGCGCGACGAAGGTCGTCGGCCCGTGCGCCTACAACCGGATCAGCGCCGCACCCGCCACGACCAGTGCACACGCGGCGAGCCGCTGCGCGCCGGGCCGCTCGCGCATCACGAACCAGCCGATCGCGACCGCGAAGATCGAACTCGTTTCGCGCAGCGCCGACACGGTCGCGACCGGCAGGTGCCGGTACGCGAGGATCACGATCGCATACGCGGCGAGCGAGATCGTGCCGGCGATCGCACCCTGCTTGAGCGCGGTGCGCGAGCCGAGCACCGCGCGCGGGCCGCCGCGCACTGCGCAGACGAGCACGAGCTGCGGCACGCTCCACAGCAGGTACACCCACGCGATGTAGCCGAGCGCGCTGCCGGACACGCGCGAGCCGATCCCGTCGCAGATCGAATACGCGGCGATGAACACGCCCGTGAGCAGCGCATACGGCACGCCTTCCCCGGAGAACCTGAAGCCGCGGCGCAGCGCGAGCGACATGATGCCGAACGACACGAGCGCGATGCCGGCGAAGCCGAACGGCGTCGGCCGCTCGTGCAGCACCGCGAACGCGAGCACCGATACGAGCAGCGGCGACATCCCGCGCGCAATCGGATAGATCTGCCCGAACTCGCCGCTGCGGTAGGCGCGCGCGAGCGTGAAGCAGTACGCGACCTCGAGCGCGGCAGATGCGGCGACATACGGCCAGGCGGCGGGCACCGGCGCGGGCAGCAGCACGGCGCCGGCGATGCCGAACGCGAGATACGGCAGCGACATCGTGCCGAGCTGGACGAGCCGGTCTTCGCTGACGTGCAGGAACGCGTTCCAGATGGCGTGCAGCAGCGCGGAGCACAGTACGAGGCCGATGAACAGGTGATCCATGAATGAAGGGGCGGACGAAGGCGGGCGCCGACAATTATGTGGGTATCGGGCGCGCTCGCGCGGAATTGTCGATAATGGAGCGTTGTTATTCACCGGATGCCGACAATGACCGAAGCCACCCAAGCCCAGCCTGCCGTTCCGCGCCTCACGAGCCTGTCGCACGGGGGCGGCTGCGGCTGCAAGATCGCGCCGGGCGTGCTGTCCGAACTGCTGAAGCGTGCGACACCGCCCGCGCTGTTCCCGGACCTGCTGGTCGGCACCGAGACGTCCGACGATGCGGCCGTCTACCGTCTCAACGACGAGCAGGCGATCGTCGCGACCACCGACTTCTTCATGCCGATCGTCGACGATCCGTTCGACTTCGGCCGCATCGCGGCGACCAACGCGCTGTCCGACGTCTACGCGATGGGCGGCAAGCCGATCCTCGCGCTCGCGCTGGTCGGGATGCCGATCAACGTGCTGCCGCACGAGACGATCGCGGCCGTGCTGCGCGGCGGCGAATCGGTGTGCGCGGACGCCGGCATTCCGGTTGCGGGCGGCCATTCGATCGATTCGGTCGAACCGATCTACGGGCTCGCGGCGATCGGCGTCGTGCATCCGTCGCGCGTGAAGCGCAACGCGGCCGCGCGCGCGGGCGACGTGCTCGTGCTCGGCAAGCCGCTCGGGGTCGGCGTGCTGTCGGCCGCGCTGAAGAAGAACCAGCTCGACGCCGCGGGCTACGCGCAGATGGTCGCGACGACCACCAAGCTGAACCGGCCGGGTGCCGAGCTTGCCGCGCTGCCGGGCGTGCACGCGCTGACCGACGTCACGGGCTTCGGGTTGCTCGGCCATACGCTCGAACTGGCGCGCGGCGCGCATCTCACCGCGCGCGTGCACTACGCATCGCTGCCGTGGCTCACGGGTGTCGAGGCGTTCGTCGCCGACGGCGTGTTCACCGGCGCATCGGGCCGCAACTGGGCCGCGTACGGCACCGACGTGCGGCTCGCCGACGGCCTGCCGGCCGTTGCACAGGCGCTGCTGACCGATCCGCAGACGTCGGGCGGCCTGCTCGTCGCGTGCGCGCCGGAAGCGGTCGACGAAGTCCTCGCGTGCTTCCGCGCCGACGGCTTCGACC
This sequence comes from Burkholderia sp. IT-111MI5, assembly GCF_949752865.1. Taxonomy (NCBI): domain Bacteria; kingdom Pseudomonadati; phylum Pseudomonadota; class Betaproteobacteria; order Burkholderiales; family Burkholderiaceae; genus Burkholderia; species Burkholderia sp. IT-111MI5. The sequence goes on along the minus strand of NZ_CATKIF010000022.1, from coordinate 68,281 downwards.
GCGCGGCCGTGATCGGCGAGATGGTGGACGGGGCGGCGCGGGTCGAGGTGGCTTGATCACCGCTCTTCCTGCGGATATTTTGCTGCCGCTGGAATCGATGCCTTTCGTTGACGGCGTCGAGGATCGATGAGCGACTTCCTGTTCGGGCTGACGATCGCGCTGTCGGTCGGGCCCGTCGCGCTGATGATCGCGAACTACGGGATGCGCGCCGGCACCGCGAGCGGCGTGCGCGCGGCGGTGGGCGTGGCCGCTGCCGACGGCTGCTATGCGGTCGTCGCGTTTACGATCGGCGCGATGCTCGCGAGCACGCTTGCGTCGCACCTGCCGCTGTTCCGTGTCGTCGGTGCGCTCGTGTTGCTCGCGATGGGCGCGCGGATGCTGTGGCAGGCGCTGACGGATCGGCGCCGCACGCTCGACGGCGATGCGCCGCCGCCGGGCAATCGCCCGTTCACGTCGATGTTCTTCGTCACGCTCGCGAATCCGCTGACCATCCTGCTTTTCTATGGCTATGCAACGGCTGCCGCCGGTGCGCATCGGCACTGGCTTTTCGGTGCCGCATGCGTGTTTGCCGGCAGCCTCGCGGGGCAGCTCGTGTTCGCATTCGGCGGCAGTGCGATCGGGCGCGTCGTGAAGTCGCCGGGGTGGCTTGCGGCGAGCCATGTGGTTGCCGCGCTGGTCGTGCTCGGTTATGGCGTCGCGGGGCTCGTGCGCGTGTAGCGGTTCGGGAGCCGGCCGAAGGCGACGTCGACGGGGTGATCCGCAGAGGTAGGTCGGCAGGTTTTCGTTCCTGCCAACCGGATAGCATTCCTGATGGTTGTCGTGCACGGCGATGGTGCGAAACCGACGACGCACCTCGCATTGCGCAACACGCGCACCGTCGCACGAAACACGGCCAGCCGTTTCGTAGCCGGGTTCCGCATCGCGCGGGCCCGTTCTATACTCCTTCGCGCAGTCTCCGAGAGCCGTTCTCACCCAACATCATCGAAACAAGGGACGCCGATGCTGACTCGCTCCATTCTTTCCGCCGCCGCATTCTCGCTCGCGGCCTGTGCGACCGCGCCGTCGATCGCGCAGGACAACCAGGGCAACAACGCGGGCAACACTGCATTTGCCGAGACCGGTGCACAGGGCCGCCCGGTCAAGGTCATGATCATCACGATGTTCGGTCCGGAGGGCCAGGCCTGGCTCGACCGGATCGGCCCGTGGCGCGACATCGCCGTGCCGGGCCTGTCGCCCGACTATCCGGCCGTCCACTGCAACAAGCAGGACGTGTGCGTGGTGACGACCGGCATGGGCTATGCGAACGCGTCGGCGACGATCATGGCGCTCACGTTCTCGCAGCGCTTCGATCTGCGCCGCACGTATTTCCTGATCTCCGGCATCGCGGGCGTCGACCCCGCGCAAGGCACGGTCGGGTCCGCCGCGTGGTCGAAGTACCTCGTCGATTTCAGCCTGCAGTGGGAACTCGATGCGCGCGAGATTCCGTCCGGCTGGAACACGGGCTTTCTCGGCATCAACACGAAGAGCCCGAACGACAAGCCGCCGCTCGACTACCGCACCGAAGTGTTCCAGCTCAATCCGCAACTGACCGACGCCGCGTACGCGCTGTCGCGCAACGTCGTGCTCGCCGACAGCGCGCAGGCGCAGGCCGCGCGCGCGAAGTTCACGTATGCGCCGGCGAACCGGCCGCCGACGGTGATCCAGTGCGACACGTCATCGGGCAACACGTGGTTCTCGGGCACGCTGATCGGCGAGCGCGCGCGCCAGTGGACGAAGATCCTGACCGACGGCAAGGGCACTTACTGCATGACCGCTCAGGAAGACAACGCGACGTACGAAGCGCTCAAGCGCGCGGCGAGCGTGAAGCGGGTCGACCTGTCGCGCGTCGCGGTGCTGCGCACGGGGTCCGATTTCGATCGGCCGTATGCGGGGCAGACGAGCGCCGACAACCTGCTGAACTACGCGGACCAGGGCGGTTTCGCGCCGGCGACCGAAAACCTGTACCGCGCGGGCAATCCGCTCGTGCAGGACATCGTGACGCACTGGGGCGAATGGCGCGACGGCGTGCCGCGCAGGTAAGTAGGTGTAGCGACGCGCTGGAGTCGCTCGATCATTCACGCGTAGCCGGGCTCCGGGCGAGTCAATATCGCCTGGAGCGGCCGGATTGGGGCGCGCGGGACCGGCTGCCGAGGATCACGGCCCGGGTTGCGTGAGCTTGAGTTCGATGCGCGTATATTCGGGCCCCAATAACTGCATGGTCGCAGTCTCACCGTGCTCGTCCGTCATGCCGATGTATTGCGTTGCACTGGTGCTGATCCGGTAGCAGATGTGCATCAACGGCTTCTGGTCTTGATTTCGTAAAAGCAAGGTCTGGTTGCGTGTGTGTGCGGTCCAGCGTTCCGTTGTCACAAAACGCGCCGATGTGGGCTCCCGGCTGTCGCCGCACGAGAAGCGGGTCGAGTCGGGCTGGGGCCCTGGTGTCTCGGGTGTCAGTGCATAACTGGCGACACCGGGCGTACTTGCCGAATTGCAGAGACTCTGACACCCTGCGGGCGGGCATTTCGGAACGAACTGGACCCACAACTGCTTCCTGTCATCGGGATCGAGCTTGCCGTTCCTGCGCGATACGATTCGCTCACCGACGTAAATGTCGTTGGGCGACATACCGAGTTGTACGAGAAACGATTTCATCTGCGCACCGCGTTGCCGCGCGAGTCGATTGGGGCGGTTTTCCCAATCGTAGGCCGTCGCGTCGATCGAGGCCGCCGCCCCTTCGCGCGTCCATTCCCTGGCGGTCAGGTAGTGTCTGACGACGGCGAGTCGGTCGCTGTTGGCGATCTCGGTCGAATTCAGCGGCAGTTCCATGCTGTCGGTCAACAGGATCTTGCACGCATTGGCCTGTATCGGGAGTGACAGGAGGGCACCGAGTATGACAAGGAGGGCATGTCGCATGAGTTGCTCCGATTCAACGCGCCAGAATGAACCAGGCGATGTTGTCTGCGTTGCGGATCGCCATGCCCGGGTAGCGTTTCGCGAACTGTGCGCAGGCCGAGCGACCGTATGCCGCTGGATGGTCGCCCGCATCGAAAGTGTCTGCAAAATGGGCGCATTCGTGAACGATGGTCAGTTGCTGCGAGGAGAGGTTTCCGGCTGATCGCTCGGGTAGCGAGCAAAACGGGAGATTGATGGCGATGGTATGAGTCGCGGTGTCGGGGCGACAAACATGCGCGACCTCGGCGTCGAGATGTTTCATGTTCGGCAGACATCCTGTTGCGCGGTCGGCATCGGAACCGATGCGGACGAAATTTCCTGGACCGAGACTAGCCATCACCCTGGCAAGGGCGTCGAGCCCCGACGTTAGTCTGCGTCTTGTATCGATATTTGCCGAGCCGAACCACTCGATGACTCGCGCTTCCGTGGCCGGATTCCATCGCATCAGTTCCATGCGCCGTCGCAGTGTGATCTCGACTGCTTCGTCCCGCAATTCAAGTATCCGTTTCCTGAACGCTGAATCGGTCATGTTCGGACAGATTGGCGGTCCGTCGAGTGATATACCGAGCTTTGACGACGCTGTCATAGGCACTCTCCATATGGATATCATTTGGAGTGCTGATGCTAAGTGCCTGAAGTAGACCGATGATGCACCAGATTTGGGTTGACGGAACGAATGAGTATTGGGAAGTGTGAATTGAAGGCAGGAAAGACGGCAGTTTCTTCCGGCGAACAGGTGTTCTTTCGCTGACTCAACCGGCCTGGTGATCTGGATTGAGCCGCGTGGACATCCGATATGCGGCCGAAAGACCATCGAGTATGACGGCGAGCGCGACCCGACAGACTAATCAGCCCGTGTCAATCGATGTGTCGGGCATTGATGCGACTTGGTCGTTGGATTTACCTTGGATAACGTCACCAATTGTGTCGCTACAGTGGTTGCTGTGACCGCGGCACAAATGCGCCGCAGTGGTCGACGCGCCATCCCCGGCGACCGAAAACCTGTACCGCGCGGGCAATCCGCTCGTGCAGGACATCGTGACGCACTGGGGCGAATGGCGCGACGGCGTGCCGCGCAGGTAACGGGCGGACGTGGCCGGACGACGACTCAGCCGGCGGTCAATGCGAGTGCGGGGCCGAACGGAACGGCGTCCAGATCGGCGTGGTGTCGTCCCAGTGATCGAGCGGCGAAGGAAGTTGGTCGTTCATCATGTGCTCCTGCAACTAACTGACTCGGCGAGTCGTCGATGGGTGGTTCGCGACGCCGCGCACGGGGCGACCCGCTGCGCGGCGTTGCGCGTTTACCGGCCTCCGCCGGCGAGCTGGTTGCTTTCCGGCATCGAGCGATACGGGCCTTGTGCGAGTTCGAGCCCTTGCGGATACGAAGTCGCCTTGCGCAGGTACGCGAGCGTGCCGTCGCGGCGCGCCTGTTCGACTTCCGCGCTCACTTCGGCGCGCGTGCGCGGACCGTTGTGCTGCGTGTACCACGACGTGTTGCCGTAGTCGCCGGCGTGCGGCGTGCCCGAATCGGCGAAGGCCGGTGCGGACACGGCGAGTGCGAGGGTGACGGCGGAGAGAAGGGTGCGGCGGTTCATGACGTAACTCCTGTATCGAGATAGGCCGGCGCTTCAGTGCCCGGCTCGGATCCCGTGTTTGCATTGCGTCGGAGTCGGCGCCTGCTCCAGGGATCGGTTCGATGCGCAACGGTGTGCGCGACAGGGTTTACTCTAGGGGCCGGCAGCAGCGCGATAAATGGCGCTGCCGCGAATTGAATTGTCGTCAGGTTGGAACAATCGTTATCCGCACGGACCGTGAGGATATCGTCGCGAGCCTTGTGCCGCGGGGCTGCAGGCCGCTGGCCATGCGGGGCGGCGCGCCATGTGCGCGGCGCGGTCTTCCGCGCTGGCGCACTGATCCTTTGCGCGTGGCGGAACAATGGCGGCGCGGAGCATGCGGTGCGCGGCGGGAACCGGTCGTCGGGCCGGCCCGACGCATCGCAGCGCGCATGCGGGAGTCAGATCGCTTCGAGACGATAGCCGAGCGTGTAGACCGCGCTGAGCCGCACGCCGTTCGACGGCTGGAGCGCCAGCTTTATTCGCAATCGATAGATGTGCGTGTCGAGGCTGCGGGATACGCGGGTCATGTCGCGGCCCCACAGCGAAAGGATCAGCGCATCGCGCGGCATGATGCGCCCGATGTTACGAAACAGCAGCACGGCGAGATCGAATTCGCGCGGCGTCAGCTTGATCTGCGTGCCATTGAGCCGTACCGTCCGTGCCTTCGTATCGATCCGGTAGCCGCCGATATCGAGGGTGTCCAGCGGCGCACCGCCGCTGTGATACGCGCGCCGCAGCAACGCGTTGGTGCGCGCCAGCAGTTCGAAATGGCTGATCGGCTTGACCATGTAATCGTCGGCGCCGGCATTGATCGCGGAGAGAATCTCGTCCTCTCGCGCGCGATGCGTCAGAAACAGGATCGGCAGGCGCCCGCCGATGCGTTCCCGCGTCCATTTCAGCACCTCGAACCCCGACAGGCCCGGCACTTGCCAGTCGAGAATCAGCAGGTCGACCACCGCGTTCTCCAGATGGCGGATTGCCTGGAAGCCGTTGCCGACCGCATGCACGTGGTGTCCCGATTTCTCCAGTATTTCGGTGATCGCTTCGACGTATGCGCTGTCGTCCTCGAGATATAGAACATTCATGTTTTGCACTCCTTTGTAAGCGAGCAGGTCGATCGTGCTGCGTCGAGCGTGGGTGGAAGGGTTCTTATGTCCCGTGTGAGGCCGAGTGGCGACCGGCGAATTTCCGCGCATGTTCGCATCGTTACGTCAGAAAATTGTCAACAATTTTGAACGCATAAGGCGGCTGCTATAGCGTCGAAATCGCTTTCATTGGCGCATGTGAGATCAATTAATAACCACTATTGTTGACAAAAGTTGTCAATGCGAAACGGTGGCGCGATTACGCTTCGATGTAGCGGCACCGCCTCGGTGGAGTTCCGGCGAAGGGGCGAGTTTGGGGAACATCGCATGCTGATATACAAGTCATTCATGGAAAAGAAGGCCTTGCTCGAAGAGCAACTGCAACGCGAGCGTCTCGCCATATCGGAGGTCGTGCTGCTCGAAGTCCGGCGCTGTATCGAGGAATTCGGGTTCACCCACAACGAGGTGTTTCCGGCCGGTGCGACCGGCCTCAGGAAGCGCCGGGCAAAGTATTTCGACCCGCGGACCGGGCGGACGTGGTCCGGCGTGGGCCGTGAGCCGGCATGGTTGCGTGGTCAGGATCGCAACCGGTTCCTGATCGATGCGATATCGCCCATTAAGTCTGAGGATTCCTGATCATCGGATTTTTTGAAGATGCGTCATGTCGGTCTCGGGGAGCTTCGACGCGGCGGCCTGTCATCGGCGTCGCGGCGTGTTCGGAGGATCGATCGCGCAATCACCCCGGGATGACGAAGCGAAGCGGATGGAACCAGTTCCATCTGAAATATTACATTTCGATTGTGACAGTTCTAGTGACGAACATCGGTGTCCCAATTTTTTCCCGGCCGGACTGAAGGGCGAGATCAGGAGCGAATTCGTATGAGCGATCGAGCAGCGCAACAGCACGGCGAGGCGTTGGCGCCCGAGCGCGTGTTTGTCGGCATCAGCGTGACGTACGAGACGGTTGAGGTCGGCGTCTCGTCGCTGAGGGTGATCCTCGGCTACCGGAACGAGACGTTCGGCATCGAGTCGATGACCGATGCAATCGCCGGATTGGCTCCTGCGCGCGTCGTGCTGGAGTCGTCCGGCGGCGCCGAAGTCGAGGCGGCTTGCGCGCTGCAGGCCGCGCGACTGGCGGTGGCCGTTGCCTATCCGCATCAGGCCCGCGATTTTCTCGCGGGCGCGGTCGAGATTCCGCTCGACCGAAAAGGGGCGCGCGCCCGTTTGCTGACGGAACTGGCCTGCAAGTTCGATCAGCATCCGTCGTGCGCCCAACTCGTCGAGCCGCTGTCCGACCCGCAACTACTGTACGTGCAGGCACTGGTGCAGCGCCGCCGGCAACTCGCGCGCGCGCTGATCGCGGAGTATCAGCTGCTCGCGTGCTCCCAGGCGAACGTGCGCAGCAGCATCGAGCAGACGATCGCGTTCATGGAAAACCAGATCGGCGTGATTGATCGCTTTTGCGCGCGGCACGTGAGCGCGCAGCGCGCGCAAAGCGGCCCGGCCGCGGCGCACCCGGCATGGGGGCCGCGGAATTCATGCGTGCGTGGAGAGCGAAGTGAAAAAAGGGCCCGGGTACGCCGGACCTACGCGACCCACTCGTTGATGACCGGCGTATCGAGCGCCGGTGCGCGTTCGGCTTCCTCGAACGTGCGCTTGCTGCACGTCGCGTCGAGGCTGCCCTTGCCGCTCAGCAGCGGGCAGCGGTCGAACACTTCGGCGATCCAGTCGACGAACACGCGCACCTTCGGCGACAGATGGCGGCTGTGCGGATACACGACCGAGATCGGCATCGGCAGCGGCTTGATGCCGGGCAGCACTTCCTTGAGCCGGCCTTCGCGCAGGTGCGGCAGCACCATGAAGAGCGGCGGCTGGATCAGCCCGAAGCCTTCGATCCCGCAGGTCACGTACGCATCCGCGTCGTTCACCGACACGATGCTTTCCATCTTGATCTCGGTTTCCTTGCCGTCGATCAGGAACGACCAGTCGATCGTGCGGCCGGTGCGGCTCGAGAAATAGTTGACGGCCTTGTGCTGGCTCAGGTCCTCGATTGTCTTCGGCTCGCCGAAGTGCTCGAGATACGAGGGCGCGGCGACCGTCACGCCTTCGAACAGGCCGACCCGGCGCGCGACGAGCGACGAATCCTGCAGCGCGCCGACGCGGATCACGCAGTCGACGCCTTCCTGCAGCAGGTCGACCGGGCGGTCGGACAAGCCGAGCTGCAGGTCGATGTCCGGATAGCGCGTGTGGAATTCGCACAGCGACGGAATCACGAGCAGCCGCCCGATCGAACCCGGCATGTCGATACGCAACTTTCCGTGCGGCTTCCGGTTGTTGGCCTGGAAGCTCGCTTCGGTTTCCTCGACGTCCGCGAGGATCCGCACGCATCTTTCGTAGTACGCGGCGCCGTCCGGCGTCAGCGACAGCCGGCGCGTGGTCCGGTGCATCAGCCGCACGCCGAGGAACGCTTCGAGATTCTGGATGATCGTCGTGACGGACGCCCGCGGCAAGCCGAGCGTTTCTGCCGCCTTGGTGAAGCTGCTTGTATCGACGACGCGAGTAAACACCTGCATGGCCTGAAGCCGGTCCATCACAACCTCCGCAATCTAGGGTCTGCTTGTATATGGAACGCGCATGCGTTGCCACGAGAACGGCCGCTCGCGAGGCGCGCGACGCCGCGAATACTGACGTATCGCCAAGGAGCGCAACGCGGCGAGCGGCCGTTCTCGTGGCAACCCCAAATTAAAAAATTCATGTCACGGGAATGCCCGAAATCGCCCGTATGGCGGCGTCGCTCGTCGCTTGTTTGGCTCGGCCAAACGGCGCTCCTCACTCCTTGCCCTACGAGCGATTTCGGGCATTCGCATGTGCGTTCCATATGCAAGCGGACCCTTTTGCCGCCGGAACAAAGAGGCTGCGCTACCTCGTGGGTGAACGCAGCCTCGGATTGTTCGGGGTCGTTGAATTGTGTTGCCGGATTATAGGCATTTATCCCAATGTCTGCCGGACCCAGAATTCGTTCCATCTCGAAATGGATGCTGCATCGTCATGGACGCTTCTGAATTCAGCAAATTCCTGAAAGCCGCAATGCCCGCTCAAGCCTTGGCGGGCGCGGCGCTGACGGTCGCCGAAGTGGAAATTCCCGGCTACGCGCAGGACATCGTGCTGCGCCTCTACCGCCGCCCGGACAAGACCGGGTTGCCGGTAGTGCTTTATTTCCACGGCGGCGGTTTCGTCCGCGGTTCGCTCGAAGACGCTGATTTCGCCGCGCGTTTTTTAGCAGAACGCTTACCAGCTCTCGTAGTGTCGGTCGATTATTCGCTCGCACCGGCCTTTCCTTTTCCGGCCGCGCCGGAGGATGCGTATCGCGCGGCCGTGTGGGCCGCGACGCGCGCCCGCGCGTTCGGCGGCAATCCGAAGAAGATCGGTGTCGCGGGCCACGACGCGGGCGGGCAGCTCGCGAACTGTCTGGCATTCATCGCACGCGACCGCGGCGAAGTGTCGATCGCCGCGCAGGCGCTGTTCGGGCCGATGCTCGACCCGAGCATGACGCGCATCGGCGACGCCGAGCGTCTCGCGTCGGACATCACCGCGCGCGAATGCGCGGCCTGTTATCGCGCGTATCTGCCGCAGGCCGCGCAGCGCATGCACCCGTACGCGGCGCCGATCGAATCGGTGCGCCTCGCGGGGTTGCCGCCGACGCTCGTCGTCACCGCGCAGAACGACGTGCTGCACGTCGAAGCGGAGAAATATGCGGGCTGCCTGATTTCGTCGGGCGTGCTCACGCAGGTGATCCGCTATCCGGACATCACGCACGCCGCGCTCGCGACGCACGAAGCCGCATTCGAGGAAGCCGTGCGCTTCTTCCAGTGCCGCTTCCAGGCGCGCCAGCCGAACCGTTCCGAATAACCAGAACCAATCCACGTTTATTGGAGATCCACATGGCCATCCTACGCACCTCCCGTTCCCGAATCGCGACAGCGGCGATCGTGACGCTCGCCGTCGTCGGCCTCGGAACGTTCGGCGCAATGCGCGTGAACGCGAACGCGCCCGAAAAAGCGGCCGCGCCGCTGCCCGAAGTCGATGTCGCGACCGTCGTGCCGCAGACCGTGACCGACTGGCAAGGTTATTCGGGCCGCCTCGAAGCGATCGAGAAGGTCGACGTACGCCCGCAGGTGTCGGGCACGATCGTCGCGGTGAATTTCAAGGACGGCGCGCTCGTGAAGAAGGGCGACGTGCTGTTCGTGATCGACCCGCGCCCGTACCAGGCCGAAGTCGACCGCGCGGCTGCGCAGCTCGCGGCTGCCCAGGCCCGCAACGGCTATGCGCAGACCGACTGGCAGCGCGCGCAGCGGCTGATCGGCGACAACGCGATCGCGAAGCGCGATTACGACGAGAAGCAGAACGCGGCCCGCGAGGCGACGGCGAACGTGAAGGCGGCCGATGCCGCGCTGGAAACGGCGCGCATCAACCTCGGCTATACGCGGATCACCGCGCCGGTGTCGGGCCGCGTGTCGCGCGCGGAGATCACGGTCGGCAACGTCGTGTCGGCCGGTGCGGCGGCCGCGCCGCTGACGACGCTCGTGTCGGTGTCGCCGATCTATGCGTCGTTCGATGCGGACGAGCAGACCTACCTGCAATACATCAACGGCGCGCGCGACGGCCGCAAGGTGCCGGTCGAGCTCGGCCTCGCGAACGAAACCGGCTACTCGCGCAGCGGCGTGATCGATTCGGTCGACAACCGGCTCGACACGTCGTCGGGCACGATCCGCGTGCGTGCGCGCTTCGACAACGCCGACGGCGCGCTCGTCCCGGGCCTCTACGCACGCGTGAAGGTGGGCGGCAGCGCGCCGCACCAGGCGCTGCTCGTCGACGACGCGGCGATCAACACCGACCAGGACAAGAAGTTCGTGTTCGTCGTCGACCAGCAGGGCCGCGTGTCGTACCGCGAAGTGCAGCAGGGGATGCAGCACGGCAACCGGCGCGTGATCGTGAGCGGGCTTTCCGCGGGCGACCGCGTGATCGTGAACGGCACGCAGCGCGTACGGCCCGGCGAGCAGGTGAAGCCGCACATGGTCCCGATGACGGGCGGCGATGCGCCGTCCGCGCCGCTCGCGAGCACCGCGAAGCCGGCCGCACCGGCGAAGGCGGATTCGTAAGCGGCCCGCCGCTTCGCATCCGCGTTCAACCAGACAGAGCCAGAAATGAACATATCCAAATTCTTTATCGACCGGCCGATCTTTGCAGGAGTCCTATCGGTGATCATCCTGCTCGGCGGGGTGATCGCGATGTTCCTGCTGCCGATTTCGGAATATCCGGAAGTCGTGCCGCCTTCGGTGATCGTGAAGGCGCAGTACCCGGGAGCGAACCCGAAAGTGATCGCCGAGACGGTCGCGTCGCCGCTCGAGGAGCAGATCAACGGCGTCGAGGACATGCTCTACATGCAGTCGCAGGCGAACAGCGACGGCAACATGACGATCACCGTCACGTTCAAGCTCGGCACCGATCCGGACAAGGCCACGCAGCTCGTGCAGAACCGCGTGAACCAGGCGCTGCCGCGCTTGCCGGAAGACGTGCAGCGGCTCGGCATCACCACGGTGAAGAGCTCGCCGACGCTGACGATGGTCGTGCACCTGATCTCGCCGGACAACCGCTACGACATGACCTACCTGCGCAACTACGCGCTGATCAACGTGAAGGATCGCCTGTCGCGGATCCAGGGCGTCGGCCAGGTGCAGCTGTGGGGTTCGGGCGACTATGCGATGCGCGTGTGGCTCGATCCGCAGAAGGTCGCGCAGCGCGGGCTGTCCGCCGAGGACGTCGTGCAGGCGATCCGCGAGCAGAACGTGCAGGTCGCGGCCGGCGTGATCGGCGCGTCGCCGTCGCTGCCCGGCACGCCGCTGCAGCTGTCGGTGAACGCGCGCGGCCGTCTGCAGACGGAAGACGAGTTCGGCGACATCGTCGTGAAGACGACGCCGGACGGCGGCGTCACGCGCCTGCGCGACATCGCGCGGATCGAGCTCGATGCGTCCGAATACGGGCTGCGCTCGCTGCTCGACAACAAGCCGGCCGTCGCGATGGCGATCAACCAGTCGCCGGGCGCGAACTCGCTGCAGATCTCGGACGAAGTGCGCAAGACGATGGCCGAGCTGAAGCAGGACATGCCGGCGGGCGTCGACTACAAGATCGTCTATGACCCGACGCAGTTCGTGCGTTCGTCGATCAAGGCCGTCGTGCACACGCTGCTCGAAGCGATCGCGCTGGTCGTGATCGTCGTGATCGTGTTCCTGCAGACCTGGCGTGCGTCGCTGATTCCGCTGATCGCGGTGCCGGTGTCGATCATCGGCACGTTCTCGCTGCTGCTCGCGTTCGGGTATTCGATCAACGCGTTGTCATTGTTCGGGATGGTGCTCGCGATCGGGATCGTGGTCGACGATGCGATCGTCGTCGTCGAGAACGTCGAACGCAACATTGAAAGCGGGATGAACGCGCGGCAGGCGACCTACAAGGCGATGCAGGAAGTGAGCGGGCCGATCATCGCGATTGCGCTGACGCTGGTCGCCGTGTTCGTGCCGCTCGCGTTCATGTCGGGCCTGACCGGCCAGTTCTACAAGCAGTTCGCGATGACGATCGCGATCTCGACGGTGATCTCGGCGTTCAACTCGCTGACGCTGTCGCCGGCGCTGTCCGCGATCCTGCTGAAGGGCCATGGCGATAAGGAAGACTGGCTCACGCGCGTGATGAACCGCGTGCTCGGCGGCTTCTTCCGCGGCTTCAACAAGGTGTTCCATCGCGGCGCGGAGAACTACGGCCGCGGCGTGCGCGGCGTGCTGTCGCGCAAGACGCTGATGCTGGGCGTGTACCTCGTGCTGGTGGGCGCGACCGTGCTGGTGTCGAAGGTCGTGCCGGGCGGCTTCGTGCCCGCGCAGGACAAGGAATACCTGATCGCGTTCGCGCAGTTGCCGAACGGTGCATCGCTCGACCGCACCGAGAAGGTGATCCGCGACATGGGCTCGATCGCGCTGAAGCAGCCGGGTGTCGAGAGTGCGGTGGCGTTCCCGGGGCTGTCGGTGAACGGCTTCACGAACAGCTCGAGCGCGGGCATCGTGTTCGTCACGCTGAAGCCGTTCTCCGAACGGCACGGCAAGGCGCTGTCGGCCGGTGCGATCGCCGGCGCGCTGAACCAGCAGTACGGTGCGATCAAGGACTCGTTCGTTGCGGTGTTCCCGCCGCCGCCGGTGCTCGGCCTCGGCACGCTCGGCGGTTTCAAGATGCAGATCGAGGATCGCGGCGCGGTCGGCTATGCGCGGCTCGCGGATGCGACCAACGATTTCATCAAGCGCGCGCAGCAAGCGCCCGAGCTTGGCCCGCTGTTTACGAGCTACCAGATCAACGTGCCGCAGCTCAACGTCGATCTCGACCGCGTGAAGGCGAAGCAGCTCGGCGTGCCGGTCACCGACGTGTTCAACACGATGCAGGTGTATCTCGGCTCGCTGTACGTGAACGACTTCAACCGCTTCGGGCGCGTGTACCAGGTGCGCGTGCAGGCCGATGCGCCGTTCCGCCAGCGCGCGGACGACATCCTGCAGTTGAAGACGCGCAACGACAAGGGCGAGATGGTGCCGCTGTCGTCGCTCGTCACGGTGACGCCGACGTTCGGCCCTGAAATGGTGGTGCGCTACAACGGCTACACGGCGGCCGACATCAACGGCGGCCCGGCGCCGGGCTTCTCGTCGGGTCAGGCGCAGGCCGCGGTCGAGCGGATCGCGCACGAGACGCTGCCGCGCGGCGTGCGGTTCGAGTGGACCGACCTCACGTACCAGCAGATCCTCGCGGGCGATTCGGCGATGTATGTGTTCCCGATCAGCGTGCTGCTCGTGTTCCTGGTGCTCGCTGCGCTGTATGAAAGCCTGACGCTGCCGCTCGCGGTGATCCTGATCGTGCCGATGAGCATTCTGTCGGCGCTGACGGGCGTGTGGCTCACGCAGGGCGACAACAACATCTTCACGCAGATCGGCTTGATGGTGCTGGTGGGGCTGTCGGCGAAGAACGCGATCCTGATCGTCGAATTCGCGCGCGAACTCGAACACGACGGCCGAACGCCGCTCGAGGCCGCGATCGAGGCGAGCCGGCTGCGGCTGCGCCCGATCCTGATGACGTCGATCGCGTTCATCATGGGCGTCGTGCCGCTCGTCACGTCGACGGGTGCGGGTTCGGAGATGCGCCATGCGATGGGTGTCGCGGTGTTCTTCGGGATGCTCGGCGTGACGCTGTTCGGGCTGATGCTGACGCCGGTGTTCTACGTCGTGCTGCGTACGCTCGCGGGCGGCAAGATCCACGTCGCCGGCAAGGACTCGGCCGGGTATGGCGTGCCGGCCCAGGGCGTACCGGCTTCGGATGCTTGAGGATAAGAAGATGGACAACATGCACAACACGAATGGCCTGATGCGCTTCGCGAAGGTGGCGGCCGCGAGCACCCTGCTCGCGACGCTGCTCGCCGCGTGTGCGGTGGGCCCCGACTACAAGCGCCCGGATGTGTCGACGCCCGCCGCGTTCAAGGAAGCGCCGACGCTCGCCGCGGGCGAACAGGCCGGCACGTGGAAGACGGCCGAGCCGTCGGACGGCGCGCACCGCGGCGAGTGGTGGACGGTGTTCGGCGACCCGGTGCTCGATTCGCTCGAGACGCAGGCGCTCGCCGCGAACCAGAACCTGAAGGCGGCGGCCGCGCGTGTCGAGGAAGCGCGCGCGGCGACGCGTTCGGCGCGCTCGCAATGGTTCCCGCAGGTCGGCGCCGGCTTCGGGCCGACGCGCGAAGGGCTGTCGTCGGCGTCGCAGTTGCAGCCGCAAGGCACGGGCCCGACCAACGCGACGCTGTGGCGCGCGCAGGGCACGGTGTCCTACGAGGCCGACCTGTTCGGCCGCGTCGGCCGCAACGTCGAGGCGTCGCGTGCCGACCAGGCGCAGAGCGAAGCGCTGTTCCGTTCGGTGCAGCTCGCGCTGCAGGCGGACGTCGCGCAGAACTACTTCGAACTGCGCCAGCTCGACTCGGACCAGGACCTGTACCGCCGCACGGTGGAGCTGCGCGATCAGGCGCTGAAGCTCGTGCAGCGCCGCTTCAACGAAGGCGATATCAGCGAGCTCGACGTGTCGCGCGCGAAGAACGAGCTTGCCAGCGCGCAGGCCGATGCGGTCGGTGTCGCGCGCCGGCGCGCGGCTTCCGAGCACGCGCTCGCGATCCTGCTCGGCAAGGCGCCCGCGGATTTCGCGTTCAAGGAAACGCCGATCGTGCCGGTCGGCGTGAAGATTCCGGCGGGCCTGCCGTCCGCGCTGCTCGAACGCCGTCCGGACGTGTCGGCGGCCGAGCGCGCGATGGCGGCCGCGAACGCGCGGATCGGCCTCGCGAAGTCGGCGTACTTCCCGAAGCTCGATATCACGGGCGCGTTCGGCTATGAGGCGTCGACGCTCGGCAACCTGTTCCTGTGGTCGAGCCGCACGTTCCTGCTCGGGCCGTTCGCCGGCACCGCGCTGACGCTGCCGCTGTTCGACGGCGGGCGCCGTGCGGCCGGCGTGCAGCAGGCACGTGCGCAGTACGACGAGCAGGTCGCGAACTACCGGCAGCAGGTGCTCGTCGCGTTCCGCGAGGTCGAGGACAATCTCGCCGACCTGCGCCTGCTCGACGACCAGATCCGCGCGCAGGATGCGGCCGTCAACGCGTCGCGCCGCGCGGCGACGCTGTCGCGCACGCAGTATCAGGAAGGCCAGGTCGCGTATCTCGACGTGATCGACAGCGAGCGGTCGGTGCTGCAGTCGCAGTTGCAGTCGAACCAGTTGACCGGTGCGCAGGCCGTGTCGACCGTGAACCTGATCCGTGCGTTGGGCGGCGGGTGGGGGCCCGCGCCGACGGCGGTCGGCGATGCGGCGTCCGTCAAGGCGGAAGTCGCCGCGCGTTGAGCGCGAACGGCGGGCGAATCGTCGCTCGCCGGCAGTGAAGCGAAGAACCCCGGCATGCAGGCTCTGGTCTGCATGCCGGGGTTTTTTATGGCGTCAGGCGTTTTCGCTCATCGACAGGATGATCTTGCCTACGTTCACGGCGGACTCCATCCGTCGATGAGCCGCCGCGGCATTGGCGAGAGGAAACACGCTGTCGACGACCGGTTCGAGGCCCGCGCCTCCCGCAAAGCGGTCCAGCCAATGTTCGCGAAATCGCCGAACCATCGCGTGTTTCTCGCGCGGGTCGCGCGACTTCATCACCGTGCCGATGATTTGCAGATGACGGTTCAGGATCTGATCGAGCGCAACGCTCACGTCACCGCCGCCGCCGAGTATGCCGACCTGCACCAGCCGGCCGCCGTTTGCCAATGACGCGACATTCCGCGAAAAATACGGCGCGCCCACGAAGTCGATGACGACGTCGACACCGCGTTTGCCTGTCCTGCTTGCGACGACTTCCGAAAAATCCTGCGCCTTGTAGTCGATCGCATGGTCCACGCCGAGTTGAACGATCCGTTCCAGTTTCGAGGCTTCGGCGGTCGCGAATATCGTCGCGCCGGTTGCGTAGGCGAGCTGGACCGCCGCGGAACCCACCCCGCCCGCCGCTGCGTGAATCAGCACCGAATCGCCGCGTTGCAAGCGGCCCAGATGCAACAACGCTTCGTGCGCAGTGACGAAAACTTCCGGTATGGCAGCCGCGTGCACGTAGTCGATCGTTGCCGGTATGGGCATCGCCATTCTCCAGTCGATGCGCGCCAGTTCCGCATAGGCCCCGCCGCCCACGACGCCCATTACACGATCACCCACCTCGTAGCCCTGCACGGCGCTTCCCGTCTCGATCACCTCGCCGGCGATTTCGAGCCCCATGAGGGTGGAGTCGCCGAAATTGGGCCGGCCGTATCCGCCTCGCCGATGTGTCAGATCCGCGCGATTCACGCCCGCGGCATGAACGCGTAACAGTAGATCGTCGGGGCGAACCTCGGGTGCCGGGACTTCGGCCAATTGGAGAACCTCGGCCTCGCCGAATTCCTTGAATGTGATGGCTTTCATTTCACACCTTCCTGTGCCGGAGCTGAATGACCGGCGAGATCGTCGGACCGAGGTTGTGCGCCCAGCGTTGCCTGCGCCACGGCGGAAGCGGAAATCGCTGCGGGAAACCCGGCGTAGAACGCGAGGTGAGTAATTGCCGCGGAGAGCTCTTCGCGGGTTACGCCGTTCGTCAACGCGCGCCGCAGATGCGCCGGCAACTCGTCGAGATGGCCCCCCGCGATCAGGGCGGCGACGGTCACGAGGCTGCGATCGCGCGGCGCGAGCGACGGATCGCTCCAGATGCGCGGATAGAGCGTGTCGTCGACGAATGCCGAGAGCGTCGGCGTGAAGGCCCGCGCGGCCTCGCGTGGACTGTCGAAATGCGTATGAGACATGGCGATACTCCTTCAAGCCTGGCTGATGAACTTGTGCGTGAGGTAGTACTCGATGCCCTCGGTGCCGCCTTCCGAGCCGTGGCCGCTTTCCTTCATGCCGCCAAACGGCAGTTCGGTCGACACGATGCGGTACTGGTTGATGCCGATCATCCCGGCTTCGAGACCGTCCGCGACATCAATGGCCGTGCGCGCGCTGCGCGTGAACGCATAGGCGGAGAGCCCGTACGGCAACCGGTTCGCTTCGGCGAGCCCGTCGGCGAGGGCATCGAAGCGCATCAGCACCGCGATCGGGCCGAACGGTTCTTCATGCATCACGCGCGCGTCCTTCGGTACGTCGGCGAGGACCGTGGGTTCGAAGAAATATCCTTCGCCCTCGATGCGCTTTCCGCCGGCGAGGACCCTTGCGCCACGTTCCACCGCATCGGCGATGAGTTCTTCCATCTTGGCAAGCTGGCGCGGATTGGCCAGCGGCCCGACCTGCGTGCCGGCATCCATGCCATTCCCGACCTTGAGGGCCTGGGTGGCGCGCACGAAGTGCCCGACGAACGCGTCGTAGACTTCGCGCTGGATCAGGAAGCGCGTCGACGAGATGCAGACCTGGCCCGTACCGCGAAAGCGGTTCGCCGCACCGTCGACCGCGGCCTTCTCGACATCCGCGTCGTTGAATACGAGGACGGGCCCGTGGCCGCCCAGCTCCAGCGTGATGGGTTTGACGCCTTCGGCGGCACGCGCCGACAGCAGGCGGCCGATCGGTACCGAGCCCGTGAACGTCACCTTCCGGATGACCGGGGAAGCGATCAGATGCTTCGACACCTGGTCGGGCACGCCGAATACGACTTGAAGCACGCCCTTCGGCAAACCGGCGTCGTCCAGTGCACGTGCCAGCGCGAGCGCCGTTGCGGGGCTTTCCTCGCCGGGTTTGATGATGACGCTGCATCCGGCGGCGAGTGCGGCGGAGAGCTTGCGCGCCGGGGTGATCGCGGGAAAATTCCATGGCGTGAATGCGGCGACGGGCCCGATTGCCTGTTTTTTCACGAGCTGTTGCACGCCCGGGCGGTTGGATGGCACCACGCGGCCGTCGATACGGCGAGCCTCTTCGGCGAACCATTCGAAATAGTCGGCGGCACGCAGGACTTCGTCGCGGCTTTCTGCCAGTGGTTTGCCTTCCTCGAGCGTCATGACGGTAGCGATGTGCTCGGCGCGCTCGCGCATCAGTTCCGCCGCACGCTTCAGAATGCGCGCGCGTTCGGCAGGCACGGTGTTGCGCCAGACGTCAAAAGCCGGTGCGGTGGCCTGCAGGGCGCGATCCAGATCGGCTGCCGTCGCCAGCGGGACGCGCCCGATCTCGATTTGCGTGGCGGGGTTGATCACCGGCGCCGTTTCGCGTTCGCTCGCACCGATCCATTCGCCGTTGATGAAAAGATGAAGCGCGTCGTAACTGATGTCCATGGTAGTAGCCTTTATGGTTAGGATTGCGATTAAATATGTGTTCGCCACGAGCCGGACAGGGGAACCTGCGCCACGCCGTGTCTGGATGATTCGCCGTGGCGGGCCGAGCTCGGGTTTGATACTTCCGCGTTCTGATTGCCTGACTTCGGGACCCAGTCTAGGCGTGAAGCGGGCGGCAACTTAGAGGGGCCGGAAAGAATGAATCTTGTCTCGGGAGAGAAAATCCCCCTGCCAGCATGAAAGCGCATTGAAAGGATGCGCGAAAACGACAGGGGATTGCGCGCTGACTGCACGAAGCAGGCGCGGGCCCTATGATCAACAGGCTCGCGCGGGCCGAAACGCAGCGATTCGGCGATCAATTCAAAACCAAGGTGCGTAATGGACAAGGTTCACACCATGTCGGTGTTTGCGAAGGTGGTCGAGATGGGCAGTTTCACGGCTGTCGCAAACCACCTCGATACGACGGTCGGCAACATTTCCCGAGCGGTCTCGGTACTCGAGGACAATCTCAACACGCGGTTGCTGCAGCGCTCGACGCGACGGCTCGTCGTCACCGATGCGGGGCGACGTTTTTACGAGCGCAGCGTTGCGATCCTCTCGGACATCGAACGGGCAGAAGCGGAAGCGCGCGATGCGCTGCTGGAGCCGCGCGGCGTATTGCGCGTGCATGCGGTGCCGGGATTAGGCCGTCAACTCGTTTCGCAAGCCGTGCTTGCCTATCGGAACGCATACCCGGAGGTATCGGTCGATCTCATGCTGTCGCAGCGGATGCCGAACCTGCTCGAAGAGCAACTCGACGTGGCGATCGTGATTGCGCGCACGCTGCCGGACTCGGCGTATGTGAGCCAGAAGATCGGCGTCAGCCATTGCATTCTGGCGGCGTCGCCCGATTATCTGGCACATCGTCCGGCTCCCGCGTGCGTGGAAGACCTCGTCGACCACACATGTGTGCTCCTGAGCACGGTCGATTACGCGCCCGACGAATGGCGTCTGCAAGGCAGGGTCGGCGAGGCGGTGTATCGTCCGGCGGGATCGCACTTCAGCGTCAACGACATGGATGCGATGTCCACGGTACTGCGCGAGGGCGCGGGGATCGGGCTGATCGCCGCCTTCTCGGCAATCGACGATTTGCGTAAGGGATCGCTCGTTCGCGTGCTGCCTGAATTCCACACCGCTCAGCGCAACGTCTATGCGGTGTATTCGTCCCGTCAGTTCGTCGACGCGAAGATCAAACGGTTCATCGATGTCCTTAAGTTGCGGGTAGGCGACCGGTTGGAGGCGTATGCGGAGGAGCTCGCCATCACGGTCGTATGACCCGCCTCACGGTCGGCATGATCGGACAAGTCGAGCGATGACCGGGAACGCGTTTCTGGCGCCGAACGCGCGCGAGGGTGGCCCATTGATTGCAACTAACGGTCAAGTCGTCCGGCGTTGACGGACGGTGTGGCGACGCCATCGCCGCACCGCTTAATGCGGACTGTCTTCAGACCGCAGTGCCCGCAAGAGTTCCCCGGCGGCCTTGCCGAGCCCCGTATGTTTCGGCCGCCGCAAATACACAGGCAGCGGCAGCCCGTTGCGAATGTTCGCGAACACGAGCGGTGCGAGTTCACCGTCCGCCACATACCGGTCGATGATCGATTCCGGCAAGTTCGCCCAGCCATGACCGGCCTTCACGAGCGCGATCGCGGTCGCCATGTCGGTCACCTTCCACGTGCGGTTGCCGATAAGCGGCCGCACGTCGGTGAGCGGCCGCTCCGGATCGGCGATCACGATCTGCCGAAACCCCGACAAGCGCTCGATCGCCTCCGGATGCGCGGCTTCGGCAATCGCCGGATGGCCGGGCGCGGCGACCGCGATCAGCGTCTCGGTCCACAGCGCGTGAATCTGTTCCTGCGGATGAAGATCGAGCCCGCCGTACGCGACGCAAAGATCGACGGCCCCGCGATGCAGCGCGTCGACGATCGCATCCTGCGGTGCGGTGACGACGCTGACCGCGAGCGCCGGATATTTCGCGGCGACGGCGGCCAGCGCGCGCGCAATCGGCGCACCGTCGATTTCGGCCGCGAGCCCGAGTCGCAGCGTGTCCTCGACACCCTCCGACAAGTGCTGCGCATGCGCACGCAGCGCATGCAGCCGTTCGGCGATCGCGCGCGCGTCGGGCAGCAGCGCGGCCATCGCGGCGGTCGGCGTCGGCTCGCGCGTGCCGCGATCGAACAGCACGAGATCGAGTTCGGCCTCGAGGTTCGCGATCGCCATGCTGACCGCCGACGGCGTGCGGCCGAGCGCGCGCGCGGCCGCCGAGAACGAGCCTTTGTCGATGACGGTCAGCAGCATGTCGATGTGGTCGCTGGTCAGCACGTGCGGCCTCCTGTCAGAAAAATTGAAAGGACCTGACTTTGGCGGACAGGGTACTCGCTGCTAGTCTCGCCACCTTGTTCGATTCGAAGGGGATGGTCATGCAAGGCTGGAAGCGACGCATAGTCTACGTCGTGATGTTCGAGGTGCTCGGCATCCTGATCGCGTCGACGGTGCTCGGCGTGCTGAGCGGCGCGAGCGCCGAAACGAGCGGCCTGCTGGGCGTGATGATCTCGACGACGGGCGTCACCGTCAATTTCCTGTACAACCTCGCGTTCGAGGCGTGGGAGCGGCGTCGCGCGGCGACGACGCGCACCGTGGGGCGGCGCGTGCTGCACGCGGTCGGGTTCCAGGTTGCGCTCGTGACGTTCCTGATTCCGCTGATCGCGTGGTGGCTCGATGTGTCGCTGGTGCAGGCGTTCCTGTTCGACGCGGTGCTGATCGTGTTCTTCCCGATCTTCACGTTCGTGTACAACTGGTCGTTCGACAGCGTGTTCGGGCTGCCGGATGCGGTGACGCGGAAGGCCGACGCGGCTGCGTGATGCAATGCGCCGCGCCGGTGTCCGGCACGCGGGCGTGGATCGTTCAGAGGTGTCTGGATCCGCGCAGCGGATGCGCCGGTGACGTGCGGCGGGCGACAGGAAAGCGATGCGGGGCGGGCCCGCACCGTTTCCGGATGAAACTGGGAAAACCGGGCGGAACGAACGCCGCCCGTGAACTTACGCGGCGATGAACTCGTGCACGTAGCGGTTGAACACGGCGGGGCTCGCTGCATTCATCCCGTGCGACGCGCCGGCGACGGTCTGCCGTTGCGCATCGCTGATCCACTGCGACAGCGTGTCGACGTTGTGGCGGAACATCTTCGGGCTGCGCTGGCCGTCGATCAGCAGCGTGCGGCATGCAATATCGCCGGCCGTGTGCTGCGAATACGCGGGCAGCGGGTCGCGCAGTTGCTTCGGCAGCGTGCTCGCGTTGTCGATCGCCATCGTGCGGAAGCGCGACGTGCTCTTCTTCCACGCGCCGGGCAGGCTCACCGAATCGACGAACATCTCGAGACCCGACTCGACGTCGCCTTGCCCGATCAGGTTCACGGCCTTCGTGCGCAGCGCGATCGCGGCGGCCGGCAGCGCGGCTTCGCGCACGCCCGGCTGTTGCAGCGGGCCGCCCGGATCGGCGAGCGTCAGCGTGTCGACGAGTTGCGGATGCTGGCGCGCGACGTTGAACGCGACGCTGCCGCCACGCGAATGGCCGACCAGGTGCACGGGGCCGAGATCGAGTGCGTCGATGAATTCGGCGAGCTCGTCGACGTGGTTCTGCCAGCTGAACTCGTCCTGGATGCCCGCTTCGACGGCCGGCCAGTAGTGGCTGAGGCTCGGCGCGATGCAGCGGTAGTGGGCCGACAGCGATGCAAGCTGCGGATCCCAGTAGCGGTAGTCGCACAGCGAGCCGTGCACGAACACCATCGGCGCGCCGCTGCCCCGCTCGACATACGGCAGGCTGATGCCTGACGAAAGCGTCGCAAATTGCAGGTCGGGGTTCGCGAGCACGGACGGCTCGATTCGCATGTTCATGACTGAAAGACTCAAAGGTGCGTCAACACGACGCAACTATGCATCACGGCGACCTGCAAGGAAAACGCATAATTTTCATCGTGACGATCAATTTTATTGATGGCTCGGCTGAAAACCCTTGTCGGGGCGTGGTCATGCGTCGAAGCCTTCAATCATCTGACGATTGATTTCGGCGGAGAAAGGGCGTGCGGTGGCCTGCGCGCACGCGCAAACGCACCGGAAAGAGGGGAGGCAGGGGGCTGCGCGTCAGCGCATCGTCAACGCGGGTGCAGTCTGAAGCTCGACGGGAAGGTCATTATCGGCCGCGAACTGCATCGCGAAGTCGAACGCGTCCGCGCACACGCCGCGCAATTCGTCCGACACGAACAGGCATTTGACGCCGCCGTCGACGACCGGCATCGCGAGCCGCGACAGCGCGCACGGATAGCCGGGCCGCCGTTCGCCGACGAACAGCGTGATGACGCCGGCTAGGCGTTCGGGCCAGTCGCTGGGGCGGAAGGTCTTCTGCGCGCGCGTGACGCCACGGATCAGGTGGCCGTGGGTTTGGCCAATGAGGCGGCCGTGTTCGGTGACTTCGATGCGATCCATGCTGTGGTGCGTGTCCTTGTCCGCGTCATTCGCCGCCGTCGGCCGCCGCGTCGCCGCGCGCGGGAATCCGCAGGTTGCGCAGCTTGTGATAGAGCGTCTTCTTCGGCATGCCGAGCGCGACGCTCGCATCCGCAACGTTGCCGTGGTGACGCTGCAGCATGTCCTCGATCAGCATCCGCTCGAAATACGCGAGCTGTTCCGCGAGCGTGCCGCCCACGGCTGGCGCGCCGCCCGACGACAGCAGGCTGTCGCCGGTCAGCCCGAGCACGAAGCGGTCGGCCACGTTCTGCAGTTCGCGCACGTTGCCGGGCCACGCGTGCGTCATCAGTTCGGACACCTGTGCAGCCGTGACGACCGGCGCCGGCTGCCCGAAGCGCCGCGCGGCCGCGAGCACGAAATGCTCGAACAGCAGCGGCACGTCCTCGCGCCGCTCGCGCAGCGGCGGCAGCTCGATCTGCGCGACGTTGAGGCGATACAGCAGATCCGCGCGAAAGCGCCCGTCGGCCGCGAGTTCGGCGAGATCGGCCTTCGATGCGGCAACCACGCGGCAATCGACCGGAATCAGCTCGTTCGCGCCGAGCCGCTCGACCACGCGCTCCTGCAGCACGCGCAGCATCTTGATCTGCAGCGAAATCGGCATCGTCTCGATCTCGTCGAGGAACAGCGTGCCGCCGTGCGCCCACTCGATCTTGCCGATGCGCTTCTTGATCGCACCGGTGAACGCGCCGGCCTCGTGGCCGAACAGTTCGCTCTCGAAGATCTGCTCGGGCAGGCCGCCGCAGTTCAGCGCGACGAAATGCGCATCGCGCCGGCCGCCGAAGTCGTGCAGGCTGCGCGCGATCAGTTCCTTGCCGGTGCCGGTTTCGCCGGTGATCAGCACCGACACCGACGTATCGGCGAGGCGCAGGATTTTCTTGCGCACGTCGGCCATCGCAGGCGACTTGCCGAGCACGTACGCCTCGATGCCCTGCCAGTTGTTGAGCGCCGCGCGCAGCCCCTGCACCTCGAGCGTCAGGCGGCGCTTCTCGACCGCGCGCGCGACGCGGCCGGCGATTACATCCGACGAGAACGGCTTCTCGATGAAGTCGTACGCGCCGACCTGCATCGCGCCGACGGCCGTCGAGATATCCGCGTGGCCGCTGATCAGCACGACCGGGATCTGCGCATCGACGGCCATCACGCGGTCGAGCAGCTGCAGCCCGTCGATGCCCGGCATCCGCACGTCCGACACGATCACCACCGGCGCGCCGGGCGCGACGTGCGCGAGCGCGTCGGCGGCCGACGCGAACGCGTCGACCGGGAACCCGGCGAGCGCGACGGCCTGCTCGACGCCGATCCGGACGTTTTCATCGTCCTCGACGACCAGCACCCGAATCTCATCTTCCATGCTCTGTCCTTTGCAGCGTCGCCGCCGCGAATTCGATACTGAACTGCGCGCCGCCTTCGTCGCGGTTCGTCGCGGCGATCTTCGCGCCGAACGCCTCGACGATGCGCGACGTGATCGCGAGGCCGAGCCCGAGGCCCTGGCCGCGCGGCTTGGTCGTGACGAACGGCTCGAACAGGTGCGGCAGCACGTCGGGCGCGATGCCGGCGCCGCTGTCGGCGATCGTGAAGCGCACGCGGCCGGCTTCGTCCGCCTCGGCCGCCTCGATGACGATGCGGCGCACGGGCGCATCGTGCACCGCGTCGAGCGCGTTGCCGAGCAGGTTCACGATCACCTGCTGCAACTGGCTCGATTCGGCCGACACCGCCGTGCCGGGTGCGATGTTCACGTCGAGCCGCACGCCTTCGGCGCGGATCCGCGCGTCGTAGATGAGCCGCGCATGCGCAACGGCCTCGTTCAGCGACACCGCGACGCGCTCGACGTCGGGCTTGCGCGCGAAGGTCTTCAGCTCGCCGGTGAGCACCGCCATGCTGTCGACGAGCTTGCCGATCCGTTCGAGATTGGCATCCGCCTGCGCCGGTTGGCCGCGCGCGAAGAACGTGCGCGCGTTGTCGCACAGCGTGCGGATCGCGACGAGCGGCTGGTTCAGCTCGTGCGTGAGGCCGGCGGCCATCTGCCCGAGCACCGCGAGCTTGCCCGCGTGCACGACTTCCTGCTGCGAATCGCGCAGCCGCTGCTCGGTGCGCTCGCGCTCGTCGATCTCGCGCTGCATCCGCTCGTTCGCGGCCGTCAGCGCGGCCGTGCGCTGTGCGACGGTCAGTTCGAGCCGGTCGTTCGCGCGGCGCAGCGCATCCTGTGCGCTCAGCCGCGCGACGATCGCCCGGCGGCGCTGGATCGCGTAGCCGGCCAGCAGCGCGGCGATCAGGAACGCGCCCGTGACGAACACGAACGCCGTCTGCTGCTGGCGCCGCGCGCCCGCGATGTCGAGCAGCACCATCAGCGAATCGCCGGCCTGCGGCGCGGGCCGCGACATCACCAGATAGCGCGTGCTGCGGCCGGCGCGGCGCGGATCGGGGAACGCGCCGAGCCACGCGGCCGCGCTGCGGTCGCCGATGCGGCGGTACGGCAGCGCGTCGACGGTACGGCCCGCGTATTGACGCGACGCCTGGATGTCGTGCTGCTGCTGCGCGGTGATCGGGCGCAGCGCGGTGAATTTCCATGCGGGTTCGGTCGAGATCACGACCACGCCGTTGCTGTCGACGACCATCGCGGCGACGCCCGGCGCGCGCCATGCCGATTCGAGCGAATCGACGCTGATCTTCACGGCGGCCACGCCGATCGGCACGCCGCCGTCGCGCACCGCGCTGGCGAAGTAGACGCCCGGCACGCCCGTGTTGGTGCCGATGCCGAAGAAGCGGCCGCTGCCGCGCGCGAGTGCATCCTTGAAGTACGGCCGGTACGACACGTTGGTGCCGACGAAGCTGATCGTCTCGTTCCAGTTGCTGGCGGCGATCACTTCGCCCTGCAGGTCGATCACGTCAACGGCGCCGCTGCCCGCATCGCGGTTCACGGCTTCGAGGTACGTGTTCACCTTGTGCACGAGGTCGGGCGCGTCGTGTGGCGCGGCCTTCAGCATCGCACGCACGCCGTCCTGCCGCGCGACCAGGCCGGGCAGGATCTCGAAGCGGCCGAGCTCGCTTTTCAGGCTCGACGCATACAGGTCGAGCCGGTGCGCGCCGGTTTCCTCGAGCGCGTCGATCGCGCGTTCCCATGCGAAATCGACGGCCGCAGCGGCCACGCCGACATACAGCACGGCGGCCGACGCCCAGCCCCACCACGGGATCCCCTTGAAGCTTTTCTGCACGTTCGCCCTCATCGAAACCCGCAACCGGCCGTCCGCAACCGGTCGTCCGCAACCGGCCGTCCGCAACCGGCCGTCCGCAACGACGCGCGCCGCGCGCCGGCAAGGCCGGCGGCGGCGCGTGCAAAGCAGCCGGCGCGACGAGGCGCGCTGCGGTGCGTCACCCGAAGTGCGCGACCAGGATCAGCGTGACCGTGACGACGATCGCGCCGCCGATGCGCGTCGCGATCTGCGCGAACGGCATCAACTGCATCCGGTTCGCGGCGGTCAGGATCGCGACGTCGCCGGTGCCGCCTTGCCCGCTATGGCACGCGTTCACGATTGCGGTGTCGATAGGGTACATCTTCATCAGGCGGCCGACCACGAAACCGGTGCCCATCAGCGTCGCGACGGTCGACACGATGGTCACGACGTTGACGATCGTGAACGCGGCGGTCAGCTTGTCCCACGGCGTCATCGCGACGCCGATCGCGAACAGCAGCGGATACGTGACGGCGGTCGAGAAGAACTTGTAGACGACGAACGCGCCTTCCTGCAGCGGCGGCGACACCGCGCGCGCGAGCTTCACGAGCACCGCGAGGAACAGCATCGCGACCGGTGCGGGCAGGCCGAACAGCTTGTGCGCCATCAGGCCGACGAGGTACAGCGTGATCGCCGTGATGCCGGCGCCCGCGATGTGCGTGACGTCGACGTGGCCGCGGATTTCTTCGTTTTCCGGCGTCATGTCGCCGCTTTCGCCGACCTGCAGGCGGCCGTTGCCGGTCAGGTGCGGCAGGCGCTTGCCGAGCATGTCGAGCGCGCCCGACAGGATGATCGCGGTCAGGCTGCCGAGCATCACCGGCGGCAGCACCATCGCGAACATCTCGCCTTGCGGCAGGTGCATCAGTTCCGAATAGCCGATCGACAGCGGAATCGCGCCTTCGCCGACGCCGCCGGCCATGATCGGCACGACGATGTACAGCAGCGTGTGGCGCGCGCCGAGGCCGAGCGCGGTGCCCACCGCCGTGCCGACGATCGCCGCGGCGACCGAGCCGACGGCGAGCGGGACGAAGATCTTCGCGAAGCCCTGGATCAGCACGCGGCGATCCATGCTCAGGATGCTGCCGACGATGATCGACGCGATGAACAGGTACAGGAAGTTGGTCGACTTCGTGAATTCGACGGTCAGGTTCAGCACCGGCTTCGGCAGCAGGTGGTAGTACGTGAGCGCCGACGGCACGAAGGTCGCGAAGATCGCGGCCGCGCCGATGTTGCGCAGCAGCGGCAGGCGCTTGCCGAGTTCGGCGCACGTGAAGCCGAAGAACGCGAGCACGGCGATCGCCATCGAGATTTCGCCGGGCACCTTGCCCGTCACCGCGAAGCCGACGATCAGCCCGAACAGGATCACGTAGACCGGCAGCGGGATGATGCCGATGCGGATTTCCATCAGCTTCCACCAGCCTTCCGGCCAGAAGCGTGCGCGCGTGGCGGGACCGGCTTCGGCAATCGGCTCGGGATGGGACGGGGTATGGATAGAGGTCTGCAAGACGTGTCTCCTGATGTTGGAATGCCTGCTTTGCTTCGCGGCATCGTGTGCCGACTATTACGCAACCTCCGTGCCAAGGTATCGGCCTGTCGGCATGTTTGCAGATCATTGATTCATAAGGGATTTGTATCGTCTGCGGAAAGAATGATGCGAAGGCCGTTCCGAGATTTCGGAATTCGCGCGGCGGGCAGGCCGAGATTTCGGCCGGATGGCCGGCCAGGCACCCGGCCGCGCCCGATCTCGCGCCCGATCTCGCGCCATATCGCCGCGCGCGATTTTCTTCGCACAATCGCTTCGTAGACCGCCCCTCCGCCGCTCTCTATCATCGGCTGATCCTTTTCCGATGCGACGACGACTGTCCGGAGAACGCCCGCGCGTTCGCCGCGGCGTCGCTCATCCGTCGATACCGTCTTTGGACAGGAGAGTGGTTTCCATGCTGCATGCCGTTTTTTCCGCCCGCTTTTCCTCCGGCCGCTTCGCGCGGCCGGCCCGCCTGCTGGCGGCCGCGCTGCTCGCCGGGTTGTTCGGCGTCGGGCTGCTGAACGGCGCGCGCGCCGACACCGCGCCGCTGAAGGTCGGCATCTCGACCAGCCCGCAGATCGAAGCGCTGAAGATCGCCGCGAAGGAGGCGAAGGCGCAGGGGCTCGACGTGAAGATCGTCGAGTTCACCGACTGGAATACGCCGAACGCGGCGCTCGCGAACAAGGACATCGACGTCAACTACTTCCAGCACATCCCGTTTCTCGAGAACGCGAACAAACAGGGCGGCTACAACTTCGTGTCGATCGCGCCCGGCACGATCATGAAGATCGGCCTCTATTCGAAGAAGGTGAAAAGCTTTGCCGAGTTGAAGGACGGCGCGCGCGTCGCGATCGCGAACGATCCGGTGAACGGCGGGCGCGGGCTGTTGCTGCTGCAGCGCGCGGGGCTGATCACGCTGAAGCCGGGCGCCGACTATCGCGCGACGACGCACGACATCGTGTCCAACCCGAAGCACCTGAAGATCATCCCGCTCGAAGCGTCGCAGCTCGCGCGTTCGCTCGACGACGTCGATCTCGCGCAGGGCTACCCGAGCTTCATCAAGCTCGCCGGCACGACCGACCCGAACAGCGCGCTGCTGTTCGACGGCACCGAGAACAAGATCTTCGCGATCCAGTGGGTCGTGCGGCCCGACAGCGTGAACGACCCGCGCATCCGCAAGTTCATCTCGATCTACCAGCACTCGCCGGCCGTGCGCAAGGCGCTCGACAACGCGTTCGGCTCGCTGTACGCGATCGCGTGGTGACGGAGGCGAACATGACGACGGCGAACCGGAAGAAGATCCTGCTCAACGCATTCAACATGAACTGCGTCGGGCACATCAATCACGGGTTGTGGACGCATCCGCGCGACCGCTCCGCGCACTACACCGATCTCGACTACTGGGCCGATCTCGCGAAGACGCTCGAGCGCGGCAAGTTCGACGGGATCTTTCTCGCGGACATCGTCGGCGTGTACGACGTGTTCGGCGGCGGCCCCGACGCCGCGCTGCGCGAATCGGTGCAGGTGCCCGTCAACGATCCGCTGCTGCTCGTGCCCGCGATGGCGCAGGTCACGCGCCATCTCGGCTTCGGCGTGACCGCGAACCTGACCTACGAGCCGCCTTACCTGTTCGCGCGCCGCATGTCGACGCTCGATCACCTGACGAAGGGGCGCGTCGGCTGGAACATCGTCACCGGTTATCTCGACAGCGCCGCGCGCGGGATGGGCCTCCCGCAGCAGATCGGCCACGACGACCGCTACGAGCGCGCGGACGACTACATGGACGTCGTCTACAAGCTGTGGGAACAGAGCTGGGACGACGATGCGGTGATCCGCGATGCACAGGCACGCGTGTTCGCGCAGCCGGGCAAGGTGCGGCGCGTGAAGCACGACGGGCCGTTCTATTCGGTCGACGCGATCCACCTGAGCGAGCCGTCGCTGCAGCGCACGCCGGTGCTGTACCAGGCCGGTTCGTCCGCGCGCGGCGTCGAGTTCGCGGGCCGGCACGCGGAATGCGTGTTCGTGAACGGGCAGAGCAAGGCCGCCGCGCGCGCGGCCGCACTCGACATCCGCGCGGCCGCCGCGCGGCAGGGGCGCGATCCGGCGTCGATCCGGATCTTCGCGGGCGTGAGCGTCGTGACGGCCGAAACCGAGCGGCTCGCGCGCGAGAAATTCGACGAATACCGGCGCTACGCGAGCCCCGAAGCCGGCCTCGCGCATTTCGCGAGCTCGACCGGCATCGACTTCGCGAAGTACGGCCTCGACGAACCGATCTCGTACGTGAAGACCGATTCGATCCAGTCGGCCGTCGACGCGATCTCGCGCAAGAGCACGACCGGCACGTGGACCGTGCGCCGGATGCTCGAACAGATGTCGCTCGGCGGACGTTATGCGCCGATCATCGGTTCGCCGTCGCAGGTTGCGGACGAGCTGCAGTCGTGGATCGACGAGACCGGCATCGACGGCTTCAACCTGACGCGCACCGTGATGCCCGAGTCATTCGAGGATTTCGTCGACTGGGTCGTGCCCGAGCTGCAGAACCGCGGCGTCTACAAGGAAGACTACGATCCCGCGCCGACGCTGCGCGAGAAACTGTTCGGCGCGGGTGCGCGCCTGCCTGCGTGGCATACCGGCGCGCAGCATCGGCCGGCCGCCGCGGCCGAACCCGCGCAACCCGCGCATGCCTGAACGTGACGGAGCGAAGCGATGACGCAATTGTTCGATACGCTGGGTTTCATCGACGCATCGGCCGCGCGCGCCGGCGCTGCTTCGACGACGCATGACGTGGCGGCCGCTCAGGCTGGCGGCGTTGCCGTGTCGCTGGAGCAGGTCGGCAAGGTGTTCGCGACGCCGCGCGGCCAGGCCGCCGCGCTGCGCGACGTGACGCTCGACGTGCGGCGCGGCGAGGTGTTCGGGATCATCGGCCGCAGCGGCGCGGGGAAGTCGACGCTGCTGCGGCTCCTGAACGGCCTCGAACGGCCGAGCTCGGGCCGCGTGCGCGTGCAGGGCGTCGACGTCGGCGCGCTCGACGAGGACGGCCTCGTCGCACTGCGCCGCCGCACCGGCATGGTGTTCCAGCATTTCAACCTGCTGTCCGCGAAGACGGTATTCGAGAACGTCGCGCTGCCGCTGAAGATCGCCGGCGTGCCGAAGGCCGAGCGCGTGCGCAAGGTCGACGCGCTGCTCGAACTCGTCGGGCTGACCGCGAAACGCGACGCGTATCCGGCGAGCCTGTCGGGCGGGCAGAAGCAGCGGGTCGGCATTGCGCGCGCGCTCGTGCACGATCCTGAGGTGCTGTTGTGCGACGAGGCGACGTCGGCGCTCGACCCCGAGACGACGCAGTCGATCCTCGCGCTGCTCGCCGACATCAACCGCCGCCTCGGGCTGACGATCGTGCTGATCACGCACGAGATGGAAGTGATCCGCGCGGTGTGCGACACGGTCGCGGTGATCGAACAGGGCGAAGTCGTCGAAACGGGCCCGGTATGGCGCGTGTTCGGCGATCCGCGCCACGGCGCGACGCGCGCGCTGCTCAGCACGCTGGTGCACGACCTGCCGGCCGAGCTGGCCGCGCGCGTGCAGCCGCTGCCCGAGCAGGCCGCGTTGCCGGACGGCGCGCAGGTCGTGCTCGACGTTCGTTATACGGGCGAGAGCGGCGGCGAGCCGGACGTCGGCGCGCTCGCGGCGGCGCTCGGCGGCTCCGTGCGTTTCCTGCACGGCGGGATCGAGCGGATTCAGGGGCATGCGCAGGGGCGGCTCGTGATCGCGGCCGCGCCGGGCGCGGATGACGCCG
Source organism: Burkholderia sp. IT-111MI5 (assembly GCF_949752865.1). Lineage (NCBI taxonomy): Bacteria > Pseudomonadati > Pseudomonadota > Betaproteobacteria > Burkholderiales > Burkholderiaceae > Burkholderia > Burkholderia sp. IT-111MI5. Next base: position 36,628 of record NZ_CATKIF010000022.1, on the reverse strand, counting down.
GCCAGTCGTCGGCACGCGGCGGCGCGGTTGCCGCGCTGCTCGAGCGTGCACGCCGCCATGCGAATCACGCGGAGGTGCTCGGCTATGTTTGAACTCTGGTGGCCCGAACTGCTCGACGCGATCCGCGACACGCTGTCGATGGTCGCCGCATCGGCCGCGATCGCGGCGCTGATCGGCATCCCGCTCGCGGTGATCCTCGTGACGACCGCGCCCGGCGGCATCTACGCGCGGCGCGGCGTGAACGCGGTGCTCGGCGCGCTCGTCAACGTGTTCCGCTCGACGCCGTTCATCATCCTGCTCGTCGCGCTGCTGCCGTTCACGCGCGTGCTGATCGGCACGACGATCGGCGTATGGGCGGCCGTCGTGCCGCTGTCGATCGCCGCGATCCCGTTCTTCGCGCGGATCGCCGAGGTGAGCCTGCGCGAAGTCGATCGCGGGCTGATCGAGGCCGCGCTCGCGATGGGCGCGAAGCGCCGCCACATCGTGTGGCACGTGCTGCTGCCCGAGGCGCTGCCCGGCATGCTCGGCGGCTTCACGATCACCGTCGTCGCGCTGATCGGCTCGACCGCGATGGCGGGCGCCGTCGGCGCGGGCGGGCTCGGCGATCTCGCGATCCGCTACGGCTATCAGCGCTTCGACACCACTGTGATGGCGACCGTGATCGTGATCCTGATCGCACTCGTTTCGGCCGTGCAAATCACGGGCGACCGCCTGGTCCGACGCGTGACCCGGCGTACCTGAGCAGTGCCACAAGCACCCGCTCGTTTCATTCATGACCCTGAGAGAACGATATCCATGACCTTGCCCATCGGCGCGCCGCGCGAATGGAACGGAGAATTCGAGGAAGCGCTGTTTCTCGACGTGGCGCGACGCCATCGTCCCGGCTTCCCGACCAAGCTGGCCACGCCGCCGCGCGAGCCGTCCAACGCGGACGAACTGGCCGCCGTCGCCGACTACTACACGAAGATGGCGTCGCACGACCTGTTCATCGTGCAGGTCGTCGCGAAGGCGATCGACACGCTGTTCCGCGACGATCCGCATTTCCAGCTGATCCTGTCGCGCCAGCTCGGCGACGACGGCGCACATGCGGTGATCGGCCGCGAGCGCGTGAGCGAACTGACGGGGCGCGATCCGCTGCCGGAAGTCGACCGGCTCGTCGCCGCGCACTGGGCGCGCATCGGCGATATCGCGGTGCGCGACGTGGCGGGTTTTCTCGCGTTCGAATGGCATTACGAGCTGCACATCCTCGCGAAGCTGTGGATCCAGCGCAAGACCGGCCGCATCGGCGACGGCGCGATGCGCGAGCACGGCGAGAACCGGATCCGGCCGGACGAGGAGTGGCATCGCGTGCAGATCGTGCAGTGGTGGTTCGACAAGCTCGCCGCGCTGCCGGCGGCGGAACGCGACGCGCTGATCGATCGCGTGATCGAGGCCGACGAGGAAACGCAGGCTCGGCTCGACGGTTATCTGCACGACGAGTACGCGCATACCGCGCATGTGTTCGGCGCGGATATCGCTGAATACCGCGCGATCTACGACGACTGGCGGCGCGAGATCCTGTCGCGGTTGACCGGCAGGCGCGAACTCGGGAAACTCGTGCCGTTGTCGGACGCCGTCTCGACCCAGGAACAGGAAGCCGTCGCATGAACGATCCACGCGGCCCGGCGACGCTCGCCGCGGCAACGGATGTGTCAGCAATCGATCGGGACGCACTTGCACGCGTTATCGACGCACTGCGTGCAACCGCCGCCGCACGTGACCGCGCGGGCGGTCACGCGGCGCAGGAGAAACAGTGGCTCGCCGACGCGGGCCTGCTGACGCTCGCGGTGCCGCGCGCGTTCGGCGGGCAGGAAGCCGCGTGGCCCGCGATCTACGACGCGATCCGACAGATCGCGCGAGTCGACAGTGCGCTCGCGCATCTCGTCGGGTTCCAGTGCCTGCAGGTGGTGAGCGTCGACGTATGGGGCAGCGCCGCGCAGCGCGAACGTTATCTGCGCGGCACGGTCGAGCAGCGCTGGTGGTGGGGCAATGCGGTCAATCCGCTCGACACGCGCCTCGTTGCGACCGCGACGCCGGACGGCGGCTACCGGCTCGACGGCGTGAAGGGCTTCTGTTCGGGCACGCGCGGTTCGCAGCGGATGACGGTGTCCGCGCACGATCCGGAAACCGGCCGCACCGTGTTCGGCGTGGTGCCGACCGATCGCCCGGGGATCGCGGTCAACGACGACTGGGACCCGATCGGCCAGCGCCAGACCGACAGCGGCAGCGTGCGCTTCGACGGCGTAACGCTCGCGCCGGACGAGGTGCTGCACCGTTCCGAGACGCCGCCGACGCCGCGCGCGACGCTGCGCACGCTCGTGTCGCAGCTCGTGCTGACGAATCTGTTCGTCGGGCTTGCGGAAGGCGCGCTGACGGAAGCGCGCGACTATGTGCTGAAGCATGGCCGGCCGTGGATTCACTCGGACGCCGCGCAGGCGAGTGACGATCCGTACACGCTGCAGCGCTTCGGCGACATGCGCGTGCGGGCCGTTGCCGCGGCGGCGCTGGCCGATCGCGCGGCCGGCGCGTTGCAGCACGCGTGGGCGCGGCACGATGCGCTGACGTCGGACGAGCGAGCGGAGGTGGCGCTCGCGGTATCGGACGCGAAGATCGTCGCGCAGCGCGCGGCGCTTGACAACGGCGAGGCGCTGTTCGACGCATGCGGCGCGCGTGCGACGGCTGCGTCGCTCGGCCTCGACCGCTTCTGGCGGAATGCGCGCACACATACGCTGCACGATCCGCTCGACTATCGGCTGCGCGATGTCGGCCGGTTCGCGCTGAAGGGAGAATTGCCGCCGGCGTCGCTGTATACGTGATACGTGACGACGGGGCCGCGGCGGTGGCGCTTCGCGGTGGCTCCATGCCGACCGACAAGCGCCGGTGCCTGCCGCCCATGCCGGCACATCGTTTGTTCCACGTGCTGGACGTCTTCGACGGATGCGCGGTCACGGGCTGGCCCGTGGTTGTGCATGGGCAGATAGCCGTGCGCGACGGCGAGCTGAACAGGCAGCCGGCAGGGCAGACCGCGACGTTTCCGGATACGGCGGCGTAGCCGGCTGCGGCGACCGGGAAACCGGCGTGCCGCGTGAGACCGTGGCGCCATCGACGCGGTCGCGCCGATGGCTTGCCTTGCGGCGTCAAGCAACCGTCTCTTGATGCTTCACGGGCCGAGCACGCTTACCAGCGGTAGCCGACGCCCGCACCCGCACCGAACGAGCCGTGGCCGGAAACTGCCGTCGTCACCGAACCCTTGACCAGCCATTTCGCCGTCGCGACGGAAAGACCGACCGCCATCGCGCTTTGACCGCCATACGTGCCGCCGCCGAGCGCGACCACCTTTTCACCTGGCAGTACGGCCTGCGGCATGTTCGCCATCGCGATCGCGCTTGCCGTGCCCGCATTCGCGTCTTTGCGGTACTTCGACATTTCTTCGCGAACCGAATTGATTGCGCCGTTCAACTGACGCACGTTGACGCCGTCCGTCGGCGCCGTGCCGTCGGCCATGTTGGTGAGCTGACGCTCGGCGCCCGGCGCGCCGATCGATACCGTGTTGTCCCGATCGGCGACCGAATTCGCACCCAACGCGACCGAATTGCTGGCGGTCGCGCGGCTGTTCGTGCCGATCGCGGTAGAGTCCTTGCCGGAGACATTCGACCCTGCGCCGATCGCGGTTCCGTTCGGCGCGGTGACGGTGGAATTGACGCCGATGCCCGTACCGTTATTGCCCGAGACATTGGAGCCGTCGCCGATCGCGGTCCCGTTCGGCACGCTGACCCGCGTATTTTTGCCGATTGCGGTGTCTGTATCGTCCGTCACCGTGCCGCTCGGGACGCTCGACGAAATTTTGCCGACGGTCGTCGTGAGCGTTGCCAGATCCGCCGTCAACGTGGAAACCTGGTTTGCGATCGAGAAGAGCTGCGAGCCGTTGACTGCATCCGTGCTGGTCGCGCTGATCGCGCCGGCCGCGACGTTCACGATCTGACGCTCGGCGCCCGCGCTGCCGACGCTGACCACGCCCACCGGCGTGCCGGCGAAGCCGCCGTAGCTGACGCCGTTGAGCGTCACGCTGTTGACGGTGGTGAAAGCGCGCGTAGATGCGTTCGAACCCAGTGCGACGGAATTCGCATCGGCGGCGTTCGCGCCTTCGCCGATCGCGACCGCATTCACTGCGGATGCCGTCGCACGCGCAATGGCGATGCTCCCGACAGCGGAGGCCGAACTGTCGACGCCGAGCGCTACCGCATCGTTCGCGCCGGCGTTTGCCTGAAAGCCGAGTGACGTACCGCCGGCCGCAAGGCTGCCCTTGCCCACGGCCGTGGAGAATGTCGTGGTGGCGCTGGCGCTTTGCCCGACCGCCGTCGACTGGTCGACGGCGAACGCGCCCTGGCCGAAGGCGGATGCCGTCGCGCCGTTCGCGATGGCTCCGTTGCCGACTGCCGTCGCCTGGGTTCCGACCGCGCTTGAGGCCGCGCCCATCGCCGTTGCCTGGTCGCCGGTTGCCACGGCATTTCCGCCGACGGCCGTCGCAAACGTACCGGTCGCGGCCGCCATGCGGCCGATCGCGACGGTTTCGCTATAGGCTCCGGTCGACGAGCCCGAATTCGCGACTGCCGCAGTGCCGATCGCCACGTTGTCGCAGCCCGTTGCAGCGGCCGGATACGTGCCGCTTCCCGAGATGGCGATGTTGCCGACGCAGCCGGCCGACGTTTCGGTCGACGTCCCGTTCTGCACATAGTCGGCGCGTGCGGGTGCGGAAGCCGCGAATGCGACAACCGCTGCGCTCACGGCGATGGCCAGTGCTGCTTTCGACTGCGCCGGCGCGCGCAGTTCCGGATTCCCCAACCCTCGATGCATTTTGCTCATGTTTTTTCCTAGGCTCGATATAAAAATTGTGTTGTGGCTTGCTTGTCGTTCTCACGATTTCCCGATCGCAGTGCATTCGCGATTTTTTTACCGAAGCCCTTGTTCGAATACAGTCAGATTGAAAAGATGTCCTAAACAAATTTGACATTCGACGGAGTGAGTCCAGGGGGAAATGGCACGGGTGCCGCGACATTTGATGTTTCCCGGAACGCGGACGCGTCCCGGATCTGCAGCATTGAGATGCGACGACGCATTTTGATCGGACTCACCCGCGCCCATGTTTGCCATGGCGCCCGATCTCTATGCTTTGGGGAAAGTTCGTCGTCTTGATGGTTGCGCCGACCGCCGGCATACCGGTCCTGGGCGCGGAAGCGGGCGTTCGGGCGTCGGCTTCCGTCAATCTCCGCTGCGCGCTTGCTACTACGCTGCCAACGCGTCCGCCAGCTTCCGCATCGCGTCCACCGTTTCCGGATTCGCCGGAAAGAACGCCTCGATCGCGAGTTCCGACAGCGTCACGTCGACCGGCGTGCCGAACACCGTCGTCGTACTGAAGAACGTCAGCTCGCCGCCCGCGGTGCGCAGCCGCAGCGGCACGGCAATATCCGCGAAGTCGGTGCGCGCGTGCGTGTCGTCGCGCTGGCCGGCCGGCACCGGATACGCGGCGAGCTCGTCGCGCAGCGCATGCAGAGTGCGGTCGCCGCTCGCATCGATCTGCCGCTGCAGCCGATGCAGGATGTGCGCGCGCCATTCATGCCAGTTGACGATCTGCGACGCGAGGCCGTCCGGATGCAGGCTCAGCCGCAGCACGTTGACGGGCGGCTGCAGCAGCGACGGATCGGCCTGCGCGACCAGCGCGCCGAGCATCCGGTTCGCGGCGAGCAGCGTCCAGTGGCGGTCGACCGCGAGCGCCGGGTACGGCTCGTGGCCGCGCAGCACGGCTTCCACCGCATGGCGCGCGGCATCCAGTTGCGGATCCGAGAACGGCCGCTCGCGAAAGAGCGGCGCAAAGCCGGCCGCAACCAGTAGCGCATTGCGTTCGCGCAGCGGCACGTCGAGCCGCTCCGCGAGATGCAGCACCATCTCGCGGCTCGGCTGTGCGCGGCCCGATTCGACGAAGCTCAGGTGGCGCGCGGAGACTTCCGCGTCGAGCGCGAGCGCCATCTGGCTCAGGCGCCGGCGCTGGCGCCACGTGCGCAGCAGCGGGCCGATGCCGGACGCGCGGCCGGCGGACGGGGAGGGCGAATGGAGGGCGGCGGTCGGGTTCATGCAGCAGATGATAGGCAATCCCGCGCACGTTGGGCATTACCTGCGACGTAAGCATCGCGCCGTTCCCCCCGGGCGCCCCCGGCGCTGCGTTACCATAGCCTCCGTGCCACCTGAGAGGCGATTCCGGACCCGCGACGACAACGCATGGGCCGGTTCCGCGCACGTTTACAACAAGGCATTCCAGGGGAATCCAACAATGAAAATGAAAACGCTTGCCGTCCGGCTCGCCTGCGTGGCGACGCTCGCACTCGCCGCGACCAGCGGCCATGCGCAGACCGAAGCTGCGCAGGTGGAAATGAGGGCCGCCGCCGCGGCCGCCAACGAGGCCGTCGTCAAAGGGCCGGCCGACATCGACGTGAAGCACGAAGCCGTGCTGAAGCTGAAGGCCGGCGAGTCGTTCGTGCCGGCCGCCGAAGCCGGCCGCTACCTGCGGTCGATGGGCAACTCGGTCGACGAATCGAAGCTGGTCGGCCTCGTGCTGCCCGACGATCCCGACGCCGACTGGATTTCGGTCGTGTCGTTCGAGCCGAGCGGCTACATCCGCGACGACGACGCGAAGGACTGGAAGCCCGACGAACTGCTGAAGAACCTGCAGGCCGGCACCGAGGAAAACAACCCGGCACGCAAGGAACGCGGCCTGCCCGAAACCGAGGTGGTCGGCTGGGCAAAAGCGCCCGCGTACGACGCGGCCACGCACCGGCTCGTGTGGTCCGCGATCATCCGCGACAAGGGTGCGGCCCCGAATGCCGCGAACGACGGCGTGAACTACCGGACGCTCGTGCTCGGCCGCGACGGCTACCTGTCGCTGACGATGGCGTCGACGCTGGCCGATCTGCCGAAGTACAAGGCATCGGCCGACGGCCTGCTGTCGAACATCAGCTTCAACGACGGCAAACGCTATGCCGATTTCAACAAGTCGACCGACCATGTCGCCGAATACGGCCTCGCGGCGCTGATCGTCGGCGTCGGCGCGAAGAAGCTCGGCCTGCTCGCGCTGATCGGCGCGTTCGCGGTGAAGTTCTTCAAGATCGGCGCGGTTGCGCTGCTGGCCGGCGGCGCGGCGCTGAAGCGCTTCTTCGGGCGCAAGCCGAAGCCGGCCGCGGTGCCGGCCGTCGCCGATGCTTCCGACGTATCCGGCGCGGAGCGCAAGGAATGACGAAGCTGTTGCTGCTGATCTTCGGCGGCCTCAAGCTCGGCAAGGTGCTCGTTTCGGCGGGCACCATGCTGGCGTCGATCGCGGTCTACGCGCTGTTCTACGGCTGGCGGTTCGCGGCCGGTTTCGTCGCGCTGCTGCTGGTGCACGAGGCCGGCCACTACCTGGCCGCGCAGCGGCGCGGGCTCGACGTCGGGCTGCCGACGTTCATCCCGTTCGTCGGCGCATGGATCCAGCTGAAGGAGATGCCGCACGACGCGGAAACCGAAGCGTACGTCGGGCTCGCCGGGCCGTTCGTCGGCACGCTCGGCGCGCTGGCCTGCTACGCGGCTGCACGCCACTACGACAGCAACCTGCTGCTCGCGCTGTCGTACACGGGCTTCTTCCTGAACCTGTTCAACATGATTCCGCTGTCGCCGTTCGACGGCGGGCGGATCACCGCGGTGCTGTCGCCGCGCATCTGGTTCGCGGGCGTGCCGGTGCTGATCGCGCTGTTCGTGTATCGCCCGAGCCCGCTGCTGATCGTGATGGCGATCCTCGCGCTGCCGCAGCTGAAGCGCGCGTGGCGCTACGATCCCGACGCGCCGGAGAACCGCATGTACTACGCGACGTCGATCGAGACGAAGACGACGTACGCGCTCTGCTACGTCGGCCTGCTCGCGTTCCTCGCGCTGATGACGTCCGGCGTGCACGACATGCTGCATGTCGTGCATCCCGCGACCTGATGCAAGAACGGCGGCCGCTGTTACGCGGCCGCCGTCGTCTTCCATCCATTTCCGCCGAAATTTTCCGCCGAAGCTCACGCGTCGCGATGGCGCAGCTCGACCCGCTTGATGTCCTTCACGATCACGAGATAGCTGAACACGGTGACGAGCGCGTTCAGCCCGACGAACACGAGCGCGCCGTTGAACGAGCCGCTCGCGCCGACGAGATAGCCGATCGCGATCGGCGCGACGATGCCGGCCGTGTTGCCGAACATGTTGAACAGGCTGCCCGACAGGCCGATCGCTTCCTTCGGCGCGGTATCCGCGACCACGGCCCAGCCGAGCGAGCCGATCCCCTTGCCGAAGAACGACACGGCCATCAGCACGATCACGAGCGCTTCGCTGTCGACGTAATTGCAGCCGATGATGACCATCGACAGCAGCATCCCGCCGACGATCGGGATCTTGCGCGCGAGCGTCAGCGACACGCCGCGGCGGATCAGCGCGTCCGACAGCATTCCGCCGAGCACGCCGCCGAGAAACCCGCAGATCGCGGGCAGCGACGTCATGAAACCGGCCTTCAGCAGCGACATGCCGCGCGCCTGCACGAGGTAGATCGGGAACCACGTGAGGAAGAAGTACGTGAGCACGTTCACGCAGTACTGGCCGAGATACACGCCGATCAGCATCCGGTTCGACAGAAGCTGGCGCACGTAATACCAGCCGGCGACGCGGCTGCCTTCGGACGCCGGACCGGTGCCGCGCGACTTCGATCGCACGAGGCCGCCGCCCTGCTCGATATGGTCGAGCTCCGCGCGGTTCACGGCCGGATGGTCGGCCGGATCCTTCATCACACGCAGCCACAGGAACGCAAGCGCGATGCCAGCGAGGCCGAGCCACAGGTACACGTGGTGCCAGCCGTACGCATGCGTGAGCCACGCCATCAGCGGCGAGAACACCACGGCCGCGAAATACTGCGCGGCGTTGAAGATCGCCGACGCGGTGCCGCGCTCGGCGGTCGGAAACCAGCTCGCGACGACCTTCGCATTGGCGGGGAACGCGGGCGCTTCGGCGATGCCGACCGCGAAGCGCATCGCGAACAGCGCGGCGACGGCGAACGCGGCGCTGCCGCCGAGGCCGATCGTGCTCTGCAGCAGCGTGAACGCCGACCACAGGAAGATGCTCGCCGCATACACGCGCCGCGCGCCGAAGCGGTCGAGCAGCCAGCCGCTCGGCAGTTGCGCGAGCACGTACGCCCAGCTGAACGCCGAGAAGATGTAGCCCATCGTCACCGGATCGATGCCGAACGCCTTGCGGATCGGCGTACCGGTGATCGAGAGCGTCGCGCGATCCGCGTAGTTGAGCGTCGTGACGACGAACAGCATCGCCAGGATCCAGTAGCGCACGGCAGTCCGGCGCGCGGTGCGCGCGAGGTCGACCGGGAGATCGCGAGGGGTGGTCTGATTGGGCATGTTAATGTAGTACGTCGTCGTATGACATGGGCGGAAGTTTATGGGCAATGCCCGGATGCAGAAACCTCGGGTTTTCCCTTTGACGAGTGATGCCAGATAGTGAGAATGCCGTGACAAGGTTGACTGGAAGAGGATTTCAGGTGCGCCATGGGACGGCTGGAAGTCGGCGCGAACGATGAATTGACGTCGGCAGACATCGTATCTGTTGAGCTACAATGGACAATCTATTCCCGAACCACGGAGCACACCCCATGCAACTGACAGGAGAGATGCTGATCGGCGCCGAAGCGGTGGCCGGCTCGGCCGGACCCTTGCACGCGTTCGACCCGACGAAGGGCGCACAAATCGATGCGCCGGCGTTCGGCGTCGCGACGCAGGCCGACGTCGACCGCGCGTGCGAACTCGCGCGCGACGCGTTCGATGCGTACCGCGCGCAGCCGCTCGCGGCCCGCGCGGCGTTTCTCGACGCGATCGCGGATGAAATCGTCGCGCTCGGCGACGCGCTGATCGAGCGCGCGCACGCCGAAACGGGCCTGCCCGTCGCGCGGCTGCAGGGCGAGCGCGGCCGCACCGTCGGCCAGCTCCGGCTGTTCGCGCGCGTCGTGCGCGACGGGCGCTTCCTCGCCGCGTCGATCGATCCCGCGCAGCCCGCGCGCACGCCGCTGCCGCGCGCGGACCTGCGGCTGCAGAAGGTCGGGCTCGGGCCCGTCGCCGTGTTCGGCGCGAGCAACTTCCCGCTCGCGTTCTCGGTGGCCGGCGGCGATACCGCGTCGGCGCTCGCGGCCGGCTGCCCGGTGATCGTGAAGGCGCACGAAGCGCACCTCGGCACGTCCGAGCTGGTCGGCCGCGCGATCCGCGCCGCCGTTGCGAAATGCGGGATGCCGGCCGGCGTGTTCTCGCTGCTGATCGGCCCCGGCCGCGTGACCGGCGCGGCGCTCGTCAGCCATCCGGCGATCCAGGCCGTCGGGTTCACCGGTTCGCGGCAGGGCGGCATGGCGCTCGTGCAGCTCGCGAACGCGCGCCCGCAGCCGATTCCCGTCTACGCGGAAATGAGCAGCATCAACCCCGTCGTGCTGTTCCCGGCCGCGCTCGCCGCGCGCGGCGACGCGATCGCGACGGGCTTCGTCGATTCGCTGACGCTCGGCGTCGGCCAGTTCTGTACGAACCCCGGCCTCGTGCTCGCGATCGACGGCCCCGATCTCGACCGCTTCGAAGCCGTCGCCGCGCAGGCGCTCGCGAAGAAGCCGGCCGGCGTGATGCTCACGCGCGGCATCGCCGATGCGTATCGCAGCGGCCGCGGCAAGCTGGCCGAGCTGCCGGGCGTGCGCGAAATCGGCGCGGGCGAGGCCGCGCAGACCGAATGCCAGGCGGGCGGCGCGCTGTACGAAGTCGGCGCGCAGGCGTTCCTGGCCGAGCCGGCGTTCAGCCACGAGGTGTTCGGGCCGGCGTCGCTGATCGTGCGCTGCCGCGATCTCGACGAAGTCGCGTGCGTGCTCGACGCGCTCGAAGGCCAGCTCACGGCCACGCTGCAGATGGACGCCGACGACAAGCCGCTCGCGCGCCGGCTGCTGCCGATCCTCGAACGCAAGGCCGGGCGCCTGCTCGTCAACGGTTACCCGACCGGCGTTGAGGTGTGCGATGCGATGGTGCACGGCGGGCCGTTCCCCGCGACGTCGAACCCCGCCGTCACGTCGGTCGGCGCGACGGCGATCGAGCGCTTCCTGCGGCCCGTGTGCTACCAGGACTTCCCGGACGATCTGCTGCCCGAAGGGTTGCAGGAAAGCAATCCGCTCGCGATTCCGCGCCTGCGGGACGGGAAGGCGGAGTGACGGGCCGGATCGATTGAGGGTGCGGTTCCCGGCGGCCGGTGCGCCGGGGCGAGAAACAAAAAGGCGGAAGTGGCCGGTGGGCCGCTTCCGCCTTTTTTGCATTTCGGGCGTTTGTGCCGCCGGTCCCGTCGGTCAGTGGGCGGGATGAGCGGCGAGCTGCAGGCGGTCGGCTGCGGCCAGCAGGCGCCGGTCGCGTGTCCACAGCTTGCTGCCGCTGGTCAGTCTGACTGAAGCGAGCAGGTGCGCGTCGACGTAACCGATGCCGAGTCCGTGAAGCGGCACGACGTCGATCATGCGTTGAACTTCGTCGTCGGTTGCCGAGGTGGCAGCGGGGAGGTCGCGCAGCGCGTCCAGCACGGTCTGGCGATCGCGCAGGCTGCCGAGCGAAAGCTCGCCGACGACGAACGGATGGATCAATACCCGCTCGGCTTCGAGCAGCGTAGTGAGCGCTGCATCGCCGGCTCGCAGGTGATCGATCCAGACGGACGTGTCGACAAGAATCATGCTGGCTCCGACGGGCGGCGCGGCACGGGTTCGAGATCGGGTTCGGTGCCGCCGAGACGAGCCAGCCGTCGAGCGCTTTCGCGGGCAATCAGCGCGCGCAGTGCTTCTCTTACCAGCGCCGACTTTTCGGTGACGCCGGTCAACTGCTGCGCTTTGGCGAGCAGGGCGTCGTCCAGGGATAAGGTGGTGCGCATGATCGGCTTCCGAAAAAATGATGCATCAATTATGTCATCAATTGATGTCGAATGTGATGCCTTGCGCTGACGGAGGAGTTGACCGGGCGTCGTGCCGGTGCGGCACGGGGGCAGGCGGGCGGCGGCACCGGGTGCGCCAGACTGTCGTCGATCTTGCCGTCTTACGCGTCGCCGGAATTTCTCCTACAGTAGCGAAGCCCCGGACCACCTGGTCCGCGGGCGAGCCTGAGAGACCGACAAAAGACAACGAGGGAACCCTCCGATGAACATCAACAAGCGTGGCGATCACCTGTTCGCGGCCGGATTGTGGAAAGCGATCGGCGACGTCGCGAAATCCGTGCGCACCCAGATCGGCCAATACAGCGAAGGGCGCGTGCTCGCGAACGCGTTGCTGGAATTCCAGCGGGACCTGGGCGGCAGCGAATTCGACCTGACGATCAACCAGGGGCGGCTCGTCACGGGCGCCGACGCGCATTCGCTCATGTTCGGGCAGGCCGTCCGACGTTTCCGGCAGGACATGGAAGCGCTCGTGTTCGCGCTCCAGTACCGGCGCAGCATCGACGAACGCGACCAGGGCCTGCGCGCCGAAGCGTTGACGCAGGCGAACAGCCAGCTCGCGACCGCGAAGCAGTCGGCGACGATCACGGTCGGCCGGTTCTTCGACGCGGTCGTCGATCGCGACGTGCTCGGGCAGATCCTCGACGGCGAATCGAAGGCGCGTGCGCGTACGGGCGCGCAGGACCAGATCGAAGCAACGCGGGTCAAGCTGGGGAACGTGCGCTACCGGATCGTCGGGATCATCGCGCAGATGTGACGGCGACGGCCGACCCGCGAAGCATGGCGGCGTTGGACGGAGCGGCGGGGCCAGCACGCATCGCGGCGGATGCGTGCACGATTACCGATACAAACGGCCGCGGCAGGGGTCAAACCGGCCGCGACACAAAAACGTTGCGCACTGCGTAACGGCGAGCCGGCCGCGGCGCCGATGCAGGCGCCGCGCCGGCCACACCCGCTTACTGCGGGCCCATCTTCTTGATCAGCACGTCGAGCTCCGCCGCTTCTTCGTCGGTAAGGTCGACGAGCGGCGCACGCACGGGGCCCGCGTCGTGGCCGACGAGCTTCGCGCCCGCCTTCACGATGCTGACCGCATAACCCGCGCGGCGATTGCGGATCTTCAGGTACGGCAGGAAGAAATCGTCGATCAGGCGGCCGACCGTCGCATGGTCGTCCTTCGCGATCGCTTCGTAGAATTCCATCGCCGTCTTCGGGATGAAGTTGAACACGGCCGACGAGTACACCGGCACGCCGAGCGCCTTGTACGCGGCCGCATAGACTTCGGCCGTCGGCAGGCCGCCGAGGTACGCGAACCGGTCGCCGAGGCGGCGGCGGATCGTGACCATGCTTTCGATTTCGCCGACGCCGTCCTTGAAGCCGATCAGGTTCGGGCAACGGTCGGCGAGGCGCTCGAGCATGTCGGCGTTCAGCTTCGAATTCGCGCGGTTGTACACCACGACGCCGATCTTCAGCGCGCGGCACACCTGCTCGACGTGGTCGGCGATCCCTTCCTGGCTCGCTTCGGTCAGGTAATGCGGCATCAGCAGCACGCCGCTCGCGCCGAGGCGCTCGGCTTCCTGCGCATATTCGATCGCGACGCGCGTCGCGCCGCCCGCGCCGGCGAGGATCGGCACCTTGCCCTTGCAGGTTTCCGTCGCGACGCGGATCACGTCCGAATATTCGCGCTGCGTGAGCGAGAAGAATTCACCGGTGCCGCCGGCCGCGAACAGCGCGCTCGCGCCATACGGCGCCAGCCATTCGAGGCGCTCGGCATAGGTGGTCGGGCGGAAGTTGCCGTCGGCGTCGAAGTCGGTCAACGGAAACGACAGCAGGCCGTGGGAAATGATTTGTTTGAGTTCTTGCGGTGAAGTCATGGTTGGGTCGTCCGTCTAGCGCGAGTGCTGGGTTCGTCGGGAACGGCATACGGGCCACATTGGCGATGTCGTTGTATGTCATCGTACAACACGGGGAAAGGTGGCGCAAGCGGTTTGCTGGTCGGTCGATAGTAGGGTCTTTCCGGATAAGGGTTTACGCAGAATCCCCGATTGGGTTGAATGTCGTATGATGACTAACGATATGACCGGTCGCTTCCAGGAAATTCCGATGACTGCTTCCCCTCTCTACATCCGCGTGCATCCGGACGACAACGTCGCGATCGTCGTCAACGACGGCGGCCTGCGCGAAGGCGCGACGTTCGCCGACGGGCTGACGCTGCGCGAAGGCGTGCCGCAGGGGCACAAGGTCGCGTTGGCCGACCTCGCGGCTGGCGACCCGATCGTCCGCTACAACGTGGTGATCGGCTATGCGCTGACCGACCTGCGGCGCGGCAGCTGGGTCAACGAGCGCACGATGCGCATGCCCGAGCCGCCGGGGCTCGACGACCTGCCGCTCGCGACGCGTGCCGCGCCGCCGCTGGCGCCGCTCGAAGGCTATACGTTCGAGGGCTTTCGCAATGCCGACGGCTCGGTCGGCACGCGCAACATCCTCGCGATCACGACGACCGTGCAGTGCGTGTCGGGCGTCGTCGAGCATGCGGTGAAGCGGATCAAGGCCGAGCTGCTGCCGCGCTATCCGAACGTCGACGACGTGGTCGGGCTCGAGCATACGTACGGCTGCGGCGTCGCGATCGATGCGCCCGACGCCGACATCCCGATCCGCACGCTGCGCAACATCAGCCTGAACCCGAATTTCGGCGGCGAGGTGATGACCGTGAGTCTCGGCTGCGAGAAGCTGCAGCCCGAGCGCCTGCTGCCGCCCGGCGCGATTCCGGTGGCCGCCGACGGCGCGACCGACAACGGCGGTGTCGTGTGCCTGCAGGACGCCGCGCACGTCGGCTTCAACTCGATGATCGACTCGATCATGACGATGGCCGAATCGCATCTCGAGCGGCTGAACCGCCGCCGCCGCGAGACGTGCCCCGCGTCGGATCTCGTCGTCGGCGTGCAGTGCGGCGGCAGCGACGCGTTCTCGGGGCTGACCGCGAACCCGGCCGTCGGCTTCGCGGCCGACCTGCTCGTGCGCGCGGGCGCGACGATCATGTTCTCCGAGGTGACGGAAGTGCGCGACGGCGTCGCGCAGCTCACGTCGCGCGCGGCGAACGAGGATATTGCACGCGAGATCATCCGCGAGATGGACTGGTACGACCGCTACCTGCAGCGCGGCCGCGTCGACCGCAGCGCGAACACGACGCCCGGCAACAAGAAGGGCGGCCTGTCGAACATCGTCGAGAAGGCGATGGGTTCGATCGTGAAGTCGGGCAGCGCGCCGATCGCCGGCGTCGTGCGCCCGGGCGATCGCGCGCGGCAGAAGGGGCTGCTGTACGCTGCGACGCCCGCGAGCGACTTCATCTGCGGCACGCTGCAGCTCGCGGCGGGGATGAACCTGCACGTGTTCACGACCGGCCGCGGCACACCGTACGGTCTCGCGCAGGTGCCGGTGATCAAGGTCGCGACGCGCAGCGATCTCGCGCGCCGCTGGCACGACCTGATGGATCTCGACGCCGGGCAGATCGCGACCGGCGCGGCCACGATCGAGGACGTGGGCTGGGAACTGTTCCGGCTGATGCTCGACGTCGCGAGCGGCAAGCGCCGCACGTGGGCCGAGCAATGGAAGCTCGCGAATGCGCTGACGCTGTTCAATCCGGCGCCGGTGACCTGACGCGCGCGGTGGTGACGACAGACGATGCGGGCGCCTTCTGGCGCCCGTTTTCGCTGTGGCGGCGGGTTCGCGATGCGGCGCATGCGTGTCGCACGCGGCCGGCACGAATTCCTTACCTCGCACGTAATCGACCGCCCACGCGAGGCCGGCGACGATAGCTGCACGCGGACACGAAACGTTCGCGACATCGTCCCCTCATCGACACAAGGAGCCTCGCAATGAACACCGCCCAATCCGCCCAGTCTGCTCAAGCCGACCTGATCGACCGCTACTTCGACGCATGGAACGAACCCGACGTCGCGCGCCGCCGCGCGCTGATCGATGCAACCTACGCGAGCGATGCGACCTATCGCGATCCGCTGATGGCCGGCGACGGCCACGCGGGCATCGACACGATGATCGCGGCCGTGCAGGAGCGCTTTCCCGCATACCGCTTCCGCCGCACGACCGACGTCGACGCGTTCGGCCAGCATCTGCGGTTCTCGTGGGCGCTCGTGTCGCCCGACGGCGCGGCGATCGTGAAGGGCTCGGACTTCGGCACCGTCGACGCGTCGGGCCGTCTCGCCTCGGTCACGGGTTTCATCGACGAAATGCCCGTCGCGGCGTCGTGAAGCGAGCGATACCTGCCCGGCGGCGACAGGGATCGGGTAACTTATGCGTTCATTCCCGATCCTGGAGACAAGCCGACATGCTGAAGAATCTCGACCCGCTGCTGCACGCCGACATCCTGCACACGCTGCGCGCGATGGGCCACGGTGACGAAATCGCGATCTGCGACGCGAATTTCCCGGCGGAATCCGTCGCGGAGCACACGGTGGTCGGCCGCGCGCTGCGGATCGACGGCGCCGATTCGGCGCGCGTCGCGCGTGCGGTGCTGTCCGTGCTGCCGCTCGACACGTACGTCGACACGCCCGCATGGCGGATGGAAGTCGTCGGCGACGCGGCTGCAGTGCCGCCCGTGCAGCGCGAGGTGCAGGCCGAGATCGACCGCGCGGAAGGGCGCGCGGTGCCGCTCACGGGCGTCGAGCGTTTCGCGTTCTACGAGCGCGCGCAGCAGGCGTATGCGGTGATCGTCACCGGCGAACTGCGCGGTTACGGCTGCTTCATCTTCAAGAAAGGCGTGCTGTTGAGCGACGCGGGCTAAACGCTTTTTTCGTGCCGCCGCAAGCGGGCCGCGCGACCGCTGCCGTGTAAAGATTTGCTACAACCTTTTTCTTGGACACGGCCGAAAGACCCTCTATGCTGGCCCATTTGCCGCAGGCCCAGCAGGGCCGCGCGGCCCCCGAGCTTCACGGGCGCGCCCCGTGCGGCCGGCCGAACTGCATACGAGGAGAGAGGCATGACGCGTTCCGTCGATTCCGGCGTCATTTTTTTCGCACGCCTGGCGCTGGCGGCGTTGTTCCTGTGGGGCGGCGTGATGAAGCTGCTCGGCTACGGCGATTTCGTCGGTTACCTGCATGGGTTGAACGTGCCGTATCCGCAGGTCGTCGCGCCGATCGTCGTCGCGATCGAGGGGCTCGGCGGCCTGCTGCTGATCGTCGGCTACAAGGTGAAGCCGCTCGCGCTGCTGATGGCGTTCTATACAGTCGCGACCGCGATGGTCGGGCACAATTTCTGGGACGCGACGGACGCCGCGGTCCAGCACGACATGGTGATCCATTTCTGGAAGAACATTTCGATCGCCGGCGGTTTCCTGCTGCTGTTCGTCACCGGCGCCGGCGGCGCGAGCATCGACGGCCTGCGCCGGCCGAGTTCGTCGTACGGCGGCCTGCGCTGACCTCGCGCGCGTCGTTGCGCTGAAGCAAAACAAAAGGGCCGAATCCCGCAGGATTCGGCCCTTTGCGCATGGAACGGGCGCGTGCGCCAGCGTTCAGTGCGCGTCCTTCACGTCCTTCGCATCCTTCGAGAACTGCACGGCGATCGCGCCGAGCACGCAGATCGCCGCGACGTACACCACCGGCGCGAGCGGATTCGACTTCATCATCAGCGACACGATCACCGGCGTGAGGCCGCCGAAGATTGCATACGCGACGTTGTACGAGAACGAGATGCCCGAGAAGCGCACGACGGCCGGGAAGCTCTTGACCATCACGAACGGCACCGCGCCGATCGTGCCGACCATGAAGCCCGCGATCCCGTAGTAGAGCGGCAGCGTCGACGCGTCGGCCGCGACCTGCACGAACAGCAGGTAGTAGCACGCGGCCAGCCCGATGCCGCCGATGCCGAGCACGCGCTTCGCGCCGATCCAGCCCGCGAGCGAACCCGCGGTGATGCAGCCGGCCGTCAGGCACAGCGTCGCGACGCTGTTCGCGAACAGCGTCGTCGCGGGCGTCAGGTGGAACTGCTTTTGCAGCAGCGCGGGCGTCATCAGGATCACGACGACGATCGCGGCCGACAGCATCCACGTGAGCAGCATCGACACGATCACCGCGCGGCCGTGGTCGCGCAGCACGGCCTTCAGCGGAATCTCGGCCGCGAGCGCCTTCTTCGCCTTCATTTCGGCGAACACCGGCGTTTCATGCAGCCAGCGGCGCAGGTACACGGAGAACAGCCCGAACACGCCGCCGAGCAGGAACGGGATGCGCCATGCGAACGCACCGACTTCGGCGCTCGAGTAACGGCTGTTGATGCCGGCCGCGACCAGCGAGCCGAGCAGGATGCCGGCCGTGAGGCCCGCGGTCAGCGTGCCGCACGCATAACCGATATGGCGCGACGGCACATGCTCGGACACGAACACCCACGCGCCCGGCACTTCGCCGCCGACTGCCGCGCCCTGCAGCACGCGGAACAGCAGCAGCAACACCGGCGCGAGGATGCCGATCGAGTCGTAGGTCGGCAGCAGGCCCATCAGCAGCGTCGGCACGGACATCATCAGCACGCTCAGCGTGAACATCCGCTTGCGGCCGAACAGGTCGCCGAAGTGCGCCATGATCACGCCGCCGAGCGGGCGCGCGAGATAGCCGGCCGCGAAGATGCCGAACGTCTGCAACTGGCGCAGCCAGTCGGGAATGTCGTGCGGGAAGAACAGTTGTCCTATCGCCGGTGCGAAGAACACGAAGATGATGAAGTCGTAGAACTCGAGGGCGCCGCCGAGTGCGGCGAGGCCAAGGGTCTTGTAGTCGCTGCGCGTGAGCGCGCGTTCGGCGGCGCGAGGCACGCCGCTCAATTCGGAAGCTTGCATGGTCAGGACGATCGGTTTTCGAATGTAGTTGTCGGTGCTGCGTCTCCAGGGCCCGCTATCGGCATGGACTGACAAGGCGCGGCTTGCGTCGTCGAAGCGTGCCGGGTGCCGGATAGGGCACGAAACACGCATCGCCGCACCGGGATGGGGCGCGGCGCAGACGAAGCGTCAAAGCGGGTGGGGGGATTCTACAGGAGCGCGAAATGCGCGAGCGCGGGCGCGCGCCGAGGAGGGCTTCGAACGTCCGGCCGAAGCGTGCGCGGCGCGGGCGGCCGGTGAGCCGCTTCCCGCGCCGCACGGGGCAGGGTCTAGTGCAGTGTTCGGCGCTAATCGGCACTTATGAGCCGCGCCTTCGCGCCCGTGGCGGCGTTGCAAATCCTCGCGATGCCACTGGGCATCGCTGCGGTTTGCGCCTTGCCACGAACGCGAATCCGCAGGCCCATAAGCACCGCTTAGCACCGAACACTACACTAGCGTATCAGTTGCCGGCGATCGTATCGACCGGCTTGAACGCGCCGTGCTCGACCTTGTAGATCGTGACCGGCGCATCCTTCAGGTCGCCCTTCGTGTCGTACGCGATGCTGGGGGCCGACACGCCCTTGACCGACACCTTGCCGAGATACGGCGTGTACACCTTCGGGTCGGTCGAGTTCGCGTCCTTCATTGCGGTGAGCAGCGCGATCGTGCCGTCATACGAGTACGGCGAGTACGTGATCACGTCTTCGTTGAAGCGCGCCTTGTAGCGTGCCGCGTAGCCGGCGAAGCCCGGCATCTTTTCCTTCGGCAGCCCGCCCATGTAGACGATCGCGCCTTCGGCCGCTTCGCCGCCGACCTTCAGGAACGTCGGCGAGCGCGACATCTCGCCCGTCACGAACGCCGCCTTCATCCCGAGCTGGCGCATCTTGCGGATCATCGGCGACGATTGCGCGTCGCCGCCGCCGTAGAAGACCGCGTCGGGATTGACGCCCTTCAGGTTGGTCAGGATCGCCGAGAAATCGAGCGCCTTGTCGTTCGTGAAGTCGCGCTTGACGATCGTGCCGCCCGCCGCCTCCACGGCCTTCGCGAATTCGTCGGCGATGCCCTGGCCGTAGGCCGTGCGGTCGTCGATGATCGCGATGCGCTTGAAGCGCAGCGTCTTCACTGCGTACGTGCCGACGATGCGGCCCGCCTGCGCGTCGCTCGTCAGCAGCCGGTAGGTCGTCTTGTAGCCGCGCGCCGTGTATTGCGGCGACGTCGCCATCGAGATCTGCGGCAGTCCGGCGCGATCGTACAGGTCGGACGCCGGAATGCTGGTGCCCGAGTTGAAGTGGCCGATGATCCCGCGGACGTTGTCGTCGATCAGCCGCTGCGCGACGGTCGTGCCCGTGCGCGGGTCGGCCTGGTCGTCCTGCGAGTCGAGCTGGAACGTGACGGGCTTGCCGCCGATCGTCGGACGCGTCGCGTTGAAGTCGGCGATCGCGAGCTGCACGCCCTTCTGCATGTCCGTGCCGTAGTTCGATTGCGGGCCGGTCAGCGGTGCGGCGAAACCGATCTTGACGACGTCGGCGGCGATGGCGTGCGTGCCCGACAGTGCGCAGGCGGCAGCCAGCGCGACGTGCGATACCTTCAGCTTCACTTTCACTTCCCCTTGATGGCGTGGTTGGGCCGCCGCCGGCTAGCGGGCCGGCGCCGGTAAACCGGGCGAGACGGTTCGGTCGGCCGGCCGATGCGCAGGCCGTACCTGCTCGCTGCGTGCAGCGCTGGCTGTGCCGGAATCGGCGTGCGCTGCGGGTGATGCGGCAGGGCCGTGCGCGCCGATTGCTGCAGCGGCGCGGGGTCGTCTCGTGACCGTGAAGCGAAGTCTAGATAGCGAAAATGCGCGCGTCTTGCGCGTTCGGTGCGCGGCCGGCGACGATATCGGCATATCGTCGATAACCCTGATATATGCCGAAATCGTCATGTCGAATGCGCAATCGCGCCAAGACGCTGCCCGTCCGCATTTTTAGGATGGTGGATCCGGGCGCGCAGTGCCGGTGCGCCAATGCGGCAGGTCGGCATCGGCGCATGCGTGACTGCATGCGGCGGCGCAAGCGGATTCGCGGCCGGCCGCCGTACCCGCGGCGCGGTAGTTGCGCGCGCAACGTCTGTCGCTTGCCGATGCCGGCCGATCGGCGGCGCGATGCGACGGCTGCCGCCAGCTTGCCCGCCCCCGCGATCGGCGCGACGCGATTGAAGGGGCGCTCCTATAATCGACGCCATCTGCCACTCGCTTCGCGGATGCCGGGATGACGACCTTGCTTGCCGTACCGCCCATGAGCCTGTCCGACACGTTGCGCTACCAGCCCGACAACGCCGATTTCGGCGCGATGCTCGCGCACTTCCGCCTGCTCGAACCGGTGTTCGATGCGTTGCCGGACGTCGCGTTCTTCGTGAAGGATGCGAGCGGCCGCTACGCGCTCGTCAACCGCACGCTGGCGATGCGCTGCGGCTACAAGGACAAGCGCGACCTGCTCGGCAAGACGACCGACGAAGTGTTTCCGCGCCGCTTCGGCCGCAGCTATTTCGAGCAGGACATGGCGACGATCAACGCCGGCCAGCAACTGATGGACCAGCTCGAGCTGCACCTGTATCCGGGGCGCCAGCCGGGCTGGTGCCTGACTTGCAAGGAGCCGCTGCGCGACGCCGCGGGCAAGGTGGTCGGCCTCGCGGGCATCTCGCGCGACCTGAAGGCGCACGAGGGGTCGCATCCGGCCTACAGCAAGCTTGCCGACGTGGTCCAGCACATCCAGGATCACTACGTGCAGCCGCTGAACCTGAAGCATCTCGCGCAGATGGCCGGGATGTCGGTCGCGCAGCTCGAACGCTATTTCCACAAGGTGTTCCACCTGACGCCGCGCCAGGTGCTGCTGAAGACGCGGCTCGATGCGGCCACCGCGCTGCTCGTCACGCACGACAAGGTGACCGACGTCGCGGCGCTATGCGGCTATACGGATCACAGCGCGTTCACGCGCCAGTTCAAGGCGACGGTCGGCGTGACGCCGACGGAATACCGGTTGATGCTGCAGGAGCGGGCGGGGTGACGCGAGACGCCGGAAGGGCCGGCGCGTCGCAGGGATCGAGGCAATACGGGGAAGCGGGGAAACGGCAGCTCAGCGGTAGCCGAGCCCTTTCAGGACGGCCGTGCCGTCTTCGGTCAGCCGGAAGCTCGGTGCGGTATCGGGATCGAGCTTGACCATCTCGACGAGACCGGCTTCCTGCAGCGCAGGCAATTCGGCTTTGGCGTTCGCGCCGATCGGCGCATGCAGCAGCACGAGCAGCGTCGCGATTTCGTGATGACTGAGCAGGCGGCGCAGCATCGTCTTCTTTGCAGGGGGCGCGGCCTGGCGGCCCGCGGGTGCTTCTACGGCGCTCATCGCTTTCCTCCTTTTCGAGATAACCATCGGGTACTGGTTGCGGATGGTGCCGTCGAAGACTTAAGCGATTCTTAAAACGGTGGTGTGCGACGGGATGCTGCGTTGCGGTACGGGTTACCGTATGTAACGTCATACGGAGCGCGGCTCCCGGCCGGGTCGCGGTCAGCCGCGCGGGCTGGTGCTCGGCCGCTCGATTCGCCACGATGGTGCACGCGGGATGCGTGCCCTTTGAGGCGGACGCGGGCCGCGACGTGATCCGGCCCCAGACTCCCGATTCGCGTCCTTCCGTTATTTCCTGCGCTGCGCCTGCGCGGCGAGCCGCACGGCCGCGTTCGTCGCGCCGTAGCCGTCGTATCCGCCGCGCCGCTCGACGATCTCGAGCGAGAAGCGGTTGTCGACCAGTTCCGTATACGCGTGCAGGAATTCGCCGCCGTGCTCGTCGCGGTCGTACAGCAGGTGGTGCGCGCTCAGCGTGTCGATCAGTTCGTCCGGCAGCGCGTAGCGCGCGGCGAGATCGTCGTAGTAGTTCGGCGGAATGCGCAGGAACGGCACGCCGTCGGCTGCGAACGCGGCGATTGTCTTCACGATGTCGTCGGTGCGGAACGCGACGTGGTTCAGCCCGGTGCCGTGGTAACGATCGAGCGATTCGGCGACGGCCGTATGACGGTCGACCGACGCGTTCAGCGCGATCCGCACCGAGCCGTCGGCGCTGCGCACCGCGCGGCTGCGCATCAGCCCGTACGGATCGGGCACGAGCCAGCTGCGCTCGGCCTCGAAGCCGAACGCCGTCTTGAAGAACAGGATCCATGTGTCGAGCGCGTCGGCCGGCAGCGCGAGGCACACATGGTCGATGCCCGTCAGCGGGCCGACTTCGGTCGGGCCGTCGATGTCGGTCAGCACGAAGTCCGATTCATACAGCGTCGGCGCATTCGGCGCTTCGTCGACGAAATACTCGAGGCTGCCGTCCGGCGCCTGCACGCCCGGCAGCACGCGCTCGTTCGGCCCGACGCGGCCGGAGAACGGTGCGTAGCCGAAGCCGGCCGCGCGTTCGAACGCCACTTTCGCGTCGTCGACGCGGAACGCCGACGCGCACAGCGACAGCCCGTGCTGCTGGAAGAACGCATCGGCGAACGAGTCGCGCTCTGCGTTCAGCACGATCGACGCTGCGCCGTGCTGGAACAGCGTCACATCCTTCGAGCGATGCCGGCCGGCGAGCCGGAAGCGCATCCTGCCGAGCCATTCGCCGACGGTCGCTGCCGCCTGCGCGTCGACCGCGAATTCGATGAACTGGAACCCGACGTGCGCGGGCGGCGCCGGCGGCGCGAAGAGCGGCTGGCTGGCCGCCGGCACACGGCCATCCTGCGCAAGCCGCGCGCGTGTCAGTTCTTCCAGATAGAGCAGCGAGCGATGGCCGTCGGCGGCCGTGATCGCGGTCGGCGCCGCGCGGAAGCCGTCGTTGAAGATCTCGAGCGACAGCGGCCCGGTGTAGCCCGATTCGATCACGCGCGCGGTGAAGCGCGCGAGGTCGAAGTCGCCCTGGCCGGGGAACGAGCGGAAGTGGCGGCTCCATTCGAGCACGTCCATCGCGAGTTTCGGCGCATCGGCGATCTGCACGAACGCGATCCGGTCGCCGGGAATCCCGGCGATCGCATCCGGCGAATCGTCGAGCGACAGCGTGTGGAAGCTGTCGAGCGCGAGGCCGAGATGCGGGCTGTTCACCGCATTCACGAGTTTCCACGCATGGCCGTACCGGTTCACGACGCGGCCCCACGCAAGCGCTTCGTACGCGGCGACCACGCCGGCCTCCCGCGCGGCTTCGGCGAGCGCGCCGAGCTGGTCGACGAGCAGCCCGTCGTCCGCGATCGTGTCGACCGACACGTTGCTGCAGACGAGGATGCGATCGGTGCCGAGCGCGTGCATCACGTCGAACTTGCGCTTGATGCGATCGAGGTTGCGTGCGAGCTGTGCCGCGCTCACGCCCTCGAAGTCGCGAAACGGCTGGAACAGCACGATGTCGAGGCCGAGATCGGCAGCCATGCGCCGGACGTCGGCCGGCGATCCGTCGAAGTAGACGAGGTCGTTTTCGAAGATTTCGACACCGTCGAAGCCTGCGGCCTGGACGGCGGCGAGCTTCTCGGCGAGCGTGCCGGACAGTGACACGGTGGCGATCGAGCGCTGCATGGGCGAATCCTGCGGGTGAGCGGGGCATGGCGTCGATCGAACCGGCCCTGAATGAACCAGTCGTTGAGTTCCGGGCGCGCGCCATATCCCGAATTTACTGGGTAAGTGACATGAATTATACAAACTAACTAGGTGGTACAAATTAGCGAAAACCCGAAAAGACATTGCGCTTGCGCAAGCGCACACTAGCGCCGAATCTTGACGTCAGGGGGCGAAGTCGGCTAGCGATTCGCCCCCGTTTTAGGAGCAGAATCACCATGAGCAAGCACAAGGTGCTGGTGCTGAACGGCCCGAACCTGAATCTGCTGGGGACACGCGAGCCCCATATCTACGGCGCGGAAACGCTCGCCGACGTCGAGCAGCGCTGCCGCGCGGCGGCCGACGGGCTCGGGCTGGAGATCGACTTCCGCCAGTCGAACGCCGAGCACCAGTTGATCGACTGGCTGCATGCGGCGCGTCACGACACGCACGGCATCGTGATCAACCCGGCCGCCTATACGCATACGTCGGTGGCATTGGCCGATGCGCTGTCCGCGATCGCGAAGCCGGTGATCGAAGTGCATATCTCGAACGTGCATCGCCGCGAGGCGTTCCGCCACCATTCCTATGTGTCGGCGGTCGCCGAAGCCGTGATCTGCGGCTGCGGCACCGAAGGCTACGTGTTCGCGCTGCAGCGTCTGTCGACGCTGTTTGCGCAGGGAGCCGCGCGATGAGCCGCCCGTCGTTTCTGATCGGCCTGATCGGCCAGGGCATCGGCGGTTCGCTGTCGCCCGCGATGCATGAGGAAGAAGGCTTCCGCCAGGGATTCGGCTACGTGTACCGGCGCATCGATCTGGACGTGCTCGGCGTGACCGCCGACGCGCTGCCGGAACTGCTCGATGCCGCGCAGCGGATGGGCTACAACGGCCTCAACATCACGCACCCGTGCAAGCAGCGCGTGATTGAACACCTCGATGAGCTGTCGGACGATGCCCGCGCACTCGGCGCGGTCAACACCGTGCTATTCAAGGACGGCAAGCGGATCGGCCACAACACCGACTGGTCGGGTTTCGCGAAGTCGTTCCGCCGCGGGCTGCCCGACGCGTCGCTCGAACGTGCCGTGCAGCTCGGCGCGGGCGGCGCGGGCGCGGCCGTCGCGCATGCGGCGCTGCAGATGGGTGCCGCCGAACTGACGATTTTCGATGTCGACGGCACGCGCGCCGCCACGCTCGCGGGCGAGCTGCAGCAGCGCTTCCCGGCCGCGCGGGTTGTGCCGGGCGGCGTTCCGTCCGGCGACGATCTCGCGGCCGCGATGCGCGCCGCGACGGGCCTGATCCACGCGACGCCGACCGGCATGACCAAGCACCCGGGCCTGCCGCTGCCGGCCGAGCTGCTCCACGTGGGCATGTGGGTGGCCGACATCGTGTATTTCCCGCTCGAAACCGAGTTGATCCGCGCCGCGCGCGCGGCCGGCTGCGCCACGCTGCCAGGTGGCGGGATGGCCGTCTACCAGGCCGTCGACGCGTTCGAGCTCTTCACCGGACGCACGCCCGACCCCGAGCGAATGTTCGATCACTTTCAGTCGCTCGTCGCGCGCTGACCCCCTTATAGAAAGAGAGACCAGGAGACGACCATGCAGCACACCACCCATACGAGTGCCGCGCCGGCGCAGGCGGCCGGCACGGTCCGGCGCACCTCGGCGCGCTACAAGATTCTCGCGCTGCTCGCAATCGGCACGATGATCAACTACCTCGACCGCACCGTGCTGGGGGTGGCTGCGCCGCAGCTCACCAAGGAGCTCGGCATCAACGCGGCCGTGATGGGCATCATGTTCTCCGCATTCTCGTGGACGTACGTCGCGATGCAGGTGCCCGGCGGCCTGTTCCTCGACCGCTTCGGCAGCAAGATCACCTATTACTGGTCGATGACGCTGTGGTCGCTGTGCACGTTCCTGCAGGGCTTCGTGCCGGGCATCGCGACGCTGCTCGCATGCCGGCTCGGCCTCGGCGTGACGGAAGCGCCGTGTTTCCCGACCAACAGCCGCGTCGTCGCGACGTGGTTCCCGCAGAACGAGCGCGCGATGGCGACGGGCACCTATACCGTCGGCGAGTACATCGGCCTCGCGTTCTTCAGCCCCGTGCTGTTCGCGCTGATGGGCGCGTTCGGCTGGCGCTCGCTGTTCTGGGTCGTCGGTGCGGTCGGCATTGCCTTCGGTCTCGTCTGGTGGAAGTTCTACCACGAGCCGCGCAACCATCCGGGCGCGAATGCGGCGGAACTGGCCTATATCGAGGCCGGCGGCGGCCTCGTGCACGCCGCGCGCAAGGCCGGCGACAAGGACGGCAAGGCCGCGCAGACGAAGTTCAGCTGGTCGATGGCCGGCAAATTGCTGAAGAAGCGCCAGCTCGCGGGCATCTGCCTCGGCCAGTTCGCCGGCAACTCGACGCTCGTGTTCTTCCTGACCTGGTTCCCGACCTATCTCGCGACAGAGCGCCACATGGGCTGGCTGAAGATCGGCTTCTTCGCGATCATGCCGTTCATCGCCGCGTCGGTCGGCGTGATGTTCGGCGGGATCTTCTCCGACTGGCTGCTGCGCCGCGGCAAGTCCGCGAACCTCGCGCGCAAGCTGCCGATCATCGCCGGCCTGCTGCTCGCGTCGACGATCATTCTCGCGAACTACGTGCAAAGCAACGAAGCCGTGATCGCGATCATGTCGGTCGCGTTCTTCGCGCAGGGGATGGCCGCGCTCGGCTGGACGCTCGTGTCCGACATCGCGCCGGACGGCCTGCTCGGCGTGACCGGCGGCATCTTCAACTTCGCGGCGAATCTGGCCGGCATCATCACGCCGCTCGTCGTCGGCTTCATCGTTGCGTCGACCGGCTCGTTCGTCGGCGCGCTCGTGTTCATCGGCGTGATCGCGCTGGTCGGCGCGCTGTCGTACATCTTCGTCGTCGGCGACATCAAGCGGATCGAGCTGTAAGCGCCAACTCCACGCACATCTCGTGTGTTCGCCCGGCGGCCGGTTGGCCGCCGGGCTTTTTTGTTGGTGCGCCGGCTGATGCGCCGGCTTGTGTCCCGGCGCGCGTGCCGCGTTATGCGCGCTGCACGGCGATCCCGAGCGATTCGACCGCCTGCGCGATCGCCGCGACCGCGCGCTGGATATCGTCGGCATCGATCGCGCCGATGCAGCCGACGCGGAACGTCTCGAGCTGCGTGAGCTTGCCCGGATACAGGATGAAGCCCGCGTCGCGCACCGCGTCGTAGAAGCGGCGGAAATCGTAGGCCGGATGGTCGGGCGCGTGGAACGTGACGATCACGGGCGCCTGCACGCTCGCGTCGAGAAACGGCACGAAGCCGAGCGCGCGCATCGATTCGACCAGCGTCCGGCAGTTCTCCGCATAGCGCGCGCCGCGCGCCGGCTGGCCGCCTTCGGCGAGGTACTGGTCGAGCGCGGCGCGCAGCGCGGCGATCACGTGCGTCGGCGGCGTGAAGCGCCACTGGCCGGTTTTGCGCAGGTATGAATATTGATCGTGGAGATCGAGCGCGAGCGACCGCGAGTTGCCTTCGCTCGCGTCGAGCGTGTCGCGCTGCACAATCGCGAAACCCATCCCCGGCACGCCTTCGAGGCATTTGCCGCTCGCCGAGATCAGTGCATCGATGCCGCTGTCCGCCAGCGCGATCGGCAGCGCGCCGAACGAACTCATCGCATCGACGATCAGCCGCTTGCCGTGGCGCCGGCACGCGGCCGCGATTGCGTCCAGCGGATTCAGGATGCCGGCGCTCGTCTCCAGGTGCACGAGCGCGACGTGCGTGATGCGCGGCTCGCGTGCGAACGCGGCCTCGACCGCGGCCGCGTCGACGGCCGCGTCCTCGCCGAACGGCAACGCGATCGCGTCGATGCCGAGCCGGCCGAGGATCTTCAGGATGCGCGCGCAATACGCGCCGTTGTCGGGCACGAGCACGACGCCGTCGCGCGGCACCAGCGTGCCGAGCGCGGCCTCGACCGAGAACGTGCCGCTGCCCTGCATCGGCACGCACACGTAGTCGTCGTCGCCGCGCGCGATCGCGACGAGGTCCGTGCAGACGCTGGCCGTCAGCTGGTTGAAAGCAGTGTCCCACGACCCCCAGTCATGTTGCATTGCGTGGCGGGTTGTGGCGGACGTGGTGAGCGGGCCGGGCGTGAGAAGGATCGGATCTGGCATGGTTTTTCTCCAGCAAAGGGCGAACGAAACGCCGGGCGGCATTTCCGGATGACTTGCATGATATTGGCAAAATGTGTCATTTTTTGGAAATTGTGGCACTCGTCACGGGTTTGTCATTGAACGCTGTGATCCTTCGGTTGCCGCGCGAAACCAACCGCAGCGCGGCGGCGAGGCGGGCCGCTTATTGGCCTGCCCGGAGATAACAGGCCTTGCATGGGATCGGAGTAAGCGCTGAAGCGCCGACGCCGGCCGACCGCTTTGCATGGGGCCAGAGTAAGCGCTGAAGCGCTAACTCTGGCCGACAGCGCCGGACATGCCCCGGCCGTTTGGTGTTCCGCCTACGGAGAAGTGAGATGACACTGCAGAATTCCTCGCGCGCCGCTGCCGGCGCGCTCCGCAAGCTCGCGCTGGCCGCCTGCGCCGCCGGTCTGCTGCAAGGTGCCGCGCTGCCGGCGCATGCGGCGAACGCGGTCGTGCTGTATACGGCGGACGGTCTCGAGAACCTCTATCGCGATGTGCTGCCGGCCTTCGAGAAGAAGGAAGGCGTCAAGGTCAACATCGTGACGGCGGGCAGCGGCGAGGTCGTCAACCGCGCGAACATCGAGAAGAATTCCCCGAAGGCCGACGTGATCGTCACGCTGCCGCCGTTCATTCAGCAGGCCGGCCAGATGGGCCTGCTGCAGGCGTACCAGAGCGTGAACTACAAGAACGTGCCGGCGATCGCGAAGGCCGAGGACGGCACGTGGGCGACCTTCGTGAACAACTACTTCTCGTTCGCGATCAACCCCGACGTCGTGAAGAACCAGCCGAAGACGTTCGCCGACCTGCTGTCGCCGAGCTATGCCGGCAAGGTCGCGTACTCGAACCCGGCCACGGCCGGCGACGGGATGGCCGTGCTGATCCTGACGACCTCGCTGATGGGCGAGGACAAGGCGTTCGACTACCTCGCGAAGCTGTCGCAGAGCGTGAAGTTCCACACGAAGGGCACGGGCTACCTGAACGTGCTGCTGTCGCGTAACGAGATCAGCGTCGCGAACGGCGATCTGCAGATGGACCTGGATGATGCCGAACACGGCGCGCTGTCCGTCAAGCCGATCTTCCTGGCCGCGAAGGACGGCGACCAGCCGACCACGTTCCAGCTCCCGTACGGCATTGGCCTGATCAAGAGCGGCCCGAACCAGGACGCCGGCAAGAAGCTGATCGACTACCTGATGTCGACGGAAGTGCAGTCGAAGGTGCCGGACATGTATGGCATTCCGGGCCGCACGGACGTGCCGCTGGCAGGCAAGAACGGCGAAGCGGTCAAGAAGGCGATCGCGGGCGTGAAGCTGATCCCGGTCGACTGGGCCCAGGTGATGGCGAAGAAGCCGGTGTGGATCGAGCGCTGGAAGAAGGACGTGATCGGCAGCTCGGGCAAGCAGCTCGACGTCGTCAAGCCGAAGTGATCGGCGCACGCCGCCTGTATCAGCGAGCAAGAGGATGAACCCGGTGGAAACCACCCTGACCCATCCCGGCGCATTCGGCGCCGCCGAACCGCACGCGACGCTGCGGTCCGGCGCGCCGGGCGGCGTACAGATCCAGCACCTGAACGTGCGCTACGGCGCACGTACGGTGCTGGAAGATCTGTCGCTGTCGATCGGCGCCGGCGAATTTCTGACCGTGCTCGGCAAGAGCGGCTGCGGCAAGACCACGCTGCTGCGCTTCATCGCCGGGTTCGTGAAGGCCGACGGCCTGACCGGCACGCTGACCGTTGCCGGACGCGACCTGACCTATGCGCCGCCGCACAAGCGCAATCTCGGTCTGCTGTTCCAGAATTACGCGCTGTTCCCGCACCTGTCGGTGTTCGAGAACGTCGCATTCGGGCTGCGCGCGCGCGGGATGGCGTCGTCGGAAGTGACGCGACGCGTCGCCGACGCGCTGAAGCTCGTGCAGCTCGGCGATGCGGGCCACCACCTGCCCGCGCAGCTTTCGGGCGGAATGCAGCAGCGCGTCGCGCTGGCCCGCGCGCTCGTGATCGAGCCGGACGTGCTGCTGCTCGACGAGCCGCTGTCGGCGCTCGACGCCAACCTGCGCGCGTCGGTGCGCAGCGAACTGAAGGCGCTGCACGAGCGCCTGCCGAACCTGACCGTCGTCTGCGTGACGCACGACCGCGACGACGCGCTCGTGCTGTCCGACCGCGCGCTGTTGCTGCGCGACGGCCGCGTCGCGCAGCTCGGCACGCCGCAGCAGCTGTACGACGCGCCGCGGGACGGCTACGTCGCGCGCTATCTCGGCCCGGCGAACCTGCTGCCGCCGCACGTGATTTTCCCGCTCGGCGATCCGCGTCACGAAGTGCGCGACAAGGTCGCGTGCGTGCGCCCCGAGCGCCTGACCGTGATGCCGCTCGCGGCGGGCGGCCTGCACGGGACGGTGTCGTCCGTCGAATGGCAGGGCGCGGACCTGTCGATCGCGGTCGTGATCGACGCGGCGCCCGACGAACCCGTGCGCGTCACGATGCAACGCGGCCGCGGCGCGGCTCCCGAGCGCGGTGCGCGCGTTTCCCTGCATTGCGAGGCAGACGATGTCGTCCTTATCGAGCCCTGAAGCGGGCCTGTCGCCGCACGTGCTCGCGTCGGCCGCCGCGCACGCTGCCGTCGCGCGGCGCCGCAAGCGCATGGGCGACCTGCACCTGGCCGCGCTCGCGGTCGTCGTGCTGGGCCCGCTCGTCGTCTATCCGCTGGTGCGGCTCGTACTGCTGAGCGTATCGGGTGATCACGGGCTGAGTTTTGCCGCATACCGGACCTTCTTCGGCAACCCCGACACGCGCAACGTGCTGTTGACGACGCTCGGCGTGCTGTTCGCGAGCGCCGGCACCGCATCGGTGTTCGGCGTGCTGCTGGCCGCGCTGCTGTTCTTCAAGCCGTTTCCGGGCGCATCGCTCGTCACGCGCTTCCTGGAACTGTACGTCGCGTTTCCGTCGTTCCTCGTCGCGTTCACGCTGATCTTCCTGTACGGCTCGCAAGGGTCGATCGGCATCGCGCTGCAGCACCTGTTCCATCTCGAGAATCCCCCGCTCGATTTCCTGTTCGGCATCGGCGGCGTGATTCTCGCGCAGACCGTATTCTATACGCCGTTCGTCGTGCGGCCGACGCTCGCGTCGTTCGCGACGCTCGACCTGCGGCTGATCGAAGCCGCGCGCAGCCTCGGCGCGCCCGGCTGGATGCTCGCGCGCCGCGTCGTGCTGCCGATCGCATGGCCGGGCATCGCCGCCGGCACCGTGCTGTGTTTCCTGCTGACGCTGAACGAATTCGGGATTCTGCTCGTGCTCGGCAGCGCGCGGCTCGTGACGCTGCCGGTCGCGATCTACAGCAGCGCGACCGTCGATCTCGACCTGCCGACCGCGTCGGCCGGCGCGGTCGTGATGCTCGCGCTGTCGCTGGCGCTGTATACGGTTTATCGCCGGGTGAACCGGCGTGCGACGGGAGGGAATGATGTCCGCTGAATTCCGTATCGGGCAGGCCGTGCCGCGCCACCGGATCGGCTGGAGCGACGCGCTGCTCAAGCATGCGTCGCGCGCCGCGCTTGCGCTGGCCGCGTTCGCATGCTTCTGGCTGTTCGTGCTGCCCGTCATCGTCGTCGCGCTGTCGAGCGTGTCGACGCGATGGTCGGGCACGATCTTGCCGGCCGGCTACAGCCTGCGCTGGTTCGAGCGGCTCGGCTCGCCGGAATACGACGCGCTGCTGACGAGCCTCGAAATCGGCTTCGGTGTGTCGGCGATCGGCACGATCCTCGGGCTGTGGCTTGCGCTTGCGCTCGAAGGGCGCGACCGGCGCGGCCTCGGCGCGGTCGTCGACGCGCTCGTGATGGTGCCGAACGGCGTGCCGAGCGTCGTGCTCGGGCTCGCGGTGCTGATCGCGTATCACCAGAAGCCGGTCGACCTGTCGAGTTCGGCGGCGATCGTCGTGCTCGTGCAGCTCGCGCTGATTCTGCCGTTCTGCTATCGCTGCGCGGCCGCCGCGCTGCGTCCGGAGCTGACCGTGCTGCGCGAAGCCGCGGCGAGCCTCGGTGCGCCACCAGCGATGGTGCTGCGCCGCGTGCTGCTGCCGCAACTCGTGCCGGCGCTGCGCGCGAGCCTCGCGCTCGGCTTCGCGCTGTCGCTCGGCGAGCTCGGCGCCACACTGACGGTTTATCCGCCCGGCTTCGCGACCGTGCCGATCGTCGTGATCGGCCAGGTCGAGCGTGGTTATTACCTTCCGGCATCGGCGCTGTCGCTGCTGATGCTCGGCGCGTCGCTCGCGGCGCTGCTGCTGATCGCCGCGCGTGTGCCGCGCGGCACGCGGGCGGCATCATGAACGCCGCGTTCGCATTGCGCCGTCCCGATGAAGCGTCGGCGGCCGGCGTATCGCCGGATCTCGCGGGACGCTCGGTCGACGTCAACGGCCGGTGCTACCGGCTGCCGGTCGAGCCGACCGTCGTCGTCTGTGTCGACGGCTGCGAGTACGACTATCTCGAACGTGCGGTGGAAGCGGGCGTCGCGCCGTTCATTGACCGGATGATCGCGGAAGGCACGGCGTGGCGTGCCGATTGTGTCGTGCCGACCTTCACCAACCCGAACAACCTGTCGATCGTCTGCGGCGTGCCGCCGTCGGTCCACGGGATCTGCGGCAACTATTTCTGGGACGCGACCGCCGACGGCGGGCGCGGCGCCGAAGTGATGATGAACGACCCGGCCTATCTGCGGGCCGGCACGCTGCTCGCGTCGGCGTCCGACGCCGGCGCGCGGGTGGCCGTCGTGACGGCGAAGGACAAGCTGCGCCGGTTGCTCGGCTGGCAGCTGAACGGCATCTGCTTTTCCGCCGAGAAGGCCGCGCAGGCGAATCTCGCGGAAAACGGCATCGCCGACGTGCTCGACTGGGTCGGCCTTCCGTCGCCGGATGTCTACAGCGCGGCGCTGTCCGAGTTCGTGTTCGCGGCCGGCGTGCGGCTCGCGCAGACGCGGCAGGTCGACCTGATGTACCTGTCGACCACCGACTACGTGCAGCACAAGTGCGAGCCGGGCAGCGCCGGCGCGAACGCGTTCTACGCGATGATGGACGGTTACCTCGCGCAGCTCGACGCGCTTGGCTGGGCGATCGCGCTCACGGCCGACCACGGGATGAACGCGAAGCACGATCCCGCGACCGGCCGCCCGAACGTGGTCTATCTGCAGGATACGTTCGACGGCTGGTACGGTGCGCAGGCCGCGCGCGTGATCCTGCCGATCACTGATCCGTATGTCGTGCACCACGGCGCGCTCGGTTCGTTTGCAACCATCTACCTGACGCCAGGCGTCGACCGGGCCGAGGCGATGTGGCGCGTCGGCGGCCTCGACGGTGTCGAGCTCGTGCTCGACAACGCGGAAGCCGCCGCACGCTTCGAGCTGCCGGCCGACCGGATCGGCGATCTCGTCGTGATCGGCCGCCGCGACATGACGCTCGGTACGCGCGAGCGCGAACACGACTTGTCGGGCCTCACGGTGCCGCTGCGTTCGCATGGCGGCGTGTCGGAGCAGGAAGTCCCGCTGCTGTTCAATCGCCGTATCGAGCGGGACGATCCCGCGCGTCGCCCGCGCAACTTCGACGTGTTCGATTTCGTGCTGAACCGGATCGCGACATGATGGCCCACCCCCGGCAAGACCATCCCGAGTTTCGCGCCGAGGCGCTGCGCTGGTGCGGCACGTGCGCGACACGCGAGCGCACCTTCGATATCGACGATCCTTATACGGGCGCGCGGGTCGGTACCGCGCCGCTCGCCAGCGTCGACGACGTGCGCGCAGCGTTCGATTACGCGATGGCCTACCGGCCGAAGCTCACGCGCTACGAGCGTTCGCAGATCCTCGAACGCGCGGCCGCGCTGCTGCGCGAGCGCACCGAGGAAGCGTCCGACCTGATCACGCTCGAATCCGGGCTGTCGAAACAGGATTCCCGCTACGAGATCGGCCGCGTTGCCGACGTGCTGAAGTTCGCGGCGGTCGAGGCGCTGCGTGACGACGCACAAAGTTTCTCGTGCGACCTGACGCCCCACGGCAAGGCGCGGCGCGTGTTCTCGCAGCGGCAGCCGCTCGACGGCGTGATCGTCGCGATCACGCCGTTCAATCATCCGATGAACCAGGTTGCGCACAAGATCGCGCCGGCGATCGCGACCAACAACCGCGTGATCGTGAAGCCGTCGGAGAAGGTGCCGCTGTCGGCGTTCTATCTGGCCGATCTGCTGTATGAGGCCGGACTGCCGGGGCCGATGCTGCAGGTGCTGACCGGCGATCCGCGCGAGATCGCGGACGAACTCGTTACGCATCCGCATGCATCGCTGATCACCTTCACCGGCGGCGTTGCGATCGGCAAGGCGATTGTCGCGCGGGCCGGCTACCGGCGCATCGTGCTGGAGCTGGGCGGCAACGACCCGCTGATCGTTCTCGAAGACGCCGATCTCGAACGTGCGGCATCGCTGGCGGTGCTCGGTTCGTACCGGAATTCGGGCCAGCGCTGCACGGCCGTCAAGCGGATGCTGGTGCAGCGCTCGATCGCGCCCGCGTTCACCGAGCTGCTCGTCGAGAAGACGCGCGCGTGGAAGTACGGCGATCCGTTCGATCCGGCGAACGAAATGGGCACGGTGATCGACGAGGCGGCGGCGCGGCTGTTCGAGGCGCGGGTCGACGAGGCGGTTGCGCAGGGTGCGCGCCTGCTGACCGGCAACGTGCGGCGCGGCGCGCTGTATGCGCCGACCGTGCTCGACAACGTCGATCCGTCGATGACGATCGTGCGCGAGGAGACCTTCGGTCCCGTATCGCCCGTCATCACGTTCGACACGATCGACGACGCGATCCGGATCAGCAACGGAACCGCGTTCGGGCTGTCGTCGGGCGTCTGTACGGACAGCACGGCGGCTGTCGTGCGGTTCGTGAACGAGCTGAACGTCGGCACCGTGAATGTATGGGAAGTGCCCGGATACCGGATCGAGTTGTCGCCGTTCGGCGGGATCAAGGATTCGGGGCTCGGTTACAAGGAAGGTGTTCAGGAGGCGATGAAGAGCTTCACGAACCTGAAGACGTTTTCGCTGCCTTGGGAGTGAGCGAATGGCATTGACGGTGGAAGAGATCCACGGGCTGTATCGCGAGCACGGCCATGTGGCCTATAGCGGAGAGCCCGTCACGCAGCTCGAGCATGCGTTGCAGAGCGGATTGCTGGCGGAAGAAGCGGGGGCTGACGAAGCGCTGGTTGCGGCGGCGTTCCTGCACGATCTCGGGCATCTGCTGAATCGCCAGGGCGAGACGCCGAGCGCGCGCGGGATCGACGATCTGCATCAGTATTACGTGCTGCCGTTTCTGCGACCGCTGTTTTCCGACGCGGTGCTGGAACCGATCCGGCTGCACGTCGATGCGAAGCGCTGCCTGTGCCGCACGGACGCCGGCTACTTCGAGAGCCTGTCGCCGGACTCGGTGCGCAGCCTCGCGCTGCAGGGCGGCATCTTCAGCGAAGAGGAGACGGGGGCGTTCCTGCGGCGTCCGTTTGCGGAGGACGCGCTGCGCCTGCGCCGCTGGGACGATACGGCGAAGGAAGCAGGGAAGGTGACGCCGGATCTCGATCACTATATGGAGATCGTCGCACGGCAGGTGCGCGAGGCCTGACCGTTTCGTTGCTTCTATATATGACGCCGCACGCGGCAGCGTGCGGGGTCATATATTTTTTGCGAAACCCCTTGCGCGATCGACGCGGGGTGCATAGAATCACGCCTCTTTCGCGCTAACGGAAACGCGGCGCGGAAGAGGGGAAGCGAAGTCGGTGGTGTGCAGCAGGTTGGGTGCACGGCTGGCGCAGGAAGATGAACCCCGCAGTCGCAACGAAGCAGTTAAAAAGTTGTTGACGAGCTGCGAAACACGGTTCATAATCTCACTTCTCTGCTGCTGAAAACGCAGCGCTGCTGAGAAACACGAAGTTCCTCGCAGA